>JBBDKM010000054.1:0-22663 GCA_040879385.1 Thermoanaerobaculia bacterium | reverse complement strand
TCGATCCCGGCGAGGTGCGGGGCCAGCGCCTCGGCCTGGAGATCTCGCAACTTCTTCAATCCCTTGCGCGCGAGCGCGAGAAGTTCGGTGAGCTGCTCCTCGGAGAAGGGCCGCCGCTCGGCCGTGCCCTGGATCTCGACGAAGCTGCCGGAAGCCGTGCCGACCACGTTGCAGTCGACGTCGGCCTCGGCGTCCTCCTCGTAGGCCAGATCGAGGACGGGCTGGCCGGCGCAGATCCCGACGGACACCGCCGCGACCGTTTCGCGCAGCGGCCAGCGCGGGATCCTGCCCTCGCGGGTGAGCCTGGCGAGCGCGAGGGAGAGGGCGACGCAGGCCCCCGTGATGCCGGCGCAGCGCGTGCCTCCGTCGGCCTGCAGGACGTCGCAGTCGAGCGTGATCGTGCGCTCGCCGAGCCCGCGCAGCTCGACGACGCTCCGGAGCGAGCGCCCGATCAGGCGCTGGATCTCGAGCGTCCGGCCGCCCTGCTTGCCCTGTGCCGCCTCGCGCGCCGACCGCGTGTGCGTGGCGCGGGGGAGCATCCCGTACTCGGCGGTCACCCATCCGCTGCCGGTGCCCTTGAGGAACGGCGGCACGCGGTCCTCGACGGAGGCCGCGCAAAGCACCCGCGTATGGCCGAGCGAGATCAGCGCCGAGCCCTCCGCGTGCCGCGCGGCGCCCGTCTCGATCGTTACCTCGCGCATCTCGGAAGGCTTGCGGCCGTCGGGGCGGGGTGTCGAACGGCTCATGGCGTGGGCACGGGCTCGGCGGCGCCTGCAGGCGCGACGATGCTGCGAATGAATAGAAGCGGCCGTGTCAGGTCCACGTGGCCTCCCAGAGTCTCGGCGGGCTCGCCGTTGATGAGGATTCTCACACGGCTGGTCTCGGCCACGTTGTCGAGGATCGTGTCGACGAGCGAGGCGACGATCGCCAGCTCCTCGTCGGAACCGAACGTCAGCCCCGAATCCAGCGCGAAGTCGACCACCGCCTCGCCCTCGGGAAGGAGGAAGGCGTTGCGCAGGTGCATCTTCTCGGGGATCGCAATGATGAGACCCTCTCGCGCCGGCCCCCTCTGAAGCTCGGCGAAGAGGACCTTCAGGAACGCCGGGCCGCCGGCGGGCTTCGGGATGTCGCGTTCCTCGGGAAAGAGCAGCATCCCCTGCTGGTCCGGAAAGTAGAGGGTGATCTTCACGTTTTCCACGGCGGGCGGGGCGGTGACGCCGGGCTCCGGAGTCACGGGGACCGGCGGGGAAGGGGTGACCCGAAGGAACGGGCGGGGCACGCGCCGCCGCAGGCCCGAGATCTCGCCCCGGTTGACGAACAGGAGCGCCGTCACCGCGGCCGCCAGGACCGCGAGCAGAATCGCGGCCGCGCGGCGGCTCATGGCGCGGGCGGGGGCGCTGCGGCCGTGGGAGTCGGGCGGACCGCCGAGGGGAGGCGCCTGGAGAAGAAGCCGGCCACGGCGCGGGCCACCGCGTCGGCCAGCGTCTGCTGGAACTCCGGGCTCCGGAGCCGCTTTTCTTCCTCGGCGTTGGAGATGAACGCGACCTCGACGAGCACGGCGGGCATCCTCGCGCCGACGAGGACCCGGAAGGGGGCCTGCTTGATGCCGCGGCTCGACGTGTCGGACACGGCGTTGAGCTCGACCTGGATCGCCTCGGCCAGCTCGCTCGACTCCTTCAGGTGGGCGCTCTGGGCGAGGTCCCAGAGGATGAAGTCGAGATCGGGATTCCCGGTGTCGCCCGCGGGCAAGGGGGCCGCGCCGTTGGACGCGTTCTCGCGGCTGGCCACCTCCTGAGAGATCTTGTCCGAAGCCTCGAGCGACAGGTAGTACGTCTCGGAGCCCTGCGCCGAGGCCGAGCGCGAGGAGTTGGCGTGGACCGAAAGGAAGAGGTCCGCCCTCTCGTGGTTGGCGATCGAGGTCCGGTCGTCGAGCGATAGGAGCACGTCGGTGTCGCGCGTCAGGACCGTGCGGCAGGAGAGGACCTTCGGAAGCGTCGCCGCGAGCCTCCGCGCGATCTCGAGCGTGGTGTCCTTCTCCTGGAGGCCTCCCAGGCCGATCGCGCCGGTCTCCGTTCCCCCGTGTCCCGGGTCGACGACGATCGTCAGCTGCGGCGCCGCGGCAAGGGGAGCGGGGGGGGCTTCCCTCCCGGGGACCGGCGCGGCGGCCCGGCGTCCGATCTCGACGACCAGCCGGTCGGGGGAGGTCAGCGGGTACGCGCGCGCCGCCAGGTCCGGCTCGCGAAACTCGATCGTCGCGGTGTCGCCCGCGAACCGAACCGCCGCCACCAGCGGATCCTCGTACCTCTTCTCGGGAAAGGGCGGGTCGATGCGCGTCTCCAGAAAACGGACCTGGAATCCCTTCTCCGACATGGCCGTCTCGACTTTCGCGGCCCCGGAGAGGCGCAGGACGACCTGCGTCGAGGGCGCGACGTGCACGACCGCGACCTCGATCGAGAGAGGAGGCGGGCCGGCCGGGATGAGCGTCCAGACGCGCCGTCCCGCGTCCCACGTCCCCGCCGCTCCGGCGAGCGGGAAGAGCACCTTGTCGAAGAAATCGGCGGGCGCGTACAGGGCGCCCGCAACCAGGCGGGCCGGGGCGGAGATGGGGATGATGCGGCGATCCACGGGCACCTGCGCCGTGCCGGGTCCCACGAGGATCTGGTGGCCCTGGCCCGAGATCGTCAGCACCCCCGTGCCCGCGTCCGAGGCGACCGTGAAGCCGAGAGCCCGCGCGGCATCGGACACGACGAACTCGCGGCCCCCGATCGTTCCGAAGGGGTGGGCCTCGCCTTTCCAGAGGATGGTGGCGCGCTCCTCGGCCTGGGCCGGGAGGACCAGGGCGGCGAGGAGGAGGGCAGGAGCCGCGAAGAGGGCGGCGGCGCGGCGGTGTCTCAACCGAAGATGATCGTTGTTACGGATACGCTCGAAAGGGTAGCACGCCGGATGGGGTCAGGACGGACTCGTCTTCGCTGCGACGTAGATCTCCGCCGGCTGGTTCTGATGACCGCCGAACCAGAGGTTGGCGATGGCGAAGCCCGCCGTCGCGAGCAGGTGGCGGACCTCGGGCTCCGTGTACGCGCGCACGCGACCGGGGCTGCGGGGGGAAGCCTCGGCGCCTTCGAGGAAGGCGCGGGTATACGCGGGGAAGAGGAAGTTGGGGAACTGGGTCACGAGCCACCCGCCCGGCTCGAGCACGCGCGCGGCGTCGCGCAGGTAGAGGAACGCGTCCTCTCTTTCCAGGTGCTGCAGAACGAGGAAGGAAAAGACGAGGTCGAACTGTCCGGGGTCGAAGGCCGAAAGGAACTCCTGGTTCCCGACCTCTCGCAGATGGACGTTGCGAAACCCTCCGAGCCGCGCGCGGGCCCTTCGGATCATCTCCCCGCTCACGTCGATCGCGTGGAGCTCCCGGACCCGCGGTGCGAGGTATTTGTCGACGCGGCCCACGCCGCAGCCGATGTTGAGCACGACCTCGCCGCCGCGGAGATAGCGGCCCAGCAGAGCCGCATCGCTTTGCCCAGTGCGCTCGAAGTCCTCGGGGCTCGCTCCCGTCAGGATCGCGTCGTGCGCGTCGGCAACGGCCGCGCTGTTCCACGCGCTCTTGTAGTCCGAAGCGGGCCGGGCTACCTCGACCCCCCGGCGGAGGAGCCTCTTCAGAGGATTGCGCACGCGGAGGAGCCTATCAACGGGCCCCTTGCCGGCACGGACATCATTCGTCCGGGGAGGGCCCTGATTCTTGGAGCATGACCGTGATGGGTCGACTCGTCGAGCCGAGCGCCTGGTGCCGCCAGCGGTGGTGCCGTCAGGACGGCTGGGCGGAGCATTTCGCCGGGGACGGTTGCTCGTGCGGCCCCCACGGACAGGCTGAGGGCGAGCCCGGGCGCATCCTGCTGACCACGAAAGCCGCTCGACTTTCGGCCTTCGGGTGCCGGGTTTGCGGGGAGAATACGCGGAGGATGGTCGAGCAGCCTTCGATGTTCTTTCGCTGCGAGCCCTGCGCGGCGGAGGGCCGGTGGCCGGAGCTCGAGGGGCGGCACGGATGACGACCCGGGCCCCGGCGGCCTTCGTGTCACTCGGTTGACGGCGGGTCACTCCTTCGGCCGGTTCTGCACGAACTGCCAGCCGATCGGGATGGAGGCGCTTGTCGGCCGGGATCATGCCTTCGCCCCGAAGACGCCGAGCTTCTGGATCGCCGACTGGATCGCGCCCGACGCCGTCTGGCCCAGGCCGCAGATCGAGGCGTCGCGCATCGCCTGCGCCATCTCGTCCAGGAGCGCGATTTCCTGCGGCATCGAGCCGAGCGGCCGACCGGCCGCGATCCGCGTCACCAGCTCTTCCTGGCGCTCGGCGCCGATGCGGCAGGGCACGCACTGGCCGCAGAACTCGTCGCGGAAAAAGGCTGCGATGCGGCGAACCGCGTCCGCCAGGTCCGCCCCCTCGTCGAAGACCATCACGACGCCCGAGCCGAGCGACGCGCCGATCGCGCGCGTGCCCTCGAAGGTCAGCGGCGCGTCGAGCTCCGCTGGGCCGACGAAGGACCCCGCCGCGCCGCCGAGAAGCACGGCCCGAACGTTCCGGCCTCCGGGCACTCCCCCCGCCAGGTCGATGAGCTGGCGCAGCGTCGCGCCGAACTCGACCTCGTAGACGCCGGACCGCGCGACGTGGCCCGAGAGGCAGAAGAGCTTGGGCCCGGTGGACTGGGCGGTGCCGATCGCCGCGAACGCCGCGCCGCCCTCGCGCACGATCGGGAGCACGTTGACGAGCGTCTCGACGTTGTTGATGACGGTCGGCTTCTGAAAGAGACCCTTCTCGACCGGGAAGGGAGGCTTGTTGCGCTCGTACCCCCCGTGCGCGCGGTAGTCGTCGAGACTTTCCGGGTCGACCAGCCCGACCCGGGCGAGGAGCCGAAGGCTCTGACGCAGGGAGTCGAGCGTCTGGGGGGCGGAAGGGGAGCCGGTCCGGATCGCGCGGCTCTCGTCGCGCTGCAGCGGGGAAACGGGGCCTTCGGGGTCCGCCGGCGCGACCACGTAGTCCCGCGCGCCGGCGCCCGCGCACTGGAAGAGAACAGCCGGCGCGCGCTCGCAGAGGCCGAGGCAGGGCGCTGGCCTCACCGCGTCCTTCGGGAGGCGCTGGGAGAGCCCGGCGGCGAGCTCCTTGGATCCCGCGAGCCGGCACGCGAGGTCCTCGCAGACGTGGGCGATCGTCGGCGGCTGCGGTTCGACCGAGAACATCGCGTAGAACGTCGCGACACCGTAGGCATCCGCGGGAGCCACCGAGAGCCGTTGACAGATGTAGTTCAGCGCGCCGGGCGAGATCCATCCCGCGCGCGCCTGCGCCGCCCAGAGCGCGGGCAGGAGCATGTGCCGCCGGGCGCGAATGGCGTCGCCTCCCCTCGCGACGTGCCCCTCGGTCTCCGGCCGCCTCGCGCCGCCTTCCCATCCCGACGCCGGCGCTCCGAGCACCGCGTCGACGGCCTCGCGTTCGTCCGCCGAGGCTTCCGCGCCGGGGATGAGGTGGAGATCCACTCGCTCTCTAGTCTAGATGAAGCCGCCGGCGGTAAGTGCTATTGTCGCCGGCCATGACCGGCGAGGACCGCGAGGACATCAAGCGGCACTTCAGCGTCGTCGCGGAGGGCTTGCGATCCGAGATTCGCACGCTCGCGGAGGGGCTGGGTGCGAACAACGACAGGCTCGATCGCTTTGAAGGGCGCTTCGATGGCTTGGAAGGGCGCCTCGATCGATTCGAATCACGGCTCGATCGAATCGAATCACGGATGGTCGAGGAATTTGGCGAGATCAAGGCCATGATCCGCCTGTCCTTTGGCGAGCTCGATCGGCGCATTCGCTCGCTCGAGGGCGACGTCACCTCGCTTCGCGAGCGGCTGGAGAAGCTCGAAGCACGCTCGCAGACCCAGTAGATTCGGCCTAAGCCCTCGCCTCCGCCACCTTCTCGATCCGGATCGCCGAGGCCTTGAACTCCGCCGTTCCGGACTTGGGGTCGATGGCGTCGATCGTCAGGATGTTGGTCGACACTTCGTCCTGAAAGTGAAGTGTCATGAAGGCGAGCCCGGGCCGCAGCGTCGCGTCGTAGCGGACCGGCACCGAGACTGCGCCCCTCCGCGAAACCGCCCGGATGAGCTCGCCGTCGGACACGGAGAGCCGCGCGCCATCCTCGGGCGCGATGTCCAGCGTCTCGCCGCGCCGCAGCGGCGACGTGTAGCCGGCCGTCTGGACGCCCGTGTTGTAGGAGTCGAGACGGCGCCCGGTCGTCAAGCGGATCGGGAACTCCTCCGACAGCTTGTCGACCAGCGGGTCGTGCTCGACGGCATGGAACGGCGCGGGCGGGCCCTCCCGGGGCTCGGCCCACAGGCGTCCGTGGAGAAACGGGCTCCCCGGGTGGGACTCGTCCGGGCAGGGCCACTGCAATCCGCCGAGCTCTTCGAGCCGCCGGTAGCTCATGCCGCCGTGCCGCGGCGAAAGCGAGCGCAGCTCGTCCCACACCTTCTCCGCGACGGGCTCGCCGAGCGATACGCCGAGCCGCTTTCCGAGCTCGACCACGATCTTGAGATCCGCGCGCGCCTGTCCGGGGGGCTCGAGCGCCTTGCGCACGCGTTGGACGCGCCGCTCGCTCGATGTGACTGTGCCGTCGTCCTCGCACCACGACGCGGCCGCCGGGAGCACGACGTGCGCCATCGCGGCCGTCTTCGTCAGGAACATGTCCTGCACGACGATGTGATCGAGGCCCGAAAGCAGCTTCATCGCCCGCGTCTGGCCGGCCTCCGACTGCGCGGGGTTCTCGCCGAGGACGTAGAGGGTCCGAAGCTTCCCGTGCTCCATCGCCTCGAACATCTCCGACAGGTGCCAGCCCTTCTTCGTCGGGATCGCGGCGCCCCAGACGTGCTCGAACTTGGCGCGGAGCTCGGGATTCTCGACGTCCTGGCCGCCCGGGAGCTTGTTCGGCAGCGCGCCCATGTCGCCGCCGCCCTGCACGTTGTTCTGGCCGCGGAGCGGGCAACCTCCGCCAGATTAACTCTCTTCTCGCTCCCGCGAAAAACCGCGGAGCGCCGGAAGGGGACACTCGCTGAGAGTCCGCGCCGTCTTTTCGCCGCTCCCAAGAGAGTGCCTCCGTCCGGACTGGCCCGGTTATTGCTCCCTCAGACCGTGGGTATCGATGAGATCGGATCCGAGCGGATCCACGGAAACACAGGGATCCGACCCCGTCGACACCCGGAGGTAAACGGTCATGATCCTGGCTATCGTCATCGCGGCGCAGGTTGCAACGTCATCTCCGAATCCCTGCGCGGATCAGCTAGCGGCCTTGTGCCAGGTGTCTCCGTACTTCTGCGCGGGCGCTTATCCCGCAAACCTGGTCCCCGGCGCAAACGGAGTTGCGTGCTGGCCGGAGAGATCGGTCGCTCCCATCGTGCCGGGCTCTTCCTCGGGACGCGGCACCAACCACGTCGATCGGCGGACGTCGGCCAATGAGCAGGCGGCTCCTCAGGCTCCTGCGCTGTCGGATTTGAGCTCCTCGCTTCGGGGGAGGTTCGTTCGCACGATCCAGCGTCTTCGTAGCGCGATTCCTTAGATGGCGCCCCGGGGTTGGTCACCCTCGTAGAGCGAGCCACGGGATTGAAACCGGCGTCCGGTCGGTTAGCGCGGCGCCGAAGAAAAACCGCCTCCGCAAGGCTCTCTCCCCCGACCGGCACGGTTCTTGAAGGTGAAGAGAAGAGGAGATGAGGCCGCCCAATTCGGGTGTGCCATTGGAGGTTGAAATGAAACGACTCGCAACAGCGGCCGTTGCCCTTTGCTTCGTGGTCGGGGCGAGCGCGACCGCGCAGGCCCAGCAGAAGGCGCACACGGAGACCACGGTCAAGCAGACCGGGTCTGGACCGGACAGCAAAACGAAAGTCGAAACGGTAGTCGGCACCGTCAAGGAGTACGAAGCCGGCAAGAAGATCAAGCTTTCGGGCCCCGGCGACAAGACCTACTCGTTCGATCTGGACGAAGGCGCCCGGGTCGACGGCTCGATCGTCGTCGGCCAGATGGCGAAGGTGACGTACCACAAGGCGGATGACGGGACCGAGCACGTCAGCGTCCTCTCCAAGGCGAGCCCCCAGGACCAGATGGCGGCCTCCGCTCCCAAGGTGCACTCCGAGTCGACCATGAAGCACAGCGGACCCGGCGCGGACACCAAGGTGAAGACCGAAGTGGTCATCGGCACGGTCAAGGAGTACGAGCCCGGCAAGAAGATCAAGGTCATGGGGCCTAAGGACAAGGACTTCACCTTCGACCTCGACGAGAACGTCGGGATGAAGGCGTCCGTGGCGGTCGGGGATCGCGTCAAGGTCACCTACACCAAGACGGACAGCGGACAGAAGGTCACCACGGTCGAGCCCTACCGGGGCCAGCCGTAAGAATCGACGAGAGAATGAGAATGGCGAGATGCCCCCGGTCGAGCCGGGGGCATCCTCATTTCGGGGAACACGATGACGTTGCTGCGGATCGCCCTCGTCTGCTTCGTACTGGCCGCGCTCGCCCTGTTGTTCGTTCCCTTCGCCGTGGGGACGATCCTCGCGGGAGTCTGCGCCGTGCTGTTCGTCCTGTTTCTGGTGGCGGGCCTGGCGACCGTAGAGAACCTGACCGCCTGACCCGGACCTAGCTCGCGACCTCGACTTCGCGCAGCGACGCGAGAAGCAGAGCGACGTTGACCGGCTTGGTCAACACCTTTCTCACACCCGCGGCCACGACCCGGCGTGTGTCCTCGTCGGCCGTCACGCCCGTCAGGGCGATGACCGGTGGAAAGTCGGACGATCGGTCGAGCCGGGAGCGCAGCCATACGGCTCCGTCCCCGTCGGGGAGCGTGATATCGAGGACTATGGCGTCCGGGCGCTTCGTTTTGAGAACGTCCTCGGCTTCCTTGAGGCTGCTCGCCTCGTGGACGTCGAAATCCTCCGACTCCAGCAACGCTCGAAGTCCGTAGCGCGAGGCCTGGTCGTCCTCTACGATCAGGACGATCCGCCTCTTTCCGGCGGAGTCCGAGTGGCGAGGCGGAGGCTCCGGCGTCCGATCCGGATCGGTCACCGTCGGAAGGTCCGGCAGCGTGAACGAGAGCCGGGTGCCCTGGCCCTCGCGGCTCTCGAGAAAGAGGTCCCCTCCCATGATCTCGACGAGCTGCTTCGAGATCGACAGGCCGAGGCCCGTTCCCTGCGCGGACGGACCGCTGCTCGGCCGGATCTGCCGGAAGGGCTCGAAGGCGGCGGCGATCATCTCGGGAGCGATTCCGCAGCCCGTGTCGCTCACCTCGAAGGTCGTCGAGCCCTGCCAGGGCGCGGCGCGCAAAGTCACGCCGCCGGCGCTCGTGTACTTCACGGCGTTGGACAACAGGTTGACGAGAACGCGGGACAGCTTTTCCCGATCCAGATGTGAGATCCCGGGGAGCTCCGGATGAGCCTCGACGGAGAGCTCCAGGCCTTTCGCCCGTGCCTGCGGCTCCACGAGGTTTGCGTTCTCCCGAAGAAGCTCCGGAATCGACATGGCTTGCGGATGCAGATCGCGCTGGCCTGCCTCCAGCTTGGCGAGATCCAGGATGTTGTTGACCATCTGGCGCAGGGCCTCGGCGGCCTCCCGAAGCACGCGCACGTTGCGGTTCCGGCGCTCGAGGTCCTCTTCCGGCGAGCCGTCTTCCTTCTCGAGCTGGTGGGCCAGCAGGATGATCGTGTTGAGGGGCGTCCGCAGCTCGTGCGACACGGTGGAGAGGAAGTCCGACCGCATGCGGTCGAGCTCGGTGAGCTTCCGATAGGCCTCCGAGCGCTCGCGCCCGACCCGGCGGTGCTCGCGAACCAGGCGCCCGATCCGGATCAGGGAGCGGACGCGGGCGCGAAGCTCGACGGTCTCGATCGGTTTGCCGATGAAGTCGTCGGCGCCGACGCGGAAGGCCCTTTCGCGGTCGATGGTCCCCGCCGTGATGAGCAGCACAGGGAGATACTCCGCGGACCGTTTCACCAGGGTCTCGGTCAGCGCGTACCCGGAATCCGCTCCCAGCATCACGTCGATGACGCAGAGATCGAAGCGATCGTCTTTCCCGATGAGTAGGAGTGCGGGAGCGGCTCCGGTCGCGACGATGATTTCGTGCCCGTCCGCTTCCAGATCCGTTTTGAGCAGCGCCGCGACCTCGGGCTGGTCGTCGACGACGAGGATGCGGCCGGGCTGGCTTCCAACGGGGCCTTTTTCTCCGGTTGGCTCGGAGAGCGCGGCCGGCCGCACACCCAGATACGAGGCGACGCGCGAAGCGAACGTCTCTTCGTTGATCGGCTTGGGGATGAAGCCGTCGCAGCCGGCGGCCAGGGCGCGTTCCCGGTCGCCCTGCATCGCGTGGGCCGTGACCGCCAGGATCGGGATCGCGGCGCTCGCGCCGTCGGCGCGGATCTGGCGCGTCGCTTCCCAGCCCGACAGAATCGGCAGCGAGAGATCCATCAGGATGAGGTCGGGGCGAACCGCGCGCGCCTGCGCGACCGCCGCGCGGCCGTCGTTGACGGCCACGACCTCGTGCCCCGCGGCCTCCAGCAGCATCTGGATCAATGCCCGGATGTCGGGAGAATCTTCGGCGATCAGGATCCTGGCCATGGTTTCGCGCGTGCCCGCTCAGGCGTTCAACGCGGCGCCCCTTTCCTGCCCGATGCTCCTCAAGACGTCGCTGACGAGACGCGTCATGTCCGCTCCCTTCCCGAGAATTCGCTGTGCCGCGCCGTTCAACCTGTCATAGTCCTCCGCGGTCAGATCCTTGGCGGTCATCACGACCACCGGGACGGCACGCAGGGCCGGATTTTCGCGCATCCGGTAAATGACTTCAAAGCCGTCGGGGTCCGGCATGAGCAGGTCGAGCAGGACCGAGGAGGGCGTCTCTTCGGCCATCTGGGCCAGCGCTTCGGCGCCTCCCAGCACCGATACGGTGCGGAACCCGGCCGCCTGAAGCTCCCGTTCGAAGAGCTCCCGGACATCCGCGTCGTCGTCCACGATGAGAACGTACCCGGGGAACCCGACGACCCCCGCCCGGGACAGGACCTCGAAGAGCCGCCCCGGCGTGACGGGCTTGACCAGGTAGTCGAAAGCGCCGAGCGAGAAGGCGAACGGGCGGTTGTCGACGACGGAATGGATGACCACCGGGATCGACCGCGTCTCCGGAGACTCCTTGAGCGCACGCAGTACGGTCCAGCCGTCCAGGCGCGGCATCAGGATGTCGAGCACGATCACGCTGGGTTGGCGGGCGCGGGCGATCTCGATCGCCGTCTGTCCGTCCGCGGCCTCGAGTACGGTGAACCCGTGGGGCTCGAGCTCGAGCCGCAGGAGCTTGCGCGTGCTCTCGTCGTCGTCCACGATCAGGACGCTTCGGGCGCCGGCGACCGCCGGGAGCGGGGCGGGGACCATATCGAGCTCGCCTCCCGGCAACTCGCGCGGGAGTGTGACCGTGAACGTGGATCCCTTGCCGGCGGCGCTCTGCACTGCCACGGTCCCTCCGAGAAGGAGAGCGAGCTTGCGGACGATGGCGAGGCCGAGGCCCGTTCCGCCGCGGGCCTGGTGGCTCGTCGCTTCGCCCTGCCGGAACTCCTCGAAGACGGTTTCCTGCTCCTCCGGAGGGATGCCGATGCCGGAGTCCGTCACGGCCAGGGCCCATTGGTCGCGGCCGCGCTGCTCGGCGCGCACCTCGATCCCGCCGGACTCGGTGAACTTCAGAGCGTTGCCGACGAGGTTTGTGAGGATCTGCGCCAGCTTCGCCGGGTCGCTGATCACGGTCTCGAGGCCGGGCGAGACGCGGGTCGTCAGCTCCAGGCCTTTGTGTCGGGCGGCATCCTCGAAATCCGCCTCGACCTGCCGGAGCAGCGTCTTGATCGAGACGACTTCCCGGTGCATCTCGGCCTTTCCGGATTCGATCTTCGAGATGTCGAGCACGTCGTTGATCAGGCCCAGAAGGAGGCGGGCGTTGCGCTGGACGCGCTCGAGGCTCTCCTTCTGCTGCGGATTGAGCTCGCCCTGCGTGCCGCGCAGGAGCGTTCCCGTGAAGCCGAGGATCACGGTCATCGGCGTGCGCAGCTCGTGCGAGACCGCCGCCAGGAAGCGGTCCTTGAGCGCCGAGGCGCGCTGGAGCTCCTGGGCGGTCCGGGCGATGCGGCTGCGCTGCTCCTCGAGTAGCTCGTTCTGCTCCGCGAGCCGGCGGGATTGCTCCGCCACCCGCTCGTTGGCGGACGCGTTGGCGATCGCCACGGCCAGGCTGGGCGCGATCGCCGTGAGGGTGATGCGGGCTCGCTGCGTGAAGGGGTTCACCGCGCCGAGCGCCAGAACGCCCACGGCCTGCCCGAAGTAGAGGAGGGGGAGATGGAGGCTCTCCCGCGGGAGGATCCGCCCGTCGAAGAGATCGACTGTGGGCGTCTGCGCGTCGACGGAGACGAAGATGGGCTTTCCCTCGCGGGCGGAGCGCCGGGCCTCGTCATGCGCGCGGTCCTCGCGGATCCCCGGGGAGCCTCCGACGGCGGCGGCCGGGACGAATTCGCCGCGGCCGTCGGCGAGGTAGAGGACGGCGCTGGACGCCCCGGTCACTTCCAGGACCTTGTCGAGCAGCGTCGAGCCCACGCCCGCCATGTCGTTGATCGTGGCGGCCGCCGCGAGCACGGCGTTCACGGACGACTCGATGTCGCGCGCCTCGAGAGTCCTGCTCCGTTCGTCGTAGAGCCGCGCCGCCTCGTTGAAGTTATGACCCAGCACGCCGATCTCGTCGCGCGAAGCGTCGGAGAGACGCGCAGGTCTGCGGCCGGCAACGAGATCTTCGAGCGCGTTCGAGGCGGCGGCGCAGGGCTCGAGGATGCGTCGCTGGACGTCGGTCAGGAGCCAGAACAGGCCGATCAGGATCAGGCCGGCCAGGATCACGAGCGCGGTCGTCGCGGCGTCCCGGTCGCCCTTCAGCTGCTGCTCCGCGAACAGCTCGCTGAGCCCGAAAACGCTCTGGAGCTCCGAGAGCGCCTCCTGCAGCGTCGAGCCCGCGGGGCTCGCCTCGTTGTCCCGCACCGCGAGAACGTCGCCGGGCTGCTTGCCGGAGCGCAGCGCGATCGCCCTGTCGGCGGCGGTCCCGTAAACATCGGCCGCGGCGTCGGCCCGTCGGAACGTGCCGAGAGCGATCTCGGTCAAGGCGTGGCGGCCGATGGCCCCGAGCGAAGCCTTCAACTCGGTGCGGCCCGCGTAGTGCTGCGAAAGGTCGTAGCCCTCTCCGGCGCGGGTGTAGCGATCGAGGCTGTCCGACGCCTCCGCGAGTGCCGCCCGGGCGTCCGTCACTCGCTCGCGCAGGTCGGTGTAACGCGAGATCGCCAGGGTGGAGTCGTAGAGGCCCAGGACGGCGTTGATCGTGTAGTAGAGCCAGCCGCCGACCACCAAGAGGCCGAGGAAGGCGTACAGGCGCAGGCGCGCCCGGAGCGAGTTGGCGGCGGGACCGCGGTCCGTGCCACCGGGAGGCGGGGGTCCGGGGGAGGTGGCATTTGTCATAGGATGTTCATCGAGCGCCATGGGATTCTATGCACAAGAGGTGCCCGCAAAGAGCGATTGTCCGCAGGAGGCCGGTGTGAGCGACAGTCTCGTTGCGCTACGGCGCTTCTTTCACGATCTGGCCACGCCCCTGTCCGGCGTCGGTCTCCATCTCGAGCGGGCCTCCCGGCTCGCGGCCCGGGGAGAGGACCCCTCTGAAGCCATCGGAGTCGCCCGGCGCGAGCTCGAGAGGGCCTTCCAGCTTTTCGAGAGAGGGCGTGAAGCGCTCCTGTCGACGACCGGGGAGAGCAGCGGCTCTGCCTGAGCCGTCCGACGGGGCCGCGTGAGAGTCCTCATCGTCGAAGACGACGTCGCGACGCGCAAGGGGCTCGAGCTCGCGATTCGGGAGCTCGGGAGCCAGGCGCGCTCCGTAGGCACGGCCGGCGAGGCGGCCCGCGCGATCGAGGACTTCAAGCCCGAGATCCTGATCGTCGACGTCCATCTTCCCGACGGCGACGGCATCGAAGTGTTCCGCCATGCCAGAGAGAGCGATCCGACGCGGGACGGAGTGGTCATCACCGGCCAGGCCTCCGTCGACAGTGCGGTCGAGGCCCTCCGCGCCGGCGTCTCCGACTACCTGCTGAAGCCCTTGCGGCCGGCGCAGCTGGAAGTCGTCTTCCAGCGGCTGACCGAGCGGCGGAGCCTGGAGTCCGAAGTCGACTCCCTCCGCGACGAGCTGCTCGAGACCGGCAAGCTCGGCGACCTGCTGGGACTCTCCGAGCCGATGAAGAAGATCTTCGACGTGATTCGCCGCGTCGCGCGGTCGAACGCCCCCGTCCTCATCACGGGCGCGAGCGGCACGGGCAAGGAGGTCGTCGCCAAGACGATCCACCGGCTGTCCCGGCGCGCGTCGACCCCCTTCGTCGCCTTCAACTGCGGGGCGATCTCACCGACGCTGATCGAGAGCGAGCTGTTCGGCCACGAGCGGGGCTCCTTCACGGGAGCGGACAAGCGCCGGGTGGGATACTTCGAGGAGGCCAACGGGGGCACGCTCTTCCTCGACGAGATCACGGAGATGGGGTCCGAGCTGCAGGTCAAGCTCCTGCGAGTTCTCGAGGCCAAAATGGTGCGGCGCGTGGGCGCGTCCCAGGATCTCCGGGTGGACGTGCGCCTGATCTCGGCGACCAATCGGGACCCGCAGCAGGCCATCCGCGAGGGCAAGCTGCGCGAGGACCTGTACTATCGTTTGAACGTTTTTCCCATACTGCTGCCCACCCTGGCCGAGCGCCCGGAGGACATCCCCCTTCTCGCCGAGCATTTCCGCCGCCAGATCGAGGAGCAGGAAAAGGCGGGGGTCACGGGCTGGGATCCCGCGGCGCTCCAGATGCTCGACCGCCACGACTGGCCCGGCAACGTGCGCGAGCTGCGAAACGTCGTGCACCGCGCCTACGTCATGGCCGACGGCGGCATCATCCGGAAGGACGTGCTGGAGAGCCTGCTGCCGGGAGCCGCGGTGAAGGCTGCCCCGGCCGCCCGGGCGCCGCTCGCCAGGGTGGCGAAGCCGGAGAAGAAAGCCGCCGCCAGCCGAAAGCGGTAGACCCCGGGGAGGTTCTGGCACGAGATTCGCTCCATCTGCCCGCGGGGCCCGCTGAGAGGGTGCCCCGGAAAGGAAGAGGGGCAACTATGCTTTGGACCATCTTCGTCATTCTTCTCATCCTCTGGGTCCTCGGGCTGGTTACGAGCTACACGATGGGTGGATTCATCCACATTCTTCTCGTGATCGCGGTCGTGGTTCTCATCATCAACTTGATCCAGGGCCGAAGAGTCGTTTGACCCGTGTCTCCCAAGGCGGGGCCCCGGTTCGCCGGGGCCCTTCCCTCAGGAACCGCTACCGATTCGGCGCCGTCCTCCTCGACCTCGACGGGATGCTTGATCGATTCCAATGACGCTCACGCGAGAGCTTTGGAGCCGCAGCCTCGCTCGCTTCGGCCATACGGTAGCGCCCCGGCGGGTTCGATCCGAGATCGGGAAGGGCGGGCCGGAGCTCCTGCGCGATTTCCTGGCACCTGCGGAACGCCACTTTCTCGGCAGCGTCATGCTGCGGCGCGCGCCCCGGGGCCGGCGGGGCGGGCTCGCGGAGGTGCACCTGGTCGTGCGAGGGATCCGTGCCGCGGATGCGGCGCCCGACGCGCTCGGAGGCCGGAGCGCGGCGCGCGAGATCAGCGAGCTGAGGCTGGTCGTCCGCGAGTTCGTTGGACCTCCCCGAGGGCGGTGGAAGCGGAAGCATTCGTCTCAGCGAGCGGGGACGCCTCCCAGACGAGCCGGTACGGCGCGGAACCGGTCCACTCGAACGGGTAACAGGTGATCAAGGTCAGACGCGCCTCGGCGGTGGGCGCCATCACCCCGAACTCGCCGGGAAGGACGATGCGCCGCGTCGTGAGGAGGTAGCTCCGCTCGTCCGGTCCGGAGCGGAACCGGACCACGTCGCCCTCGCGCGCGCCCGCGAGGCGTCGGAAAAACGAGTCGCGATGGCCCGCGATCACGCAGTTGCCGGGCTCGGCCGCGAGGCCCGGGCAGGCAGTCCCGGGGATGTGCCCGGGCCCCTTGCGCAGGACCGATTCCGAAACCCCTTCAAAAACGGCGAAATCCAAGCCCACCCGCGGGATCTCGAGGCGCCCCACGGCATCGCCGATGGGGATCGGCCCCGCTTCCCGTATTGCCGGAGACGGCACGGAGGCGCCGGCCTGCGCTCGGACGCCCGTCACGTAGTGACTGATGGGGGAGACGAGCAAGCCCGCTCCCACGAGTATCAGGAGGTTGGCGAAGAGAGGGATCCGGCGCGGGCGTCGCCCGGAATCGTCACCCCCCGCCTTGAGTACGCTCATGTGCAGGCCGCCTCCCCGATCAATGAGGATGCGGTCGCGGCGTCCACGCCGCGACCGCATTCGCGGAAGACTCCAATTCCTAGACGCGGCGGCGCAGGCTCAGCCCACCGACGAGGAGAGCAAGGCCCGCTGCCGCGACGGCGAGATCGGAGGTGCCGGTCGCGGGAAGCCGGGCTTCATTCGTCCGCGTTTCCGACGTGGGAGCTGCGGTCTGCGGCCGCGTCTGCGGCATCGGGTCCGAAGCGGGCATCGGCGGCGCGGACGGCTGCGGCGTGGACATCTGCGACCGCGGGGCCGCCGGCGGTGGCGCGCTCTGCACGCGACGCTCTTCGAGTGTGGATGAGCTGGTCGTCGCCGGTCTCTCCGACATGGAGGCCGCGGCGACGACGTTGAACTTGATCTCCTTGCGGTCGATGATCTCCTGGCTTTGATTCTTCGCGAGCACCACGAGCTTGTGCTGCCCCGGGGTCACGGCATCGACCGACAGGACGTTGATCTCGTCGCGGAGGGTGCCTTTGAGGTTGTTGTCGATGAAGATATCCACCATGGGGCGAGGCATAGAGTTGTCGTCACGCTTCGTGTCCCTCTCCCCGGGAATCTCCGTGTTGACGACCACGCGGACGGTTCCTCCGGTAATCGTCGCGCCCTCCACGGGCTCGATGACGCGAAGCCTGTAGTCATTCTTGGTGGGGCCCGCGCTGTTCTTGTCGGCGTTCTGGCCGAGAGCCAGGGTGGCGACGGCGCTGACGGCGAGCGCAGTGAGGGTCAATCGGGTTCGATTCATAGGTTCCTCCTTAAGTGAGCGATGCCGACCTGCTGCCGGCCGCCATCTCTTACCCTGCAAGGAGGATGCCGGGGTCGCCCTGTCCCGTGCCTTCAAACCCGGGCCGGAAGCCTCAAACCCGAGGACGGGGGGGCGGGCACGGAATGGGATGGTCCCTCCGATGCAGGAGGCGGAAGGCGACCCGTTCCGAGGATTCCACCGCCGAGTACAGCGAGGCCGGAATGGAGATGAGCCCGAAGCTGATGTGTCCGTTCCAGATGGGACGCATGATGTCCTCTTACAACGCGGCGCAGTCGGGATGACCGCAGTCGCACGTCTCGAGGCTGACGGCGCCGGACCCGATCTCCGCGCACCGCTCGCTGCAAAAATTCTTGCCCGCTACCTCGATGAGGGTCTCGTTGCAGCGGCAACCCTTGCGGTCGCAGGCCATGGTGGCACCTCCGGAGCTCAGGATAGCAATTGCCCTGCCACGCCGAGGCTCACGGCACGCTTCTCCTGCATTTCTCGAACGCGCGGGCAATGACGCCCCAGGAACCGCTTCCAAAAGGAGACTGAGATGGCGAACTTCGAAAATCGCAATCGGGACTCTGCGAAAAAGGACCCGAGCTCCGAGCGGGAGAAGGACAAGCTCGCGCCCGGCCAGCAGGGACCGCCCGGGCAGGGCGGCGCCGAGCCCCGCGAGGGGCAGCAGGGCCAGCGCCCGGCTCAGGAGTATCCGGGAGAGGGTGTTGGCGCGCACTATCCCTCGTCCGGCGAACAGACCGGCGGCTCGCAGGGACAGAGCAGGAAGTCCGGCGACGAGCCGGGCAAAGACAACGACGGGGCCGAGTAGCTCCGCTCCACGCCCTGACGGGTTCTCCGGCCCGTCAGGGCCTTTTCGTTTCGCCGATGGCCTCCCTCCGCCCCCTCGATTCCCCGTCGGATTTGCGCCCGTTCTTCGACGGCCTACCTGGGGGACGACTGGGCGGACGAGGACGCCTTTCGCGCCCTGCGCGACCGCGGCCCCCGCGCGTCCTCACCGCGGCCGGCGACTGTCCGGGACCTACAGAGGTCTCAGCTCCAGGGCGTCCTCGGCATCGGCATCGCCTGCCGGAATTCCGTCGGCGGTCATGACGGCCTGGACGGTGATCGAGCGCGCCGCTTCGCCGGGCGCCAGGACCCCCATCGCCGTGATCTGCAGGGTCGACTGGGTGTTGGAGTCCAGGGTGTTCAGGACCCAGGTCACCTGCGCCCCGCCTCCGGCGGAGTTCGAGAATGTCGCCGTGGTTCCCGCAGACGGATCCAGGGCGGTGACCGTGAGGGGCGTCGGAAGCGTGACCTGGACGCGGCCGTTGCGGACGTTGGTCACGCCGATGGCGAGCGCGCGGATCTCGACGTTGAAGGGCTGACCCGACTGCGCCGAGTCGGGCGTGTCCACCGTCAGCGTGGCCAGCGCGCCGCCCGTGCCGGTGATGTCGTTTTCGTCGTTGCATCCCGCCAGGCCGAGAACACCGAAAACCAGAATGGGCAGAAGCAGAAATCGAGACACCCGGAAATCTTTCATGGAACCTCCCCCCGGCCCGCACCGATGCGCGCCGGAACAGTTTCTCCAAGCAATCACGGTGCCAGGTGCAGCGTGGCTCGGACCTTGCTCCGAACTCTGTCGGAGGTGGGCGATGGAACCTGTCGTGGGAATTTTTTCGTCGAAGGACGCAGCGCGACGCGGGAGAGGGGCGCTCATCGAGGGCGGGTTCTCCGCCGATCGGATCCATCTGCTCCTGCCCGGCGAGGGCGCGGAGCTCGAGACCGCGCCGACCGAGGAAGCGGAGCAGTCCGGGGTCGGGCACGCGGTGGCCGGAGTGGTCGGCGGGGCCGCGGGGGCGTCGGCGGGATTCGGCATCGGCGCCGTGACCGCGAGCCTGCTGATCCCGGGTGTCGGCGCCGTGGCCGCCGTCGGCCTCGCGGCCGCGGCGCTGTTCGGAGCCGCCGGAGCGGCCGGCGGCGTGGCCGCGGGGAAGGCCCTCGAGGACTCGACGCGATCGGGGATTCCCCGGGATGAGCTCTATCTCTATGAAGACGCGCTGAAGCACGGCAAGACCGTGCTCTTCGCGGTCCCAGAATCGGAGGGCGAGGCCGAGCGGGCCCGCCGCGCTCTCGCACAGACCGGCGCGGAAAGCCTCGATGCCGCGCGCGATCAGTGGTGGGTCGGAATCCGCGATGTGGAGAAGACGCACTACGAGAGCTCCGCGTCCGACTTCGAATCGGCGGAGGAGGTCTACCGCCGGGGCTATCTCGCGGGGTTGCGGCCGGACCTGGAGGGCGTGGCGTTCGACGAGGCGAGGCCGGCGCTGGAGCCGCAGCTCGGAGACGTGGTTCTCCACGGGGCGTTTCGGTCGGGCTACGAGCGGGGCGCCGCGCGCGCCCTGCGGCGCCGCCAGGAGCTCGATCACGCGCCCGCCAGCTCCCGGTAGCGAGGTCCCTGCGGGTTCAGGCACCCCTCTGGCAATCTCGGGGCTTCGGGAGGTGAGTCATATGCTGAAGCTCGCGCTGATCTTTCTCGGCATCGGTCTCGTCGCTGCGTTGCTCGGCTTCACGACCGTGGCCGGCGCGTCCTTCGCCATCGCGAAGATGTTCGCGCTGATATTCGGAATCCTGTTCGTCCTGTTCCTGATTCTCGCCGCGGCAGAAAAGAAAACGCGCCGAGCAGGAGGCCCGGCGCGTCGTCGATGGAGAGAATCTCGTCTACTGCGAGGGAGGGCTCTTGACCTGAAGGTTGTTGATCACGCGGACGACGCCGTCGACGGTGCGCGCTTCATTCTCGGCTTCCCTCTTCACTTTGGCGTTGGGGACCTCGCCCGCGAGCGTCACCACCCCGTTGGTCACGTTGATGTCCACATTGACGATGTTGGAGAACCGGTCGACCGTCAGCTTCGCCTTGATCGCGGTGTGGATCGAGGCGTCATCGACCTGCCGACCCGGGCTCTGCGTGGTTGTGCACGCGCTGACGGCGATCAGCAGCGCCAGCGAGGCTGCCAGACTGAGGATTCCAGGACGTATTTTCATGCATCCCTCCTAACTTCTACGGACCTCAAGTCCGCGTTGTGGGTCACGACGCTCGTGGCCCTACGTTCGAAGAGACAGCACGCCGCGTGCCAACGCCCCCGTTTTCCGTCCATTCCGTCACGCGGACGGAGAAGGCCTCGAGCAGAGCGCCGAGGCCCGAAGGTTTCGCTTTCTTCGGGAGACCTTCGGCGCGGCCGGCCCGAGACGCCGGCGGGCGCGAGGCGCTAGGAAGCGGCTCGCGTCTTGTTGGCATTTGTCGCCCGAGCAACGTCCCGCTGCTCCACAACGCCGACGCGATGCTCGTAGGCGAGCTTCCCGCCGAGCCAGCCGGACGCTCCGAGAAGGACGAACCCGAGCACGGCGAGGGCCAGCGCGACGGGCCAGCGCTCTTCCGCCATGGCGGCCCCGTTGCGGCGCAGAAGGAGGCTGATTCCATACACGACCACCAGCGTGACGTTCAAGAGGGCGTGAGCGGTCGCGATCCGAAAGGCCTTCGAGCTCATGCGGACCCCGAAGTAGTCGATGGCCCCGACGACCGCAGCGATGAGCGCGAACAGGACTCCGACCCCGATACAGGCGTACGAGAACTCGTACCAGAAGGGGTCCTCCGGGCTGACCGTATGGAGGATGTCGCCCAGGAGCGCCAGCGTGAAGGCGCCGATGGGAATCGGAACGATCATCGGATGGATCGGATGGTTTCCGATCGCCGCTTTGCTCTTCATGAATCCCTCCGAGTCTGGGCGATGCAACGCGAGTGCCACGCGTGGGCCGGGCGGTCCGGGTCTTGCACGTTTGCGGGTCGAGAAGGTGCCCCTTGGCCCAGAAGAAATCGGGCCGCCGCAAGTACGGCGAGAAGCCCCAGGAGAAAGTCGAGAAGGCGATACACGAGCGCAAACGCGGCACGCTGCGCTCGGGCAGATCGGGCAAGAAGGTGACCAGCCGCAAACAGGCGATCGCCTGAAAACCGTTCGGGAGGTTTGGCCGCTTCCCCCTCCTCCTGACCGCGCGGCGCCTTGGCGCTGGGGGAGGGGTGGCACGGCAATTGCTAAGAAACGAAGGCAAGGTTCCGTGGAAACTCGAGCCTTTCTCTCCTACACATCCCCCAACTGGACCCGCCCCTTCGGGGGCGGCGATCCCCTCTTCGCGGCGGAGTCGCCGCGCGCGGGAACGAGACTTGCACTCCTGCCAGAGAAATGACGACGTGCAGTCTCCCGGGGAAGCCGAGTCGCTGACTCGCTCGGGGCGGCCCGCCCGGCCCACCCCGCCCACGCGAGAGAACGGAACGCGCGCGACGTGACACGCAGAAAGAAGCTCTTTATGACCGTCCTCGTCGCCGTTGTCGGGACTCTCGCGGCCGTCCTGCTCGTGCTCAATTTCTCCTCGGGGGAACGGAAGATCAACCACCGGATCCCGCACCTCTACTCCGTCGGCGATGCCCAGTTCGTCCGCTCGATGGGAAACCTCCTCGGACCTCCGCTCGTCGATGGGAACAACGTGGTGGAGCTGCTCAACGGGGACGAGATCTTCCCGGCGATGCTCGAGGCGATTCGGGGCGCCCGGCGCACGATCACGTTCGAGACCTACATCTACTGGTCGGGCACGATCGGCAAGGAGTTCGCCGACGCCCTGAGCGAGCGATCGGCGGCGGGCGTCAAGGTCCACGTGCTGCTCGACTGGGTCGGTAGCGGCAAGATGGACCAGGCCATCCTGGACCAGATGGAGAAGGCGGGCGTGCAGGTGGAGCGCTACCATCCGCTGCGCTGGTACACCCTCGCCCGGCTGAACCAACGCACGCACCGCAAGCTGCTCGTCGTCGACGGCCGCGTCGGCTTCACGGGAGGCGTCGGCATCGGCGACAAGTGGCTCGGCCACGCCCAGGACGAAGAGCACTGGCGAGACTCGCACTACCGGCTGGTGGGGCCGGCCGTGGCGCACATGCAGGCGGCCTTCCTCGACAACTGGCTGAAGACCCATTCCGAGGTCCTGCACGGGGAGGATTACTTTCCGCCGCTGCGCGCCGTTGGCACGGCCTCCGCGCAGGTGTTCCGGAGCTCCTCCCGCGAAGGAAGCGAAAGCGTGCGGATGATGTACCTGCTCTCGATCGCCGCCGCGAGCCGCAGCATCCTGTTGTCCGCCGCTTATTTCGTCCCGGACGACCTGTCCGTGGAAATGCTCGTGGAGGCGCGCATGCGCGGCGCGCGCGTGGAGATCATCGTCCCGGGGACCAAGATCGACGTCGAGCTCACGCGCAAAGCCTCGCGGTCGCGCTGGAGCGCTCTCCTGGAGGCGGGTGTCGAGATCTGGGAGTACCAGCCCACGATGTACCACTGCAAGGTCCTGATCGTGGACGGCATGTGGGTGTCGGTCGGCTCCACGAATTTCGACAACCGGTCCTTCCGCCTGAACGACGAGGCGAATCTCAACGTCCTCGACCACGAGTTTGCGGAACG
>JBBDKM010000053.1:0-23296 GCA_040879385.1 Thermoanaerobaculia bacterium | reverse complement strand
GGCTTGACAAGCTTCGGCCTTCTCATGGAAGGGAGGAGGCGCGCGCCGCGGGAGCCCGCAGCGGTCGCGCAGCAGCGCGATCCGCGAGGGCGACGTGTGAGTGGTGAGCCGTGTAGGACTCGAACCTACAACCTAGAGATTAAGAGTCTCTTGCTCTACCAATTGAGCTAACGGCCCACTCGGGGCGCGGAGAATAACCGATGCAGCGAGCAGCAGCAACTCGAAAGGTTCGGCAACCGGCGAGGGCCTACCCGCCCCCGACGAGCTCGACCACCTCGAGCGCATCCCCCTCGGCGAGGGCTGTCGCGCCGTACTGCGCACGCGGGACGATGTCGCGGTTGCGCTCCACCGCCACGCGGGGGCTGCCGACGCGCAGGCGCTCCAGGAGGTCGGCGACCGAAGCGCCGGCCTCGAGCTCCAGCGGCTCGCCGTTGACGGTGACGCGGAGCCCGGCCATCACTTCTTCTTGATGGAGTACTGGATCTCGGAGCTGGCGTTGCCCCCTGTGACCCGGATGACGGCCGCGGCGCTTCCGTTGGGGAAGGACGGCAGCATGAACGAGACCATGCACGAGCCGTCCGCCGCGGTCTTGCCCTGGAAGACGGTCGTGACGCGCGCGGACGTGGAGAGGATGCGCACCTGGACGGAGGCGCCCGCCAGCGCCCGGGCCGGCGCGCCGGACGTCGCCTTCAGCTTGGTCTGCACCGACCGCCCGGAGGTGAAGTCGGGAGTCGGGGTGAGCGTGAGTTCCACTTCGTCGGGGACCTCTTCGGATCCGAGATAGTCGAGCACCATCTGGTCGAGGCTACGGCTGGAAGTGCCGAGGGGCGAGGGGGTGCCCGGCGGCGGCGGCGCGTCCTCCTTCTTCTCGACCTTTTCGGCGACCTCCGCCTTACCCGCCTTCGCCGGCGGCGCTGGAGGCGCGGTACCCGTCATGCCTTCCGGAATCTGGATGCCACCGTTGGGGCCGTCGAAGCGGCCGCGCTGGATCGCCGCGATCATCGTGCGGTGCTGTTGCTCCATCAGGTCCTGCACCGCGTGATCGTCCTTCAGCACGTCGGCGTACGACGTCCGCTTGGTGGCGAGGATCTCGCCTCCCACGTAGACCAGCGACTCGACGAAAGGGTTCGCCTCCCCCTTGTCTTCGGTCTGGATGTGGAAGACGCGATTCCTGTGCTTGACGTCGGTGTTGAATCCGGTGATCACGGCAGGGACAAATTGTAGCGCGGAGCCTCTCCGCGTTCCGCCTTCCGCCTGCCCCCCGTCATAGAAGCTCGAACCGCGCGGTGAAGTGCCGCAGGAGCGGCGCCTGGCGCGCGATTCGCACGCCGCGCAGCGCGGCGGGCTCGCGATGGAGGCGGGCCGTGACCTCGGTCACGTACTCGAGGTGCGTATTGGTGTAGACGCGCCGGGGCACGGCGAGGCGCACCAGGTCGAGGTCTGGCAGCTTCTCGCTGCCCGGCCGCTCGGGATCGGGCTTGCCGAACATCACGGCACCGATCTCGACCGCGCGGATACCTCCCTCCCGGTAGAGCGCGATGGTCAGCGCCTCCGCCGGATACTGCTCGGGCGGCAGGTGCGGCGCGAAGGCGCGGCCGTCGATGTAGACGGCGTGGCCGCCGATCGGCTCCACGACCGGCACGCCCGCCGCCGCCATCGCCTCGCCGAACGCCGTGACCTGGCCGACGCGGAAGGCGAGATAGTCCTCGCGCAGCACTTCCTTCAGGCCGATGGCAATCGCTTCGAGGTCGCGGCCGGCGAGGCCCCCGTAAGTCGGAAAGCCCTCGATGAGGATGAGCTTGTTCTTGAGGCGCTCGACCCAGGCCTCGTCGCGCAGGGCGAGGAACCCGCCGATGTTGGCCAAACCGTCCTTCTTGGCGCTCATCGTGCAGCCGTCGGCGAGCGAGAAGACTTCTCCCACGATCTCCGCGACGCTGCGGCCACTCTGGCCCGCCTCGCGCTGCTTGATGAACCAGGCGTTCTCGGCGAAGCGGCACGCGTCGATGAGGAGCGGCACGCCGAACTTGCGGCAGAGGGCGTTGGTCCCGCGCACGTTCTCGAGCGACACGGGTTGTCCGCCGCCCGAGTTGTTCGTGAGCGTGAGCATCACGAGAGGGACTCTTCCGCGGTTCTCCGCCAGGCACTTCTCGAGCAGGCCGAGATCCATGTTCCCCTTGAAGGGATGCCGCGCGCGCGGCTCGCGGCCCTCCGGGATCACGAAGTCGACGGCGGTGCCGCCGTTGGCCTCGACGTTGGCGCGCGTCGTGTCGAAGTGCGTGTTGTTCGGGACGATGTCGCCGGGCTTCAGAACGGTCGAGAAGAGGAGGTTCTCGGCCACGCGGCCCTGGTGCGTCGGGATCACGTGGGGCAAGCCGAAGATCGACCGGATCGTCTCCTCGAAGTGGAAGTAGTTGCGCCCACCGGCGTAGGACTCGTCGCCGCGCATGAGCCCGGCCCACTGCGCGTCGGACATGGCCGACGTGCCCGAGTCGGTCAGCAGGTCGATGTAGATGTCCTCCGAGGCGATCCCGAAGACGTTGTAGCCCGCGCGCCGCAGGCACTCCTCCCGCGCGGCGCGGTCGATCCGTCGGATCGGCTCCACGACCTTGACCCGCCACGGCTCGGGCTGGATGTTGGGCAGCATGGGGGGCCGGAGTTTAACGGAATGCGTTTATCCTTGAGCCAATGCCTCGCGCGGGTCGCTCGGGTCCCCTCGAGAGGGCCATCCTCCTCGTCGTCTTCACCCTGTCCGGCGCGGCCGGCCTGATCTACGAGGTCCTCTGGACCCGGCGGCTGACCCACATCTTCGGCTCGACGACGCTCGCGGTCTCGACCGTGCTCGCCGCGTTCATGGGGGGTTTCGCCCTCGGCAGCTACCTGCTCGGCGCGTGGGCGGACCGCAACCGCCGGAAGGCGCTGCGCGCCTACGGGCTCCTGGAGATCGCGATCGGCGTGCTCGGCCTGGCCGTGCCTCTTCTCTTGCGCGCGGTCGAGGCCGCGTACCTGGGACTCTCCCCCGCGCTCGAACGCGCGCCGATGCTCTTCTTCGTCGCGCAGTTCCTGCTCGTCGGCCTCGTGCTCATCCTCCCGTGCGTGCTGATGGGCGGGACCCTGCCGATCCTGGCCCGGTGGCTGGTCGGCCGGGAGGACGAGATCGGCGGCCGCGTCGGAACGCTCTACGCGGCCAACACGTTCGGGGCGGCGGCGGGAACCGCGGCCGCGACCTATGTCCTGCTGCCGAGCGCCGGCGTGCGCGAGGGCGAGCTCGTCGCCGTCGGGATCAACCTCGTCGCGGGCCTGATCGCTCTCGCGCTGTCCCGGGGCAAGCGATCGGCCCTGCCCCCCGCACTGGCGCCGGAGATCGCAGCGATTCCCGCCGAGACTCCCCCCGCCTCCGCCGCCGGGACCACGGGGCTTCTCGCCGCGATCGGGCTTTCGGGCTTCGCGTGCATGGTCGACGAGGTCGTGTGGGCGCGCATGGTCTCGCTCGTCTTCGGGAGCACGGTCTACGCCTTCGGCCTGATGCTGCTGCTCTTCCTGACCGGGATCGCGATCGGCAGCGCGATCTTCGCCCGGATGCGGCGCGCCGACCCGGTGCGCGTGCTGGGACTCGCGCTCATCGGCAACACCGCGGCCGCGCTTCTCGGCATCGCCGCGGTGCCGCACCTCCCGACCGTGTACATGCGCGGTTTCCCGGCCGTCCGGGACTCCTTTCTCCTGCAGCAGGCGATGCAGGTGCTCGAGACCGCGCCGGTGCTGCTGCCGATGGCGATCCTCTTCGGCATCGCGTTCCCCGCGGCCGTGGCGGCCACCTCGAATCTGCCGGGCATGGGCCGCGGCATCGGGCGCGTGATGGCGTGGAACACCATCGGGACGGTGGCGGGCGCGTTTCTCGGCGGGTTCGTGCTCATCCCGCAGCTCGGCATGCGCGCCTCGCTCACGGCGGCCGCCGGCGCCACGGCGGTCGGAGGCGTCCTGGCGCTGCGGCGCCTCGGGTCGCGCTCGTGGACGCGCGCCGGATGCGCCGCGGCCGCGGCGGCGCTCGCCGTCGCGCTGCTGCTCCCGGCCTGGCCGCGCAACCTCCTTGCGCAGGGGGCCGGATTCTACGCCGCCATCTTCGGCACGGAGCAGGCGTTGCTCGACGCCGCGCGCGACTCGGAGATCCTGTACTACAAGGACGGGATCGCGACGACGCTCTCGGTCGATCGACAGGGGCCTTACCGGTTCTATCGCTCCAACGGCAAGACCGGCGCGTCGACCGCCCCCGGCGACATGGCCAACCAGCTCCTGCTCGGCCATCTGCCGATGCTCGTCCACCCCGCCCCGCGCGACGTCTTCGTGCTCGGACTCGGCACGGGAGTCTCCGCGGCCGCGATCGCGCGCTATCCGGTGGAGTCCATCGTCATCGCGGACATCGAGGCGGCCGCGCGCGACGCGACGCGGCAGTTCGCGCCGGAGAACCGCGACGTCCTCTCGGACCCCCGCGTCCGCTTCCTGGTCGCCGACGGGCGCAACGCCCTGCTCGCCCGCAAGAACACGTACGACGTCATCCTGTCGGACCCCTCGGACGTGTGGGTCGCGGGCGTCGGCAACCTCTTCACCCAGGAGTTCTACTCGCTCGCGCGCTCGCGCCTGAGGCCGGGCGGCGTCATGGTGCAGTGGTTCCACATGCGCTCGCTGCCGCCGGAAGACATGAAGCTGATCGTGGCGACGTTCCGCTCCGTGTTCCCGCACACCGCGTTCTGGCGTCCCAACCGCGGCGACGTGGTCCTGCTCGGCACCGTCGAGCCCACGCCGTGGGACTACGCGCGGCTGCGGCAGCGCGTGGAAACGGTGCCGGGTGTCTCGGAGGACCTGCTCTCGATGGGCTTCTGGCACCCGCTGGCGATCTTCTCCGCGTTCGTGCTCGACGGCGACGACCTGTCCCGGATGCTCGCCGACGTCCAGGGCCTGCACTCCGACAATCTGCCGGTCATCGAATACCGGACGCCGCGCGCCGGCTACATCGACACCACGACGGTCAACGACGCCGGCGTGCAGGCGCTGCAGACGAAGCCGCTGCCGGCGATCGCGGGCTTCGACCCGGCGCGCGATTTCGACGCCCGGGCGAAATACCTGCTGGGCTTTGGCTACGCGTCGATCGGCCGGACCGACGCGGCGATCCGGCTGATGGAGCAGAGCCTCGAGGCGCCGAACCCGGAGGCGAAGTTCTTCGTGGGCCTCGGCAACCAGTACCGGGCGAAAGGCTGGAACGGGAAGGCAATCGCCGTCTACGGCCGCGCGCTCGAGCGCGACCCCGCGGAGGCCGAGGCCTCCCTGCAGCTCGCCGAGCTCCTGCGCGCGCAGGGAGACGACGCGGGCGCCGAGAAGGTGCTCCGCGCGGCGCTCGCTCTTGCGAAGGAGGACGCGGCGCTCGCGCTGGCGGCTGGGCGCCTCCTGATCGAGACCGGACGCGCCGCGGAGGCATTTCCCGTGATCTCGCCCGCGCTCGCGAAGGACCCGCAGAACGCCGCGTTGCAGCTCGCGGCCGGGGTGGCCCTCGCGACGACCGGCCGCGCGGAGGACGCGAACGCCGCCCTCCGGCGCGCGTCGCAGTTGGCTCCCGAGGATGCATCGCTCCAGCGGGAAGCCGGTGACGCGCTGGCCGCGCTCGGGGACCTGGACGCGGCGGCCGCCGCCTACCGGCGGGCGTCCGAGCTCGAGCCGGGCAATGCCGCGGCCTTCGTCGGCCTCGCGAAAACGTCCTACCGGCGGGGGGACCGCGCGACGGGTCGCGCGGCGCGGGCGCGGGCCCTGGAGCTGGATCCGTACAACGCGGAGATGCTGGCGCTGCCCGGGAATTAGTCGCCAGTCGACAGCCCGGGATCCCCTGACTGTTGACCGTGAACCGTCAACTTCTACTTCTTCGCTTCCCTCTTTCGGAAAACCAGCAGCGTCTCTTTCGTGCCGTTCGGCTGGATCGACGAGCTCTGCCGCGTCCAGGTCTTGCCCCCGTCTTCCAGGCGCCAGACCATGCGCTGCGCTCCGACCGGGTCCTCCAACGTTCCGGCGACGACCTGCAGCCAGAGCGACTGGTTGTCCTTCCCCCAGCCGGCGGTGACGGTGCCCTTCTGTTTGGCGCCGAGCGCCTTCTCGTAGGGCCGCCCGTCCGCGACGACCTGCTCGGACATCAGGAACGGCTTCTTCTGCTCGATCGGCTCGATCATGATCGTGTTGCCGTCCTGGCGGACCGAGAGCACGGCTCCAGTCATGTGGCTCGAGACGCCCCGGCTCGCGGCCGCATCGAGCACCCAGACGCCGGAGAAGTCGAGCGGCGGCCTCGGGACCGTGGCCTTGCGAGGCGTGCGCGCCGACTTCGGCGCGGCGGTCGGCGGCGCCACCTGCGCGAAAAGCGGCGCGGCGATCAGCACGACGAGGGCCGCCGCGAACGTGGTCGGCCTCTTCACGCGCGCGCCCGCTCTCGCGCGGCCGAGAGGGCGCGGCGCAGGAACTGTCCGGTGTACGAACCCTTCACGCCCGCCACGGCCTCGGGAGTCCCTTCCGCGACCACCCGCCCGCCTCCGTCCCCGCCCTCGGGCCCCAGGTCGAGGACCCAGTCGGCCGTGCGGATCACCTCCAGATTGTGCTCGATGACGATGACGGTGTTGCCCTTCTCCGTCAGCGAGCGCAGGACGCCGAGAAGCTTCTGAATGTCGTCGAAGTGGAGGCCGGTGGTCGGCTCGTCGAGCAGGAAGAGCGTGCGCCCGGTGGAGCGCCGGGCGAGCTCGCGCGCCAGCTTGACGCGCTGCGCCTCGCCGCCCGAGAGGGTCGTCGAGGACTGCCCGAGCTGGATGTAGCCGAGGCCCACCTCGACCAGTGTACGGCAGATGTTCGCGACGGGCGGCACGTTGGCGAAGAGCTCCAGCGCCTGCTCGGCCGTCAGCGCGAGGATGTCGGCGATGGACTTTCCCTTGTAGTGGACCTGCAGCGTCTCGCGGTTGTAGCGCTTCCCGCCGCACACGTCGCAGGTCACGTAGATGTCGGGCAGGAAGTGCATCTCGATCTTGAGCTGGCCGTCCCCCGAGCAGGCCTCGCACCGCCCGCCCTTCACGTTGAAGGAGAAGCGGCCGGGCTGGTAGCCGCGCGCCCGCGCCTCCGGCGTGCGCGACATCAGCTCGCGAATCGGGTTGAAGACGTTGGTATACGTCGCGGGGTTCGAGCGCGGGGTCCGCCCGATCGGCGCCTGGTCGATGGCGATGACCTTGTCGATCTCGAAGATTCCCTCGATCTTCTCGTGGGCGCCCGGCTTCTCCGCGGCGCCGTGCAGCGCGCGGGCGAGGGCCCGGTACAGGATGTCGCTGACGAGCGTGGATTTGCCCGAGCCGGAGACTCCGGTCACGGCCGTCATCACGCCGAGCGGAAAGCGGGCGTCGATCCTCTTCAGATTGTGCTCGCGCGCGTCGCGGACGACGATCGCCTTGCCAGGCCCTGCTCGCCGTGCCTCCGGAATCGGGATCACGCGCTCGCCGGTCAGGTATTTCGCCGTCAGCGACTCGGGAAAGCGCTCGAGGTCGTCGGGCGGACCCTCGGCGACGATCCGTCCCCCGTGCAGGCCCGCGCCCGGCCCCAGATCGATGACCCAGTCGGCCGAACGGATGGTCTCCTCGTCGTGCTCGACCACGATGACCGTGTTCCCGAGGTCGCGCATGGAGAGGAGCGTGTCGATGAGCTTCCGGTTGTCGCGCTGGTGCAGGCCGATCGACGGCTCGTCGAGCACGTAGAGCACGCCCATCAGCTTCGAGCCGATCTGGGTGGCCAGGCGGATGCGCTGCGACTCGCCGCCCGAGAGCGACGCGGCGCCGCGCGAGAGGTTCAGGTAGCCGATGCCGACGTTGGCGAGAAAGCGCAGGCGGTCCTGGATCTCCTTGAGGATCTTTCCCGCGATCTCCCGCTCCCGCGGAGTCAGCTTCAGGTCTTCGAAGAACGCGATCGCGTCCGTGATCGTGTCCGACGTGACTTCGTCGATCGCGCGGCCGCCTACGCGGACGGCGAGCGCTTCCGGTTTGAGGCGGCGGCCCTGGCAGGCCGGGCACGGCTCGGCCGACATGTACGCCTCGAGCTCCGACCGCTGGTCCGGGTTCTCGGTCTCGCGATAGCGCCGCTCGATCATGGGCACGAGCCCCTCGAACGAGGACCGCCAGTGGTACTCCCCCTTCTCGGCGACGTAGGAGAACTTGATCTCATCCTCCCCCGATCCGTAGAGGATGACGTTCTGCGCCGCCTTCGGCAGCTTGCCGAAGGGCTGGTCGAGGCGGAACTTGTAGTGCTTGGCGAGCGTCGCCATCTGCCGCGAGCGCCAGTTCGTCGAGCCCGGCTTCAGGATCGCGATCGCTCCGCTCTCGATCGACCGGCCCGGATCCAGGATCAGGCGGTCGGGGTCCGCCTTCAGGTTCGTACCGAGGCCCGAGCACGCCGCGCAAGCCCCGTAAGGCGAGTTAAACGAGAACAGACGCGGCGTGATCTCCGTGAGCGAGGTGCCGCAGTCCGGGCACGCGTAGTTGGCCGAGAGGACCTCCTCCGGCCCGTCGGCGACCGAGAGCACGATGAGGCCGCCCGAGACGCGGGTCGCGGTCTCGATGGAGTCGGCCAGGCGCTTGCGGTATTCCTCGTCGTCGGCGGACTTCGACACCAGACGGTCCACCACGATCTCGATCGTGTGCTTCTTCTTCCTGTCGAGCTCCGGCGGGTCGTCCAGGTCCACGAACTTCCCGTCCACGCGCGCCCGGAGAAACCCTTCCTTGACCATCTCGGCCATCTGCTTGCGGTACTCGCCCTTCTTGCCCGAGACGTAGGGCGCGAGCACCATGAATCTGCTGCCGGGCGGCAGGCGCAGCGCGCGGTCCACCATCTCCTGGATGGTCTGGGCCTGGATGGGCCGGCCGCACTTGGGGCAGTGGGGCTGCCCGACCGACGCGTAGAGGAGCCGCAGGTAGTCGTAGATCTCCGTGACCGTGCCGACGGTCGACCGCGGATTGCGCGAGGTCGTCCGCTGCTCGATGGAGATCGCCGGCGAGAGTCCTTCGATCGAGTCGACGTCCGGCTTCTCCATCTGCTCGAGGAACTGCCGGGCGTAGGCCGAAAGCGACTCGACGTAGCGGCGCTGCCCCTCCGCGAAGATCGTGTCGAACGCGAGAGAGGACTTGCCGGAGCCCGAGACGCCCGTGATCACAACGAGGCGGTTGCGCGGGATGTCGCAGGAGACATTCTGCAGGTTGTGCTGCCGCGCGCCGCGGATCCGGAGGGTGTCCATGGGAGGAGAGATTCTAACGGGTCTCCGCTCGCGCAAGATTCCCCCATGTTCTCCTCCGCCGACGCGAAGTTCGTCGTCCTGGCGTTCTCGTCGCTCTTCTCGGTGATCAACCCGATCGAGGCGGCCCCGATCTTCGTGGCGATGACCGAGGGGAGGGCGGCGGAACGCCATGAGATGGCCGTGCGCGCGTGTATCGCGGCGGCGCTGATTCTCGCCCTCTTCGCCCTGACCGGCGGCGCGATCTTCTCCATTTTTGGGATCACGCTTCCGGCGTTTCAGATCGCCGGGGGAATCCTCTTCACGATCATGGGCCTGACGACGCTGCGGAGCGACGACCGGCCCGAGCGGGTCGAGGTGGTGCTGACCGGGGACCCGTCGATCGTTCCCCTGGGCATGCCTCTGATCGCCGGCCCCGGCGCCATCTCGACGGTCATGGTGCTCGTCGGACAGGCACGTGACGGGGGTCACAGGATCGCGCTCGCCATCGCGATCGGGGCCAACATCCTGCTGACCCTGGTCATCCTGCTCGCGGCGCCGGCCCTGGTGCGGCGCATCGGGCCCACCGGACAGCGAATCGTGTCGAAAATCATGGGCTTGATCACCGCCGTCATCGGCGTTCAGTTCGTCCTGAACGGGGTCGAAGCGGTCGCTCTCGCCATCCTGAAGGCCGCCCGGGCGTAACGCGCGTACCTGTCCTTCTCCCTCTCCCGGAGGCGTCCAAGGACAGGAGACGTAAAGCGCTGACAGCGCTATAATTACCGGACTCGAAAATGAGCATTCCGGTACGCGTTCTCGTGGTGGACGACTCTGCGCCCAATGCCTCGCTGCTCGTGGAGGAGCTGCGGCGCGGAGGCTTCGAGCCGGCGATCGAGCGTGTCACGACGCGTGAAGATCTGGAGGCCGCGTTCCGCGACGGCGCGTGGGACGTGGTGCTCTCGGATCTTTCCGCCGCGCGTCTCGGCGCTTTCGAAGCGCTGTCCCTGCTGAAGGACCTCGACCTCGACATTCCATTTCTGATCGTCTCCGAAGCGCTCGGTGAAGAGACCGCCATCCGGGCGATGAAGGCGGGGGCGCAGAACTGCATCCCCCGGGCGAGCCTCGTGCGTCTGTGCCCGATCCTGGAGCGGGAGCTGCGCGAAGCGCAGATCCGCCGGGAGCGCCGGCAGGCGCAGAAGGCGCTTTCGGAAAGCGAGCTGCGCTTTCGCACGCTCGCCGAGTCCGCGCCCGACGCGATCCTCACCGTGGATGCGGCCGGCACGCTGCTCTTCGCCAATCAGACCGCCGCGAATCTCTTCGGCTACCCCGTCGCCGCGATGATCGGGCAATCGGTCACGTCGCTGATCCCCGACTACCGGCCGGATCGGAGCCGCATCGGGGACAACGGGGCGCCCGCGCGTTTCGGGTCGACCGGCCGCCACGCGAGCGGCCGCGCCGTGCCGTTCGAGCTGACCTACGGCGAGCTCGTCCGCGACGGCAAGCGGCTCACCACGGTCTTCGTCCGCGATCTCGCGGAGCGCGCCCGCACCGAAGAGGCGCTGCGCGAGTCCGAGGAGCGCTTCCGGCGCGCGGCCCTGATGTCGAGCGATCTCATCCACGAGTGGGACCGGCAGAGCGGGAGGATCTCCTGGTTCGGCGACATCGACCGCATCCTCGGCTACGCCGAGGGCGAGTTCCCCCGGAACGTCGAGGGCTGGGAGAAGGCGATTCACCCGGAGGACCGCGCGCGGCTCCTCGCGAGCGTCGCCCGGCACTTTGAGACCGGGGAGCCGTTCATCGAGGAGTACCGCGTCCAGCGCAAGGACGGCTCGACGCTCCACTGGCACCATGCGAGCGCCCTTCTGCGCGGCTCGGAGGGCCAGGGTCCGCGCTGCCTCGGCACGATCACGGACATCAGCAGCCGGCGCGAGATCGAGGAGGCGTTGCGGCTGTCGGAGAAGCGCTATCGGACGCTCTTCGAGCGCAACCTCGCTGGCGTCTACCGCTCGACGCTGGAAGGCCGGATGCTCGACTGCAACGAGTCCTTCGCTCGCATCTTCGGATATGCCTCGCGGGAGGAGGTCCTCCAGCAGACGGCCTGGGACTTCTACCAGAACCCCAACGACCGCGACGCCGCCGTCGCCAAGCTCCTCGAACGCCAGAGCCTGACCAACTACGAGCTCTGCCTCAAGCGCAAGGACGGCAGCGCGGTTTGGGTCCTCGAAAGCGAGAACCTGATCGAGGGCCCCGACGGGGCCCTCTCGGTGATCGAGGGGACGACCATCGACATCACCGAGCGCAAGCGCGCCGAGGAGCAGGTCAAGCATCTCGCCTTCCACGACCCCCTGACGAACCTGCCCAACCGGCTGCTGTTCAACGACCGCCTCACGCTCGCCGTGGCGCAGGCCCACCGGCACAACCAGAAGCTCGCCGTCCTCTTCCTGGACCTCGACCGCTTCAAGGTGATCAACGACTCCCTCGGGCACTCGGTCGGCGACGAGCTGCTGCGTCAGCTCGCCGAGCGGATCCAGGAGTACGTGCGCGAGGGCGACACCGTCGCGCGCCTGGGCGGGGACGAGTTCACGCTCCTCGTGCCGGGGATCTCTGCCGAGGAGGACGCCGCGAAGATCGCGCGCAAGGTCTGCGACGCGATCCACGACCCATTCTGGATCGACGGCCGCGAGCTCTTCGTCACGACGAGTCTCGGGGTCTCCGTCTACCCGTCCGACGGCCACGACGCGGAGACGCTGGTTCGCAACGCCGATTCCGCGATGTACCGCGCCAAGGAGCAGGGGCGCGACAACTACCAGCTCTACACGCCCGCGATGAACGCGAAGGCGATCGAGCGGCTCTCGCTCGAGAGCCGGCTGCGCCAGGCCGTGGCCAACGACGAGCTCGAGCTCCACTTCCAGCCCTTCATCGACCTGAGGACCGCCGAGGTTCTCGGCGCGGAGGCGCTCATTCGCTGGAGACACCCGGAGCTCGGCCTGATCCCGCCGGGCGACTTCATCCCCATCGCCGAGCTCTCCGGCCTCATCGTCCCCATCGGGGAATGGGTGCTCCGCACCGCCTGCGCCGAGGCGCGCAAGTGGCACGCGCAGGGATTCCCGGGCCTCACGGTCTCCGTCAATCTGTCGAGCCGACAGTTCCAGCAGACCGACCTCGTCAGCCAGGTGGCCTCCGCCCTCGCGGACACCGGGCTCGAGGCGGACAAGCTCGACCTCGAGATCACCGAGTCCAACGCCATGCAGAACGCCGAGCACTCGATCAACACCCTCTGGGGCCTGAAGAAGCAGGGCGTGCGCATCTCCATGGACGACTTCGGCACCGGCTACTCCTCCCTCAACTACCTCAAGCGCTTCCCCATCGACCGCATCAAGCTCGACCAGTCCTTCGTGCGCGACCTGCCCGCCGACAAGGACGACGCCGCGATCGCGATGGCCGTCATCGCGATGGGACAGAGCCTCGAGCTCATCGTCATCGCCGAGGGCGTCGAGACGGAGGAGCAGCTCGCGTTCCTCAAGGGCCACGAGTGCGACCAGCTCCAGGGCTTTCTGCTCTCCCGGCCGCTACCGCCGGAGGCCTTCGAGAGCTTCCTGCGCAAGAGCCGGACTGCCGAGACCCGGCAGGAGCACTCCCGCTTCGGCCGACCTCACTAGAGCTTCGGCCGGGCGGCGCTCAGACCTCCTGGCGCCATCTTCGGGTACGATCCCGCACATGAACGCTGCCGCCGCGCCGGCATCTCCGGCCCGATATCGATCCATATTCACGCCCGCCACCCGCCAGGAGCGCGTGGACAACTTCGAGAGCTACTGGCACTACTCGCGGCGCCACGACGGGGAGATCCTCGAGGTCGAGAAGGACCTGACCCGCAAGAAACAGACCCTGGCGCGATTCCACGCCCACCCCGTGCGGTCCCGGAAGCCCCTGCCGGACCCTGAGCGCTTCTACCGCAACTACGTGAAGATGCAGGAGGACCCCCGCACGTTCGATCGGAAGACGCTGCTGCTGACCTTCCTCTACAAGTTCGCGCGGCACGAGTGGGTCGGCATCTCGGCGGCCTGGGACCTGATCCCGTCGATCGGCGAATCTCGGCTGACGACGGAGAAGATCAGCCGCTACCACCTGTGCGAGGAGTTCAGCCACGTCCGCCTCTTCCACGAGATGTTCCGCACCTTTCACCTCGACCGCGTCGAGTGGGTGCCGCTCGGCAAGTGGATGGGCCGCGTCTACAGGCTCTTTCCGCGGTTCCCCGAATCGGTCATGTCGCCGCCCGCCTTCGTCAGCGAGCTGATGGGGCTGACACTGTACCTCCACATCGACTCAGTCCTCGACGACATCTTCGCCGACGAGACGGAGGCGCGCGACCGCGTCCGCGAGCTCCTACGGGAGATCATGACCGACGAGATGGCGCACGTCGGCCAGCGCCGGAACTTCATCGGGCCGATCGGGATGCGCGTGGCGCGCCGGATGGTCGAGCCGATGTTCCGCGCGTTTTACAAGGACATCCCCGAGTCGAGCCTGCTCTTCGACATCGACCGGATGGTCGAAGACGCCGAGAAGTTCGACTACAGCACGATGCGTCCGGACGTCATCGAGAAGAGCTGGATCCCGACGTACTGTCGCGGCTGAGGCGCTCCCGTCGGCGGTCGACCCGTGGGCAGCTCACGGCTCACGACTCACGGCTCAGGGCGCGCACCATCCGCAGTCCATCCAGGCCGGGCCCGTAGTAGTCCGACAGCCGCCGCTTCTCCCGGAATCCCATGCGCTCGTAGAAGCGGATGGCCGCCGCGTTGCGGAGGTCGACCTCCAGCCGCGCCTCCCGGGCGCCCTCCGCCGCCAGCCGCCGCAGCAGCTCGCCCAGAAGCCGCTTGCCCGCGCCGCGCCGCCGGTCGGACGCGTCGACGTCGATCGTCACGATGTGGCCGCGGGAGCCCGCGGTCTCGCCGATCGCGAAGCCCGACAGCCGTCCGCCCGACTCCGCGATCAGCCCGACGGCGCCCGGCCGCGCGAGGAAGGCGCGGATCTGGCCGCGCGTGTACGCGATGTCCCGCTCGAAGCAGCGCTGGTCGAGCTCGTAGGCGGCCTCGAGATCGGCCGGTCGAAAGTCCCGGATCTGGATGCCGGCCCGCGGGGGCGCGTCCGGCGTCACTTGCGGTTCCGCATCTCCCGATCCGCTTCGCGCTTCAGGTCGCGGTCCCGGATCGCGTCCCGCTTGTCGTGCATCTTTTTGCCCTTGACGAGCGCGATTTCGGCTTTGGCCCGGGAGCCCTTGAAATATAGCGACAGCGGCACACAGGCGACGCCCTTGGTGGCCACGGCGCCCGCCCAGCGATCGAGCTCCCGCCGGTGCAGGAGCACCTTGCGGTCCCGCTCGGGGAGGTGGTTGGTCCAGGACCCGGCCCCGTAGGGCGAGATGTGCGCTCCGACCAGGTAAGCCTCCCCGTCGCGGAACTGGATGTACGAGTCCTTGAGCTGGGCTCGGCCCTCCCGCAGCGACTTCACCTCCGTGCCCGTCAGGACCAGGCCCGCCTCGGTGCGGTCGTCGATGAAGTAGTCATGGAAGGCCTTCCGATTGGTGGCGATGGGTTTGACGGCCGACCTGGACGCGCTCGCGATCTGCTGCTTCATGAACCCGGCCGAGCAGTCTACCCCGGCGCCCCCGCGGACCCCGTGTCTCCGAAACCACACCGGTGTACACAATCTGCCACTCGAGCCCGGGCGCGCCGAATTTCACGAGTTATGCTAAGCTTCTCAAGAATAAAGGGATACGACACAACTACCGCAAGGCCGTGAAGCTGGCATTGTTCTCGCACCGATCGACGATCGTTGAGTTCCGTAGTTAGAGGTATGAGACAACAGGCAACACTTCGAACCACGGTCTCGATCGACGGAGTCGGCCTTCATTCGGGCCACCCGGTTCGTGCGCATTTCCGCCCCGCGCCGCCCGACCACGGTCTCGTCTTCATGCGCCGCGAGCATCCGAATCGGCTGATTCCCGCTGCCCTGACGTCGGCGTCCTCGTTCGACTACGCCACGACGCTCAAGAGCGGCGAGATTTCGATCGGCACTGTCGAGCACGTCCTGGCGGCCGCGGTGGGGGTCGGCCTCGACAATTGCCTGATCGAGATCGAGGGTCCCGAGGTGCCGATCGTCGACGGTTCGGCGCTGCCCTTCGTGCGCCTCTTCCACGCCGCCGGCTTCGAGCGGCAGGACGCCGCCGTGAGGCCCCTGACCCCCGCGGAGCCGGTCGAGGTGACCCGCGGGGACCGGCGCGTGCTCTACGTCCCCGACGGCCCCGGGCTGACGATCACCTACGAGATCGACTTTCCCCACCCGATCGTCGGCCAGCAGGCGCTGACCTTCGCCCTTCGGCCCGAAGAGTTCGCCGCGGGCATCGCTCCGGCCCGCACGTTCGGTTTCGCGCGCGATGTCGAGGAGCTGCGCGCCCGCGGCCTCGCCCGGGGCGGCAGCCTCCACAACGCCGTCGTCCTGGACGACAGCGGCATCCTCTCCGGACCCCTCCGGTTTCGGGACGAGTTCGTACGACACAAGATCCTCGATCTGGTCGGCGACCTGGCCCTTCTCGGCCGGCCGCTCCATGGCCGCATCTACGCCCGGAAGGCCGGGCACGCGCTCCACATCGAGTTCGCGCGGGCCATCCACGCCGCGCTGGCCCTGCCCTCGGGAACGAAGGCCGCGAGCTCCGACGAAGCCGCCCGCTCCGCGACTTCCCGAAACTGAACGGGGGGCATGGGATCGAGGTGGAGAGGGAGTCGCTGACCGCTACTCCTCCAGCAGCTTCGTCTCCAGCACCTGCTCGGCGGAGAATCCCTCCAGCCTCAGGTAGTGCTCGGCCGCGGCGTACAGCGCCTCCGCCGGGGTCAGGCCGACGATCTCGGACCCGACGATCGGCACGCCGTGGCGCGCGGCCTCGGAGCGGACACACTCGAACACGCGGTGGAGCGGGGTCTTCCGGTAGTTGGTCATGTTGATGGAGACCTGGACGATCCCGCGGTCGGCCAGGGCGACCCCCATCGCTTTGACGTAGCGGAAACCGCCGGAGAGATGGCGGATCGCCCTCGCGATGCGGTCGGCAACCGCGAGGTCGGTCGTCGCGAGGTTGATGTTGTAGGCGATGAGGAACGGCCGGGCGCCCACGGCCACCGCGCCCGCGGACGGATGCGGCTCGCGCGGCCCGAAGTCCGGAGCCCAGCGCGGGTCCCGCATCTTTTCGGCGAAGCCCTCGAACTGACCCTTCCGGATCTCGGCGAGGTTGCGCCGCGGCTCCGAAGAGGCCGACTCCTCGTACAGGTAGACGGGGACGCCGAAGCGCTCGGCGATCTCCGCGCCCGCCTCGCGCGAGAGCGCGACACAGTCGTCCATGGACGCTCCGCGGATGGGGATGAACGGCACGACGTCCACGGCTCCCATGCGCGGGTGCTCGCCCGCGTGGCGCCGCAGATCGACACGGGTGAGGGCGGCCTCGAAGAGGGCCCGCACGCCCGCCCGAAGCGCCGCGGCGTCTCCCACGAAGGTCAGCACGCTGCGGTTGTGCGAGGGATCGGAGGAGACATCGAGCAACCGCACCCCCGGCGCGGCCCGCACCGCCGCGGCGATCTCGTCGACGGACTTGCGGTCCCGCCCCTCGGAGATGTTCGGAACGCACTCGATGATGGTTCGCATTGCGGAAGTTCCTGACGGGGCAGTTTATAATCACCGGCAACGTGAACACGAAAACCCGACTCTCCCCGGCGGCCTCGGGGATCGCGCGATGAGCAGCACGGCCGAAACGGGCTCCTATCCCGGCAACCCCTCGCTGCCCCGCGAGGTCCGCGAGAAGATCCTTTCGACGTTTCGTCACACCCTGAACCTGTTCAAGGAAGGCAAGACCGACGACTGCCTGATCGGGTGCGATTTCATCCTCAAGATGGATCCGCGGTTCGTCCCGGCCCGGCAGCTGATGGAGAAGGCGAAGAACCCCGCGGCGGGCGTCGACATGGCGTCGCTCGAAGCGATCGTCTCGGCCACGCCGACGCGGCAGGAGCGTGTGGCTTCGGTCGAGACGGACCGGCTGCTCGTCCGCGCCTCCGAGAGCTACAGCGCGCGCGATTTCGACGCCGCCCTCGCAGCCGCCGGGCAGGTGCTCCAGGTCCTTCCGGGCAACCAGGACGCCACCCAGATCCTCGAGAAGGCGCGCCAGAAGAAGAACGCCGCCCCCCAGTTCGAGATCGCGCGGCAGCGGGCCCTCGGGGCGCTCGACGCGCAGCGCCCGGCCGAGGCGCGCGCGGCCCTCGACAAAATGCGCTCGCTCGACGCCGAGCATCCCGCCGTCGCCCTCCTGGAGCGCAAGCTCGCGCCGCGGGCGCCCGCCGAGATCGGCGAATCCACCAACCCCGGCTTCGCTCCGCGGCCCTCCGCGCAGGAAGGCGAGGCGGCGGGCGGGCTGGACGCCCTGAGCCTCGACTCGCTCTCGCTCGACGATCCGCTGGACAGCGGAGCCGTCGTTCCGCCGCCCGCGGACCTGGGCGCGCCCGACAGGGGACCGCTCTCGTTCGGCGAGGACGCCGGAGCCGAACCCGCGAGCGCGTTCTCCTCCCTCTCCCTCGGAGACTCGGGGACCCCGCCGAATCTCTGGAGCGAGCCCGCCGAGGACCTCGGGAACGCGCCGCTCGACGCGGCGCCTTCCGCCGCGCACTCCGAGCCCGAACCGCCGTCGCCCCAGCAGGAGATCGAGTCGCTGCTCGCCCGGGGGGACGCCGCCGTGAACGCGGGCAACCGGCAGCAGGCCATCGAGATGTGGTCGCGGATCTTCCTGATCGACATCAACAACTCCGAGGCGGTGGGCCGCATCGAGCGGGCCCGCCAGGACATGGCCGAGGGCAACCGCCGCATCGCGGAGAGCCTGAAGAAGGGCCGCGAGAGCTTCGAGGGGGGCGACTTCACCGGCGCGCGCGAGTCCTTCCTCCGGGTGCTCGCGCTCGACGAGAGCGACGCGACGGCGCGCTCCTACCTCGACCGGATCGAGCAGGAGCTCGCCCGCCCGTCCTCGGGTCTGGATCTTTCCAGGAAGACGCCGCAGCGCGACATCCTCGACGAGGAGATGGCGCAGACCACCGAGCCCGACACGGAACAGGTCGAGGAGCCGCGCGCAGCCAGGGCGAAGGAAGCTCCCACGGCCCGGGCGCCGCGGCGCTCGCTGGACAAGCGGTTCGTCCTGGCCCTGGGAGGCGCCCTCGCGCTCGCCGTAGCCATGGGCGGCTACCTGCTGCTGCGCCCGTCCTCGGGCGGGCCGACCGCCGCTCCGGCGCCGGGCGGCCCCTCCCTCGAGCACGCGACGATGCTCTTCCGCGAGGGCAAAGTCGCCGAAACCGTGGCCGAGCTGCGGCGGATCGCCCCGGGGCATCCCGATCACGCGCGCGCCCAGAAGCTGCTCGCCTCTCTGACGCGGGAGTCCGACGGCGGCACGGCCTCGGCAGGAGATTCCGACGCCGCGCCCGGGGAGAAGGCCCCCGCGCCGGCGGGCCCGCCGGCAGAGGCGGTCCAGCAGCGCGAAACGGCGGAGCGCGCGCTCGCCGAGAAGCGGTACATCGACGCTCTCAAGCTCTTCGCCCTGGCCGCCCCCGCCTTCTCGGGGGACCCGACCTTCACGCAGTCGATGGGCGCCGCTTCCGAGAAGGTCAACGAGCTCACGCCCGCCGTCAAGCTCTACAACGAAGGCGAGTACGACACGGCGATCCCGATCCTGTGGCGGATCGTCCAGGCGGACCGTTCCAACCAGGACGCGCGCTCGTACCTCCTGCGCTCGTACTACAACCAGGGCATCGCCCAGCTCCAGAACGGCCTCTATCCGAAGGCGGTCGAGAGCTTCACGGAGGTTCTGGCCGTCGACCCGGGCGACGCGGCCGCCGCGCGCCACAAGAAGTTCGCCGAGCGCTACCTCAAGGGCGATCTCGACCTGATGGGTCGCATCTACGTCCGGCACATCCAACAGCGGCCGTAGCCCGAAAATGGTGCGGGAGCCCGCGAGCCCTCTCGACGATTTCCCCCTGCACGGGGCGGCGCCCGCCGAGCTCGCGTCGGAGCCCGAGACCGTGGTCCCCGCGCGGGCGGCCGCGCCTCTCTCCGCGCGCTGGTCCGCCGCCGCGGCGGATGCCGCGGCGATCCTGCTGCTGGCCGCGATCGCGATCCTGGCGGCGCGCCTGGTCACGGGCGCGAGCCCCAGGCCGGCCGGCATCGCCTGGGCCCTGGGATTCGTCTTCTACCTCTCCTTCTTCGCGACCGTGCCGCCGCTCGTGCTGTTCGGGAAAACCGTCGGCATGGCTCTCGCCGACCTCTCGGCGCGGCCGCCCTCGGACGGCGCCGGCCTGGCGGCCTCGGCGGCGCTGACCCGGTGGCTCGGCACGGCCGCGACGGTCGCGGCCGCCGGCCTGCCCCTTCTCTGGACCGCGTCGAGCCCCGACGCACCGACGCCGGCCGATCGGCTCTCGGGCCGCGCGCTGACCGTTGACTAGCTCGCGGAGGCCACTGCGCGTCGCGATCGCCCAGATCGACACGACCATCGGGGATTTCGCCGGCAACACCGGGAGGATCGTCGCGCACGGCCGCCGGGCAGAGGAGGCGGGGGCCGACCTCGTGCTGTTTCCCGAGCTCGCCGTCTGCGGCTACCCCCCCCGGGACCTCGTCGAGCGGCCGGCGTTCGTCGCGGGCACCGAGCGGGCGGCCGAGCGCATCGTCCACGCCGCTGGCGACGCCGTCTGGATCTTCGGGACGCTCGCCCGGAACCGAAGCGCGAGCGGGCGCCGGGTCTACAACGCCGCCCTCGCAGCCCGGCGCGGCCGCCGCGTCGGGATCTACCGCAAGCGGCTGCTGCCCACGTACGACGTCTTCGACGAGGGGCGCTACTTCGAGCCGGGAAACCGGCCCCTGACGCTGCGGATCGCCGGGCGGCGCGTCGGCGTGACGATCTGCGAGGACATCTGGAACGACAAGACCTTCTGGAAGCGCCCGCTCTACCCGACAGACCCGGTCGCGGAGCTGGAGAGCGGGACCCTCGACCTGCACGTCAACATCTCCGCCTCCCCATACTCGCTCGGCAAGAACCGCCTGCGGCGCCGCATGATGGAGCGCATCGCGCGCCGGACGGGGGTGCCCCTGGTCCATTGCAACCTGGTGGGCGGCAACGACTGTCTCGTCTTCGAAGGCGCCTCGACGGCCTTCGACGCGCGCGGCCGCCTGGTGGGCGCCGGCCGGCGGTTCGAGGAGGATTTCTGGACAATCGACCTTCCCGGCGGGCGCGGCCCCGCGCCGCGCGACGACTCCGCCGTCCCGGGGCTGCGCCGCGCTCTCGTGCTCGCGCTCGAAGACTACGCGGCCAAGTGCGGATTCGGGAGCGCGGTGCTCGGGCTCTCGGGCGGGATCGACTCGGCCGTGACCGCGGTGCTCGCGGCGGAGGCCCTGGGGCCCGATCGCGTGCACGGCGTCGCGATGCCGGGTCCGTACTCGTCGGAAGGAAGCCTTCGGGACGCGAAGGCGCTCGCCGGGCGCCTCGGGATTTCCTTCGAGGTGATCCCGATCGGCGCAGTCCTGGACGCGTACCGGGGAACGCTCCAGCCGGCGCTTCGCGAAGGAGGCCCGTCGCCGACGGAGGAAAACCTGCAGGCTCGCATCCGCGGCGCGATCCTGATGGCGCTCTCGAACCGGTTCGGTCATCTCGTGCTCTCGACGGGCAACAAGTCCGAGATCGCGGTGGGCTACTGCACGCTGTACGGCGACATGGCGGGGGGATACGCGCTCCTCTCGGACGTTCCCAAGACGCTGGTGTACGAGCTCGCCGCGGAGCTGAACCGCGACGGGGAGCGGATCCCGCGGGCGACCATCGAGAAGCCTCCCTCGGCGGAGCTGCGCCCGAACCAGAAGGACACCGACTCGCTGCCTCCGTACGAGAAGCTCGATCCGCTCATCGAGGCGCTCGTCGACCGGGCGCTCCCCGTCGCAAAGGCGGCGCGCGCGGCGAAGGTGCCGCTCGCGCTCGCGCGGGAGATCGCCCGGCGCATCGATGCCGCCGAATACAAGCGGCGCCAGATGCCGCCGGGCCCGAAGGTCACCGCCCGAGCCTTCGGAGAGGGCCGGCGGTATCCAATCGCGCAGAAGTTCCGTGAGTGAGATCGCAGAAAAGTACGTCTGGAAGGAGATCCCCGGCTCCTCCCACGACCTCCTGCGCCGGCGGATCCGCGCCCTGCCCGCCGGACTGCGCCTCCTCGACCTGGGCGCCGCAGGAGGGCACCTGGGGCGGGCGGTCCGCGACCGCTGCGCCTTCCTCGCGGGCGTGGAGCCCGACGCGGCGCTCCCCTCCTCCTGCAGCGACGGCTACGACGACTGGCGGGCCTGCGACGCGATGTCCGCCGGATCCTGGGACGCTCCCTTCGACGCCGTCGTCTGCGCCGACGTCCTGGAGCACCTGCCGCGTCCGGAAGATCTTCTCGAGCGCATCCGCGCCTGGCTGGTCCCGGGCGGGACGCTCCTCGTCTCGCTGCCCAACGTCGCCAACGTCACCGTGCGCGCGGCGCTCCTGGCGGGCCGTTTTCCCTACGCCGAGCGCGGCATCCTCGACCGCACGCACCTGCGGTTCTACACGCGGCGCTCGGCTCGCGCGCTGATCGAGTCCGGAGGTTTCCGCCTTCGCGGCATCGCAGCCACAGCGATGCCCTACGAGCTCGCGGTCGCCGCGCTGGGCAAGCCGCCGCTCGCCGGCCCGGTCCGCGGCTTCGCGAGCGCCACGGCGCGGCTGTGGCCGACGCTTTTCGGGTACCAGTTCGTCCTCGAGGCCGAGAGACGGTGAAATCCTCCCTCGTCATCCCCGCCTACAACGAGGCCGCCCGCATCGAGGCCTGCGTGCGCGACGTCGCGGAATGGATCCGCTCGCGGCCGGGCGGGCAGGACTGGGAGGCGATCCTCGTCGACGACGGGTCGACGGACGACACGGCCGCGCGGGCGAGACGGTTCGCCGGGGACGAGGCGCTCGACTTGAAGGTGATGTCCTACGGCGCGAACCGGGGCAAGGGGGCGGCGATCCGCACGGGCGTGCTCGCCTCTTCGGGCGAGACGATCCTGATCTCCGACACGGACCTCTCGACGCCGCTCTCCGAGTGGGGCAAGCTCGCCGAGCGGCTCCCGACGCATCCCGTGGTCATCGGCTCGCGCGCCCTCGAGGACGACCTCGTGCGCAAGCGCCAGGCCTTCCATCGCGTGCTTCTCGGCCGCACCGGTAACAAGCTCATCCAGCTCTTCGCGGTTCCCGGGATTCAGGACACCCAGTGCGGCTTCAAGCTCTTCCGCGGCGACGCCACGCGCGAGCTCTTCCGGGCGGCGCGCATCGACCGCTTCGCCTGGGACGTGGAGATCCTCTACCTCGCCCGCCGCCGCGGCCTGGCGATCGCGGAGGTCCCCGTGCTCTGGTTCAACTCCCCCGAGTCCAAGGTGCGGGTCGTGCGCGACGCCCTGCAGACGCTGTGGGACGTGCTCCGGATCCGGTGGATGCACCGGCGAGATCAGATGCCTCGCGCAAGCTCGGGCCGATAGCGCACGGCGATCGCCGCCGCGAGCAGGGGGCCAAGGGCCGAAGTCGTCCGGAGCAGCGTCGTCTCGACGAGCCACGCCGGTCCCCGGACGGCGAAGGCGGGAACGATGAGGTAGGCCGCGAGCCCACAGGCAGAAAGCAGGAGCAGGCGGTTGCCCGCGGGGACGCGCCCGCCCAGCGCGATCAGAACGACCAGAAGCGCCAGGCCGGCCCAGGCCGAGAGACCGAGCATGCCCCCCGCGGCCGCGAGCGAATCCCACACGCGCTCCACGGAAAACAGGCCGAATTCGAAGTCCCGCAGGGGCAGGCGGCCCCGCCACGCCAGGTGCAGGCCGTGCACCAGAAGGGCCGTGGGCAGGGCGGCGAGCGCGGCCTTCCAGCGCCGGGACCCGCCGAAGGCAAGAGCGATGAGGCAACCGGCCGCCGCGAAGAAGAGGCCCTCGTTCTTGGTC
>JBBDKM010000052.1:0-23439 GCA_040879385.1 Thermoanaerobaculia bacterium | reverse complement strand
CGCACTACGCCGGACGGACCAGACGATTCATTCCGTTCGTGGCCTGAAACCGGTACACAGCGGAGGTCCCGGATCGGCGGGGCGGCTTCTCCGAGCGACCTCCTGGAGTAGGCCGCCGGAACCTCAGGTTAGATGCCGCTCTCCTGGGGATCTTAATCGGAGCGGGGATCTTCAAGGTGACGGGCGAAGCCTGGGCGCTCACAGGCCCCAGCGTGATCCTGGGCTACATCGTCCTCGCGCCCGCGGTGCTGGCCACATCGGTGGCTTACGCGGTCTTCCTCTCCGATGCCCCTCGGGCGCGAGCCCGGCCGCGAGTACACCCACATTTCTCGGACGTTTCGCGGTTACGGGATTGCCTTCGTGGGGATCCCGCTGAAGATCATTTCTTACATCGGGGCCTTTAGAGAGCCTATTTGCGGAATCGCTGCGTCAATCCCGTCCGCAGCGGCTCCGGCCCGCGTCATCAGGCCGGTTCCTCCAACAGCTTGCGGATGACCTCCGTAGCGGTGTAGGACGACCGGCCGGGCGAAATAAACCGCGCAGTCTCGACCAGATCGTCGCCGCAGGTGATCAGCGGCTTTTCGATGGCGCCGTCTTTTCGGACCTGCGCAAGTCCTATGTTGGCCATGAGCGCGTTGCAGAGGCATTTTCGGCCGACGGTGCTTTCCTCTTTACCGCCCTTGGAAAGATAAATGTCGACCGGTTCGGACGAGCAACGATAGCCGATGGTTCCATCCTCTTTCTGATAGGCCTCGCGCAAATATCCAAGATCGCAGATGCGAGCCCGCGCCAGATAGGCTTCCCGCTCGGAGAGGGAGTTTTCCAGGTGCGCCACTTTAAATGGAAATCCGGTCGGCGAAGCGATAGGGTCGGTAAACACCCGGGCGGCGCCTTCTGTGGATTTTCGCAGAAGCATCTTCTTATATGCGTTGGCCAATCCCGATTCTTCGCAAAAGGCAAAGGCGGTCCCGACCTGAATCCCCGCGCCGCCCATGTCCAGAACTTCGCGCAATTTCTGCGGACGGACGGCGACGGCCGACTTGCCCGCCAGGCGCTCGTCGAACCACTGCTGGAGCGCCGTTTCCGCGTCGTTCGTGCAACGGTCGACGAGGCCGCACGCCGCCGCGTCCTGCGGCGCCCACTTCCGCGAAGAGCACCAGACGCCGGAGGGCGAGGCGCTGCGCGGCGACGAGCGCTTCGCGCACGTCGCCGCGTGGGAGTTTGCGGGCGTCGGGAAGACCCCCGTGCTCCACAAGGAGCCGCTCGCCTTCGAGCAAGTCCACCTGACGCAGCGGAGCTACAAGTGAAGCTGACGCTCCGGATCTGGAGGCAGGGCGGCCCCTCCGAGGAGGGTCGGATCGTCCCCTACGACGTCGACGGCTCGCCGAGGACTTGTCTTTTCTCGAGGCGCTCGACATCCTGAACGAGCGGCTCATCCTGAAGGGAGAGCGCCCCGTCGCCTTCGACCACGACTGCCGCGAGGGCATCTGCGGCAGCTGCGGGTTCTTGATCGGCGGCGTCGCGCACGGGCCCCAGCGCCTGACGACCGCCTGTCAGCTCTTCCTGCGTCAGTTTGCCGACGGCGACACACTGATCGTCGAGCCCTTCCGCGCGAAAGCCTTCCCCGTGCTCAAAGACCTCGTCGTCGACCGCGGCGCGCTCGACACAATCGTCCAGGCCGGGGGCTTCATCTCCGCCCGAACCGGCAGCGCTCCGGAAGCCAACGCCATCTTGATCGACAAGAAGGCGCCGACCGGGCCATGGACGCCGCCGCTTGCATCGGCTGCGGCGCCTGTGTCGCGGCCTGCCCCAACGGCTCGGCGATGCTCTTCACCGCCGCGAAGGTCTCGCACCTGGCGCTGCTGCCGCAGGGCCGCCCCGAGGCCGGCCAGCGCGTGCTGCGCATGGCGCACCGGATGCAGGGGCTCGATTTCGGCAGCTGCTCGAACCACGGCGAGTGCGAGGCTGTCTGCCCGAAGGGCATCTCGATCGACTTCATCGCTCGCTTCAACCGCGAGTTCCTGCGGGCCAGCCTGACCGAAAAGCTCGAGCCGGTTCGAGAAGTCTGATCAGGGGGCCGCCCGGGACGGCCGAAGCTCGCCGTCGAGCTCGCGGTACGCGTCCTCCAGGCGGACGCCGCCGCGGGCCAGGTAGGCCCAGTGCCCGCTGAAGGCTCCCCTCTTCGGCAGCGGCTTTTCGGCTTTCCTCATGTCCCCCTCGCCGGGGGCCGGCGCCGCCTGCGGCCCGAGCCCCGCGAACGCCGCGTCGAATCGGCGCCGCGCCTCTGGCCCGTCGCCCCGCCGCCAGGCGAGGTAGCCGAGCAGGTAGAGCGCCTGAAACGAGTGGGAGTTGCTCACGAGGACCTTCTGGAACTGCCGCGTCGCCGCCCGCTCGTCCCCTTCCCGCAGGGCCACCTCGCCCAGGCGCACCACCCAGCCGGTCTCCTCAGCGTTCAGGGCACCCGCCTGCTCGTAGTGGCGGCGGGCGACGTCGAGGTCCTGGAGTGCCCCCGACGCCGGGTCCGCCAGCAGGTCCCCGAGAGCGCCGTGCCCGCCGCCGCTGCGAGGCTGGACGGCGAGGAGGGACTCGAAGGCGCTTTTCGCCGCCGGCCGATCGCCGATCTCTACGCACAGGTTGCCGAGCGCATAGAGGCTGTTCTCGTGCCGCGGATCGATCGAGAGCGCCTTGCGGTATCCGGCAATCGCCTCGGCCGTGCGGCCCGCGGCGGCCGCCTCCCGGGCGCGGCGGTGGGTGTCCCAGAAGGCAAGCGTCCTCGCGCGGCGGTCCTCGAGCGGATGCGCCTGCCCGTCCCCCTCGACGAGCCGGTACGCTTGGTCGGCCGGCAGATCGGTGAAGACCTGCGTCGAGCCTGAGGGCCAGCGGACGGTCAGGCGTTCCACGCGGTCCCGCGCGCCGAGACCGAAGATCGCCTCCGGGGCGTTCTGTGAAAGGTAGGACGAGCCGGCGCCGATCTCTTTGAGCTGCGCCCTTCCCCCCGCCGCGAGGACGAGCTTCGTCCCGAAGGCGGAGCGGTTCGAGCGCGTCCCCTCGCAGCGGAACGCGACGCGGTGATTGGCCGGGCCTCCCTCGGCCTTGAGCAGGGCGAGGTTCCCGCCGTGCACGACGACGGCGATCTCCTCGCACAGGTCGCCGTCCACGTCGGCGATCGCGAGCCCCCGCCCCACGCGCGGCCGGATCAGCTCGCTGCCCGAGAGGGGCGCCACGTCGGCGAACCGCTTCCCCTCCCGGTTCCAGAAAAGCCGCATCGGCATCGCGAGGAGCTTCCGGGTGTCGGCCGGGTCCTCGAACGTGGACCCGTTGGCGACGACGAGGTCGGGCCAGCCGTCGGCGTCCACGTCGAGGAACGCCGTGCCCCACGCGATGTCGTCGGTCGAGATCTGCCCCAGCCCGAAGCGCTCCGCGGCGTCCTCGAAGTCGAGGGCGCCGGCGCCGGGCCTCTTCAGCCGCTTGTTCAGATAAAAGGCGTTCGCCTCCGCGATCCAGTGCGTGACGAACATGTCGAGGGCCCCATCGCCGTCCGCGTCTCCCACGGCGATCCCCATCGAGCCCCGGTAGTCGGCCACGTGCGCCTCGCGTCCCTTGTCCGAGAAGATCCCTTCCCCCTCGTTGATGAAGAGCGCCCCTTCGGAGACGTCGTTGGCGACGTAGAGGTCGGGCCGGCCGTCGTCGTTGAAATCGGCGAACGTCGCCGAGAGGCTCCGACCGGTCGGATTCGCCACGCCCGCCTCCGCCGCCATCTCCCGGAAGCGGCCGTGCCCCTCGTTGTGAAAGAAGAGGTTCGGCGCGGGCGGATACGACTCCGGATTGATGGTGAAAGGGCTCGCCGCGGCGCCGGACCCCGAGATCTTCCCGGCGTCCTTCGGGTCAAAACGGTAGTCCACGTAGTTGCAGACGTAGAGGTCGAGGAGCCTGTCGCCGTCGGCGTCTCCCCAGACCGCTCCCGTCCAGAAGCCGCGCCGCCCGCCCACGCCCGACTTCCTGGAGACGTCCTCGAAGGTGCCGTCGCCCCGGTTGTGGAAGAGGCGGATCTCGCCGTACGAGGTGACGACGAGGTCGGGGTAGCCGTCGTTGTCGTAATCGCCCCAGGCGGCGCCCATGGTAAGGCCCTTGAGGTCCCCGAGCCCCGCCTCCTGCGTCACGTCCGTGAAGACGCCGCCGTCGTTGCGGTAGAGGCGGCAGCCGCCCGGCGACTTCCGCATCTCCTCCGGCGAGATCGTGAGCGGACCCGCCGTGTCGGCCACGAAGAGGTCCCAGTCGCCGTCGCGGTCGTAGTCGGCGAAGGCGCAGCCGGAGCCCATGTCCTCCGGGAGTTGCGTGGAGCGCGCGCCGCCCGAGAAGTGGTGGAAGTCGATTCCCGAGGCCACGGCTATGTCCTTCCACCGGACGCTCCAGTCTCCGTCCGCAGAGCGCGACGCGCGGTGGACGTCGGTGATCCCCTCGACCCGCTCTCCCGGCTTGTACGGCGCGTCGGCCTCGCCGCGCGTGAAGTAGACGGCGGCGCAGATGGCAAGCGCCGCGGCGCCCCCGGCGGCGAGCGCCCGCCGGTGTGTCCAGCGCCGCAGGAGGCGGGAGCCGCTCACTCGTCGAGGACGCGCACCGTGGCCCGGGCCTGCGCGAGGTCGGTGATCGGCGCGGAGAGCCCCTTGCCCGGGAAGAGGAAATCGACCAGGAACTGGTCCAGCTTGCGGTAGCGGAGCGTCGCGGTGACCGTCAGCATCCCGGCTGGCGGTGAAGGCACCATGAGCTTGCGAACCGGCGCCGGCTCGGCGGACGAGGCGGGGCAGGTGAAGGTGTAGCGCGCGACGTCGGAGTAGCCGGGAAAGAGGCTGCGGCGGTAGCGCACGCCCACCATCTCCCAGAGGTTGTGCCGATCGATCAGGTTGCCGTAGCGGTCGACCGGCTCCGCCTTGAAGAGGAAGGTGCCGGGCGGGATCATCCGCTTTTCGTCGGGCTTGCCCGAGGAGAAGACGACGTGCCCCGTCTCGTCCTTGACCTCCACCTCGACCCACGACTGGATGAGGTCGAGCGGACCCGTCGGGTAGTCGTGCCCCACCTTGCGCGAAGAGATGACAGCCTCGAGCGTCAGCGGCTCGCCCCGCTTCGCCGTTTCCGGCGCCGCGAGGTCGAGCTGCACGACCGGCCCGTCCGCCCACTTGCCCGCGATCTCGGGAACCGGGTAGGCGCCGTGCAGCCACTGCTCGACCAGACGCACCTGCTCCTCCCCTCCCGGCAGCTTCAAGAGCGCCGGCATGTACTGGTTGGCGCCGAGGAAGCGATGGCTCCGGTGCTTGCCGTCGTCGGGCCGGCGGTTGTAGTCCGCGGCGTCGCCCGAGGCGGGCTCCGGCCCGCCGACGAGCGGCATGTGGCACTCCCGGCACTCGATCGTCGTCCGCGGGTCGCCCGGGTGGTTCCACTTGCTCTTGCGCCAGTTGTCGTACTGGTTCTGGAGCTGCACCCAGCCGAAGTTGTTGATCTCCTGGTCGATGAACTGCTTGTGGCAGGCCGCGCAGTACTCGGGCGTCTTGAAGAGCCGCTTCTCGAGCGAGGCGCGGTGCTGGTCCGGGTAGGCGCGGATCAGGAAATACGAAATGAGCCGGGCGGCCGGCGCCTTCGACGTCTCGAAGAGGTAGCGGCGCGGCGGGCGCACCACGTAGTTGGCGTTGCCCTGAACGTCGGTCTTGACGACGGCGTGGCATGCCAGACAGGAGACCCCTTCTTCGAGGCCGGTGTCGGAGGTCAGGCTCGCCTTGAAGACAGTCTTGTTACCGGAGAAAAGCGAGATCGGGTCATGGCAGCCGCCGCAGTAGCGGGTCGACTCGGGGCTGTTCTGCCGCGCCATCTCCTCCTGAACGCGCTGGAAGGCGGGGTCGAGAGCCGACCAGCGGTGCGCGGAAACGGACCATTCGCGGTAGATCGTTTCGTGGCAGCCGGAGGAGCCGCATGCGGCCGAGCCGGCGAGCGCCTCCGGCGCGAGAGCCCGGCCCGATTCGGTCTTCGCCAGGCTCGGCGCGAACGGGCGGCCGGGGCCGTACGGCATCCGATAGTCGGCCGGGAAGCGGCCGGCCACCCGCGGGCCGTCGTGCAGGAGGCTGGCGGGAAAAGCGAGGAGGAGCAGTACTGCGGGGGCAAGCAGCGTCGCGCGCCAGTAGCCGCGCCGGGCCCGGCGAAACGGCGCCGCCTCGCCCGCCTCGAGCGGCACGCGGCGCCACGACGGAACGAGGTGCGCCATGGCGAGAACGGCGAGCGCGACCGATGGAATCAGGTGCAGCATCCGCACCGAAGAGGGCACCCGGTCCGAGAAGAGGGCGAGACCCGTCACCCAGAGGCCGGTGCCCCCCGCGGCGGCGAGCGCGGCGAGCGACATGTAACCGATGACCTTCGACGGCGTCAGGGCGTCCGGCCGGTAGAACTTCCAGTGCCGCCAGAGGTAGAGACCGAGCGGCACCATCGCGACGAGCCCCACGGCGGTATGGAAGAGGAGGCTCCATTCCACCAGCGGCGAGAATGGCAGGAGGCGCACCGGAAGGCCGGTCAGGAGCAGATACGCCATCAGCCCGGCGGCGAGACGTCCGAGCGCAGCCTTCCAGCCGAAGGCGCGGTCGCGAAGCGAGTGGGGCAGGGCGGAATTCATGAGTTTCTCATCAGGAATTGCTGCACTCTAACGACCCCGCCGCTGCGCCGTCAAGGGCGTGTTACCGTGGAGGATGTGAGCCAAGCGCGCCAGCGCCGCCGAGACGGCGACAACGACTCGGCGCGGCCGCTGCTGCTCTACTCCCGCTCGTGCCAGCACGCGCTGCGCGCGATGGAGCGACTGGCCGCGGCCGACCGCGCGCGCCCGGGCTTCCTCAAGAGCCTCGCCGCGCTCGCCGTGGAGACCGGCGCGCCGCCCGCCGCTCTGGCCCAGATCCTCCACCGTCTGCGGAAGAAGGGGCTGGTCACCGCGCGGCGCGGGCCCTCGGGCGGCGTGCGCCTGGCCCGGTCCGCCGCGGAGATTTCCGTTCTCGAGGTCGTGCTCGCCGTGGACGGAGCCGGCCTCGAGGACCGCTGCATCCTGGGATTCCCCGCGTGCGGCGATGCGACACCCTGCCCGGCGCATCCGGTCTGGAAAAAGGCCCGACTCATGCTCGAGGGCCGCCTCGAGAGACGTTCGCTGGCCGATCTCACCCGCTCGGTCGCGCGCAAGAACGCCGCCGTCGCAGCGCGCCGCCGCCGCCGCTAGAGAGGACATCGCATCTCCGACCCGGATGCGTCCCACTATGGCCAGCCGACGCAGCACCGTGACTCGAAACTATCTCTTCGCTCTCTTCTGCGTGTTGGGCGCCTCCTGCCGCCGAGAGGAGCCCTCTGGCCTCTTTCGAAACGTCACCAAGATGTCGGGAGTGAATTTTCGCTACCGGTCGGACCTCGTCGAGGCAAAGCTCATCGCGACGATGGGGGGCGGAGCCGCGCTCAGCGACTATGACAACGACGGGAACCTGGACCTTTTCCTTCCGAACTCCGTCCGAAAGTCCGGAGCGGCCTCCAATGCCGGCAACTGCGGCCGCCTCTACCGCAACCGGGCAGACGGCTCCTTCGAAGACGTCACGGCATCGTCTGGAATCCGCCAGTGCGGGTGGGGATTCGGCGCCTATTGGGTGGACCTGGACAACGACGGCTGGCTCGATCTCTACATAACGAACCTCGGATCCAACGAGCTCTGGCGCAACGAGGGCAACGGCTCCTTCACCCCCGCGCCGCCGGGCCGCTTTCCCGACGACCCGCGTTTCTCCATTGCCGCCGCTTTCCTCGACGCCAACCGGGACGGCCGGCTCGACGTGTTCATCGGGAACTATGTCGTCACCTCGGTCCAGGAAGAGTCGGCGCGGGCGCTACGCGACCAGAAGCTCCCCGACGAGTATCAGCCTCCCGGCGGGTCCCTTTTTCTCCAGCGAGCCGGCGGAACCTTCGAAGACGTGACGGAGAAGGCCGGCACGGCGGCGCCGCTGGGACGCACGATCGGAGCGATCGCCTTCGACTACAACGGCGACGGGATCACCGACCTCTACCTCGCCAACGACCAGTCCCCCAACTCCCTGTTTCGCGGCCGAGGGGATGGTACGTTTGAAGATGTCTCGGCTCAAACGGGAACCGATGCACCTGCCGACGGCCCGACGGCCTTCGGCCGGAGACATCGGTCGGGGATGGGACTCGCGATCGCCGACTACGACGGGGACGGTTGGCCCGACCTCTTCATCACCAATTTCGCCAACGAGCCCAATACCCTCTACCGGAACGTCGAGGGAGAGCTGTTCGAGGAGAGGGATGCGCAGGCGGGTCTTGCCGCTCCTTCGGTCCCTCTCTCGGCGTGGGGTTGCAACTTCTTCGACTGGGACAACGACGGCTGGCCGGATCTCTTCGTCTCGAACGGTCAGATCCTTCCGCGCTGGCTCTACTGGTACCTTCGCGTCTTTTCGAAGAAGGCGAGCCAATACAACATCGGCGAGCGGACGTACCGGCAACGGCAACATTTGTTTCGCAACAGGGGCGATGGGACTTTTGAACGGATCCCTCCGCGGGTGATGGGCGACCTAGGGAAGATCACGAGGTCGGGCCGCGGGACAGCGACGGGAGACCTCGATCACGACGGCCGGCTCGATCTCGTCCTGGCGCCGATTTCCGATTCCGTTCTGGTCTTCCGTAACGAAACGCCGAAGCCGGGGCACTGGATCGAGATCCTTCCCGTCGGCGCGCGAGACGGGGACACGCCCCTCCACACCAAAGTCAGCGTGACGTTAGCGGGAAAAGGGAAGATGCAGGAGTTCACGATTCAGCCTTCCTATGCTTCGGGCTCCTACGTGCCGCTGCACTTCGGCCTCGGTCGCGCCACCCGGATCGACGCGCTTGGCGTGATCTGGCCGGACGGAACGGTGCAGGACCTGCCCCCGCCAGCGCTCGATCGCGCCTATCGGCTATCGAAAAAGGAAGGGCTCTTGGAGGGCCTCGGAGGAACGAAATGAGCGGCTGAACGCGGTCCTGGTGGTTGCGCACAGTCTTGATGTTCAAACCCAACTCCCGAGGTGGTGCAGGCGATCGGCCTCTGAAGGGCTGGCCGCGCCACGAGGCGGCAAAGCCGATCCTTGCGGTCCACAACTTTTGTCGGGAAAAGCCGGATCGGACTGTCCACCCATCGTGCCCACCAAGCAGGAGTTTCCGATTGCGAAGAATTCCAACAGGAAGCAGGAGGAGAGCTAGACTGAGGCTTGTGTCGCGTCCTGGAAGTTCCACCGAGCCAGCGGGTGAGAGTCCCGTCCAGGTAAGCGCCGGAGCGTCTGGTAGCAGGCCCCAGTTTTCGGTTGAGAGGCCGGCGGCTCAGCGGGGCGTCGAGACCCTCTTAGAGGAGACTCTCTCCATCCTCGATTCGCTTCGGAACAAGATTCTCCCGCTGGAATGGCGCGCCACCTACGTTGCCGCTGTCCGCGCCCACTATGAGCTCCACATCGGTCTGCTCATGGCGATGCACCGAAGCGAGCCGACGAGGGGGGGCCCGCTGTCGGCATCTGGCTTCTTGCTCACCGACTTCCCGGGAAAGCCTCTTCCAATTGCGCCGCCTTTTCTGCCGTCGCTCCGGAATGCAGGTGTTGTACCCCCGTTGACGCAGGCCTCCGAGCACCTCACCGCTCTGCTATCCGCGGTCGGCGACGACTTCCTGAATGCCGCCCTGCGGGTTGGCCTTCTCCACGGCGGCCTCCGCCCGAGTCAGCGTCTGCTGATTCGATTGTCTCAGGATTAAATTCGTTGAAAAAGGCAATGCATTGTTTTGCGCGCGGCCCGCTTTCTTACGCCGGCGACCAATTTTTTCGCTCCGTCACCGTGCGCGGCTCGTAGGTCCGCCCGCGCGCCAGCCGCTTTTCTTCGCGCCGGCTGGTCCACAGCAGCACCGGGCCAAACATTCGCCTCGCCCACCGCGACGCCGCGCCGAATTCCTCTTCCACTTCCCGCCGCAGTTCGCGGACCCGCGCGCTCACCTCTTCGTTCCTCTTCCGCAGCCGCCGCTCCATGGCCCATAGCACCGCGGTGTACGCGCTCTTCATCTGCCGCGCTTCCCACTCGAAGCGCTGCCGGATGCGCGCGTCGGGGTGGTCCTTGTATCGCTTCCAGCCCTCCAGCGTCGTTCGGCAGATGCGGTAGAGGCTCGGACCGTTCCGCTCAAAATCCCGCTGGAACGCCCAGTCGAGGAAACTCTTCGATTGGTCGGGCGTGATCGCCGGATGCTGAAAGTTGAATTTGAATTGCCCGTGGATGTCCGCCAGGTCCGTCGGCAACAGCCGCCCCTCCTGTTGCATCTGCTGGTAGAGCGGCGTGCCGGGCACCGGCGTGTACAGCATGAACTGGTGCAAATCCGTTTCGTGGGAGATGGCGTATTCAATTTCCGGGCCGATGTTCTCCGGCGTATGGTGTTCCATGCCCACGATCGTCGAGCCCAGCACCTTGATCCCGTGCGACCGCAGTTCCCGCGAGAGCTGTTGCGTGTCCGACCCTTGCAGCTTGGCGTAGCCCGACCGCGGCGACTCGAGGCCCATCCAAATCCACGACACCCCCAACTCTACCAGCTCTTCCATGGTGTATTTCTTGATGGCATTCACAGATGAAAACACATAGAGCGCCCAGCTTTTGGCCTTCTCCTTCATCTGTTCGAGCAGTTCCATGGCCCGCTTCTTGTGCAGCAGGAAATTCTCGTCCATGACGAAGAACGACTGCACCTTCATCTTCAACTCCATCTCGCTCATCAACTGGAACAACTCCTGTCCGGAGCTGTAGAAGTCCAGGAACTTTCCTTTGCCGCCGAAGAACGACGACGTGGCGCAGAAATTGCACCCCATCGGGCAGCCCACCGACGGAATCAGCGTGGCCGCCGTCGCCCCCCTGTGGGTCGGGACTTTGAATCCCATGATGCGCAAGTCCATCCCGGAGACGATGTGCGGATGCTGGATGGGCGCGCTTTCCTCCTCGCCCAGATACTTCCGCATCCACGAAATCCCGTCGCCACGCACGATGTGGTCCGCGTCAATCATGTATTCGAGCCCCGGAATGGCCGCCACGTGCCCGCCCACCACGATCACTGATTGCGGCGAGAGCTCCCGCACCATCCGGCACATCTCCCGCACCTTGCCCACGTTCACGATGATCGAGGAGATCCCCACGATATCGTAGTGGTTCCGCGCCAATTCCTTTGCGAAGGCTTTGCGGTTCGGGAAATCCAGGACTGTGCAGGGGGCGGAAATGTTCTGCTGGATCATCATGATGCCCCACGAACGGTGAAACATTCGCAGCGAGTACGCGCCCTGCGCCCGCGTCACCTGGTTGTGATACAGCTCCATCGGATTAATCTTGCGACTGCCGAATTCGTCGTCCCGCGCGTACGGTCCAAAGACAGAGCTCAACAACACACGGGCGTTGCTGCCCTTCGGATGACAATTCATTGATTTATTTTTACTCCTGGGCAAAGAGCAGCACATCGAGCCCCGCGTCGCCGGACAGGCTGACGAATCGCTCCCCCGGAGACAGCGCGTCGAAGCGCGCGAGCGCCTCGGCTGCTCGGGGGGAACCTGGAAGCCGACGCACGTCGAGCACGCTCTCCGCCGTCACCAAATGAGTCACGGGCCCTCCCTTCCGGGACGCCTCGCTAGCCATCCCCGCTCCCGACGATTGCAGCCGGAGTTCCCGGCCCCTTTGACCCCGGTCATACGCGACAGCGCGCGGTTTTCATCAGCCGTCCAGGCGAAGCTCGAGGACGAGGCGTGGCGCGGGGGCGAACCCGCGGCGGCCGAGGAAGCGGTTCAAACCGTGCTCGTCCCAGGCGACCTCCGTGCGGAGGCGCTCGATTCCCAGGGCGCGCAGGTTCTTGACGAGCTGGTCGAGAAGGGCCGTCCCGATGCCGTGCCGCGCGTGGCCCGGATCGACGAGGATCGTGTCGAGGACGGCGATCGGCTGGGGCAGGCCGAACTCGCCGTAGTGAAGCGAGCCCAGGACCGCGCCGACGAGGCAGCCGTCCACTTCCGCGCCGAGCGAAATGCGCAGGTCCGACTCCGTCAGCGCGCGCTTCAGCTTGCCCTCGTACCAGGCCGAGCGGTTGCGGCCGGTGATCGCCTGGTCCATGCGGACGAGGCGCGGCGCGTCTTCCTGCCTCAGGCTCCGGACGAGGACGACGTCGGATTGGCCGTCCATGCGGCACCTCCCATTCCGAGCTTCTCGCGGCGGAAGCCGCCCCACAGCGCCGCGCCGATCGCGCCCGCGAAGGCGGACTGCGGGTCGCGAGCGACTTCGACGGGCCGGCCCCCCACTGCCAGCGCGCGCGTGAGCGCGGCGGCGAGACCGTCGTCGGCTGCGAGGCCGCCGCTCAAAAACACGACCCCCTCGACGCCGAGCGACTGGAGCAGGCGCGCGAAACGACCCGCCATGCTGTCGTGGATCCCGCGCAGGATGTTCGCGGCCGAGAGCCCCCGCGAGACCATGTTGATGACGTCGGTCTCGGCCAAGACCGCGCAGATCGAGCTGACGGTTTCCGGCTTCTCGGCCGACATCGACAGCGGCCCGATGTCCGACTGCGACACGCCGAGGTAGCGCGCGATGTTCTCGAGGAACTGGCCGGAGCCGGAGGCGCACTGGCTCGTCATCTTGTAGCCGAGCACCTTGCCGCGCGCGTCCATCGCCACCGCCCGCGCATGGAGCGCGCCGACGTCCAGGACCGCCCGCGCGCGCGGTTCGAGGAAGAGCGCGCCGCGCGCGTGCGCCGTCATCCCGTAGAAGTGGCCCGTCGCGAACGGAGCGTCCTCGCCTTCCCCGGTCGTGGCAACGTAGTCGAGCTCGCGCGCCCCGGCTCCGGCGACCGCCCCGGCAAACGCCTCGTCCACGACCTCGCCGATGCTGCGCCGCCGGACGCGGGCGACCGTGTGCGAGAGAACCCGGTCGTCGCCCTCGCCCACTCGCATGACGACCGCCTTGACGGCGGCCGAGCCGACGTCCACGCCGGCCGTGAGGCTCACGCTGCGGCTCCCCGGCGGGCGAAGTGCGCGGCCCCCAGCGCTCCCGTGTAGATGCTGTCGGCGGAGATGTTGATCGTGCGCTTCCCGTAGTTCTCGGCGACGAGCCCCTCGAGGGCCCGGACGGCGGCCAGGTTGCGCGCCACGCCGCCCGTGAACGTGAACTCGTCCGAGATCCCGCCCGAGCGCGCGACCAGGCTCATCGCCCGCAGGATCACCGCGCGGTGGAGCCCCGCCAGGATGTCCTCCCGCTTCTCGCCGAGCGAGAGGCGCTCGCGCAGCTCCGCCCCAGCGAAAACGGTGCAGGTGGAGCTGATCTTGACGGGGCGGCGGCTCGTGAGCGCGAGCGGCCCCAGCTCGTGGAGCCCCATGTTCATCTCGTCGGCGATGTAGCCCAGATAGCGGCCGCAGCCGGCGGCGCACCGGTCGTTCATCTGAAAGCTGGTCACGATTCCCTGCGGGTCGACCTGGATCGCCTTGGTGTCCTGGCCGCCGATGTCGAGAACCGTCCGCGTGCCCGGGAAAAGGATATGCGCCCCGAGGCCGTGGCACAGGATCTCGGAGCGGATCTGCTCCTTGGGAAACGGCAGGCGCGCCCGGCCATATCCCGTGCCGACGGTGGCGCCGACCCCGAGCTCCGCCCACACGGCCGCCTCGACAGCCGCCCGCACGGGGCTCTGCCCGCCCGCGCGCGCGAGCGCCTTGCCGATGTGCTCGCGAAAGCCGAGCTCTAAGGGCTCGTTCTCGACGCGGACGATGCACTTGTCGTAGAGGCCGATCAGCAGGTCGAACGTGACGCCGCTCTTCTGTGCGAGCTCCTCGGCCAGGCGCGCGTACGCCGAGCCGGCCGCGTCGCGGAAGAAGTCGGACCGCGCGGGCGGATCCGGGTCCGCAAAGCGCAGCTCCTCCTCGGCCGCGAACCGCCGGAAGATCTCGCCGACCGCTTCTCCCGCCGCCCGGCGAAGGCCGGGGGCGACGCTCTTGCCGACTTCCTCCGCGATGCCGGCCTCGAGGCTCGCCAGCTGCACGAGCATCTGCTCGAGACGAAAGGCGGCGAGCAGCCTTTCGAGGGCCGCGCCACCGGCCGTCTTCTCCACTTCCCGCTGCAGGAGCCGGAAGCGCGCCGACACGAACGCCTCCGTGCGGGCGAGCTCGGCCGCGAGGTCGTAGTTCGAGCGCGAGTTCGTGATCCCGCGCCCCAGGACCTCTCCGCCCTCGTCCAGGATGACAGCCTTGGTGGTCGTCGAGCCGAGGTCGATGCCGACAAAGCAGTTCATACCGGCGCCGCCGCCCCGGCGCGCCTCGCCTCCAGCATCTGGAAGTAGCTCTCCAGCCGGTTCTTCAGGTTCGCCGCTGAAAAGTACCGCGCGTCCACGAGATCCGACTCGATGAAAGCTCCCGGCACGCCCGTCCGCCGCTCGACCTCGCGCAGGATCGGCAGCTGCCCCGCCGAGAACGAGTTGCACGACTTGACGGAGTGGATCAGGAAGCCGTCGGCGTTGTACTGCTTCACGTAAGCCTCGAGCATCGCCACCCGCGACGGGAGATTGAGGTTCGTGTAGCAGCCGCTGCAGTAATCGGCGAGGGTTCCGAGCGGATCGGCGGGGTCGTGCCGGAAGCCGAAGTCGTAGGTGCCGCCGACCTTGGAGTAGGTCGAGGCGACGACGACCGCGCCCTCCTCGGCGAACATCCGCCAGAACTCGCGGAAGTGCGTCCAGTTGGGCGGCCCCTCCACGACGAGGCGGTACTTCTGCCGGTCGAGGCGCCCGGCGGGCGTGGCCGGCCCCTCGCCGCGCGCGGCGCGCTGCTCGACTTCCTGGCGCAGCGTCCGGTAGTAGGCGGCCCCTTCGGGCGTCCCACGGAAGGCGGAGAAGATCGGCCCGACGTAGTAGACGGCGCCGAAGTAGGCGTCGATGGGGCTTGGCGTCTTCTTCGCCGACTGCAGCACCGCCACGAGGTCATCCTCGGCGGCCGCGGAGCGCGCGAGGCTCTCGCGAAGCTTCTCTTCGTCGTAGCGCCTCCCGGTCGCCTTCTCGAGCGCGGGGATCAGGGTCTCGCGGATCTGCCGGGCCACGTAGGCGCGCTGGGCCGGCGTCTGTCTTCCGTCGCCCTGGTAGGGAATCTGAAGGAAGACGGTCGGGCAGTGGTATTCCTCGCGCAGGAGCTCGAACCACTTCATGAAGGTGTAGCAGCCGGTGTACGAGAGCAGCAGCAGGTCGGGCTTCGGCAGCCGCGTGCCGGTCGGGCCGATGTTGCCGGCCTTCGACATACCGATGTCGCACTTGACGTACGAGCAGACGTCCTCCGAGTGCCCCGCCTTCTCCGCCGCCGCGATGTAGGCCTGGCTCTTACCCCGCATCGCCGACTGCAGCGCGTTGATCTCGGGCAGCACGGGCAGCGCGCCGAAGGAGCGCACCAGCTCCGTCAGGTTGCCCGGCACGAACGTGTAGACGACCGGCTCGCCCGTCTCCGGAGCCGCCTCCAGCCGCCGGAAATGCTCCGCGAGCATCTCCTTCTGCAGCTCCATCGAACGATCCTTCTCCTCGTCGGCCATCAGGCGCCTCCCCAGAGCTTGATCGAGTCGGCGAAGGTGCCGGCCTGCTCGCGGAACTGCTGGAACTGACCGGTGTTCTCCGCGAACTGGAAGGCGATGCAGGGGATGCCCGCTTCCTCGGCGCCCGCGCGCAGCATCGGCCGGTCGAGCAGCGCCGGGTCGCAGAAGCTGGCTGCGGCGAAGATGATCCCGTCGGCGCGCGCCGCGGCGACTTTCTCGCGAAGGAGCCGGTGTTTGCCCTCGGGGTCGCCTTCGTAGAGCGTCGAGGTCTTCACCGCGTGGCGGGTGAAGGCTCGGGCGAGGTTGTCGAGCGGGTCTCCGTCCAGCGGCACGTCGCCCTCGATCATCCGGTTGCCGAGGAGGAAGTCGTCGTCCACGATGAAGCACCCGGCCCTCTCGATCGTCTTGATCAAGCCGAGCGGCGGCTGCTCGCAGAAGGCCCCCACGACGACGACCCGCGCGCGGTCGAGCACGCGGCCGGGCTCCGCCTCCGTGGCCGCGAGGTAGGCGCGCATCTTTTCGACGAATTCCTCGAGCGGGACGACCTCCCCGGCCCGCATCAGGACGTAGAGCTCCTCCGTCGGCAAGCGCCACGGCGCCTCGCGGCGCGCCCGGTAGAGCTCGCGCACGAGCGCGCGCGCCCCGTTGCAGGCGGCGATCGCCTCGCGCAGGCTCTCCGCCGTAGCGGGCGTTCCGGAGACCTCGCCGAGGTCGCGCGTCAGCGTCTCGAGCTCCTCGCGCCAGAAGCTGGCGGCGATTTCCGGCTCGGGCACCTGCGGCAGGTCGAGGTAGCGGACGTAGATCTGCGGGTAGAGCAGCTGCCAGACGCCCGAGAGGTTGCGGATGACGTCGCAGGTGGCGGGAAAGAGCATCGCCGAGAGAAAGGCGAGGCGCCGCGACTCGGCCAGCTCGACGACCGAGCGCGGCAGGTGGCAGATGTAGGACTGGTAGAAGGCGTCGCCGCGGATGATCTCCAGGCGGTCGCCGCCTCCGTGAACGCCCACCGGCAGCATCCCGCTTGCCCGGATCACTTCGCGCGGGGCGTAGACGGGCAGGTAGCCCGCCGCCCTACGCCCCGGGTTCCCCTCGAGCCAGCGCCGCGCCGCGGAGAACTCGAGGTCCTCGCAGACTTCGGTGGCCCAGTCGACGATCTCGCGCCGCGTCACGCGTCCTTCCAGACCGGCTGGCGCCGCTCCAGGAACGCCGTCAGGCCCTCGACGGGGTCGCGATGCGCCATCAGCTCCTCGAGGTAGAGCCGTTCGAGCTCCGGCAGGTCGATCGCCAGCGCCCGGGAGAGCAGCCGCCGCGACGCCCGCCATGCCATCCGGACGGCGACGGCCGACTTGCCCGCCAGGCGCTCGTCGAACCACTGCTGGAGCGCCGTTTCCGCGTCGTTCGTGCAACGGTCGACGAGGCCGCACGCCGCCGCGTCCTGCGCGTCGTAGGAGTCGCCCGAGATGATCATCTGTGTCGCCCGCGCACCCGGCACGCGCCAGGGCAGGGCGATCGCCGCGATCGGCGGAAAGACGCCGAGCTTCGTCTCCGGCACGCCGAGGCGGGCCGACGGCTCGCAGAAGACGACGCCGCACCAGAGGGCGATCTCGAACGCGCCTCCGAGGCATTGCCCGCGCACGAGCGCGGTGGTCGGCACGCCCAGGGCCTCGAGGTCGCGGAAGAGGCCGTGGAAGGCGGGCAGCAATTCCGCCACGCGGCCCGGCAGATGCTCCTCCACGGACGCCCCGAAGCTGAAGTGCTCGCCCGCTCCTTCGAAGACGAGGAGCTTTGCCGGCCCCGGATCGGCCGAGAGCTCCGCCAGGCGCGCGCGGATCGCCGCGATCATTTCGAGGTCGATCACGTTGCCCTTCGGCCGGTCGAGCACGATGCGCTGGATCTGGCCGGAGCGCTCCGACGTGCAGCGGATGGGAAAAGTCATCGAGCCTCCTTCTCGGGGACGAGCACGACCCGACGGGCGGCTCGGTGCGCCCGGACATCCTCGAGCACAGTTGCAATCTCTGTGAGCGGACGCAACGTGGCGTGCGACGCAACGTCGATCGTCCCGGCGAGGACCTTCGCCAGCAGCGCCGGGTAGAGGTCCGGCGCGCAGCCCCAGTTGCCCACTGCCCGCGCGTCGAAGGCCATCAGGTTCGAGAGGCGCAGCTCCGGAGCCTCCATGGTGTAGCCGACGACCATCAGCGTCGCCCCGTAGCCGAGCAGGCTCCAGGCGGTCCGCTGGCCGGCGGCGGTGCCCGAGCACTCGAAGATGGTCCAGCCTGCCTCGGGGGCCCCCGCCGCGCGCGCGAATTCCGCGATCCGGGCCCGCAGCTCTTTGGCGGGTAGCGCCCGGGGATCGAGCGCGAGCCCGACGTGGAGGCCGCCGGCCGCCTCGAGGCGGCGCGGATCGACGTCCAGGCCGGCGACCGCCGCTCCCGCGTCGGCCGCGATCTGGGCCGCGAACGTGCCGACCCCGCCGAGGCCTACGACGACGGCAAGGCCGCCGCGCTCGAGGCCGGAGCGGCGGACCGCCTGGTAGGCGGTCGAGACGGCGTCGGCCACGACGGCCAGGTGACGCAGCGTCAAGCCGGGCGCGGCGCCAAGCGGCGCGTCCGGGTCCTCGCCCGCGCCCGGCACCGGGCAGAGAAAGCGGCCGGGAAGGACCACCCGCGTCGCGAAGCCGCCGTCCCGGTCGTTGCCCGGCATGATCTGCGAGCGGCAGATCGTCGGCCGCCCGGAGCGGCACAGCTCGCAGTCCCCGCACGGCAGGACGGCCGGCACGACGACCGCCCGGCCGACGAGCGATGTGTAACGGCGGCCCGCCTCCTCGACGTGGCCGCTGATCTCGTGCCCGAGGATGAGCGGCAGGGGGTGCCGCGTCCGCACGCCATCGTGGAGGAAGCCGAGGTCGGTGTGGCAGACGCCGCAGCCCGCCACGCGCACGAGCACGTCGTCGGGCGTGAGCGCCGGGATCTCCCGCGAGACGCACGAGAGCGGCTGCCCCGCCGCCGTCATCTGCCATCCGTCGAGCTTCGCCACGGTCTTCCTACGCCCCCATGCCCTGCCCGCCGTCGACGGCGAGAGCCTGTCCGGTCACGTGCGCTGCGCCGGGGCCGACAAAGAACGCGACCGCCTCGGCGACGTCCTCCGGGCGCCCGGCCCGGCCGAGCGGCGTCTCCTCGATCGCGCGCCGCCGGACCTGCGCCGGGAGCCCCGCCGTCATCGGCGTGTCGGTGAAGCCCGGCTCGACGACGTTGACCGTGACGCCGCTTCTCGCAAGCTCCTTCGCGGCCGAGCGGGCGAGGCCCAGAAGGCCCGCCTTGGCGGCCGCGTAGTTGGCCTGGCCGAACTTGCCGCGGCGGCCGTTGATCGACGAGATGATCACGACGCGCCCCGACCCCTGCCGCCGCAGGACCGGCGCGGCCGCCCGCAGGTAGTGCGCGGCGCCCGAGAGGTCGACCGCGATGACGCGCTCCCACTCGGCGTCGGTCATCTTCCAGAGCACGGCGTCGCAGCACAGGCCCGCTGCGATCACGAGGACGTCCAGGCGCCGGCGCCTGCGGACGAGGTCGGCCACGGTCTCCCGCGCGGATCCGGCGTCGGCCACGTCGACTCGGTAGAGATCGTCCGCGGCAAAGCGTCGGCGCAGGCCCCCGAGGCGCCGCGCGTCCGCGTCCGCGATCGCGACGCGGGCGCCCGCGGCCGCCAGCCGCTTCGCGCAGGCGAGACCGATGCCGCTCGCCCCGCCGGTCACGAGAGCGACGCGGCCGGAGAGCTCGCGGCCGGGCTTCAGGAGAGGCACCTCCCTCTCCTCACGTCAGCTTCGCTCCGCAGGCGCCGCAGTGCGCGAAGCTCGCCGGCAGCCCCTGGGCGCCGCACCCCGCGCAAGCCCGCACATGCGCCCCCCACGGCGTCTCGGGAGAACCACCGGCCTCGACCGCCCTGCGCCGGACCGAGGCGAAATCGACCGGACGCTTCTTGGAGAAGGCCGTCATCCCCTCGAACGGCTCGTAATCCGTGTAGTGGAGCGCGAGCCAGTCCTGCGCGTGGCGCGCCGTCAGGCCCCACGAAAAGTCCTTCCAGAAATTGGTCTGCTGCTTCGTGTACCGCACGCATTCCGGAAAGGTGTTCAGCAGCTCCTTCGTGAGCCGGCCGACCTCTTCGTCCAGCAGGGAGAGATCGATGGAATACCCGTCCTGGGCTCTCTGTGCCTTCTCGATCTGCTCGGCGGAGGCGTTGACGACGAGCTCCTCGCCCCAGCGAACCGAGGCCGCCACGCGATTGACGAGACCCCACTCCAGGGCGAGCCGCGCCGGAATCGGGCGGTTCGTGAAGAGCATTTCCCGGGCCCTCTTGTCGCCGACGACCAGCGGCAGCCACTGCGTCGCCCCTCCACAGGCCACCGAGCCCACGCGGACCCCGACCTGTCCCAGGTAGGCGTGCTCGGCCATGACCGCCAGGTCGCAGGCTAGGACCGACTCGTTCCCGCCTCCGACGGCCACTCCGTTGATCCGGGCCACCACGGGCTTGCCGGTCGAGAGAATCGCATCGATGTAGGCCCGGAACAGCGCCATGTATTTCCAGTAATCGCGAGGGGCCGCGACGTAAGCCTCGGCGTACTCCTTGACGTCTCCTCCGGTGCAGAAGGCCCGGTCGCCCGCCCCGGTCAGAACGATGACGCCGACCGAGTCATCGAACGACGCGTCCCTCAAAGCCGCGGCCAGCTCCTCCAGGCAGATCGTGGAGTAGGCGTTGTAGCGGGAGGGCCGATTGATGGTGATTCGAGCGACGTTCTCCGCCTTCTCATACAGGATTTCCCCGAAGGAGAAGGACGAGACAGGCCGCGGCTCGAACTCGGGAAACCGGCTCACCTGGTCAGCCTAGCCACTCCGGGCGCCGTCCCGACATGATCCGCGTCATACGCTCCACCTCTCACCTTAACCGGGCGGTGGCCCGCAGAGAATGATGCGAACACATCACTGCGCGGGCCCGCTGTGGAACCGAGAAAATTCCCACAAGAACGCATCTAGAGCGGACCGGAGGGCGCGAACATGGACCCGGAAGGGAAGCCGCGGCCACGAAGGCCGGTCGAAGGCTCATTGCCCGCGCTGATGTTCGGCTTTATCGCGATCGCCGCCGTCGGGTTAGCCGCGAGAAGGTGGCTACCTGCCCTGTCGGGAGACGGAAAGAAGTTCCTCGCGGTCGTCCCCGAGACCGCCGCGGACGAGCAACCCCTGACCGTGGTCGTGAACTGGACGGAGGGGATCCCGAAAGACTGAGAGCCCGGCTCAGGCGAAGCCACGCGGAGCTGGAGCCGGCGTCGCGGTCGGGGCCTGCATGCGCCACATCTCGACCTGGCCGTTGACGAGCTCGAGGAACGCGTCGAGCTGCTCGAGCACCTCGATGACCATGGCCGGCCCGTCCACAGTACGGGTGGAAAACGAGATCGCCGCGTTCGCGCGATCGAGCCGGAAGCGCCGGTGCCCGGTCGATTCGGACTGGGTCAGCCGATAGGCCTCGACCCACTGGTCGTCCACGGAACCGGTGAGCCCGACCGTGTATCGCGTGTCGGAGCTGGCCGGCTCGCCCCGCAGCGTCGAATGATCCACCCCGACCTGACCCGCGTCTCGCTCGTTCCTGTTCGCCATGGAGCCCTTATCAACGCAAAGGAAGGGCCAGTCTGCAAAGGCTTGCGAACAAAGATCTTCCAGGACCGGCATCGAACCGATCCCGCTGCGAGTGTTACCCGAGGTAACGCGGGGCGAGGCTCAGAATCCGGGAGGCCGCTCCGCCGCGACTCCCGAGGCCCGCTCGAGCGCGATTCCGACCGTCCCGAGCGTCCCCTCGTCGAAGAGCCGACCCACGAGGCTCACGCCGTGCGGCACCCGCCGCTTCGGGGAGAAGGTCGGCATGGGGTTGGCGGGGTCCGGCGCCCAGTCGCTCCGGGCCTGGCTCACCTCCACGAACCCGGTGCGCAGCGTGAGGGAAGGATGGCCCGTGAAGTTCGTGATCGTCAGGATCTCGTCGCGCAGCGCCGGGACGAGCAGGACATCGACGCTCTCGAAGACTCGGGCCATCTCCCGCGCCACCTTGCGGCGCAGACGATCGGCCTGGACGAAGTCGACGGCCGAGAGGAAGCGCGACTGCCGGAAGATGTTCGGCCACGCGTCGGGTACCTGCATCTTCAGCGCGTCCATGCCGCCCGAGAGGGTCAGCTCCTCGAAGGCGGCCGCCGCCTCGGCGAAAAGGACCGTGTTGAGCGACGAATACGGCCAGTCCGGCAGGTGCACCTCGACCGGCACCATGCCGAGCTTCCTCGTCGTCTCGAGCGCGGCGCGATCCACCTCGGTCGCGGGGTTCTCGTTCATCCAACTCGGGAAGAAGCCGACTCGCAGGCCCTTCACCGGCCCGTCGGCCACGAAGTCGAGATGGCTCGGTACGCTCGAGAGATCACCCGAGTCCGGGCCCGAAATCGCCTGGAGCACGAGCATCGAGTCCTCGACGCCGCGCGTCATCGGCCCGAGCTTGTCGAGACTCCAGCAGAGCGCCATGGCGCCCGTGCGAGGGACCTTGCCGAAGGTGGGCCGAAGCCCCGTCACGCCGCAGCGCATCGCGGGGTCGACGATCGACCCTCCGGTCTCGCTGCCGATCGAGAAGCCGACCAGAGCCGCCGCCGTTGCCGCGCCGGGTCCCGCGCTCGACCCGCCCGAACCCTCCTCGAGGAGCCACGGGTTCATGGTCTGGCCGCCGAACCAAACATCGTTCAGTGCGAGAGCGCCCATGCTGAGCTTGGCCAGGAGCACGGCCCCGGCGCGCTCGAGCCGGGCGACGACGACGGCGTCCGCCTCGGGCACGCGGTTGCGGTATGGCTCCGCCCCATAGGTCGTCAGAATGCCCTTCGTGTCGAGAAGATCCTTGACCCCGAACGGTATGCCGTGCAGCGGACCGCGGTACTTCCCGCCCGCGATCTCCGCGTCGGCACGTTTCGCCCGGACGAGCGCCGCGTCGCGGGTCAGCGTGATCACGCTCCGAAGCTTCCCGTCGTAGCGGCCGACGCGCTCGAGGTAGATCCGCGTCAGCCGCTCGGACGACAGGGCCCGCGTCTTGATCCAGAAGGCCTGCACCGTCACGGGAGCGAAGGCGATGTCCTCGTCGCGCCCGGGCAGCGGGCCAGGAATCGCCGCGCTCGGAACGAACCGGTCGCGCGACGGGCCGGGGGGCACGCCCGGGATCATCGGATTCCAGAGCGTCGCCGGGACGAGATCCGTCTCCAGGGCGAGCTTCCGCGGACCCGTACGCCGCTCCATGGTCGACGCCATCGCCCGCTGCCAGCTCCCCGCGATCTGAGCCTGTTCGGCCGGCGTGAACTCGATGCGCACGAGTTTCTGCGCCTCGGCCACGGTTGCGGGCGTGATCCCGGGCCCCACGGGCGGCGCAGTGCCGAACGCGGGGGGCGTTCCCGCGACCGGCGTGACCGGGGGTTGCTGGCCTGCCGGCGGGAGCTCCGAGGCGGCTCGGCGCGCGGCGGCGACACCCACGAGTCCGGCAGTCGTGCGTACAAGAAACTCCCGGCGAGATTTGGCCATGGGTCCCTCCTGGACGCGATCCTATTTCGCAATGACCTGATCGCGGTCCAGCGACTTCGGCCTCGACGGCCGCCCGGCCGAGCCGGGGCCCGGCCTCAGTCCAGATCCACCGACTTGACCTGGATCTCGTTCCCCTTCCGGTCGCCCTGGACGGTGACGCGGAGGTGGTCCGACTTCTTCGTCGCCTTGAGGGCGGCCACGGCCTGGTCGTTTCCCGCTTTGTCGAACTTCAGAAAGCTGCCGTCCGCCGTCAGGACCCCGAAACCGC
>JBBDKM010000051.1:0-24338 GCA_040879385.1 Thermoanaerobaculia bacterium | reverse complement strand
CCGACGTTCCTCCCGCCCAACGAGTGATCGAGGGCGCGGTGCCGCGCCGCCGGGCGCCCGAGTCGGACGCCGGGGACGCTCCCCGGTATCGTGACCGCGACTCCCGCCCCTCGAGGGACGCCGGCGACGCTCCCCGGTATCGCGAGCGCGACTCCCGCCCCTCGAGGGACGATTCGCCGCGGAGCTACGGACGTTCCGCTCCACAGCGTGAGGCTCCGCGCCGTGAGGCCCAGTCGCGCCAGGCTCCAGCCCCTCGGAGCTACGCCCCGCGAGACTACGCGCCCCGTCAGCAGGCGCCGCGCTCGAGCGAACGCGCTGCTCCGGCGCCGCGTCAGGCCCCGCCGCAAGCGGCTCCGCGATCCGCTCCCGCGCCGCGCCAGGCGCCGCCTCCTTCGCGCAACGCCCCGTCTTCGAAGTCGGGACGGCCTTCCCGCCGCTCCTGACGTTCCCTGAGGTTTCCTCCTCTTCCCCACCGCGCCTTCGGGCGCGGTCTTTTTTTGGGTCGGCGGGGAGGCCCCCGGCGATAATGCGGGCTCAGTGCGCCGCGTTCTCTCGTTTCTCGGAAATGCCGGCTTCGTCTTCTACTGCACGGCGGTAGGGGTCTACCTGCTGCTGCGTCCCTGGACGGGCCGCCCGCCCCTGCCGGGTTTTCTGGGTTCCGGATTCTTTCGCGGCTTCATCTCCGGTCTGGGGCTCCTCCATCTGGCCGCAGGTTTCGCCGACCTGCGCGTCCTCGCCCGGACCCTCAACGGCGAGCCCGGCGACGCAGTGAAGGGCGAGTGAAAGCGCTCTACGTCACCGACCGGCCGGCGATCGGTGACAGCCGCTTCGCGCGCGTGCTCGCGTCGCTCGCCGGCCTGCCCTCCCTCCGGGTGGAGCTCCGGGAAAAGGACACTGCCGACCGGGAGTCGCTGGCGTGGGCGGCCGGCGCCCGTGAGAAGCTCGGGCCCGCCGTACCCCTGTTCGTGAATCGGCGCTTCGACCTGGCCCTGGCGGCGGGGGCCGACGGCGTCCACCTCCCGGCCGACGGGCTGCCGCTCCCGCGCGTGCGCGCTGGCACGCCCCGAGGGTTCCGGATCGGCGTCTCGACCCACTCGCTCGAAGAGGCCGAGGCGGCAATCGCGGGCGGCGCCGACCTGGTCGTCCTCGGCCCGATCTTCGACACGCCCTCGAAAAGCGCCTACGGAGCCCCACTCGGGCCGGAGGTGCTCGCGGGCCTCCCCCTTCTCACGGAGCACGACACCGAGGTCTACGCGATCGGAGGAATCGACGCGGCTCACGTAGACGAGCTCGAGCCGTACCGCGACCGGATCTCCGGAGTCGCCGCCATCCGCCTCTTCCAGGAGGCCGCCGATCCCCGGGCCGCCGCCGAGAGGATCGCGGCCCGATGAGCGGACTGCGCGACGGCATCGTCTCCGCTGCGCGCCGTATCCTGCCGGCGGTCCTGGTCCTCGGGCTCGTCTCCGGAATAGTGGCGATTCTGTCCGGGCTGAACGTCCCGATGACGGACGCCGCCGCGAAACGGGACTACGGCACGTTCGCGATCGGCCTCGCCGCGGGGCTGCTCGCGACGCGGGTGGTCGACTTCATCCTCTTCGAGGTCGGGTACCGCCTGCGCCGCGGCACGTCGGCGCCCGCGCTGCTGCGGCAGCTGGCGAGCATCGTCATCTTCGGCGTTATCGTCGCCGTGCTCTTCCAGGTCGTCCTGTCGGCCAATCTCGCGGCGATCCTGACGACGTCCGCGATCATCACGGCCATCATCGGACTCGCGCTCCAGGAAACGCTGGGCAACTTCTTCTCGGGTCTCGCCATGGCGCTCGAGCGGACCGTGCAGGTCGGCGACATGGTGCGCGCCGCCGATTCGATCGGACTCGTCGAGCAGCTCTCCTGGCGCGCGATCAAGGTCCGCACGATGGAGGGAAACGCGATCATTGTCCCCAACAGCGTCGCCAGCCGGGAGCGCCTCGAGGTCTTCCGGCGCGGCGGCGTGCCCATGGCGCGCGTCCTCCGGATCGGCCTCGAGTACGACGCGCCTCCGGCCCGGGCTCGCGCGGAGCTCGAAGCGGCCGTCCGGGACCTCCCGGGCCTCGCCGCCTACCCTCCGCCGGTGACCGGCCTGTACCAGTTCGGCGACTTCGCGGTCGTCTACGAGCTGCGTTACTGGCTCGAGGACTACGCGCGCTACCTGGAGATCGACGCGGCGGTGCGCGAGCGGATCTGGTACGGGCTCGAGCGCGCGGGCCTTCGGATCGCCTACCCGGTCATCCGGCAACACCAGTACGCGGGCGGAACGCTCCCGGTCGCCACACCGTCTCGGGCAACGCCGGAAGCGATCGAGCGGGGCGAGCTCTTCGCGCCCCTGTCTTCCGAGGAACGGGGGGAGCTGGCCAGGGGCGCTCGCCGGCTGCGGTTCGGGGCGGGCGAGATCGTCGTCCGCGAAGGCGATACGACCTCCTCCATGTTCCTGATCGCGGAGGGGCGCGTGGCCATCTCCGTGCACGGGGAAGGCGCCCAGAGCCGGAAGATCGCCGTCCTCGAGCGGGGATCGGCCTTCGGCGAGATCAGCCTCCTGACGGGCGAGCCGCGGCTGGCGACGGCGCGCGCCCTCACGGAAGCGACGCTGATCGAGATCGACAAGGACACGCTCGCTCCGTTGCTGGTGGCCAATCCCTCCCTCGTCGAGAAGCTCGATCGGATCATCCAGGAGCGCCGCCGGCAGACGGCCGACCGGCTCGGCAGCACGCGCGACGACGCGAGAAGCGAGGAGCCCGAATCCCTCCGCCACAAGATCGCGCGCTTCTTCGGCCTCAAGGGCCTGACCGGATGAGCTCGGGCGTCGGCCTGCTTCTCGGGCTCGACCTGACGGAGGTCGACCGGGTGGCCGGAGTCCTCGAGCGGCACGGCGAGCGCTTCCTCGCCCGTGTCTTCCTGCCGGGAGAGATCCGGCTCGCCCGCCGCCACCCTCGCGCCTTCGCGCAGCACGTCGCGGGTCGATTCGCCGCCAAGGAAGCGGCGATGAAAGCGCTCGGGCTCGGCTGGCGCGGCCTGGCCTTCCGCGACATCGAGATCGGACGCGACGAGCGCGGAAAACCGCTGGTCGCGTTTCACGGCAAGGCTCTCGCGCGAGCCCGTGCGCTCGAGGTGCTGTCGGCCGAGGTGACGATCACGCACGGCCGGGACATCGCCGCGGCGGTCGTAGCCCTCCTGACGAAGGCGCCCGCGCCCGTCCCCATACGCTAGACTCGCGCGCCAATGAGCGACGCCCCCGACTACAAGTCGACGCTGAACCTGCCGCGCACCGACTTCCCGATGAAGGCGGACCTGGCGCGGCGGGAGCCCCTGCAGCTCGAGGCCTGGGAAAAGATCGGGGTCGAGCGCAAGCTCCGCGCGCAGGCGGCCGGGCGGCCGCGCTTCATCCTCCACGACGGCCCCCCTTACGCCAACGGCCACCTGCACCTCGGCCACGCGATGAACAAGATCCTCAAGGACCTCGTCGTCCGCAGCCGCTCGATGCTGGGGTTCGACGCTCCCTACGTGCCGGGCTGGGACTGCCACGGCCTCCCGATCGAGAGGCAGGTCGACAAAAAGCTCGGCTCGAAGAAGAAGGACATGACCACCGTCGAGATCCGGGGCGCCTGCCGCCGGTACGCGGAGGAGTTCATCGGCATCCAGCGCGAGGAATTCCGCCGCCTGGGCGTCGGCGGCCTCTGGGACCGCCCCTACACGACGATGGACTTTGACTACGAGGCCGAGATCGCGCTCGCCTTCGGAGGCTTCTACGAGAAGAACCTCGTTTACCAGGCGCTGAAATCCGTGCGCTGGTGCTTCTCCGACCGGACGGCCCTCGCCGAGGCGGAGCTCGAGTACGAGCAACGGAGCGACCCGGCGATCTTCGTCGCGTTCCCCGCGCAGATTCCCGGCCGGGGAGAGGTCGAGCTCCTCATCTGGACGACGACGCCGTGGACGATCCCGTCGAACGTCGCGATCGCAGTACATCCCGGGCAGACGTATGCGATCGTGGAGGCCGCCGGCCGCAGATTCGTCGTCGCCGGGAAACTCGCCGAAGGCGTCGCGAAAGCCGCCGGCTGGACGGACTGGAAAGTGTCCGGCACCCTCCCCGGGACGGAGCTCGCGGGCGTCCGGTATCGCCATCCGCTCCCGCCCGAGTGCCGCGGCGAGCTGACGCCCGAGGAAGAGGCCCGTTCCTTCCGGATCGTCCTCGCCGACTACGTCACGATGGACGCGGGCACGGGTCTCGTCCACACCGCCACCGGGCACGGCGAGGACGACTTCCTGACCGGGCAACGCGAAGGGCTTCCGATTCTCTCTCCGGTCGACGAGGCCGGCCGATACACGACGGCCGGCAAGTACCGCGGCAAGAAGGTGCTGGACGCCAACCCCGAAATCGTCCAGGACCTGAAGGCCGCCGGCGCCCTGGTCGCCCACGAGCCCAACTTCCGCCACGAGTATCCCCACTGCTGGCGCTGCAAAACCCCCGTCATCTTTCGCGCGACCGTGCAGTGGTTCGTGCGGCTCGACGACCCGAAAACGGACGTCCGGCAAGGCGCCCTGGCCGCGATCGCGTGCGTGAAGTGGATTCCCGCCTGGGGCCAGATGCGCATCGCCGGCATGGTGGAAAACCGGCGCGAGTGGGTCGTCTCCCGCCAGCGCCGGTGGGGCTCGCCGATCACGCTCCTCTACGCGATGCGCGACGGCGAACGCGTTGGGGTGTACCCCTGGAGCGACGCGCCAGCCGAGCAGCGCAGGTTCTTCGCGCACGTCGCGGGCATCTTCCGCGCGGAAGGCGCCGACGCCTGGTATGCGCGTCCCGCGGCCGACTTCCTGCCCCCCGACGCCGACCTGCGGGGTCTCGGGCCCTCCGACTTCCAGGCCGAGACCGACATCCTGGACGTCTGGTTCGACTCGGGCGTCTCGCACATGGCGGTGCTCCGCTCGGGGCGATGGCCGGAGCTTTCCCGGCTCGACGGGGGCAAGCCCGCCGACGTCTACCTCGAGGGCCACGACCAGCATCGCGGCTGGTTCCAGTCCTCGCTGCTGACCTCGCTGGCGCTCTACGGCGATGCCCCCTATGCCAGCGTCATCACCCACGGCTTCTACCTGGACGTCAGCGGCCGGAAGATGTCCAAGTCGCTCGGCAACGTCGTCGAGCCCCACGAGCTGATCAAGAAGTTCGGCGCCGACATCCTGCGGTTCTGGGTCGTCAGCCAGGACTACCGCGACGACGACCCGATCTCCGAGGAGATCCTGGCGCGCTGCGCCGACGCCTACCGGAAAGTCCGCAATACCGCGCGGTATCTGATCTCCAACCTCTACGACTTCGATCCGGGCGCCGACAGCGTGCCGGCCGACCGGCTCGCGCCCCTAGACCTCTGGGCGCTCGCCCGGACGCAGGGGCTCGCGCGGCGGATCGTCGCCGCGTACGAGAGCTACGAGTTCCACCTCATCTACCATCTGCTCGTGAACTTCTGCGCAACGACTCTCTCGGCTTTTTACTGCGACATTCTCAAGGACCGGCTGTACGCCTCCGCGGCCGGCTCGCCCGAGCGCCGCTCCGCGCAGACCGCCTTGAACCGGATCGCCCGCGCGATCGCGTCCCTGGCGGCGCCCGTTCTCGCGTTCACCGCCGACGAGATCTGGACCGCGCTCCCGGGAAAGAAGGAAGAATCGGTGCACCTCGCGCGTTTCGACACCCTGGATGACGTGCCCGAAGACTCCGTTCCCGAGGATGCCTGGGAAAGGCTCACGAAACTGAGAGAAGAAGCCGCGGTGATCTTGGAAGAAGCCCGCCGGGACAAGGTGATCGGCTCGTCGCTCGAAGGCGCGATTGCCCTGCGCTCCAGCGACGCGCTCGAAGCCGACCGCGCCGCGACGGGCACGCGGGGCCGCGGCCTTGCCGACCTCTTCATCGTCTCCGAGACCGTCGAGGGGCCGGACGTCGCGTCCGGCGAGGATTGGCGCGGATCCCAGGCCTATGCCGGGGTCCAGATCGCCTTCCGCAAGGCGCGGGGGCGTCGCTGCGAACGGTGCTGGAAGGTGACGCCGGAAGCCGAGACCACCGGCCTTTGCGAGCGCTGCCGGGGCGTCCTCCGGGCCGCCTCGTGAAGATGCCCCAGTCGCTGCGCGAGTCGACGCTCTACCGGGGCGGCTACATCGCCGTCTCGCTCGCGGTCCTGTTCCTCGACCAGTGGACAAAGGGGATCATCACTCGCACGATGGATGTGCACCAGTCCCGGTCGATCATCCACAACCTCTTCGACCTGACCTACGTCCGCAACTCCGGCGCGGCCTTCGGGCTCTTCGCCTCCGTGGACTCTTCGATGAAGGCCGTCCTCCTGAACAGCGTCGCCGTGGTGGTCTTCCTGATCGTCTCGGCGTACGCGTTGCGCTCTTCGCACCGGAGCGTCCGCCTCCAGGTCGGCCTGGCGCTGATCCTCGGCGGCGCCGTCGGCAACCTCCTCGACCGCGTCCGTTTCGGCTACGTCGTGGATTTCCTCGACTTCGCGATCTCGGGGCACCACTGGCCCGCGTTCAACGTCGCCGACTCGGCTATCTGCGTCGGCGTCGCGCTCCTTTTCCTCGACATGCTCCGGAACGAAGAGGAGCAGGCGCCGCGCCCCGACGCCGCAGCCGGGGGATAGCTCATTTTCCCGCGTCTCGTTCACGTCGGACAGTTCTACCTCCCGACCTACGGCGTCGTGCTGGCGATCGCCTATCTGACGGGCATCTGGCTGCTCCGGCGCAAGGCGCTGCGTGAAGATCTGCCGGACCAGAAGATCCTGGATCTGTGCCTGTACATCCTCGCCTCGGCCATCCTGGGAGCCAAGCTCCTGCTGGTTCTCGTCGAGTGGCGGCGCTATCTCGCCCGCCCGGCGGACCTGGTCGAGGTCCTGCGGTCTGGCGGAGTGTTCTACGGCGGGCTCATCGCCGCGACGGCGGTCGCGATCTGGTATATGCGCAGGCACGACCTCCCCGCCTGGCGGATCGCCGACATGGGAGCTCCGTCGATCGCGCTCGGCGAGGCGATCGGGCGCTGGGGGTGCTTTGCCGCGGGCTGCTGCTACGGCAAGGAGAGCCACGGGCCCCTCGCAGTGACCTTCACCGATCCGTTCGCCAACGAGGCCGTCGGGACTCCCCTGAACGTCCCGCTCCACCCGACCCAGATCTACCTCTCGGCGAGCGCCTTCCTCATCTTCCTCATCCTGCAGTGGGCCTACCGCCGCAAGACCTTCGACGGCGAGGTCTTCTGGCTGTACGTTTTGCTTTACGCGATCACGCGCGGCATCCTGGAGACCTGGCGCGGGGATCTCGTCCGCGGGTTCGTAATCCCCGGGATCCTCTCGACCTCGCAGTTCATCGGATTGCTGACGGCGGCGCTCGCGGGCGGGATGCTGTTCTACCTGTCGCGCCGCAGCCGCGCGACGGCGTAACGGCGCCCATGCAGCGCCGTTTCCAGGTGGGATCCCCGTCCGCCGGAACCCGGCTCGACCTCTTCCTCGCCTCCGCCTGCTCCGACCTTTCCCGCTCGCGCATCCAGAAGCTCATCGCCGAGGGCGCCGTGCGGATCAACGGAGCGGTGCCGAAGCGTTCCCACATGGTCCGCGCCGGCGAGGAGGTCTCCGTCGACGTGCCCGCGCCGCGCGAGGTCGCGCTCGAGGCCGAGGACATCCCGCTCGCGATCCTCTACGAGGACGAGCATCTGATCGCGATCGACAAGCCGCCGGGTCTCGTCGTCCATCCGGCCCCGGGCCATTCCTCGGGCACTCTCGTCAACGCGCTGCTGCACCACGTCCGGGACCTCGCCGGCATCGGCGGGGAGGTGCGTCCCGGGATCGTCCACCGCCTGGACCGCGATACGTCCGGAGTCCTCCTGGTCGCCAAGACGGACCTCGCTCACCAGCTGATCTCCAGGCAGATGAGAAACCGCACGCTCCGGAAGGAGTACCTGGCGCTCGTCGCCGGGGTTCCCCGGGTGCGCAAGGGCGAAGTGTCTCTCGCCGTCGGCCGCGATCCGCGCGACCGCAAGAAGATGAAGGCGTTTCGCGCCACCGCCGGGGAGCCGCCGGCTGGCGCCCGGGACGCGCGCACGCTCTACGAGATCGAGCGCGAGTGGTTCGAGATGGGGCTGACCCTTCTCCGGTGCCGCCTCGTGACGGGCCGCACGCACCAGATCCGGGTACACCTCGCCGCCTCGGGCTTGCCCGTCGTCGGCGACCCGACCTACGGAAACGCCCGCTTCCCGCGGGTTCGGAACTCCGAGCTGAAGCAGAAGCTCACGGCCTTTCCGCGACAGGCCCTTCATGCCGAGCGCGTCGCCTTCCACCACCCGGCGACCCAGGAAGTCCTCGAGATCGTGGCGCCGCTTCCCCCGGACTTCGCCGCCCTCCTCGCCGCGATCGACGAGATCGACGGGGTCAGACCTTGAATCTGGAGCTTCTCAAGAAAGAGTGTAGATTCGAGGTCTGACCCCATGAAGGAGATCCTGTTCGAAGGGCGCCACATGGTGTTCCTGCGGCGCGACCGCTGGGAGTACGTCGAGCACCGGACGGCGCCCGAAGCGGCGATGATCGTGGCGATCACGGCGCGGGAGGAGATCGTACTCGCCGAGGAGTACAGGCCGCCCATGGACGCGCCGGTCGTGTCGCTGCCGGCGGGGCTGATCGGCGACGAGGGGCCCGAGGACGCCGAAAACGCGGCGCGCCGGGAGCTGCGCGAGGAGACCGGGCACGAAGCGCCTGCGCTCGAATTCCTGGCCCGGGGGCCGGGCTCGGCCGGCCAGAGCTCGGAGATGGTCTCCTTTTTCCTCGCGCGCCCCGCCGCGCGCGTCGCGGACCAGGCCGCGCACGACGCCGGCAAGATCCGGGTCCACGTCGTCCCCATCGCCGGCCTGCCGGCCTGGGCGAGCCGCCGCGAAGCGGAAGGCGCCGTGATCGACCCGAAGATCTGGGCGGGCCTCTACCTCGCCCTGCGCCGGTGAACGGCCCGCTCCTCGCGGAGATCCGCCGGGAGCTGCGCCGCGCTACTTCAGGGAGAGGTAGATCGTCAGGCCGTCCTTCTCGAGCGCGACGCGTTCCGGTTCGATCTTCGCCACGGTGAAGCCTTCGACCCAGGCGCCCACGCCGGCGATGCGGTCGTTCAAGAGAGCGCGGGGCTCCGCCTCGGACCAGACGATCCCGCCGAGCTCGACCCTGGCGCCGTCCGGAAGCATGATCGCGCCGGCGTAGGTCTTCCCGTCGGCGAGAGCCTGCGGACGCGGCGCCGTCGGGTTCGGATCCGGCGACGCCTCCGCCGCCTCCCCGGGTTCCTGACCCGCGGGAGCGGCCGGACGCGCGGAACGAGGTTTCGCCGAGACTTGTGTCGACGGCGCCGAGGCGGCTGGAACGGCGGCGGCGGGCAGCAGCGCCGCGGGTTCGGGCGCGCGCTTCTCGACCTGCGCCTCCCCCGCCGGAGGACGCGACGCCTCGGTTGCCGTTTTCCGGACCATCCAGACGGCCACGGCCGCAACGGCACCGAGGCCGAACCCGATTGCCAGGAGCCGCACGAGCCGCCGGCGCCGTGCCAGTCCCGCATCCGGGAGCGGTGCGGGCACCCACGGCCGATCCGCCGGCGGCCCCGCGTCCGGTTGGCCGGCAGCCTGAGCGCGCTTCAACGCGTCGTCGATGAGGCTCATGCGATCTCCCCTTCGAGCTCCCGGATGGCCTGCCGAACCGCCCGCGACTTCAGCTCGTAGGTCCCGTTGACGTAGCCGTAGAGGAGGGCCTTGTCGCACACCGCGTTGACGAGGCGCGGCACCCCGCCCGCATAGTGGTGGACACGGCGAACCGCCCACGGCGAGAACGTCGGCCGCCCGTCCGCGCCGGCCACGCGCAGCCGGTGGGCGATGTAGCGCTCGGTCTCGAAGCGGTCGAGCGGCGCCAGGTGGTAACGCACCGTGATCCGCTGCCGGAGCTGCCGCAGCCCCTTCCGGTTGAGCTTCTCCCGCAGCTCCGGCTGCCCGATCAACACGATCTGGAGGAGCTTGCGCTGATCGGTCTCGAGGTTCGACAGCAACCGCACCTGCTCGAGAAGCTCCTCCTCGAGGTCCTGGGCCTCGTCGATGAGCAGGACGACGTCGTTGCCGGCGGCGGCCTCCCCGAGCAGATACTTGTTCAGCATCTCCAGGTACGCGGTGCGGTCGAGCTTGCGGGGCTCCAGGCCCAGCTCGGTCAGGATCATCCGCATCATCTGCGTGGAAGTCACCATGGGGTTCAAGATCAGCGCGGTCCTGTACGCCGGCCCGAGCTCGGCGAGGATCGCGCGGCAGATGGTCGTCTTGCCCGCGCCGACCTCGCCGGTGATCTGGATGAACCCCTTGCGCTCCCGGATCCCGAACAGAACGTGGTTGAATGCCTCGCGGTGCTTGTCCGAGAAGAACAGGAACCGCGGGTCCGGCGTGATGTTGAAGGGCGCCTCGCGGAACCCGTAGAACTCGTTGTACATGACCGCCCGAGAGCTTAGACCGGAAAAGAGAAGACCCTCCCCTCCTTCTACGGAGGAGAGGGTCGGGACGTCGCGGGGACGGGTCTTACGAGGCCTTTGCCATCGGGGGTCGGCAGTCCTCGCAGGGACGGTACCCGGCGGCGGTCGCCTCGCGCTCCGAGTGGAACGCCACCGTGTTGGTGACCACGAGGGTCTCGATCCCGCCGCAGGTCGGATAGCAGTAGTGGCGTCCCTCGGCGTTGCCCAGGTACCGCACCCCCGAGGACGCCAGCCTCTCCAGAGTCTCGGGATGCGCGCCCTCGGCCTCCAGGAGTGTGCGCTTATTGCGCGGGCCGCCCAGCGAATACTGGCCGATGTGGCCGTCGCTGCGCACGACGCGGTGACACGGGATCAGGAGTGGCACGGGGTTCTTCGCCAGCGCCGATCCCGTCGCCCGAGCCGCGCCGGGCCGGCCGATTTCCTTCGCGATCCAGCTGTAGGGCCGGACTTCTCCGGGCGGGATCTCGAGCGCCTTCATCAGCACCGCCTGCTCGAACTCCGAGAGTCCGCGCAGGTCGAAGCGCAGCTCCGGGCGACCCTTGCCCCTGAGGTTCTCGACTAAGGCGCGCACGCTCGCCGGAGGGACCGTCGTCTCGGGGTGGACGAGGCGTCCGAAGCGGCGATGGAACTCGCGCTCGAACTCGGCCGCCGACTTCGCCCGCGTCACCATCGAGATGCCGGCCTTGCTGTGCGCGATGAAGACCGGCCCGACCGGCGACTCCAGCCGCCAGTACGTGTCGGCCAGGCCGACCCTCCGCATCACCCCGGGCAGCAGCGTCGCGGGAGCCTTCTCCGGCGCGATGGCCGAGAGCGCCCGTGCCAGCCTCAGCGTGTCTTTGATCGTCGTCACTTTCTCACCCCTTCCCGGCGGGACTCCGAGAGAGCCGCGCGCAAGGCATTGACTCCCCGATGGACGTTCGACTTCGTCGTTCCGACCGGCTGCCGCAGCACCCGGGCGACTTCCTCCAGCCGCAGCCCCTCGACGTAACGGAGGAGCAGCGGCGCCCGGTAGCGCTCCGGGAGCCCCGACACGAGCGCCTGCATGTCGACCCGGCGGCGTGACTCCTCGTATCGGGCATCGGGCCGCGCGCCGGGATTGTCGGCCGGCTCCCAGGCGGTCTCGGCGCCCGGCGAGAGCGGATGGTCGAGCGACACGAGTTTCAGCTTCTTTCCTCTTGCCCGGTTTCGCACGACGTTCAGCGTGATCTGGTAGAGCCAGGCGCGCAGCGCCATCGCGCGAATCCGCGCCGCCGGATACCTTCCCAGGGCGCGGTACGCCTTGACGAAGGCATCCTGCGCCGCCTCTTCCGCATCCTCGCGGTTGGCGGTCAGGCGCAGGGCGAAGGAGAAGAGGCGGTCCTGATAGGTCCGCACGAGATCCTCGAAGTTTCCGTCGAGATCCTCGGCCAGCCGTCCCGGGAGCGTCTGTTCCTGTGTCATCGTCGCGGCGGTTCCGCCTTTCTGCTGCTCCGGCTGGCCCAGCACGAGCCGGAACGCCTCGAACCCTCCCGGTGGCCTCTGTCCATGCCCCGCTTCGCAAGCGCATCCCATCGTCATGAGCCCTCCACCGCCCTCTCAAACACGGCTGGGGGCCGGAAGGTTGCGGGTTACACCGCCACGGATTTGCGCCGGCTGGCGATCGACGCGGCGATGACCGCCGCGTGGTGCCGGCTGTTCTCGATGAAGATATGCCCGAGCTCCGTCCCCCCCAACAGGGCGCCCGCCAGGTAAAGGTTCGGGACGTTCGATTCCAGAGTCTCCGGATCGTGCGACGGCACCCGGTTCCCCCCCTCCACCCGGATCCCGCAGCGCTCGAAGAGGCCGAAGTCCGGCCGATAACCGATGAGCGGGAAAACCGCGTCGGCCGGAACGGACTCCTCGCCCGCGGGCGTCGCCACCCGAATGCGTTCGGGCGTGATCTCCAGAACCCGGGACAGGAACAGCGCCCGGATCTTCCCGGCCGCGATGCGGTTTTCGAGGTCCGGCCGGATCCAGTACTTGACCCTCTCCGAGATTGCCGCGGCGCGCACTACCAGGGTGACGCGCGCTCCGTGGCGGTAGAGATCGAGAGCGGCCTCGGCGGCCGAGTTCTTGCCCCCGACGACGACCACGTCGCGGCCGTGGAAGGGATACCCCGAGACGTACCGCGCGTGAACGTGGGCGAGGCCATCGCCCGGCACGTCGAGCCGCCGCGGGTTGTGGAAGAAGCCTGTCGCCAGGATAGCCGCGGGCGCCTCGAACGCGAGAGCCCCGGCCCGGCCTCGAGCCTCGACGCGCAGGCCCTCTCCCGGGCCGGGGCGAATGCTCACGATCTCGGTCTGCGCCGCGACGCTCACGCCGAAGTGCTCGGCCACGCCGCGGTAGTAGGCCAGCGTCTCGAGGCGGGTCGGATGCGGCTCCGGCGTCGAAAAGGGGACCCCGGCGATGTCGAGGAGATCCCGGGTCGAGAACCAGCGCATCTCCTCCGGAAAATGGTAGATCGAGTCGAGGATGCCGCCCCGGTCGAAACAGACGGCGGCGACGCCGCGCCGCCCGAGCTCCACCGCGCAGGCGATGCCGGTCGGCCCCGCTCCGACGATGGCGACTGGCCCGGCCATGCCGCCATTCTATCGGCGTCGCTGTCTAGAGCGCCTGAATCCGGACCGACCCGCCGCTCGTGTGGAGGCGCAACGTGTTGCCGCCCTTGCCGAGGCTGCCCGACAGCCTCCGGCGCGAGATCTCACCCTGGACGCGGAGCGGAAGGTCCGTCTTGACCGCGTTGCCGGAGGCCTCGATGTTCAGGTCGGCCTCGGGGTCGATCGTCACGTCGATGCCGCCACCGGAGCTCGACAGCGTCCCCCCTTGCGAGTTCCCTTTGACGAACGACGCCTCGATCCCTCCGCCCGACGTATCCGCCTGCACGCGGCCGCCGGCCTCGACGATGCGGATCCCGCCGCCCGAGGTGTCGGCGTCGATGTCCCCGGTGACCCGCTCGAGCTCGATCGAGCCGCCCGAGCTTTCCGCGTGGACCGGGCCGTTGATCACGCTGCCGTCGATCCCGCCGCCGGACGTCTGAACACGCACGCGGCCCCGGATGTTGGCCAGGCCGATGCCCCCGCCCGATGTGTCGGCCTCGAGATCGCCGACGAGGTCGCTCACGTTGATGCCGCCGCCCGACGTGTCGAGCTTGGCCGTCCCCCGGGTCCCGGACACCGTGATCCCGCCGCCCGAGGTGTCGATCGAGAGCCGTGTTTCCGCGGGAACCCGGATCTCGTACTGAATGGCATTGCCCGAGTTGGAGAACCAATTGAAGGCGTGCTTCTTGCGCGCCGTGATCGTGACCGCCCCCGGCGTCTCGGCGAACCGGAAGGTCAGGAGGTCTTCCAGATCCTTGTGCTTGGACGTGATCACGACGTGCGCGCCCAAATCCGGGCTGCCCGTGACGGTGACGCGGCCCATGTCGGTGTCCAGCCGAAACTCGCCGCCCGGCGGAAGCTTCAGGTTTTTCTCGATCCTCGTTTCCGCAAGGGCCGGAAGCGCGGCCAGGATGAGGCCGGTGAGGACCAGCGACGCGCGCGACGGAATCCGGTTCATGAGCCCTCCCTCCACCCGGCGGCCGGGGCATTCCCGGCTCGGACCAAGGTCTCTGCCTCCTCCATACGCACCGGGGAGCGGGAGGTTCCGGAGTTTCTAGGCGAGGGCCTGAGCGATCGGGGTGTAAGGCCGGCCATGGGCCTCGGCGACCGCGCGATACGTCAGCTTTCCGTCGAGCGTGTTGACGCCTTCGGCCAGGTGCGGGTTGTCCTGAACGGCCTTCTTCAAGCCCTTGTTGGCGAGCTCGAGCGCGTACCGGAGCGTGGAGTTGGTCAGCGCGAACGTGGACGTCCTGGCCACCGCGCCCGGCATGTTCGCGACGCAGTAGTGGATCACGCCGTCCACCGTGTAGACGGGATCCGAGTGGGTGGTCGCCTTCGTCGTCTCGAAGCAGCCCCCCTGATCCACGGCGACGTCGACGGCCACGGCGCCCTTCTTCATCTGCGAGATCAGCTCCCGCGAGACGAGCTTCGGCGCGGCGGCGCCCGGTATGAGGACCGCCCCGATCAGGAGATCCGCCCGGCGGCAGCCCTCCTCGAGCGTGAGGGGGTTGGATGCGATCGTCTTGACGCGCCCCAGGAAGATGTCGTCGAGCTCCCGCATCCGGTCCGGCGACACGTCCAGGATCGTGACGTCAGCGCCCATTCCGGCCGCGACCTTGGCGGCATTGGTGCCGACGACACCGCCCCCGATGATGACGACGTCGGCCGGGGGGACTCCGGGAACACCCGAGAGGAGAACCCCGCGGCCTCCGTTGGACTTCTGCAGGAAGTACGCGCCCACGTGCACGCTCATCCGCCCCGCGACCTCGGACATGGGAGTCAGCAGCGGAAGCGAGCCGTTCGCCGCGGTGATCGTCTCGTAGGCCACGCCCGCGACCCTGCGCTCGAGGAGCATGTCGGTCAACGCCTTCGCGGGCGCCAGGTGCAGGTACGTGTAGAGGATCTGGCCCTCCCGCAACCGCTGGTACTCCGGCCCGACCGGCTCCTTGACCTTCACGATCATGTCCGCCTTCGCGAACACTTCGTCCGCCGTGCCGAGAATCTTCGCGCCGGCCGCCTCGTACTGCGGATCGGGGATGCCGGAGCCCGCTCCCGCGTCGTGCTCCACGAAGACCTGGTGTCCCGCGGACGTCAGCGCCTTGACTCCGGCCGGCACCAGACCAACCCGGTTCTCGTTGTCTTTGATCTCTTTCGGAAGCCCGATGATCATGGTGCGCGCCTCCACCCTCTCGACTCCAAACGCTGGACTCCCGACTCCCGACTTCCTCAGTGCGTGTCGATCTGCGCCTTCTGCAGCTTGCCGGAGAAGTCGACGTAGATCGACTTCCACTCCGTGAACACGTCGAGGCCGGCGATGCCCGCCTCTCGGTGCCCGTTGCCCGTGTCCTTGATGCCGCCGAAGGGCAGGTGCACCTCGGCGCCGATCGTCGAAGAGTTCACGTAGAAGATGCCGGTCTCGAACTCGCGCATCGCCACGAACGCCTTGTTGATGTCCCGAGTGTAGATCGAGCCCGAGAGCCCGTAGGGAACCGAGTTGGCGATCCGGATTCCGTCTTCGAGGGAGGAGATGGGCACCACCGTCGTCACCGGCCCGAAGATCTCCTCGCAGGCCACGCGCATCTTCGCGTCGGCGTCGGCGAAAACCGTCGGCGCGTGAAACCAGCCCTTGCCGAGCGCGCCTCCCGTCAACTTTTCACCGCCCCAGAGGAGCTTCGCGCCTTCCGCTTTTCCGATCTCGACGTACTTGGAAACCGTTTCCCGCTGCTTCTCGGAGACGCACGGCCCCATGTCGACGTTCACGTCGAGACCGTTGCCGACGCGGAGCGCCTTCACACGCCCGATGAGTTTCTCGAGAAACGCGTCGTAGACACCCTTGTGGACGAGCAGCCGCGACGAGGCCGTGCAGCGCTGCCCGGTCGTCCCGAAGGCTCCCCAGACCGCGCCGTCGACGGCGAGGTCCACGTCGGCATCCTCCATCACGAGGATCGCGTTTTTGCCGCCCATCTCCAGGTGCAGACGCTTGAAGGTCGGCGCGCAAGCCTGGGAGATCCGCCGCCCGATCTCGGTCGATCCCGTGTACGAGACGACCTTCACGTCGGGGTGCCGGACGAGCGGATCGCCCACCTCCCCGCCCGAACCCATGACGACGTTGAAGACGCCGGGCGGGAGTCCCGCCTCCTCGAACACGCGCGCCAGGGCCACGACCGAAGCCGGGGTGTCGGTGGCCGGCTTGATGACGATCGTGTTGCCGGCGATCAGGGCCGCCATCGACTTCCACGCCGGGATCGCCATCGGGAAGTTCCAGGGCGTGACCAACGCGCAGACCCCGACCGGCTCCCGGACGCACATCGCGAACTTGTTAGGCAGCTCCGAGGGAGTCGTGAAACCAAAGAGGCGCCGACCTTCGCCCGCCGCGAGGTAGGCCATGTCGATCGCTTCCTGCACGTCGCCGCGCGTCTCGGCGAGAACCTTGCCCATCTCGCGCGTCATCAGGCGCGCCAGCTTCTCCTTGTCGCGCTCGAGGATCTCGCCCGCGGCGTACAAGACCTCGCCGCGGCGCGGCGCCGGGGTGTTCTTCCAACCGGGAAAGGCCTTCTTTGCGGCCGCGACCGCCGCCTCCACGTCCCGCTTGTCGCTCTTCGGAAAAAGACCGACGAGATCGTCGCGGTCGGCGGGATTCCGGTCCTCGAAGGTCTGCCCCGAGGCGGCCGGAACCCAACGGCCGCCGATGTAGTTGTGCTGCGTCTCGACCGCGATCTCCGTGGCCATCACTTCTCCTCCACTTTCTTCTGGACAGGGGCCACGGGCGAGGCCGCCGCGGTGGACATCGCCACGTTCCCCTGGAGTTGCGCCCCTTCGGCGATGACCACCTTGGGAGCGATGACGTTGCCCTGGACCGAGGCGGAGGCGAGAAGCTCGGCCCGCTCGTCGGCCCGGATCTGGCCGTGGACGCGGCCGCCCACCACGACCGATCGGGCGTGAATGTCGCCTTTGAGCTCGCCGGAAGCCGCGACGGTCACCCGGCGCTGGGTCTCGAGGTTGCCCTCGAAGCGCCCCTGAACGACGACGTCCTCGTCGCCCGAGATCTCGCCCACGAACCGGGCCTTCGGCCCGATCACCGTCGCCGCCGCAGCGGCGGCCGGCGGGCCCGCCGCGGCACGATCGGGCGCCGGAGGCTGGCCGGGACCCTCTGTCTTGCCGAAAATGGCCACTCGCCCTCCCCGAGAGGCCGGTAAGTCTAGCAAAAGGCGCCCGGGTGTAGACTCTGCGGCTTCTCAGGGAGAAATCCATGAGCGATCCGAGCCCCGCCGTTCGAGAAAAACTCGAACGCGCCGTCACCGCCCTCGACGAAGTCCTGGTGGAGCTCCGCGACGACGCCCGCGCCTACTCGGCGATCGCGGCCGCCGCCGCCTTCATCGAGGTGGCCCTGGAGAACCGCGCGACGGCGAGCCGCGCCACGCTCGCGCGCCCGACGGAGAAGGAGCCGCCGACCGGAAAGGCTCCGTAGCTTTTCTCCAGAGCCAGGCGGCAATGAGGAATCGGGCCGCCGGCTGATAAGTCACACCACCCGTTCGGACGGGACGAGCCAGGCCGGACCTCCGAACTCGCCGAAGATGACCGCCAGCGAGCGGAGGCGGGAGAAAGAGAGACGGCGCGGCACGTTCGGCCGCGCCGCCCCAGTTCGATGCGCTATGGAGTGAGCGCAATCCGCTTGACGAGCCCCGTGAAGGTCTCGCTCACGATCAGCTCGTTTCGCGTCGCCTCGTAGGCCAGCCCGGTGGGCCCGATGTCAAAACGGTCGCCGGACGGAGTCGCCCGCGCTGCGATGGCTCCCACGGCATCAAGAAACGTCAGGGCTCGAGAAGATTGGTGATGCAGCCTCAACCCCCCACCTCTAGATCCACCGCCTCAGCCAATCCTTCTCGAAGAAGACCTTCGCCGCGTGCCAGCGGCGTCCAGGCGGGTGCATCTTCACCAGCGGCACCGGTTCCGCGTAGAAATTCCCCTTCCCGAAGCCGGCCTTGCCATCGCCGGTTTCGACAAAGCACTCGCCCTCACCATCAAAAGAGGCCCGCTTGCCCTTGCCAGTGATCGCCCGGGCAATGTTCTTCGCGACCACCTCGGCCTCGCCATGAGCGAAGACGCCTGCCTTCGGCAGCGGCTTGCCGAGCGCGAGGGGAATACCGACGACGTCGCCAAGGGCGTAGACGCGCGGGTGCTTCGTCTCGAGCGTGTGCCGGTCAGCCGGGACCCATCCGGACTCCCCGGTGAGGCCGGCTTCGCGCACAACCTTCGGTGCTCGGTGGGGCGGAACGTATGCGAGCAAGTCGAAACGGGCCTCGGCGCCGTTCGTGAAACTGAGACGGCGCGCCGTGGGATCGACCTCGTTGACTTGATGCTCGGGGTGGTACGCGATGCCCTTCGCTTCCACCATCTGGCGGACCGCCCTTGACACCTCCGGGCCGGCAACGCCCATGGGCCCCGGCTCGGCCGCATAGAGGTCGATCCGGGTCTTCTCGCGCAGCTTCCGCGTGCGGCAGGAGTGCTCGAGAAGCATCGCAGCTTCGTAGGGTGCAGCCGGGCACTTGTAGGCGGGAGCGGCCGTGAGCACGACGAGCTTGCCGCCCGTGAATTGCGCAAACGCATCGCGCGCGGCTGCGGCTCCCGCGAGGGAGTAAAAGTTGTGCCCGGCCTGCGCGAGACCCGGAATTGCCCCGGGCGCAAGCTCCGCCCCCAGAGCGATGATCAGGTAGTCACCAGTAAGGCTTTGTCCGTTAACGACAGCCTCTCGTTTCCCCGGGTCGATCCGCTCGATCTCTCCGTGGACGACCTCGATGCCCCGCCTCTGGAGGCGCGTGAGGGGCCGCGAGATTTTCTCGGCGGTGCGGTCCCCAGTCATGAGCCAGAGGAAGGATGGCGCAAAGACGAAGGACGCTTCGCGCTCGACAAGCACCACGCGATGCTCTTCAGGAAGCGCCTTGCGCAACTCGTTGGCCGCCACGAGCCCGCCGACGCCTCCACCCATGATGAGAACGGTCTGCCCCATCGTTCCGGCTCCCTAATGACCCTCGTGACCCTCGTGAGCACCGGCTGCGGGGTCGCCGACGAGGAAGGCCTCGAGTTCGGTCCCCTCTTGCTTGCTTATTGAGGCGCAGAGCTTCATGAGCCAGCTTCCAGCAACGGATGTCGCCTATGATACCCGGACGGTCAGCGCTTCTTGATGGTCAAGGAAGAGTTGGAGCGCCGCGTGCCGCCAGGGGGCAAGTGACGCCAACGAATGAATCAGCCATGATCGGCAGGACGATCTCGCACTACCGCATCCTGGAGGAGGTCGGTAGCGGCGGCATGGGTGTTGTGTACAAGGCCGAGGACACAAAGCTGCGCCGCTTCGTGGCCCTCAAGTTCCTGCCGGACGAATTTGGCAAAGACCGCGAGACCCTGGAGCGGTTCCAACGAGAAGCTCATGCAGCATCGGCGCTCAACCATCCGAACATCTGCACGATTCACGACATTGACGAAATCGAGGGCCGGCCCTTCATCGCCATGGAGCTCTTGGAAGGGCAGACGTTGAAGCATCGGATGGCGGGACGACCTTTCCCGATCGAGTCGCTGCTGGAATTGGGCTCCGACATTGCCAGCGCGCTGGACGCCGCACACGCGAAGGGAATCGTTCACCGGGACATCAAACCGGCGAATATTTTCGTGACCGATGGCGGGCACGCCAAGGTTCTGGACTTCGGATTGGCGAAGTTAGACCGGCAGCCCAAGGGCGCTGAAAGCGCCGGCGTGTCGCGATCGCCGACGACCGCCCCCGAACAGGATCTGACCAGCCCCGGGACAACGCTCGGGACGGTGGCGTACATGTCCCCAGAGCAGACGCTCGGTCGGGAAGTGGATCGGCGGAGCGATCTCTTCAGCTTCGGTGTCGTGCTGTATGAGATGGCGACGGGCCGACTGCCCTTTCAGGGCAGCAGTTCTGTGGCTATCTTCAATGCGATTCTCAACGAGGCGCCCTTGCCGCCGGGTCGTGTGAATCCTGACTTGCCGCCGGGCCTGGAACGGGTCATCAACAAGGCGTTGGAAAAGGATCGCAAGCTGCGGTACCAATCTGCCGCGGAACTGCGGGCTGACCTCGAACGCCTGAAAAGAGACACGAACAGAACGCTCACCGCCATCCGGGAGGGTGTTCGGCCGATCGCTCGCTGGTGGGTGGCCATGGGCGTCGGAGTCGTGCTCCTAAGCGTGCTTGCGGGAATCTACCTGTGGCGACGCGGCAGCCAGGAGTCGGGCCAGGCCTGGATCGTAAAACCGCTCACCAGTTTTCTAGGATTGGAGTGGCTACCAAGCCTGTCGCCGGATGGCAGTCTCATCGCATATGCCCACAACGCTAAGGGCAGTATGGACATTTTCGTCATGCCAACTGCCGGGGGCGATCCCGTTCGGATCACCGAGACTTCGTTTGATGAGACTTCGCCCCGGTGGTCCCCCGATGGCCAATACCTCGCTTTCGTGGCGGACCAGGGCACCGGCAGCGACATCTACCTGGTGCCGCCGCTCGGCGGGGTGCCGCGCAAACTCGTGGAGACAAGGTTTCCGTTCCTGGAAAGAACGTTTGACGCGGTACGAGCGATGGGCGCCGTCCCGTGGTCGCCGGACGCGAAAGAGCTGTTGTTCTCCCGTCTCGAGTCGAATGGGGAGATCGCCATCTGGAAGATCAATGTGGCATTCGGAGAGGAAGCGCAACTCACGCAGCCCGGGCCCGGTGTCGCGGACTTCGGAGCTTCCTGGTCCTTTGATGGCCAGCGGATTGTGTTTGAACGCAGCAAGAGCGGGGGCAGCAGTCTTTGGTTGTTGCCGGCAGCCGGCGGTGCGCCGCAGCCGCTGCTGGAGGACGAGTATCGCAACAACCAGCCTGCCTGGTCGTCCGATAGCCAGCGTGTCGTTTTCGTTTCGAAACGCGGCGGTGGCGAAAACCTCTGGGAGATTGACCTGAAGGCACGCCGCCTGCGCCGGCTCACGACAGGGGCAGGCAGGGACATGGCGCCGGTAGTGGGGCGTGGCGGCCAGCTCGCCTATGCCCCGTTCAGCCACCAGGTTGATCTGCAGGCGGCGAGCGTGGCCGGCGGGACAGAAGAGCGGCTCACGTTCAATACTGCCGATAATTTCGGCGCGCGCGTTTCGCCCGATGGAAAGAACATCGTCTATCACTCGAATCGGGGCGGGAACCTGGAGCTTTGGCTGCTCGACCGCAGTACAGGCGCCGAGCGCCAGCTCACCAACCATCCCCGAAACGATCTCCTACCGGACTGGTCTCCCGACGGGCGCGAAATCGTCTTCTTCTCCGACCGCGACGGCGACGCCCGCCTGTGGGCCCTCCATGTCGAGACGGGCGCACTGCGCCGCCTCACCTCGCAGAGCATCCCGCTGCCCGGCGGCTCAGGGCTCACGTTGAGCTCCCCGCCCCGGTGGTCGCCGGACGGCAAGTTGATCGGCTACATCGCGCCCAGCCCGAAGGGCTCTGCTCTCTGGGTGATCGACCCACAGAAGGAGAACGCCCAAGCCCAGGCTCGCTTGTGGGGCGTGTTGCGTTTCGATTGGTATTTGGACAGCCGCCGCGTGGTCTTCACGCGGCCGCCAACCGATCGACGGGGCCCCGTGGAGATGGTCGCGGCAGACTTGGAAACTGGCGAGCAGGCAATCCTCTTGAAAGGGCCGAGCGCCGAGCTGGTGACCGCGCCCGACGGCCGCGCCATCCTGTACTGCCACGCACCGAGCCATTTCAACATGCAGTTCTATCTGTTGCGTTTGGCGCCGCCAGCGGGCCCCGTTGGACTCCCGCGAGCGGCGGGCGCGCCTCAACCTCTGGTTCTTCCGACCGGGGCGTCCCACGTCCACGCCGGAGGTTGGTCACCCGACAGCAGCTGGATCGTGTACACGCGCGACGTCGATCAGGGCGACCTGTACCTCATTCAGAACTACCGATGAGGTCTTGACCGAAGCTGGAGGCGTCGGCGACGAGCCGCTGGCGACGTAGGGCATCTCTTCACCGCTGAGTCTCGGACTACCGGCGCCGCGCCCTCGCCGGCGAGCGCCGCCGCCAGCAGCGCGGAGGCGATCATGCGCGGGCCGCCCCGGCTCGGACGGATCCAGAACTACAAGAACTGGAGCCCCGGCATGGTGCCGGATCCGACGCGGACGTGTCTGGGCCTCGAGTATTTCTGTTTCGAGCACGATGGGCTCTGGGAGTCCAGCGACTCGGATCTCATCGCCTTAGGAACGTCCGAGCTCGTCCAGCTCGGCCTGGTCCGCGCAGAGGAGGTCGAGGACGGAACGGTCGTCCGGGTGCCCAAGGCATACCCCGTTTACGACGACGCGCTCGCGGAGTCCCTTCGTGTCGTTCGCGCGTTCCTGGAGAATCTCCCCAACCTCCAACTGGTCGGCCGCAACGGGACCCACCGGTACAACAACCAGGATCACTCGATGCTGTCGGCGATGCTCGCCGTGAGGAATCTGCTGGGCGAACGGCATGATCTTTGGAAAGTCAATGTCGATGCGTCTTACCACGAGGGTATGAGCGCGGCGGACCGGCTCGAGGCCGAAAGGGCGCGCCTCGAGGACACGCAGCCCCGCGTTCCGCGGCGAATCCCGGAGACGTGATCCGCCTGGCTACCCTCGTTCGCCCGTGCCCTCTTTCGGCACGAACTCCTCGCAAGCCCGGACCGGCTGAGGCGGATAGCGCTTCAGGATCGGGCAGTAGAGGAACGTGGATCGCTCCGTCCGGATGGAGCGAGGCGGCGCGGCGCACTGATGGCAGAGGCTGTCGGGAAAGGGCAGGTCGTCCGCGCTCCCGGCCGGCTCACGATCTTCGCCCACGCACCGATCCTAGCCCCCGGGGCGCCGGCTCAATCGGGAAAGTGGAGCGGGCAACCGGGATCGAACCGGCGACATCCAGCTTGGGAAGATCAGAATCGGAACTGGGGATGACTGGGGATCTCTGGGGATCGCGCTCAAGAAGGACCTTCAGACAATTCTCGACACACACCAGAAGGCGAATCGAGCTTGCCAAAGGGGCCGGGACGGCGACACGACCGTCCCGCGCCTCTCCCCGGCAAGGTCTACGATTTACCGCTCATCTCTACTTTGTGGACCGTGATGGTGTTGTCTTTCATCTCTCCCGTCAGTTTGACAGTGTGGCCAGCGTGCTTTTCTAAATCGCCCAAGTCCTGATTGGCAATGTCGTAGATCTTTCCGCCCGAGACGAACACGTACTTGCCCCCGTCCTTGACGCAGGCTACGGTGCACTCCGCATCGGACAACTTCTTTCCCGAGTGCTCGATCGCAGACTTATGCGAAGCTCCGCAGGTGCTGTCGCTAATTTGTCCCGTCCACGTTTGATCGGCGGCAAAAGCAGTTGCAGCGCAGAAAAGTATGCCTAGGGTGAAGCCATAGATTCGTTTCATCGAGAACCCCTTTCTGTTATTCGTAAACAATATCGCATTCCCATGGCCGAGCCGGCCCCACCTGCCGAGAGGTAGCAGGGGATCTTCAGGAGCTTGGGGCCCTGACGGACAGCTCCCAGGAGCAGGGCGGCCGCGCCCAGTATCACTTCGCGCCGGCGACGAGCTTCTGGAACCTCGGGTTCTTGCGCAACGGGTCGAAGTTGGGGTCGATCTTGAGCCACCCCGGCGAGAGGATGTACGGAATTTTCAGCAGCGGCCGAGCTGGTCGAGCGCCTTCTCCGGCTCGCCCACGCGGATGTAGATCCGCGCGAGCTGGTGCTGGTAGTACGGGCCGTCGTACGCGTCCTTGGCCACGGGCACGAGCGCCACGCCGCGCTCGCCTTCCTCGACCGCCTCCGCCTTGCGTCCCAGGAAGGCGAGAGCGAGGCCGAGGAGAACGTGTCGGGTGGCGTCTTCGGGGGCATCTCGAAGCTGGGCTTCTGCGGCCGCACGTGCCGCCTCCGCGTACTGCCGCGCCCTCTCAGCGTCGCCGCGCAGCGAGGCAGTCTGGGCGAGCGAAATCCCCCAGGCCAGGCGGTCGTCGCCGAAGTTTGAAGGGGGCAGGCGGAGCAGGAGGGTCTGCTGCTCCTCGTCCAGCACCCAGTTCAGGTGGTTGTACGTTGCCAGGTACGCCACGAGCGCCTTCGGGTCCACCTCGCCCGGGGCCGCCTCGAGCACGGACCGCGCACCCGCCAGGTCTCCCTGTTGGAGGAAGAGGATCACCTTG
>JBBDKM010000050.1:19608-24396 GCA_040879385.1 Thermoanaerobaculia bacterium | reverse complement strand
AGAGCGTTCTCGATGATTGGCAGGGGCCTGGGCCACTACAGTATCGAAGAGAAGGTCGGGGCCGGTGGAATGGGTGTCGTCTATCGGGCCCACGACACGAAGTTAGGCCGGCGAGTGGCCATCAAAGTCCTGCCGGAGGCCCTGGCAACAGATCCGGCGCAGTTGGCGCGGCTCGAGCGCGAGGCACGGATTCTCGCAACCCTGAATCATCCCAACATCGCTGCGATCCACGGTCTGGAGGAGTCCGACGGGATTCGCTTCCTGGTTCTCGAGCTGGTGCCCGGGCAAACGCTGGCGGAGCTCTTGTCCTCCGAGCCTCCCTCCCTCCGGGACGCTCTGGAGATTTGCCGGCAGATCGCCGAGGCCTTGGAAGCCGCCAATGAGCAGGGCATCCTCCATCGCGACCTGAAGCCGGCCAACGTCAAAGTCACGCCGGAGGGGAAGGTGAAGGTGCTCGACTTCGGCCTGGCCAAAGCCCTCCAGGCCGAACCTTCTGGAGCGGACCTATCGCTTTCCCCGACGGTGACCGCGCAGCAGACGCGCGAAGGGATCGTCCTCGGCACGCCCGCCTACATGAGCCCCGAGCAGGCGCGTGGAAAAGCTCTGGACAAGAGGACCGATATCTGGTCTTTCGGATGTGTCCTGTATGAAGCCCTCGCCCACCGGCAGGCCTTCCGCGGGGAGACCGTCTCCGATTTGATCGCCGGGGTGCTGGCTTCCGAGCCGCAGTGGGAGCACTTGCCGGAGAAGACTCCTCGAAACGTCCGGGTTCTGCTGCGCCGCTGCCTTCAGAAGGATGCGAGGCGGCGGCTGCGGGACATCGGAGACGCGCGCATCGAGCTCGAGGAAGCCTTGGCCGGAGCTGCAGAGGCCGCACCCGCGGAACCCACCCGGGCCTTGAAAACGAAAGTCTTTCTCGGCGCGCTGGCTGGCCTCGTTTTAGGCGCGTTGGCGGCGGGGATTCTCGCCCCGAGCCTCTGGCGGAAGAAGCCGGAGGAGGCCCGGATTGCCCGGTTTCGAATAGACCTTCCGAAAGGCGCAACTGTCTTCGCCGGGGCCGGGGGCGGCCCATCCGTCGCGTTTTCACCCGACGGCAAGCAGCTCGCCTATGCGGGACAGAGCGGCGGCGTGAGGCAGCTCTATTTGCGCCAAATCGATCAGCTCGAGGCCAAACCGATCCCTGGGACAGAGAACGGGATCGGACCGTTTTTCTCTCCGGACGGCCAGTGGATCGGATTCCGCCACATTCCCAGCGGCAGCTACAAGAAACTGGCGCTGAGCGGCGGCGCGGCCGTCACGATTTGCGAATCGGACGTCTATTACGGCGCGAGCTGGGGACCCGACGACACGATCGCAATGAGTCCGACCGTGCCCGGGGGACTCTCGCGAGTGCCCGCCGCCGGGGGAAAACCGGAGGCCTTGACACAACTCGACATGGAGAAGGGGGAGAGGGACCATCGCTACGCGCAGTGGCTGCCCGGCGGGAAGGCGGTGCTCTTCACAATCGGATCCTCGGGCATCGCGACCTACGACGATGCCCGCATCGCCGTGCAGTCACTCGAGACCGGGGAGCGGAAGATCTTGATCGAAGGAGGCACCTGCGCCCGCTACTCCCCGTCCGGCCACCTGCTCTACGTCCGGGCGGGGACCCTGTTCGCGGTGCCCTTCGATCTGACGAAGCTCGCTGTGACCGGGCCTCCGGTGTCGGTCCTGGAAGGAATCTTCGAAAGCGTCAACAACGGGAAGGCCCAGTTCAGCGTCTCCCAAACTGGATCTCTCGCCTATGTGCCCGGCGGCCCCGAGGGGAGCGAGCGCATGCCGGTTTGGGTCGATCGGCAGGGAGTGGCGCGGCCCCTCCCCATGCCTCAACGCGCGTATCTGCATCCCCGCATCTCACCGGACGGCCGCAGAGTGGCGATCGAGATCGAAGGGCCGACGCACGACCTCTTCATCTACGAGTTCGAGCGCGACATGCTCACCAAAATGACCTTCGACGGGCTGAGCCACTGGCCTCTCTGGACGCCGGAGGGGGAACGGCTGACTTACCGGCGCTGGCTCGGTACATTCACGATGTGGTGGATGCCGGCCGATCGAAGCGCCCCCGAAGAGCGGCTCACGACCGTCGGGCGCATGCAGAGCCCGGCCTCCTGGTCGCCGGATGGCCGGGTGGTCGCGTTTACTCAGGTCAGTCCGGAGACCACCGGACCCGACGTCTATGTCTTGGAAATGGACCGCGAGAGAAAGCCACGGCCCCTCGCCCAGTCCAATTTTGCGGAGGGCTCGCCGAAGTTCTCTCCCGACGGCCACTGGATCGCGTACACGTCCTCCGAGTCGGGGCGCAACGAGATCTACGTACAGCCCTATCCCGGCCCTGGGCCGAAGATCCAGATTTCGAACGAGGGGGGCACGGACGCAGTCTGGAAACGGACTGGCGGAGAGCTCTTCTACCGGAATGGCGACAAGATGATGGTCGTGGCCGTTTCGACCGACCCGACCTTCGCGGCGTCGAAGCCGAAGCTTCTGTGGGAAGGACATTACTCGCACGGCGCGGCCTCTTCCTGCGGACCTCCCGGCCCCACGTCCTCCAACTACGACGTCACGCAGGATGGAGAGCGTTTTCTCATGATCAAAGACAGCGATCAGGACTCGATTCCCACCCAGGTCAACGTTGTCTTGAACTGGTTCGAGGAGCTCGATCGCCTGACGAAGGAGAAGAAGAACTGAACGAGGCCATGAGGCGGACGGCTCGCCTCGTGCCTCACTGACGCCCGGCTATACTCCTCGCCCCATGGCCGCGCCCGCGACACTCGAAGAGATGCGCCGCGGCGTGGCCGAGGCGGTGCGCCGCACCGCAGGGGAGCTCTTCGACGCCGCGCTCGAGCGCGTGGTACTCGAGCGGCCGCCCCGGATCGAGCTGGGCGATCTCGCGTCCCCCGCCGCTTTCGACCTGGCGAAGAGCCTGCAGAAGACTCCCCGGAGCATCGCCACGGAGCGGGCCGCCGCCGTGAACCCCGCCGGCGTCGCCCGGGTCGGCGTCGAAGGGGCCGGATACTTGAACTTCTTCCTCGACCGCGGCTCCTCCATCGCGGCGATGTCGGCTCCACCCGTGGAAAGATCTCGGCGCGCCGGCCGGTGACCGTGGTGCACGTCGGCAGGAGCCGCCAGCGGGAGGCGCGGGCAAGCTAAACTGCCGCCCAGCGTGACTCCCCGGATGGCGAAACGTGCGTTGTGGGTCGCGGGACTCCTGGGCGCGGCACTGCTCGCGCGCTGGACGGTCCTGCGGCCTTCCCTCGTTCCGGTGACGGTCTTTCGCACGGCGTCCGGCCGCGTCGAGGAGACGGTGACCAACAGCAAGGCGGGCACCGTCAAGTCGCGCCGCCGCGCCACACTCTCGGCGGAGGTCGGCGGCCGCGTGCGCGAGCTGCCGGCCAGGAAAGGCGCTCGCGTGCGCCGTGGGGACATCCTCTTGAAGATCGCCGACAACGACACGCGAGCGCTGGTCCTCGTCCAGGAGAGCGCGGTCACGGCCGCGAAAGCGGCGCGCGTCGAGGCCTGCCGCGCGGCCGAGCAGCTCGACCGAGACCTCGCGCGCAACCGGCAGCTGGCGAAGGACAAGATCGTGTCTTCGGAGATTCTGGATCAGCTCCAGAGCCGCCGTGATTCCGCCGCCGCGGCCTGCGAGGGCGCCGTCGCGCGCATCGCGCAGGCCGAGGCGGCGCGCGAGGTGGCCCGCGTCACCCTCGAGAAGACGGTCCTGCGGGCGCCGTTCGACGGTGTCGTGGCGGACGTCACGACGGAGGTGGGGGAGTGGATCACACCGTCGCCTCCCGGCCTGCCGATTCCGCCCGTGATCGTTCTCATCGAAGACGCGGCGATGTACGTCAGCGCGCCGATGGATGAGGTCGACGTCGCCAAGGTGCGTATCGGCCAACCCGCTCGCATCACGATCGACGCCTACCCCGGCCGCCCGTTCCCGGGCAAGGTGACGCGCGTCGCCCCGTACGTGCTCGACGTGCAGGAGCAGAACCGGACGTTCGAGATCGAAGCGGAGCTGGAGGACGTGGCCTTCGCGCGCAAGCTTCCGCACGGCACGTCGGCCGACGTCGAAGTCATCCTCGCGGCCAGAGACGGCGTCCTTCGTATCCCGAGCTACGCGTTGCTGGAGGGCGGCCGGGTTCTCGTCGTCGAGAAGGATCGGCTCGCCGCCCGGAAGGTCAAGACGGGCCTGAAGAACTGGCAGTTCGTCGAGGTTGCCGAGGGACTTGCGGCGGGAGACCTCGTGACCGTCTCGCTCGACCGGGCGGAGGTCAAGGAAGGGGCGCGGGTGCGGATAGAGGCCGAGACGAAGAAGTGATCGAGCTCGAGCGCGTCTGCCGCGACTACGAGGTCGGCGGGCGCCCGGTGCACGCCCTGCGCGACCTCGACCTCTCGGTCCCGGACGGCGATTACCTTTCGATCATGGGGCCTTCGGGCTCGGGCAAGTCGACGCTCTTGAACCTCATCGGCTGCCTCGACCGGCCGACATCGGGCTCGTACCGCTTCGACGGCCGCGAGGTGTCCGGCCTCTCGGACGACGAGCTGTCGCTGCTGCGCCAGAAGAGCAGCGGCTTCGTCTTTCAGTTCTACCACCTCGTGCCGCGCCTGACGGCGCAGGGCAACGCCGAGCTGCCGATGCTCTTCGCGGGCGTCGAGCGGGGCGAACGCGCGCGCCGGGCGGCGGCAGCGCTCTCGCGCGTGGGGCTCTCCGAGCGCGCCCTGCACACGGCCGAGCAGCTCTCGGGCGGCGAG
>JBBDKM010000050.1:7919-19508 GCA_040879385.1 Thermoanaerobaculia bacterium | reverse complement strand
GCCTCGGTCGTGCTGCTGACGAGCCTGGGGGAAGGCGCGCGCAGCTACGTCACGGGTGAGTTCACGGCGCTCGGCTCGAATCTCCTGATCGCCCTGCCCGGAAAGACCGAGACGACAGGAATGGCGCCGCTCGTCTCGGTGGCTCCTCACGACCTGACTCTCGGCGATGTCGAGGCAATTTCTCGCCATGTGCGGCAGGTTCGCCGCGTGGCGCCGCTGTCCTTCGGCGGGGCGTTGGCAGCCGTGGGCTCGAAGCGCCGCGACGTCTCGGTGGCCGGCACGACGGCGGAGTTCCAGGGTGTGCGCCACGTGCGGATCGGTATCGGCCGCTACCTGCCGGCGAGCGACCGCGAGCAGGGCGGGAGCGTGTGCGTGATCGGCGCCAAGCTGCAAGCGGAGCTCTTCGGCGGCGAAAACCCCCTGGGCGAGGTCCTGCGCCTGGGCGACGAGCGGTTCCGGGTCATCGGCGTCATGGCCCCGCGCGGCGTCTCGATCGGCATGGATCTCGACGAGATGGTTCATGTTCCCGTCGCCCGGGGCCTCAAGCTCTTCAACCAGACGGGGCTCTTTCGCATCCTGATCGAAGTGGCCTCGCACGAGGAGATTGCGGCGGCCAAGCAGGGGGTCATCGACATCCTGCGGGAGCGCCACGAGGGACAGGAGGACTTCACCATCCTGACGCAGGACTCCGTCATTGCGACGTTCGGGCGGATCCTCGCGGTGCTCACGGCCGCGCTCGCGGGCATCGCCGCGATCTCCCTGACGGTGGCCGGCGTCGGGATCATGAACGTGATGCTCGTCTCCGTCTCGGAGCGGACGCGGGAGATCGGGCTCCTGAAGGCGCTCGGCGTGAGGAGCCGGCAGGTCGTGACCGTTTTTCTCGTCGAGGCCGCAATCCTCTCGGGGGCCGGGGGCCTCGTGGGCCTTGCTATTGCCTACGCGGCCACCCGCACGTTCACGGCGGTCTATCCGAGTTTTCCCATCGAGCCGCCGGCCTGGGCGGTCGCGGCGGCCGGCGTCGTGGCGATGTCGGTGGGCCGCGTTTTCGGGACGCTGCCGGCCCGGCGGGCGGCCCGGCTCGACCCCGTGGCCGCGCTGGCGAGGAGGTGACCGTCGTGGGCGACTTCCTTCGGCTGGCATGGGGTTCGATCGCGGCGCACCGGACCCGATCCATGCTGACGGTGCTCGGAATCGTCATCGGTATTGCCTCGGTGATCCTGCTGACGTCGCTCGGGGAAGGCGCGCGCCTGTCGATCCTGTCCGACTTCACGCAGTTCGGCACGAACCTCATGAAGGTGAGCCGGGGCAAGATCTCGACGACAGGCATGCCGGGCTCGATCGGCGCCACCGTCCGCCAGCTCACGATCGAAGACGCCGAGGCGCTGCGCCGGGTGCCCGGCATCGAGCAGGTGCTGCCGCTGTGCGGCGGCTCGGCCCGCGTCGAGGCGGGCGAGCGGGGCCGCGGCGTTCTCGTCTACGGCGTGACCTCCGATGTGCCGCAGGTCTGGAAGTTCGGGGTGCGCCAGGGACGATTCCTGCCGCCCGGCGACCCGCGGCGGGGCGCGCCCCTGGCGGTCCTGGGCCCGACGCTCAAGCGCGAGCTCTTCGGCGAGGCGAATGCCCTGGGCGAGCACGTGCGGATCGGGGGCCGGCGCTTCCTCGTGATCGGCGTCATGGAGCCCAAGGGGCAGTTCCTGGGCTTCGACCTCGACGACTCCGTGTACGTGCCGGTCGTGACCGCGCAGTCGCTCTTCAACACGGACGAACTTCTGGAAATCGATCTGACCTACTCGACGGGCCTATCGGAGGCGGTCATCAAGGAGCGGGTGCGCGTGGCTCTCATGGCCCGGCACGACGGGCAGGAGGACTTCACGATCGTCACGCAGACGGAGATGCTCGACGTCTTGAACCGAGTCCTGGGCGTCGTCACGATGGCCGTGGGCGGCATCGGGGCGATCTCGCTGCTCGTCGGGGCGATCGGGATCCTGACGATGATGTGGATCTCGGTGGGCGAGCGCACGGCCGAGATCGGCCTCGCGCGCGCGATCGGCGCCACGCGAGCCCAGGTGGTGCGGCTCTTCTTGATCGAGGCGGCGCTCCTGTCGCTGGCGGGGGGCGCGATCGGCGTGCTCGCCGGGCTGGGCGTCGGCTGGCTTTTGCGCCTGGCCGTCCCGGCCCTGCCCCTCTCCACCGCGCCCGAGTTCATCCTGGCCGCGCTCGCTGTCAGCCTCGCCGTCGGCCTGGCGGCCGGCGTGCTCCCGGCCCGCCGCGCCGCCTCCCTCGACCCGGTCGAAGCCCTGCGCGCGGAGTAACGTGCCTTCGCTGTAGAAAGATTGGGAAGTTTGATTTCCCGCGGCGACGGTCTGGGGCGGCAGTGAGGAGAGGAGCGGCGCAAACGGGCGCTGGAGGGGTGCGCCCACGGCAGTCGATGGCGGCCAGCGGCCACTCTTCCGGTGCCCCGGACGGCTCGACTGCTCACGAAGGCCCCTGGCCTGAGCGGCTGAGAACGGACATCGACCGCGTCCGGGTGCGGCGACATCCGGCCCAAGGGGGGGCCGTCCTACGCTGGGGTCTGGACGGGCTGCGAGGATGGCGGCGCTCGGCCCTCTTCGGAGCTGACACCGTGGGCAAGGTGGTCGAGGATGCGGCGGATCAGGCCGGGCTCGGTGATGAACGAGACCACGCGCATGAGCGAGCGGCAGCGCAGAGCAGAGGGTCTACCTCGTAGACCCTGCGGATGAGGCTGGCCCATCGACGCTGTAGGGCCGCCAGCTGCGGCGAGGCCTGCGGCGCATCGGGGGCGGCCGGCATCGCGGTGGGCGCCAGCGCGGCACGGGCCTTCTGCTTGCCCCGCACGAGCTTGGAATAGGCGCCGTGGTAGCGCACGAGGCCGGCCCCCTCAAGGAGCCGGATCACCTTGTGGCGGAACAGCCGCTCGGCAACTCCCTGGTCTACCTACGGGACACCGATCCACTCGCCAGAGGCCGTCCAGTCGCCGCGGGTCACGAGGGCGTGTCCGTGGGGATGCTTAGGCGACCGGGGGCCGCCCCGGGGGATTCGGGAATCCCGGGCCCGGCAGATCGTTCTGGCTCTTGCCGTTCTTTGCCGTAGTCCCGCCCGGCCGGCTGAACTGAACCTCCCGGGCGTTTTGCCTCGTATTTCGATCGGCCCCAGCCTCCGGACTGAAGTAGCCGCTTCGGCCGGAAGGAGAAAGGTGACCCCGATGTCCGAAATCACCTCCGTCGTCCTTCCCGTCGTTCCGATGCGGAACGCGGTGCTCTTCCCCGGCGTGACCTTCCCGATCTCGGCCGGCCGCGCCGGAACCTTGCGCGCGATCGAGGCGGCCCTGACTGACCCCAAACGTCGGGTCTTCGCCGTGGCGCAGCGGACCGACACGGAAAACGTGTCCGCGTCCGAGCTCTACACCGTCGGCGCCATCGCCACGATCGGCTCCGTCCAGCGAGGCCTCGGCGGCATCCGCCTCGTTCTCGAGGGCAAGTCCCGCGGCATCGCCGTGCGCTACGCGCCGAACAAGGGCGGCTTTCTCGAGGCGACCGTCCAGGAAGCCCACGAGATGCTCCCGCTCGACTCGCGGGACCCGGCCTTCGCCGGCCTCCACCGCGAGGCGCGTGAGCGCGCCGCGGAGCTCGGCAAGAAGCTGGGCCTGCCCGACGAGGCCGTCGAGCAGATCCTCGCCGAGGTGGACGAGCCGGGACGGCTCGCGGATCTCGTCGCCGGGTACCTCGACATCCCCGGTCCGGCCAAGCAGGAGCTCCTGGAGTCGCTCTCGGTGGAGGATCGTCTCCGGCGCGTCCTCGTTTACGTGCAGCGCCAGATCGACGTGCTCTCGGCGCAGGAAGACATCCAGTCCAAGGTCAAGGAAGAGATCGGGAGCCGGCAACGCGAGATGTACCTGCGCGAGCAGATGAAGGCGATCCAGAAGGAGCTCGGCGAGGACGGCGGCGCGTCGGACGAGGGCCTGACGGAGCTGCGCGCCAAGCTCGACGCGCTCGACCTGCCCGAGGACGCGAAGAAGGAAGTGGACCGCGAGTGGCAGCGGTTGAAGCGCATCGGGCGCGAGGCGATGGAGTCTCAGGTCATCCGGACCTATCTCGAGACCGTCGCGGAGCTGCCCTGGAACGCGCGCAGCGACGAGAAGCTCGAGGTGCCGGAGGCGGCGCGGGTTCTCGACGAGGACCACTTCGGCTTGAAAGACGTCAAGGACCGGATCCTGGAGTTTCTGGCCGTCCGTCAGCTCGGCCAGGAGCGGGCGTGGAAGGCGCAGCCCGCCGACGACACGACGGCCGAGAGGCCGCAGCGCCTGGGCAAGGGCCGGATCCTCCTCTTCGCGGGCCCCCCGGGCGTGGGCAAGACCTCGATCGCCAAGTCGATCGCGCGCGCGATGGGCCGCAAGTACGTCCGCATCTCCCTCGGCGGGGCGCGGGACGAGGCCGACATCCGCGGCCACCGGCGAACCTACATCGGCGCTTTGCCCGGGCGCATCCTCCAGGGCATGAAGCAGGCGGGCTCGAAGAACCCCGTCTTCCTCTTGGACGAGGTGGACAAGCTCGGCATCTCCTACCAGGGTGACCCGGCGTCGGCGCTGCTCGAGGTGCTCGATCCGGCGCAGAACGACTCCTTCACGGACCACTACCTCTCCGTCCCGTTCGACCTCTCGGAGGTCCTCTTCATCGCGACGGCGAACTTCGTCCAGAACATCTCCGGGCCGCTGCTCGACCGGATGGAGGTGGTCAACTTCGCGGGCTACACCGAGGAGGAGAAGCTTCAGATCGCGAAGAGCTACCTGGTTCCGAGGCAGATCGAGGAGAACGGCCTGGAGGCCGGGCAGCTCGACCTGACCGAGGGGGCGATCCGCGAGGTCATCACGAGCTACACGCGCGAGTCCGGCGTGCGCCAGCTCGAGCGGGAGCTCGGCAAGCTCGCGCGCAAGGTCGCCCGCCGTATCGCCGCCCGCGAGATCTCGAAGTCCGAGATCCGCGCGGAGGACGTTCGCCCGCTCCTCGGCCGCCCGCACGTCCATCCCGAGAAGATGGCGCGCGAGGACCAGGTCGGCGTCTCGACCGGGATGTACTACACCCCGGCCGGCGGAGACATCATGTTCGTCGAAGCCTCGCTGATGCGGGGCAAGGGCGAGCTCATCCTGACGGGCCAGCTCGGCGACGTCATGAAGGAGTCGGCGCGCGCCGCGTGGACCTTCGCCCGCTCGCACGCCCCGCTGCTCGGGATCGACGAACGGGACTTCGAGCGCGACATCCACATCCACGTGCCCGCCGGGGCCATTCCCAAGGACGGCCCGTCGGCGGGGATCGCCATGGCCACCGCGGTCGTCTCGGCGCTGTCGAAGCGCCCGGCCCGCAACGACGTCGCGATGACCGGCGAGATCACCCTATCGGGCCGGGCCCTGCCGATCGGCGGCCTCAAGGAGAAGATCCTCGGCGCCGTGCGCGCGGGCATCACGCGCATCGTGATCCCGAAGGACAACGAAGCGGACCTGGAGGACCTGTCCGAAGAGGTCCGCGGACAGATCGAGGTCTTTCCGGTCTCGACGCTGGCCGAGGCCCTGGCGGTGACGCTGCGGGACACGACGCTCCGGGAAGGCCGGCTGCTCTATGCCGGCCCCTCCGGGGAGCAGCCGGGCATCACGCAGTAACCGGGGGCGTCCTCACGGGGTCAGCGGCACGACCCGGGCGTACTCGATGCTCGGGTCGTTGGTGATGTTGTCCGTCGTCGCCCCATAGAGAATGACGCTGCCGCGATCGACCAGAATCTGGATCGAATCGTTCGGCTCGAGCGTGGTGCCCAGGAACTCGCTCGCCGACTCCTGAACGAAGGAGTTCGGGTCCAGGCTCTTCCGGCGAAGGTGGACGGACGCGCCCGACGCGTCGCGCACGATGATCGTCATGCCGGCTCCCAAAGAGAGCGACCGGGCTCCGACGTTGAAACGGAAACGCGTCAGATCCGACGGGGCCACGAGGACGCCGAGCGTTGCGGCCGTCAGCACGGGGCTGCCCGTGCCGCGCTCGGCCGGGTCGACCGCCTCCTCCGTGAATCCCGACGTGCCGGCGGCGCCCGCGTCGTTGAAGACGCGCGTTACGATCACCGGCGAAGCGGAGGCCGACGGCAGTATCAGGTCGAGGGACCCGAGGCCCTGCACGCCCATCTCGTCGACGATGTCGGCGTAGGAGATCGTGCCTCCGGCGGGGACGTTAAAGGCGACGCTCGGATCCGACGCCGAGCTCGAGCCGACCGGGTGATAGACGAACCGGCCGGACAGCACCGAGTTGCCGGCGTTGCTCAGCTGCAGGCCCGTCCGGAAAAAGGAGTTGTTGTTGCCCGGCGTGGAGCCGACGACCGGCACGACGCGGGTGAGGACTGCCGTCTGGAGCTCGGGCTGGGCCGAGGCGGCCCCGGCGAGCGCGACCGCCAACAGAATCGAGAGGGCGAGAGTTCGGCGCATGGATACCTCCGAAATGCGTTTGTTCCAGGAACGAGAATTCTACGCGTACGCCGGCGGCGGGGCATCGTCCGTTGGGACAGTGTGCCGCCTGCCCACCCGCCCGGGACGGCGGGATAAGATTTCCTTCCTGCGCCACGGCCGGGCGGTGCGCCCGGAGCACTGCCGGATCTGGTAGCCGGGCGGGGCGCGCGTCGTCGTCGCGGTGCCCGCTTCGCTTTCGGGAAGGACTCGCCTATTCTTGCGACCCCATGGGCTTCCCGCACCCGGACGAGCACGAGATCGACGGCGACAGCCTCGAGCTGCCGGCCCGGTTCCGCCCGGGAAGGCCGGGAGAGCGGCCGGGCATCGACGCGGCGGACCTGGCGGGGATGCCGGTCGAAGAGGCCCGGGTCCCCGTGACCTGCATTGACTACGCGCCCGACCGCTTCGAGATCCATCGCATCACCGACTTCGAGACCTTCATCGCGAGCCGGCGCCCGCCGTGGGTCAAGATCCGCTGGATCAACATGGACGGCCTGGACCCCGGCGCCATCGGGGCGCTCGCGATCAAATACGGCCTCCACCCGCTCGCGATCGAGGACGTGCTCTCGACGACGCAGCGCCCGAAGGTCGAGGCCTATCCCGCCGAAGGCGGGCGGCCGCCGCACATCTTTCTGATCGTGCGCATGCTCCAGCTCGTCTCGGGCAAGCTCGACAGCGAGCAGATCAGCATGTTCGTGGGACACGAGCTCGTCATCACCATCCAGGAGGCCCCCGGCGACATCTGGAACCCCATACGGAAGCGGATCGAAGCGCCGACCTCGCGCCTCCGCCGGCTCGACGCGAGCTACCTCGCCTACACGCTGATCGACGCGATCGTGGACTACTGCTTTCCGGTTCTCGAGCACTACGGGGACCGCCTCGAGGAGATCGAGGACCTGGTGCTCGACCGCCCGGACCGCAGGACGATCGCCGAGGTGCACAACGTCAAGCGGGATCTCCTGCAGGTGCGCCGCGCCGTCTGGCCGATGCGAGAGGTCGTCAACGCGATGCAGCGCGAGCCGCACGAATGCGTCACCGAGACGACGCGCACCTACCTGCGCGACGTCTACGACCACCTCATCCAGATCATGGACATCATCGAGACCTACCGCGAGGTCGCGACGAGCCTGACGGAGACCTACATGACCTCGATGTCGAATCGCCTCGCGGAGGTCATGAAGGTCCTCACGGTCATCGGGACGATCTTCATTCCCCTGACGTTCCTGGCCGGCGTCTACGGAATGAACATGCCGATCCCGGAGAACGAGTGGCGGATCTCCTACCCAATTTTCTGGGGCGTGTGCCTCGCCGCTGCCGGGGGAATGCTCTATTGGTTCCGCAAGCGCGACTGGCTGTAGGGCGGGGTCAGGTCTGGACTTTGTCCTTTCCGTACTCGACCGAGGGACAAAGTCCAGACCTGACCCCAATGAGGTAACGGCATGAGAGCGCTGCTGCTACTGGCGCTGCTGGGGGCTCCCGATGAGGGCCCCGGCAAATGGACGCCGCTCGAGACGCTGAAGTACCGGCTGGTGTCCGATGTCCAGGTCTCGCCGGACGGCCGGCGTGTCGCGTACGTCGTGCGGGACTCGGTGATGGACGGGGACACGAGCGAAAACCGGACCCAGATCTGGCTCTCCTCGGCCGGCGGCAAGGAGTCGCGCCAGGCGACTTTCGCCGAGCAGTCCTCGAGCCGGCCGCGCTGGTCGCCCGACGGCCGGTGGCTGGCGCTGCTCTCCAAGCGCGGCGACAAGCACGCCAATCTGTGGCTCCTGCGGACCGGCGGCGGCGAGGCCTGGCGGCTGACGGACGCGAAGTCCGACGTGACGCAGTTCGCCTGGTCGCCCGACGGCCAGTGGATCGCGTACGTCGAGCCAGAGGCCCCGCGCGAGGACAAGGAGAGGCGCGAGCGCGAAAAGGACGACGCGCGCGTCGTGGACGACGAGGACCGGCCGGGGCGGTTGTCCGTCATCTCAGTGCCGGCGGAGGCCGGCGGCGCGCGCGAAGGGAGACAGCTCCTCGCGCCGTCACGCTCGGTGGGCGGAACCCCCGATGCCGGCGCCGGGGATGCGCTCGACTGGTCTCCGGACGGCAAGACGATCGCCTTCTCGCACACGGCCCGCCCCGTCGCCAACGAGTGGCCGAGCTCGGACATCTCGCTCGTCGACGTCGCCACAGGCGCCGTGCACCCCCTCGCCGCGACCGGAGCCGCCGAGATCACGCCGCGCTTCTCGCCGGACGGCCGGTGGATCGCGTACGTGGCGAGCGACGATCCGCCCTCCTGGGCGCACCAGCGGGGGATCCGGGTCGCGCCCGCCGACGGAGGCTCCTTCCGCTCCCTGCCGCCGTCCTTCGACGACTCGCCCGATCTCGCGGGGTGGTCGGCCGACGGGCAGACGCTCTACTTCAGCGAAACCCGCGGCGTGTACAACTTCCTCTACGCGCAGAACGTGAAGACCGGAGCCCTGCGGCCGATCACCGAGGAAGGCAAGGTCTCCAGCGCCGCGGCCGTCAACGCCCGCCGAACCTGGATCGGCTTCGTCCGCCAGAGTGCCACGGACCCGAGCGAGGCATGGGCGAGCCCGCTCTCGCCGTTTGCGCCCGTGCGTGTCTCCGACGTCAACGCGAAGCTGCCGAAGCATCCGATCGGCGCCACCCGCGTCGTCACGTGGAAATGCGACAAGGGCGAACCGATCGAGGGGCTCCTGACCCTTCCCGTCGGATACGTGCCCGGGAAACGCTATCCCCTGCTGCTGGTCATCCACGGCGGGCCCGCCGGGGTGTTCAAGGCCACGCACCCCGCCGCTCCGAGCCCCTATCCCGTGGCGGTCTTCTCGGCCGAGGGGTACGCAGTGCTGCGCCCCAATCCGCGCGGCTCCTCAGGCTACGGCACGGCGTTTCGTCAGGCCAACGTCAACGACTGGGGCGGCGGAGACTTCCGGGACCTGATGGCGGGTGTCGACGCGGTCATCGCGATGGGGATCGCGGACCCCGAGCGGCTCGGCGTGATGGGGTGGAGCTACGGCGGATACATGACGTCCTGGATCATCACGCAGACCGACCGCTTCCGGGCGGCGTCGATCGGCGCGCCCATCACCAATCTCATCTCGTTCACCGGAACCGCCGACATTCCCTCGTTCATCCCCAACTACTTCGGCGGGGAGCCCTGGGACGACGGCGGATTCGAGAACTACCGCGCGCACTCCGCGATGGGTCACATCGGAAAAGCGAAGACGCCCGCGCTCATCCAGCACGGCGAGGCGGACGTCCGCGTGCCCATCTCCCAGGGCTACGAGCTCTACAACGCCCTGAAGCGCCGCGGCGTGCCGGTGAAAATGGTGGTCTATCCCCGCCAGCCGCACGGCCCGCGCGAGCCCCGCCTCATCCGCGACCTCGGAGAACGCAATCTGGCGTGGATGGACCAGTGGGTCAAGGGGGTGAGATAATTCCCGTTTTCCCCGGGGGCCCTGGAGTCACACGGAGAAATGAAAGACTCTTCATGAAACGCATCGGCATTCTTTTCGGCCAGGAACGCGCCTTTCCCAAGGCCCTGATCGAGCGCATCAACGGCGAGAGCCGGGCTGTCGTGGCCGAGGCGGTCCAGGTCGGCGGCGTGGCCCTCGAGACCCCGAAGCGGTACGACCTGATTCTCGACCGGATCAGCCAGGACATTCCGTTCTACCGCGCAATTCTCAAGAAGGCGGTGGCCGACGGAACCATCGTCGTGAACAACCCCTTCTGGTGGTCGGCGGACGACAAGTTCTTCAACAACGTCCTGGCCCGCCGCGTGGGCGTCGCCGTCCCGAAGACCGTGATTCTGCCGTCCAACCAGCACCCGCCCGACACGACCGGCGAGTCGATGTCGAACCTGGTGTTCCCGCTCGAGTGGGACGAGATCTTCGCCCACATCGGGTTCCCGGCCTACTTCAAGCCCTACTCCGGCGGCGGCTGGAAGAGCGTTTACCGAGTGACCAACCCCCAGGAGTTCTTCGCGGCCTATCAGGAGTCCGGCCAGACCGTCATGACTCTTCAGGAAGAGATCGTCTTCGACGAGTACTTTCGCTGCTACGCCATCGGCCGCAAGTACGTGCACCTCATGCAATACGACCCGCGCCGGCCCCACCACGAGCGCTACGTCAAGGACGCCCCCCCGGTCGCTCCGGCGCTGTACGAACGCGTCCACGGCGCCTGCCTGAAGCTGATGGGCGCCCTGGGCTACGACTTCTGCACGCTCGAATTCGCGGTCCGCGACGGGATCCCCTACGCGATCGACTTCCTCAATCCGGCCCCGGATGCCGACGTCCACTCGGTCGGCCAGGAGAACTTCACCTGGGTCGTCGAGCACGGCACGCGCTGGCTGATCGAGCGGGCCGAACAGGGTCCGGAGCCCATCACCGACTATCACTGGTCGACCTTCCTCGCCGGGCGCGACGTGCCGGCGAAGACCCCCGCGGCGCCCCGTCCGCGAAAACCGGCCGCCCAGCGCGCGCCTGCGGCGCCCCGCCCGCGCGGCGACAACTGAGCCCCGGCATGGAAGAGCCCGCCTTCACCCTCGGCGTCGAAGAGGAGTTCCAGATCATCGATCCGGAGACGCGGGAGCTGCGATCCCACGTCCAGGAGATCCTCGAAGAGGGCAAGCTCGTCCTGAAGGAGCGCGTCAAGCCCGAGATGCATCAGTCGGTCATCGAGATCGGCACGGGCATCTGCAAGAACGTCGCGGAAGTCCGTCAGGACGTCGGCGAGATGCGGACCGAGATCATCCGGCTGGCCCGCAAGAACGGCATGAAGATGGCCTCCGCCGGCACCCACCCGTTCTCCAACTGGGCCGACCAGAAGATCTTCCCGGATCCCCGGTACGACTCGGTCGTCCAGGAGATGCAGCTCTTGGCGCGGGCCAACCTGATCTTCGGCCTCCACGTGCACGTCGGCATCAAGGACCGCTCCCTCGCCTTTCAGATCATGAACGAGGCGCTGTACTTCCTACCCCACCTGCTGGCGCTGTCGACGAACTCCCCGTTCTGGCTGGGCCGGAACACCGGACTGAAGAGCTTCCGGACGAAGATCTTCGACCGTTTCCCGCGCACGAGCATGCC
>JBBDKM010000050.1:4228-7819 GCA_040879385.1 Thermoanaerobaculia bacterium | reverse complement strand
GCCAGCCCAAGGAGGGCGAGCTCGCGTTCCGCCGCGCCTTGACCGCCATCATCGACCGGCGGCAGATCCGCCACGCGCACATGGTCTGCATCTCGCACCGGATCATGGTCGAGGCGATGCGCGCGAACTTCGACGACGTCGACGCGATCTCCTGCCGCGTCCTCGAGCGCGCCGTGAAGGCGACCCGCATCCTCGCGACCTCCCCCGGAGGCTCGCGCGTCGAAGCGACGTTCGACCCCACGATCAAGTGGCTGAAGACCTCGGGCATCATCTCGACGTCCAAGTGGGGCAACCTGCCGGGTGGCGAAGTGCTGACTGCGCCCGCCCGTGTGGACGGCGTCTACGTGGCCGACGGCGTCGTCGGCGACTATCTCTGCGCGCGCTACGGCGACCTGAAGGACAACCCGCTCTCGGTCGAGATCGAGGACAGCCGGATCGTGGACATCCGGTGCAAGCGGCAGGACCTCGTCGAGGACTTCCGCCGCTACACCGCGACCGACGAGAACTCCAACCGCGTCGGCGAGTTCGCGATCGGGACGAACATCGCGGTCCACGACGTCATCGGCAACATCCTCCAGGACGAGAAGCTCCCGACCCTGCACATCGCCTTCGGCCACCCGTACGCCGAGCACACCGGCGCGCCGTGGCGGAGCACCACGCATATCGACATCGTCGGCCGCAGCTTCAGCATCTGGTTCGACGGGGACCCGATCATGCGAGACGGAACGTTTCTCATCTGACCTGAGCGAAGCGAAGGACCCCAGACTCGACACGCCGACCCCGGCGATCAAGGCTGGCAAAAGGACGGAACGGCTCTGGAGGCGGATGGCCGCACGGAGATAGCATCCCGCCGAAGACCGACGATGATTCCGGATCTGCGCCGCGCCTACAACTCCGCCTTCACGGACGGAAAGTTCCGCTCGTACCAGCGCCGCCTCGAGGAGCGCGGCGGCATGCCGATTCCCTTCCGTCTCGCGGAGAGCCCCGCGTTTCTGCCTCCGGACCTGCGCGACGAAATGGTCACCGCGTCCCTCGAGATCTTCCGGCAGCTCTCGACGCCCGAGGCCCTCCGGCGCTCGGAGAGGGCCGTGCCGAAGGCCTTCGACATTCCCGGCGCCGATCCGCTGCCCGTCTTCGCCGTCACGGACTTCGCCGTAACGCGCGGCGAGGGCGGCCGCCTCGCGCCGAAGCTGATCGAGCTCCAGGCCTTTCCGACGCTCTACGGCTTCCAGGTGGCGCAGAACGAGGAGCTCGCCCGGATCTGCCCGGAGAGCGGGCGGCTGGACTGGTATCTCTCGGGCCTCGACACGGCGGCCTACAAGCGCATCGTGGGCGAGGCGATCCTCGCGGGCCTGCCGGCCGAGAACGTGGTGCTCCTCGATCTGGACCCGCCGCGCCAGAAGACCGCCGTCGACTTCGTTTTCACCGAGCAGTTCTGGGGCGTGCGCGCGGTCGATCCCGGGGAGATCGAGAAGCGCGGCCGCGAGCTCTGGTACCGCCGCGACGGGAAGCCCACGCGGATCCACCGGATCTACAACCGGCTCATCTTCGACGAGCTCGAGGCGAAAGGAGCACAGCTCCCGTTCGATCTCTCTTCCCCGCTCGACGTGTCCTGGGCGGGACATCCCAACTGGTACTTCCGGTGGTCGAAGCACTGCCTTCCCGACCTGAAGCACCCCGCCGTGCCCGAAGCGGTCTTCCTGTCCGATCTCTCAGAGCCCCCGCGGGATCTCGAGAACTGGGTCTTGAAGCCCCTCTTCTCCTTCGCCGGCTCGGGGGTGAAGGTGGACGTCGCCGCGGCGGACCTCGCGGCCGTGCCTCCGGTCGAGCGGGCCCAGACGCTCCTCATGCGCAAGGTCGACTACGCGCCGGCGATCGAGACGACCGACGGCAACTTCTCTAAAGTCGAGGTGCGCGTGATGTTCGTGTGGAGGGACGGCAAGCCCTTCCCGGTCACGACGCTCGCCCGCCTGTCCCAGGGCAAGATGATGGGCGTCAACTACAACAAGGACAAGACCTGGGTCGGCTCGTCCGGCTGCCTCTGGCCGGCGTCGCCCGGCAATACTTAAGCGACTGCTAATACGTCCGCTCCGGCGCTACGGCACGTAGCTCCGGATCTGGACCTTCCACCACGGCCAGTCGTGGCCGTATGGCGCCCCCCAGATGTCCCCGCGGTGGCGGATTCCTTTCGCGCCGAGGATCCCGATCATCCGCTTGGAGCCCTCGAGAATGTTGTCGGTCTCGCCCGTGACGATCGCGATGTCCATCGAGTTGAGCCTCCCCACCCATTCGCCGTCCATGTTGGGCACGTTGGCCGTCGGGCAGTGGAAGTAGCAGAGCTCGTCCCAGTAGCCGTCGAGGAAGGCGTGGATGTCGTACTTGCCGGAGAAGCCCACGACCTTGTCCACGAGGTCCGGATGGCGGAAGCCGAAGTTGATCGCGTGGTACGCGCCGAACGAGGTGCCGAGTGTCGCCACGCGGCCGTGCATCGGGGCCCGGCTCTTCACGAACGGGACGACCTCGTTGGCGAGGTACCGATCGTACTGATCGTGCCGGCGGATGCGCTCCGGAGGCGGCCGGTTCTTGGCATAGAGGCTCTCCGCGTCTACGCTGTCCACGCAACAGACCTGGATCGCGCCCGCGTCGATCAGGTCGCCGACGGCGCCGACGAGCCCGAAGTCCTCGCTCTGGTAGAAGCGCCCCGCGGAGGTCGGGAACCAGATCATCGGCTTTCCGGCGTGCCCGTACCAGAGAAGGTCCATCTTGCGCCCCAGCGTCGGGGAGTCCCAGGCGACGTACTGGCGGTTCATCGAGCCTCCTGCAAGTCTGCAAAGGGGTTCGTGATGCGGACCGTTCCGTAGCGGCGCCCGTGCTCGAAGTCTTCGGAGAGGATCTCGTCCAGGCCATAGTAGTCGGCGTAGGCCCAGAGGTGCGCATCGAACCAGCTCAGCCCGTAGGTTGCCTGCCCGCGGAGCGCGGTTCGAAAGACCATTTCGTTGGGATACACGATCTCGTACTGGCCGACGAGCTCCTCCGCTTCGCGCCGAGCGTCCTCGGGTGAGAGCAAGGGTGCTCGACCAGGAATCGGGCGCGACACGACGGACATGAACTCGGCGAGAGCCTGGTGCGGCACTCTCAGCGAACGGTCGGCCAGGCGCCGCCGCAGGATGTCCCCGGCGATGCGCTGCTTGCGGGCGTACCGAGGATCATGCCGGTAAACCAGGACGTTGGTGTCAACGAGGGCGGCCACGATCGTAGAGATCCTCTCGCTTCCATCCGCGGTCCTTCGGCTCTTTCTCGGGGGAACGCCCCGCCTGGCGGCGACGCTGGCGCTCCGTCGCTTCGTCGAAGAGGCGGAGGCGTTCGCGAACGTCGTTCGCCGGGCGCCGGCGACTCTTCTTGACCACCCGGATCGAATCTCCCGCGGGGATCCAGTCGATCTCGTCGCCGGGGCGGATGCCGTGCTGCTGCGCGATCGCCTTCGGGACCGTCACTTGGAGCTTGCTGGTGACCTTGCCCATGTCCTTACTCTAGCAAGGATGTCATCCTTGCGAAAGAGCCTCCGGCGTTCAACCGATCGCGAGGCGGCCG
>JBBDKM010000050.1:0-4128 GCA_040879385.1 Thermoanaerobaculia bacterium | reverse complement strand
GGGCGACCCCGAGCGCTCCCGCCATCTCGGCGACGCCGAGACAGAGCGTGAAGCCGGGGCCCATCCCGATGTCCTTCGCCCGCTCCTTCGGGTTGCGGGCGTGCGCGAGCCCGCTCCAGAAGAAAATGACCGCCACCATCAGCCGGAGAACCAGGTAGAGCCCAGTCGCCGTAGATTGCCAGGTTGGGCCAGAGCATGGAGACCTCCTCGCGCGCGCGAACGCTCTACAACTGGCGCAGCAATCCGCGCGCCGCGCGCCAGTTGTGATAATCCTCACCCCGGAGCCACCGCGGTAGGGTATCGGCTTTGCGATCCGGGTAGATTTGGAGGAACGATCAAAAAGGCAACCGACAAAGCGGTCGCACCGCCTTCGCGCCGCGGCGTCTTCGAAGGGCCCAACTCGGTTCGGGATTTCTTGAATCCCGAGAACCACCGGGAGCTTCCGCTCGTCGAGCTGCCGGATCGCCTGAACCCCTTCCGGAAACAGGACGTTCGGATCTTCGGCAAGCTGATGTACCTGCTTCCGCTGCTCAGTATCAAGTCGCTGACGGCCATCAACATGCTCCTGGAAGCCGAAGCCGCCGGCGACCTGGAGGGCGTCGAGGCGCTCATCGAGAGCTCGTCCGGCAACACCGCATTCGCGCTCGGGGTCCTCGCGGAGCTCTTCGGGATTCAGCGCGTGGTCGCCATCGTGCCCTGGGACATCGCGCCGGGAAAGCTCGAGCTTCTGCGTCTCTGCGGCGTCGAGCCGAGATTGGTGAGGGAGACGGACCGCCAGCCGAGCGGCATCGCCCAGGCACGCGAGGCCGGGAAGCAGCCCGGCTGGTTCAACCCGGCTCAGTACGAGAACGACGCCAACCCGCGAGCCTTCGAGAAGTGGTTTGCTCCCGAGATCTGGGGGCAGACGGACGGCAAGCTCACGGTCTTCGCCACGGGCCTGGGAACCACGGGAACCCTCATCGGCGCGAGCCGGTTCTTTCGGCGTACGACGCCACGGGTGACGCTCGTCGGCGCAATCTGCGGCCCGAACAGCGCCGTACCGGGAGTCCGCTCCGAACGCTCTCTCCGCGAGATCGCGTTCCCCTGGCGCGAGACGGCGGATTTCATCGTCGAGGTGGAGACCAGGGAATCCTTCAAGAAGAGCCTCGAGCTCTGCCGCGCCGGTTTGATGGGCGGCCCAAGCTCCGGTTTCGCGCTCGCCGGCCTTCTGAAGTTTCTGCAATCGCGGGAGGCCGCTTCCGGGCTCGATGCGCTCCGGAACGAAGACGGAGAGGTGATCGCGGCGTTCATCTGCGCGGATACTCCCCTCCCTTACCTGGACAAGTACTCGACGCACCTGGATCCCGCCGACTTCTGATGAGCGCCAGCAACCTGATCACGATTCCCCAACCGCGGCTCGAGATCGCGGGGCCGGACCTCTGGCGGATTGTGGCGTCGGTCGCGGGCACGGAAGTGTTCTTCGAGTCCCGCGTGCCGCTCTCGCCCCGACCCGAGGTCCTCGTTTGCACGTTTCTCTTGCCTGCCATGTCGCTGCACGCGAATCTCGAGGTGTCCGGCCCGCTCGACGCGGGCTTTCTCGAGAATCTCGCCTTCGTCCGCAAACGGGCGAAGGAGTGGTGGCCCGAGCTGTCCGCCGGAGAGGTTCGCGCTCCGGTGACGGCTGCCGCGCCGCCGGGGCCGGACTCGGGAGTCTTCTACACCGGCGGCGTGGACTCCTCCTACGTCCTCCAGCAGCTTCATCCGCGGCTCCGTTATGCGGTCTTCGTCGAAGGCTTCGACATACCGCTGGAGGATGTGGACCGCCTCCGCCGCGCCCGTGAGTCGCTCGGCGCGACGACCGCGGAGTGCGGCGTCGAGTTCGTCGTGGTCAGGACTAATCTCCGCGCTCATCCCCTGTTCAAGCTCGTCCGCTGGGGGACCAATCACATCGGAGCGCTGGCGGCCATCGCCCACGCTCTGGGATCCCACGTCCACACGATGTACGTGGCTGCGAGCGACGTGCCGCCCCCCTGGGGATCGGCGCCGGACCTGGATGCCGCCTGGTCCTCCGAGTCCGTGAGGATCGAAAACTTCAGCGCCGAGCTTTCGCGTCTCCAGCGTGTCGCCTCCATCGCCCGCTGGGAACGGCTGCGCGGCCGTCTCCGCGTGTGCCTGGCCCTCAAGACGAGGGAGCTCAACTGCGGGACGTGCGAAAAATGCATTCGCACCCGCATGCAGCTCTTCGTCACGGGCGCGCCCCACGGCCTGGACTCCTTCCGGACGGGGCCCTCCCTGCGGTCCGCGATCGGGAGCCTGTATTCCGTGTCCCACGAGGTGGAAGGCCAATGGCGCGAGGTCGCCGCGGCGCTCCGGGACCGGCGGCTGCTTAAGCAGGTCGAGCGCGCGCTCGCGGGACGCGAACAACCTCTCTGGCGGAGAGGTCTCCGTCGGCTCAGGAGAGTCGCCACCCGTACGCTTGGAGAGGTGACGCGTCCCAGAACGACTGCGGAACAAACCCGGCAATGACGGAGGTCCCCGACTCCCACAACGCGGAATCTCCGGACTCGCTCGATCCCAACGACTGGGAGGCGCTTCGCACGTTTGCCCATACCGCTCTCGATGAGGCCATCGACTTCGTTCGTTCCGTTCGCGAGCGACCGGTCTGGCAGCCCGTTCCCGAATCCGTCCAGGCCCGGCTGGCGGAGCCGTTGCCCGTCGAGCCGCAGGGTTTCGAGGCCGTCTATCGCGATTTCCGTAGTCTCGTGCTTCCCTATCCCGTAGGCAACCTCCACCCGCGTTTCTTCGGCTGGGTTCACGGAGTCGGCCTGCCCTCCGGCATCGTCGCGGATCTTCTGGCGTCCGCGATGAACGCCAACTGCGGAGCGAGGGTCCACTCCGGACTCTACGTCGAACGCGCCGTGATCGACTGGTGCCGGTCGATGTTCGGCTTTCCGGTCGGGGCCACCGGCATTCTGCTCACCGGCACCTCGATGGCGAATCTCGCGGGCCTGACCGTCGCGCGGAATGCGCACGCCGACGGCGACATCCGGCTTCGCGGCCTGCAAAACCGCCCGAAGGCCCTGGTAGCGTACACGTCGTCGGAAGCGCACCAGTCCGTCACCCGGGCCTTTGAGATCCTGGGCCTGGGGAGCGACGCACTCCGCAAGGTCCCCGTGAACGAAAACTTTCAGGTCGACCTGACCGCTCTGCGCAGAACCATCGCTGCGGACCAGGAGGGTGGGCTGGAGCCGTTCTGCGTGGTGGGGACCGCCGGCACCGTCAACACGGGCGCCATCGACGATCTCGCGTCCCTGGCCGCGATTTGCCGCGAGGAGAAGCTCTGGTTTCACGTGGACGGCGCCTTCGGCGCGCTGGCCGTCTTGAGCGAGGAGCTCCGGCCGCGGCTCCGCGGCATCGAGCTGGCGGATTCGCTCGCCTTCGACTTCCACAAGTGGATGCATGTGCAGTATGACGCCGGATGCCTGCTGGTCCGAGACGGCGAAAAACACCGGGCGGCTTTCTCCATGCGGCCCGCCTATCTGCAATCGACCGGCCGCGGCCTGGCCGGCGGAGGCGAGTGGCCTTCCGATCTGGGGCCGGAGCTGTCGCGCGGTTTCCGGGCGCTGAAGATCTGGTTTGCACTGAAGGAATTCGGCACCGACTCGTTCGCCGCGGCCATCGAAAGGAACTGCCGTCAGGCGTCGTACCTGGCCGCCCTCGTTCGGCGCTCGCCGGATGTGCAGCTGATGAGCTCTCCCTCGCTGAACATCGTGTGCTTCCGCTTCCGTCCCCCGGGATGGGACGAGGCGGCGCTCGATCGCTTGAATGAGGACGTTGTCGGCGATCTGCAGGAATCCGGCGTCGCCGCGCCGTCCACGACTCGGATTCTCGGAGCCATGGTGATTCGCGTCAACCTCACGAACCATCGCACACGCCAGGAGGACCTGGATCTCCTGGTCCGCGCGGCCGCCGAGGCCGCCGGCAAGCGCATCGCCGCTCGGTAGCTCGCAACGCCATCCGAAGCGGCGAGGACCCGACCTTTCGAATTTGCTACTCTTCTTCCATCCGGGGCGTAGCGCAGCGGTAGCGTATCTGCTTTGGGAGCAGATGGTCGCCGGTTCGATCCCGGCCGCCCCGACCATGTTTTCA
>JBBDKM010000049.1:0-24965 GCA_040879385.1 Thermoanaerobaculia bacterium | reverse complement strand
GGCACCGGTGCAGGTGAACGATACAGATACGGGGGACCAATGGATGGCCGTTCTCGCTGTCGACGCCAACGACGTGCTTCATGCCGCCTGGTTCGACGAGCGAACGGGCAACATTAACCTCTACTACGCGAACTCCACGGACGGCGGGAGGACCTGGTCGCGAAACCTGCGCGTCACCGACCAGGAAACGCCCGCGGGTGCGCATTCTCTGGGCGAGTATCTCGCCCTGGCGGCGGACCGGAACGGTGCCGCGCACCTGGTGTGGACCGACGGGCGCGACGGCGGATCGGCCATCTACTTTGCCCGGACCGCTGGTTCGGCCCCGGCGGACCGAGCCGCCCCTATCAGGCCGGGCTCTGGGCGAGGCGAGGTACGAGCTCTCCCTCCGCGGGATTGAGCGGCGCGTCGGAGACGACTTCTAGCCCCGGGCGCGCTCGGCTGCCGCCGTGAGGGCACGCTTCGCCATCACGGTTGCCAGGTGCACGCGAAACTCGCCCGAGGCGTAGTGGTCGGAGAGCGGATCCTCGATCGCTCCGGCAACCTTCCCGGCGGCGGCGGCGATCGAGGCGGCGTCCGGCTTCTGTCCCGACAGGGCCGCTTCGGCGGTCGCGGCGCGGACCGGGTTGGGCGTCGTGCCGCCGACGACGAGACTCGCGCGGGCGATCTTTCCGTCCTTCACTTCGACGACCGCCGCGACGCCGGCGACCGCGTACCGCGAGGCCGGGTGCGGGTGCTTCTGGTACGACCCGCCCGAGCCCTTGCCGTACGATGGGACGAGGATCGCGGTCAGGATCTCGCCGGGCTTCAGCGCCGTGGTGAAGAGGTCCAGGAAAAACTTGTCCGCCGCGATCTTTCGCTCGCCCTTGGGCCCCTTCGCGACGAAGGTCGCGCCGAGCGCGATGAGCACGGTCGGGAAATCCGCCGCGGGATCGGCGTGGGCCGCGGAGCCGCCGATGGTCCCGCGGTTGCGGACCTGGATGTCGCCGATCTGGGCCGCCGTCTCGGCCAGGACCGGGCAGGACTTGCGCACGAGCCCGGATGCCGCGATCTCCGCGTGCGTGGTCGTCGCGCCGATCCAGAGCGCCTTGCCCTGCGCCTTGATCCCGGCGAGCCTCTTGATCGCGCCGATGTCCACGAGGGCCATCGGGTTGGCGAGGCGGAACTTCATGGCGGGGAGCAAGCTGTGCCCGCCGGCGAGCACCCGCGCGTCCTTGTGCTTCTTGAGAAGCTGCGAGGCTTCGGCGACCGTTTTCGGGCGGAAGTACTGGAAGCTCGAGGAGTACATCGCTACCTCCGGGCGCCCTGGAGCGCGCGCCACACCTTCTCGGGCGTCAGCGGCATGTCGAGCTTTCCGACCCCGAACGGCGCCAGCGCGTCCATGACCGCGTTGTAGACCGCCGGAGTCGAGGCGATCGTGCCGGTTTCCCCGATGCCCTTGACACCGAGCGGGTTGACGTTGGTCGGCGTCTCGGTCATGCCGAGCTCCAGGTTCGGGAAGTCCTCGGCCTTCGGCAGCGCGTAGTCCATCATCGAGCCCGTCAGGAGCTGGCCGCTCTCGTCGTACGCCGCGCCTTCCCAGAGCGCCTGGCCCACGCCCTGCACGACGCCGCCGTGGATCTGTCCGTTGACGATCATCGGGTTGATGACGCGGCCGCAGTCGTCGACCGCGACATAGCGCTCGAGCTTGATCTCTCCGGTCTCCGTGTCGACGCGCACGACCGCGATGTGCGCCCCGAAGGGGTACACGAAGTTGGGCGGGTCGAAGAAGGCAGAGGCCTCCAGGCCCGGCTCCAGCCCCTTGGGGTAGTTCCAGGCGACGTTGGCCATGAGCGCCACGTCCTGGATGGTCTTGAACTTCGACGGCGATCCCTTCACGAAGAACTTGCCGTCGTCGTACTCGATGTCCTCGACGGCCGCCTCGAGGAGGTGCGCCGTCACGACCTTCGACTTCTCTCGGATCTTGACGATCGCGCCCATGAGAGCGCCGCTGCCGACCGGCGTCGAGCGGCTCCCGTAGGAGCCCCAGCCCATGGGCGTGCGCGCCGTGTCGCCGTGGGTGACCTCGACGTCGTCGACCGAGACGCCGAGCTCGCTCGCCACGATTTGGGCGAAGGTTGTCTCCTCGCCCTGGCCGTGCGGCGAGATGCCGACCATGACATTGACCTTGCCGGAGGGGTGGAAGCGCACGATCGCGCTTTCCCAGAGGCCGCCGCCGAAGCCCACGGCGCCGGCGACCTGGGAGGGCCCGAGGCCGCAGATCTCGGCGTACGTGCAGAAGCCAATCCCGATGTGCTCGCCCTTCTTGCGCAGGTCCGCCTGCTTCTTCCGGAGGCCGGCGTAGTCGAGCATCTTGAGCGCCTTCTCGAACGCGGCGATGTAGTTGCCCGAGTCGTACGTCAGTCCGGTCGCGACGGTGTGGCCGTCCGTGAAGGGCGGGATGAAGTTCTTCTTGCGGATGTCGGCGGGGTCCATCTTGAGCTTCCGGGCCACGAGCTCGACGAGTCGCTCGACCATGAACGTGGCCTCGGGCCGGCCTGCTCCCCTGTACGCGTCGGTCGGCGTCGTGTTGGTGAAGACGCCGTAGACGTCCTCGTGGATATTCTTGATGTCGTAGGCCCCGGAGAGCATGAGGCCGTGGAGGATCGTCGGGATCCCGGTCGAGGCGGTCGAGAGGTAGGCGCCCAGGTTCGCCCAGACCTTCGCCCGCAGCGCGAGGATCGTGCCGTCCTTCTTCGCGGCCATCTCCACGTCCTGGATGTGGTCGCGGCCGTGGATCGTGGCGCGATAGTTCTCGCTGCGCGTCTCGGTCCACTTGACGGGGACGCCGCACATCTTCGACGCGAAGATGACCATCGAGTCTTCTGGATAGTGGGGGATCTTGCTGCCGAACCCGCCGCCGACCTCGGGCGCGATGACGCGGATCTTCTGCTCCGGGATGCCGGTGTCGAGCGACAGGAGGAACCGGACGATGTGCGGATTCTGAGAGGTCACCCAGAGCGTGACCTCGTTCATCGCGGAGGAGTACTGCGCCAGCGCCGCCCGCGGCTCGATCGCGTTCGGGATCAGGCGCTGGTTGAGGATCCGCTCCTTGACGACGACGTCGGCCGCCTTGAAAGCGGCATCGACGTCGCCTCCCGAGACCTTCCAGTGGAAGCACACGTTGTTCGGGGCCTCGGCGTGGAGCTGAGGCTGTCCCTTCTGCGTCGCCTTCTCGGCGTCGGCCACGTGCGGCAGCGGCTCGTAGTCCACCTCGACCGCGTCGGCCGCGTCCCGGGCCAGATAGCGGTCCCGCGCGACGACGATCGCCACGGCGTTGCCGGCATAGCGCACGGTGTCGATCGCGATCGGGGGGTACGCGGGGGTCTTCGTGTCCGAGCCGGGGACGACCCACGCGCACGGGATTGCGCCGAAGCCGGCGTCCTTCATCTGCTGGCCGGTGAAGACGCCGAGGACGCCGTCCATGGCGGCGGCCTTCTTCGTGCGGAGGCGCAAGACCTTCGCGTGCGCGTACGGCGACCGCACGACGGTCAAGTACGCCATGCCGGGGAGGACGAAGTCGTCCGTGTACTTCGCCTGGCCCGTGATCAGGCGCGGGTCCTCGCGGCGCTTGATGGCGGATCCGAAAATGCGCGATGCCATGGCCGCCTCCTCTTCCTTAAGCCTTCGCCATGCGCGTCGCGGCTTCCTTCACCGCTGCGACGATGTTCTGGTAGCCGGTGCAGCGGCAGAGGTTGCCCTCGAGGCCGTGGCGGATCTCGGCTTCCGACGGTCTCGGGTTCTTCTCGAGAAGGTTGCAGGCGGTCAGGATCATGCCCGGAGTGCAGAATCCGCACTGCAGGCCGTGCTTCTCCCAGAAGGCGTCCTGGAGCGGGTGGAGCTTGCCGTCGACCGCGAGGCCCTCGATCGTGGTGATCTTCGCGCCGTCGGCCTGGACCGCGAGCACCGTGCAGGACTTCACGGCCTTTCCGTCCATCAGCACCGTGCAGGAGCCGCACTGACTCGTGTCGCAGCCGACGTTGGTGCCGGTTAAGCCGAGGGTGTCGCGGAGGTAGAGGACGAGAAGGAGGCGCGCCTCGACGTCGTGTTTTCTCCTGGCGCCGTTGACGGTGATGGAGACGGGATACGTCATGGAGCCTCCCGCGAAAATCGGCGGGAGTCTATCACCCGGTCACGCGCTTTTCTCGATCTCCGCGCGCACGGAATCGAAGAACGCGGCGGTGAGCCTCTTCGTCACGCCGCCCATCAGCCGCGCCGCGAGGCTCGCGACCGTTCCGACCACGTCGACGTCGGCTGTCCAGGCGAGATCGGTCCCGCCGTCCTGACCGTCGGTCAGCGTCATCGAGGTCTTTGCGTCGACGGCGCTGCCGGGGGCCGTGCCGTGCGCCTTCATGCGCGCCATGTTGGGGGGATCCAGCTCCACCCACTCCACGTCGTTGACGAAGCGCAGCTTGACGGAGCCGAAGCCGATGGAGGTCGTGGCGCGGAACTTCCTGCCGGGCTCGACGATCTCGAGCTTCTCCAGTCCGGGCGCGCTCTTGGAGACCTTCTTGGGGTCGGTCAGGAAGTCCCACACCTTCTCGCGCGGAGCCTGGATGGAGACCTTTCCCTCGAAGTGCACAGGGTCAGGTCTGCAAAATTCTGAATTTAGCCAAAGTCGGATGTTTTCAGACCTGACCCCCTAGTACGCGGCGAGCGCTCGTGCCGCACGACAGACTTTCTCGGAGTTCGGAAGGAAGAACTCCTCGAGCGGCGGGGAGTACGGCACCGGGGTGTCGGGGGCGGTGACGCGGAGGAGCGGCCCGTCGAGGTACTCGAAGCAGCGCTCCGAGAGGACCGCGGCGATTTCCGCGCCGATGCCCCCGGTGCGCGTGGCCTCGTGAAGCAGGATCGCTTTGTTGGTCTTCGCCACCGACTCGAGCACCGTCTCTTCGTCCATCGGGAAGAGCGTGCGCAGGTCGACGATCTCCGCGTCGATGCCCTCGGCCTCGAGGGTCCTGGCGGCTTCGAGCGCCGTCCACACCATCGCTCCGTACGTGATGATCGACAGATCGCGGCCTGGACGCCGGACCGTCGCCTTTCCGATCGGGACGATGTAGTCCTCCGACGGCAGCTCCTCCTTGATCCGGCGGTACAGGAACTTGTGCTCGAAGAAGAGCACGGGATCGTCGTCGCGGATCGCCGCCTTGATGAGCCCCTTGGCGTCGTAAGCGGTCGCCGGCTGCACGATCTTGAGGCCGGGAGTGTGCGCGAAGTAGGCCTCGGGGTTCTGCGAGTGGAACGGCCCCCCGTGGACCCCGCCCCCCGACGGCCCGCGGATCACGAGCGGCACGCCGACCCCGGTGCGGTAGCGCGACTTGGCCGCGAAGTTCGTGATCATGTCGAAGGCGCAGGAGATGAAGTCGATGAACTGCATCTCCGCGACGGGGCGCATCCCCATCATGGCGGCGCCGACGGCCGCGCCGACGATGGCCGTTTCGGCGATCGGCGTGTCGATGACACGCTCCTCGCCGAACTCCTGAATCAGCCCGTCGGTGACCTTGAAGGCGCCGCCGTAGACGCCGATGTCCTCGCCGATCAAGAACACCCGCTCATCGCGCGCCATCTCTTCCCGGATGCCCTCGCGGATGGCGTCGACGTAGGTGGTCTGTCCTTTGCCGGCCGGTGCTCCGGGGTCGGGGCCCCCGAGGTGGAGCGCGCCGCTCACGAACGCCTCGGCACGATCGCCGGCTCGACCTCCGCGACGGGGGCGTAGACGTTCCGCAGAGCCTCCTCCGGCGACGGCATGGGGCTTTTCTCGGCGGCCTCGACCTCCCGGTCCACATCTTCAGCGACCGCCTGGTCGATCGACGCGAGCTCTTCCGCCGTGGCGGCTGAGGACGCGATGAGGGTGCTTGCGCACCTCTCGATCGGGTCCTTCCGGCGCCACTCCTCCAGCTCTTCTTTGGGCACGTAGGACTGACCGTCGTGCTCCGCGTGCCCCTTCATCCGATAGGTGAGCGACTCGATGAAGGTCGGGCCGCCGCCGGCGCGGGCCCGGTCCACGGCGCGGCGCGCGACGTCGTAGACGGCGAACACGTCGTTGCCGTCCACCTGCTCGCCGGGGATACCGTACGCGGCGGCCTTGACGACGAGCGTCGCGGAGGCCGTCTGCTTCTTGAAGGGCGTCGAGTAGGCCCAGCCGTTGTTCTCCGCCACGACGACGAGCGGCAGCCTCTGGACGGCCGCGAAGTTCAGCCCCTCGTGGAAGGCGCCGGTGGAGGTTCCGCCGTCGCCGATCCAGGTCATCGTCACGAGGTCCTTCTTCTGCATCCGGCCGGCGAGGGCGATCCCCGCCATCACGGGGATCAGGGCTCCGAGCATCGAGATGGGCGAGATGACGCCCCGCTCGGGCTTGCCGAAGTGCAGGTTGCAGTCCTTGCCGCCGGACGGCGAGGTGGCGCGGGCCATGTACTGCGTCATCACGTCCCGCGGCGAGTAACCCATGACCAGGACGGCGCCGAGGTTGCGGATCAGCGGACCGACGATGTCGCCCTTCTGCAGGGCATACGCGGTGCCCACCGACGTCGCTTCCTGACCGAGCGAGCGGTAGAGGCCGCCGACGACCTTCCCCTGGCGGTAGAGGTTCACCAGCCGCTCCTCGACGACGCGGTTTAACCGCATGTAGCGGTACAGCTCGAGCTTCTGTTCGCGTGTCAGATCGGCCACGGCGTCTCCCCGAAGCAAAGTTTATACGAGCCGGCCCGGCCGGCCCGGCCGGCGGGCGCATATCATCGGGCATTCATGGAACCTTCGGTCTCCGTCGTCATCGCTTCCGACCGGGTCAACACGCTCCTGCCGGAGTGCCTGCGGTCGCTCGAGGCGCAGACGGACCCTCCGCCCTTCGAGGCGCTCGTGGCCTCGCGCGAGGACCCGAAGGCGCACGGCCTGCGCTTCCCCGTGCGGTGGGTGCCGGTCGAATCGCGCAACCCCGCCCGCCGGCGCAACCGGGCGGCGGGGGAGGCGCGCGCACCCGTCCTCGCCTTCCTGGACGACGACGCGGCGGCCGAACCGGGGTGGCTCGCGGCGGGCGCCCGGGCGTGCGCGTCGGCGGAGATCGTGGGAGGGCCGGACCCGGGTCCGGGCGGCGCGCCGTATGCGGAGCGGCTCTCGAATCTCCTCCTCGCGACTCCGTGGATCGGCAGCGGCGTTCCCGCGCACGAGTGGAACCCTCGCGGGGGCCCCGTCCGCTCGCCGCACGACGTGGCGCTCTGCAACCTGTTCGTGCGCCGCGAGACCTTCCGGACGCTCTCCGGATTCGACGAGGGCTTCGGATACATCGGCGAGGACACCGACTTCGTGCGCCGCGCGCTCGAGAGCGGCGCGCGCGTGGTGCTCGACCCTGCCGTCCGCGTGCGCCATCGGCGGCGCGGCTTCCCCGGCCCGTATGTGGCGCAACGCTGGCGCTACCGGGTCAAGACGGGCCGGCTGCTCGTCGAGCGCCCGGGACTCCATGCGCGGGGGCGCGTCGCCGCGTTTCTCGCGGCGGGCTTCGCGGGCTCGGCCGGCGCGGCGGTCTTCGGCGCCCGGTTCCTCCTCCCGGCGGCCGCGCTGTACGCGCTCCTGACCTGGGCTCTCTCGTTCCCGCTGTGGCGGCGAGACCCCGCCCTCCTGCCCGCGGTGCCGTTCGCGTTCGCCGTCCACCACCTGACGTATTTCGCGGGCCTCGTCGCCGGCATCGCCCGCGGCGTGGTCGCGGTGGCCGCCCGATGAACAACCTCGAGCTCGCCGCGCACTGGCTCCGGGGGCGCGAGACCCTGCCGCGCTATCTCATCCTCGGGATGACGAACCTGTGCAACTCGAAGTGCGTGACCTGCTTCTATTGGGACCACCTCAACGTGAACCGGCACCTCGAGATGCAGCTCGAGGAGTACGACCGTGCGTTAGCGGACCTGGGGTCGCTCTACTCGGTCGTGCTGACCGGGGGCGAGCCGACGCTCAACCGCGATCTCCCCGAGATCACGAAGATCCTCTACCGGCGGCACGACGCCTCGAACGTCACGATGCCGACCAACTCCCTGATCCCCGAGCAGGTCGAGGCGATCGTGGCCCGCGTGCTCGAATCCCGGAAGGACGACCGCCAGACCTTCACCGTCGGGCTGTCGCTCGATCACCTGGGCGAGAGGCACGACGTGATCCGCGGGGCTCCGGGAAATTTTCCGAAAGTGCTCGAAACCTACGAGCGCCTGTCGGTGCTGAAGAAGGCAAAGTCGGGCTTCACGCTGAACGTTCAGACAGTTCTGGCGTCTTTCAATCGGGACGACCTGCCCGAGATCACCGCGTGGGTCCGGGAAAACCTTCCCGCGATTGACTTCCACTCGTTCGAGCTCCTGCGCCCGCCCTTTCCCGACCCGTCGATCCGCCCGCTGTCGAATGCCGAGTACGCCGAGGCGCTGGTCTTCCTGAGGCCGTACTGGGCCGGCTTCGACCGCTACCGTCCGATTTTGCGAAACCTGAAGATCGCGGCGCGCCAGGCGGAGCTCGAGACGCTCCAGCAGGAACGCATGGTCTACAAGTGCTACGCCGGGACGATCTCGGGCGTCTTGAACCCGGAGGGCACCGTCTCCCTCTGCGAGGTCCAGTGGGAGATCGGCAACATCCGCGACTTCGGCTACTCCTTCCGAAAGGCCTGGTTCTCGGAGAAGGCCGTCGACATGCGGCGCCGCATCGCCGCCCGGGAGTGCTGGTGCACGCACTCCTGCTTTATGACGTCGTCCCTGCCGTTCTCCGTCAAGGGGGCGGCGCATCTGGCGAAGACGGCGCTCCTGTCGGCGCGATAAAAAAAGGGGGCCGATCGCGCGGCCCCCCGGAGATCGGCGCTTGCGCGCCGTTGGGATCCTTACTTCTTGTCGCCGACGACGAGCTTGTTCTCGACGCTCTTGACGCCCGAGGTCTCCCGGGCGAGCTTGATCGCCTGATCGATCTCCGCCTGACTCTTCATGTTGTCGCCCGTCAGGTACACGACGCCGTTGCGCGTGTCGACGTCGATCTTCATGCCTCCGACCATCGTGTCGGCGAGGAGTTTCGTCTTGACGGAGGCCGTGATCGAGGCGTCGTCCACGACTTGTCCCGCCGACCGGTCCGGCTCCGGGTTGGGCGCGTTGCCGCCCACGGCCCCGTCGCCTTCTCCGCCGGGCGCGGGTGCGCCGCCCTCGCCTGGCATCGCCATCGAGCCGCCGGCGACCGTGATGTTGTTGACCACGTCCATGACCCCCGTGGTCGCGCGGGCCAGCTCCGCCGCCCGATCCTTGGCCGCGTCGCTCTCCACGTTGCCCGAGAGCGTCACGACCTTCTCCCTGGTATCCACGTCGATCTGATACGCCTTGACCGTGTCGTCCGCCGCCAGTTTGGACTTGACCTTCACGGTGATCCCCGCGTCCGTCTGGGCGCAACCGACCGCAATCAAGGCCGCCGCGAGAAGCCCGAGCAGTGAATGTTTCCTCATGTCTATTCCTCTCTTGCCTGGTCCTCTTTGGGACATCGGCGTTACAAAACCCCCCACGCTGCGGGCTTTCCCGGGTAGGCCGGGAACCCGTCCTCCACCCATCCGCGTGGCCTCCCTGCCCTACGTGCAGGTTTCATGCCGTCCGCCGGCCGGTCTTGGGAATCCCGCGGGGAACGGCTATCCTGTCGCCGGAGGTGCGTTCGATGGCCCCCGAAAAGGACCCCGATCCGACGGTTCCCCCGGCCACCCGGGAGGGGCGCGAGCGCTGGAAGAAGGCGTACGAGAAGAGTCTCGCGAAGACGCCGCCCTGGAAGAAGGATTGGACCACGGTTTCCGGGGCGCCGGTCGAGCCGCTCGGGGCGCCGGACACGATCGCGGGGTTCGACCCCGAGCGGGATCTGGGCTGGCCCGGAGAGTACCCGTTCACCCGCGGGGTGCACCCGACCGGCTACCGCGGCAAGCTCTGGACGATGCGGCAATTCGCCGGGTACGGCACGGCGAAGCAGACCAACGCGCGCTTCCACTACCTGCTGGACCACGGGCAGACGGGCCTCTCGACGGCCTTCCATCTGCCGACGCTGTACGGCTACGACTCCGATCACCACATGGCGCGGGGGGAGGTCGGCAGGTGCGGCGTCGCGATCGACTCGCTGCGCGACATGGAGGTCCTGTTCGACCGCATCGACCTCGGGCGCGTGACGACGTCGATGACGATCAACTCGACGGCGCCGATCGCCCTCGCCATGTACCTGGCGGTCGCCGAAAAGCACGGCACGCCCTGGGAGAAGGTCGGCGGGACTCTGCAGAACGATATCCTCAAGGAGTACATCGCCCAGAAGGAGTACATCTTTCCGCCGCGCCCCTCCATGCGCCTGATCACGGACCAGTTCTCCTTCTGCGCGAAGCACGTGCCGCGGTGGAACACGATCTCGATCTCGGGCTACCACATCCGCGAGGCGGGCTCGACGGCGCTGCAGGAGCTCGCGTTCACGCTGCGCGACGGCGTGGAATACGTGAAGTACGGCATCGAGGCCGGGATGCCCGTGGACGAGTTCGCGCCGCGCCTGTCTTTCTTCTTCAACTCCCACAACGACTTCTTCGAGGAGATCGCCAAGTTCCGCGCGGCGCGACGCATCTGGTCGAAGACGATGCGAGAGGACTTCGGCGCGAAGGACCCGCGCTCCTGGATGTGCCGCTTCCACACGCAGACGGCGGGCTGCTCGTTGACCGCCCAGCAGCCGTACAACAACGTCGTGCGGACGGCGATCCAGGCTCTGGCCGGCGTGCTCGGCGGGACCAACTCGCTCCACACCAACTCGCTCGACGAAACCCTCGCGCTACCGACGGACTTCGCGGTCAAGCTCGCGCTCCGCACGCAGCAGATCCTGGCGCACGAGTCTGGCGTGGCGAACACGATCGACCCGCTCGGCGGCTCGTACTTCATCGAGGACCTGACGACGAAGATGGAGCGCGGCTGCTTCGACTACTTCCGCCGCATCGACGAGCTCGGCGGGATGGTCGAAGCGATCGAGGCCGGGTTCCCACAGCGGGAGATCATGGACGCCGCGTACGCTTACCAGCGCGCGCTCGATTCCGGGGAGAAGATCGTCGTCGGGGTCAACGAGTTCGTGGACGCGACCGAGCAGCCGATCGAAACGCTCTACATCGACGAGGCGGTCGAAGGGCAGCAGAAGGAGGCGCTGGCGGAGCTCCGGCGCACGCGCGACGGAAAGGCCGTGTCCTCCGCCCTGGCGGCGCTGCGCCAGGCCTGCGCCGACGGCCGGAATGTCATGCCGCCGCTCGTGGAGGCCGTGAAGACCTACGCCACCGTCGGGGAGATCTCCGACGTCATGCGCGAGGTCTTCGCGACCTACGAGGAGCCGGCGGTCTTCTAGGGGTCAGGTCTTCAGTTTTTCGAGATTTCAGGCGTACGCTCGCCATGCCGTGCGGTGACCGAAATCCGAAAAATGAAGACCTGACCCCATGAGAAAATAGCCGGGTGACTGACAAGATGCCTTTCGCCCCCATCGAAGCCGCCCTCGAGGCCCTGCGCGCCGGCAAGTTCGTCGTCGTCGTGGATGACGAGGACCGCGAGAACGAGGGGGACCTCGTCATGGCGGCCGAGAAGGTGACGCCCCAGGCCATCAACGTGATGGCTCGCGAGGGCCGGGGCCTCATCTGCCTCGCGCTCACGGAGGAGCGCTGCGACGAGCTCGAGCTTCCTCCGATGGTCCAGGAGAACACGTCCAACTTCGGCACGGCCTTCACCGTCTCGATCGAGGCGCGCGGGCGGACCACGACGGGCATCTCCGCGGCGGACCGGGCGGCGACCGTGCTGACGGCGATCGATCCGGCCACCCGGCCCTCGGACCTGAACCGGCCGGGCCACATGTTTCCCCTGCGGGCGCAGCGGGGCGGGGTCCTGAAGCGGGCGGGGCAGACGGAGGCGTCGGTGGACCTCGCGCGGATCGCGGGGCTGAACCCCTCGGCCGTGCTCTGCGAGGTCATGAACGAGGATGGGTCGATGGCGCGCGTCCCGGACCTGGCGAAGTTCTGCGAGCGCCTGGGACTCCTCATGGTCACCGTGGCCGACCTGATCCGCTACCGGATGAAGACAGAGCGGCTCGTCGAGCGGATCGCCTCGCCGCGCCTGCCGACCCACCTCGGCGACTTTCGCCTCTTCGCCTACCGCAGCGACGTGACGCACGAGGAGCACCTGGCGCTCGTGCACGGCGAGATCAGCGAGGAGGAGCCCGTGCTCGTCCGCGTGCACTCCCAGTGCCTGACGGGCGACGTGTTCGGCTCCGCGCGCTGCGACTGCGGCGAGCAGCTCGAGCTCGCGATGGAGAAGATCGTCGAGGCCGGCAAGGGCGTGTTCCTCTACCTGCTCCAGGAAGGGCGCGGGATCGGCCTCATCAACAAGCTGAAGGCGTACGAGCTGCAGGACCAGGGCCACGACACGGTGTCGGCGAACGAGAAGCTGGGATTCCCGCCCGACATCCGCAACTACGGCGTCGGCTGCCAGATCCTGCGGGACCTCGGCGTGCGTAAGATGCGCCTGCTGACCAACAACCCGTCCAAGTACGTCGCCATCGACGGCTACGGCCTCGAAATCGTCGAGCGCCTGTCCCTCGAGGTCCATCCCACCGACCGCTCGCGTAAGTATCTCGAGGCCAAGAAGAACAAGATGGGGCACCTGCTCAAGCTCGTTTAGATCTATCTTCCCCGCTTCCGCATCCGCGTATCCTTCGCCGCGTACTCTTACTCTAAGGAGAACTCCATGGCCAAGACCTTCGAATTCGTTCCTCCCGGCGGGCCCGGCCCGAAGTTCGTTCGCCGGGCGATCATCGGAATCGTCCTCTTCGTGCTGCTGGTGATCGGCGGGCCGATCACCGTCGTGCCCGCCGGGCACGTCGGCGTGAAGGACTTCTTCGGGAGAGTGTCGCCCAACGCGCTTCCGGCCGGCGTGCACGTCGTCCTGCCGTTCACGCGCGTCATCAAGATGTCGATCCAGACCCAGGAAGTGAAGGAGACGACCGAGGTCCCGTCGAAGGAAGGCCTGATGATGGATCTCGAGGGCTCGCTGCTCTTCCGCCTCGACCCCGCCAATGCCGCCGAGATGTACAGGACGGTGGGAAAGAATTACCAGGAGATCGCCGTCCATCCCCAGATGCGTTCGGCGATTCGGGAGATCACGGCCTCCTATGAGGCCAAGGCCCTTTATTCGGCCGAGCGCGAGCAGATCGCGAGCGAGACCTTCGACCTTTTCCAGAAGATGGCGAAGGGGCGCGGGATCATCGCCGAGGCCGTGCTGCTGCGCAAGATCGGCCTGCCGCCGATCGTGGCCAACGCGATCCAGGAGAAGTTGAAGCGCGAGCAGGAGGCCGAGCAGATGAAGTTCGTCCTCCAGAAGGAGCAGCAGGAGGCCGAGCGCAAGCGCATCGAGGCCCAGGGCATCGCGGACTTCCAGAAGATCGTCGCGCAGGGGCTCTCGCCGCAGCTGCTCGAGTGGAAGGGCATCGAGGCGACCGAGAAGCTCGCGATGAGCCCCAACACCAAGATCGTCGTCGTGGGGAATCCGAAGTCGGGGCTGCCGATCATCCTCGGCGGGCAGGACAAGTAGCGATAGATAAGCGCCCGCTCATATATCAGCGCTCGTACCATCTCGCGAGGCGCTCGGGGCGCACGCCGAGGAAGTAGCCGGCCGCGACTTTCCAGACGCGCAAGACCTGACGGACCGTGCCGCGCTCGCGGTAGCGGCGTGCCGAGGTCACGGTGGCCTCGGGCCGGATGACGAACCGGCCGACGCGGCGAAGCCGCCGCACGAGGTCGATGTCGTCGCAGATGGGGAAGTCGCGGAAACCGCCCGCCGCCTCGTAGGCGGAGCGGCGGCAGAAGATCCCCTGGTCGCCGAAGGGGAGCCGCAGGAGGCGCGAACGGAGATTCGCCCACCACGCGATCCACCGCAGGTCCGCCGAGGCTCGTTCGTAGGCGAGGGAGAAGGCCCCCGCGGCGGCGCCGCCGGCGATCGCCTGCCGGATGAGGGCGAGCGCGTCCTCGGGCGGGCTCGAATCGGCGTGCAGGAAGAAGAGGACGTCGCCGCGGGCCCGAGCCGCGGCCCGGGCGAGGCACGCGCCGCGGCTCTGCCCATCGTCGATCGCCAGGAGGAGCTCGGAGTCGGGGGGGGAGTCGAAGCGGGCGAAGGGCGCTACGGCGTCGGGCGGCTCGTTCTTGACCGGAACGATGACCGAGATCATGGGGATCCGGATGCTAGCATCCGACTCGGCATGAAGATCCCGATGCCGGCGGCGGTCCTGGCCGGTGGCGCCTCGCGGCGGATGGGCCGGCCGAAGGCCGCGCTGCCCTACGGCGCGACGACGCTCCTGGAGTTCCAGACCACTCGTCTGTCGGAGATTTTCGAGGAAGTTCTCGTGATGGCCAAGGAGCCGCCGGCGTTCCCGGCCGGACCGGCGCGGGTCGTGCTCGACGGCGTGCCGGACCTCGCGGCGATCCACGGGCTCATCCGGGCCTTGGAAGAAGCGGACGACCAGGTTTTCGTGCTCGCGGTGGATCTGCCCGCCATCCCGCCGGAGCTGCTCCGAGCGATCGCGCGCCGGGGCCTGGCGAGCGAGGCTCCCGCGCTCCTGCCCCGTGCGGAGGGAATCCTGCAGCCGCTCGCCGGCGTCTGGCGCCGCGCCGCGCTCGACCCGGCGCGCCGCCGCGCCGCCTCCGGCACGCTCTCGCTCGTCGGCCTCGCCGGGGAGGTCGGCGCGGAAGTCCTCGACGAGCGCGAGTGGCGCGCGCTCGACCCGTCCGGAGTCGCGTTCACGAATCTCAACACCCTGGAGCAGTACGAGGCGCTGCGGGAGAGGGCATGAGCGAGACGGAGAAGCCCGGCCCGGGCAAGCCCCGCCGGCCGCGCGCTCGCGGGCCGCTCCGCCGGAGCGTCCTGCACGTGGATGCCCGCGGCCGCGCGCGCATGGTCGATGTCGGCAAGAAGCGCTCGACGCGCCGGGTCGCGGTCGCGCGCGGAGTGCTCGCGATGGGCAAGACGGCCTTCGACGCCCTCGCCTCGGGCCGGTTGGCTAAGGGCGACGCGCTCGCGGTGGCGCGCGTGGCTGGAATCCAGGCCGCCAAGCGCACGTCCGAGATCATCCCGCTTTGCCATCCCCTCGTGCTCGAGTCCGTCGAGGTGGACGTCGCGCTCGGCCGCGCGCGGCGCGAGGCCGTTGTCACCGCCACGGCCCGAATCACCGGGAAGACCGGCGTCGAGATGGAAGCGCTCACCGCCGCCGCCGCCGCGTGTCTCGCCCTCTACGACATGGTCAAGTCGCTGGATCGGGGAGCGGTGATCCGGGAGATCGTGCTCGTCGAGAAGTCCGGGGGCAGGTCGGGGACGTACCGGCGCTAGCCTCCCCGGGTGTGCATCTCCAGGTGCGGGTCCCTCTTCAGCTCCGTCAGCGGCACGAGCGGAGCCCTCGCGGAGAGGGCCAGCCGCTCTTCGGCGCCCCGGTCGGACCGCGCGCGCCAGCCAAAACGGATGAGCGCGGAGAGCTCCTCGGCGGTCGCGCCGGCGCGCAGCGGGCCGCGGAGGTCCAGGCCCCGCGCGGCATAGAGGCAGAGGTACCACAGACCGTCGGCCGTCAGGCGGCTGCGGTCGCAGGAGCGGCAGAAGGGCGTCGTGGTGGAGGCGATGATCCCGAACGCCGTGCCGTCGGGCAGGCGGAACCGCTCCGCCGGCGCGGAGGATGTCTCGACGATCGGCGCGATCGGCCCGTAGTGCCGCGCCAGGGCCTCGAGGATCTCCTGGCGCGACACGACGTGCTCGCGCGTCCAATGCGTGGCTCCGCCCACGTCCATGTACTCGATGAAGCGCACTTCGGCCGCCCAGCGCCGCCCGCGCTCGAGCAGGGAGACGAGCTCGCCGTCGTTGACCCCCCGGATCACGACCGTGTCGATCTTGAGCGAGGCGAATCCCTCCGCCGCGGCCGCCTCGATTCCGGCGAGGACGCGATCGAGCGCGTCGAAGCGCGTCAGCTCGCGGAAACGCGCGGGATCGAGCGTGTCGAGGCTGACCGTGACGCGGCCGAGCCCGGCGCGGCGCAGCGCCCGCGCGTTCTCCGACAGGAGCACGCCGTTGGTCGTCATGGCGAGGTCCCGGATCCGGCCGCTCGACGCGAGCATCGCGACGAGCTCCGGCAGGTCCCGGCGCACGAGGGGCTCGCCGCCCGTCAGGCGAACCCGGTCCACACCCAGGTCCGTGAAGACGCCGACCAGCGGGGCGATCTCCTCGAAGCGGAGGATGTCCTCCCGCGGCAGCCAGGCGTAGTCCTGCTCCGGCATGCAGTAGGCGCAGCGCAGGTTGCACCGGTCAGTGACCGAGAGGCGCAGGTTGCCGAGGGGGCGGCCGAGGGTGTCGGACAGCGTCATGAGGGGTCTATATTAGCCGCGTGAGGCTCCCGGCGTGCATCCGGGTCGTGATCATCACGGTCTCCGACGGTGTGGCGGCGGGCGCCCGCGCCGACCTCGGGGGACCCGCCTGCGAGCAGGCCCTGAGCGCCTCGGGGATCGAGCACCGGGTCGTCGCGCGCGAGACCATCCCCGACGACGCCCACCAGGTTGCCCGCGCCGTGCGCCTCCGCGCGGACGCCGGGCAAGTGGATCTCATCGTGCTGACGGGAGGGACCGGCGTGTCCCCGCGCGACCGGACCCCCGAGGGTGTGCGGGAGGCGGTCGAGTTCGAGATGCCGGGCCTGGCCGAGAAGATGCGCGCGGAGACCTCGCGCGGTTTTCCGGCCGCGTATCTCTCGCGACAGGTCGTCGGCGTGCGCAAAGAGACGCTCGTGGTCGCGCTGCCGGGCTCGCCGAAGGGCGCCGCCGACTGTCTGACAGCGATCCTCGGCCTCGTGCCGCACGCCATCGCGCTCATCCAGGGAGCCCGGCCCGAGCATCCCGACGCATCGCGCTAAGATCGCGCGCGTGCCCAAGGTCCGCCTCGGAATCGACGCGCTCGCCGAGAGTCCCTGGCCGGTGGCCGGCCGGCGCATCGGCCTCATCACCAACCACTCGGGCGTCACCTCGGCGGGCGTTCCGACCTGGAAGGCGCTTCGCGCGGCGCAGAACGTGCGGCTCGTGCGCCTGTTCGGTCCCGAGCACGGCGTAGACGGCGGGGCCGTCTACATGGAGGCTGTCGGGACCGCGGTCCACGGGCCCTCGGGCCTGCCGGTCGTGTCGCTCTACGGGGCGACGGCCGACACCCTGAAGCCGCGGCGCGAGGATTTCGCCGACCTGGAAGCGATCGTCTTCGACGTGGCCGATGTCGGGAGCCGGTACTACACCTACATCTGGACGATGCTCCTCGCGATCGAGGCGTGCGCGGCCTCGCGCCTGCGCTTCGTCGTGTGCGACCGACCCAACCCGATCGGGGGCGCCGTCGAGGGCGCGCCGCAGAGCACGGGGTACCTGACCTTCGTCGGGCTGCATCCGATCCCGGTGCGGCACGGCATGACGGCGGGAGAGCTGGCGCGGCTCTTCGTGGCGGAGCGCCGGCTCGACATCGACCTCGTCGTCTGCGAGGCCTCGGGATGGGCTCGCGACATGCCCTACGCGGACACCGGCCTTGCCTGGGTTCCGCCCTCGCCCAACATGCCCGCGCCCGGCACCGCGCTCGTCTACCCGGGAATGTGTCTGCTCGAGGGAACGAACCTCTCGGAGGGCCGCGGCACGACGCGGCCGTTCGAGATCTTCGGCGCGCCGTGGCTCGACAGCCTGGCGCTCGCCGACGCGCTCAACGCGCTCATGCTGCCGGGGGCCGAGTTCCTTCCTTTCCGGTTCCGGCCGATGTTCGACAAGCACGCGGGCGTGAATTGCGGCGGCGCCCTGCTCCGGGTGACCGATCCCGCCGCATTCCGGCCGTTCCAGTCGGGCCTGCGTGTCATCGAGGCCGCCCGCCGGCTGGCGCCGCTCGACTTTGGCTGGAGGACCGAGCCTTACGAGTTCGACGACCGGCCGGCGGTGGATCTCTTGACCGGCTCGTCGAGCTTCCGGCAGATGGTCGACGGAGGCGGGAACCTCCGGGCCGAGATCGCGCGTCACTTCGACGCGGCGCAGAGCTTTTACGCTCGGCGCGAGCCCTACCTGCTGTACCCGGACCGGCGGCCGGCGGTCGTCGCGTTCGTGGGCGGCCACGACTCCGGCAAGACGAGCATCCTCGTGGAGATCGTCCCGCGGCTGAAGGCCCGGGGCTTGACGGTCGGGACGATCAAGCACACCACCCGGGACGTGGAGGACGACGTCGCGGGCAAGGACTCGCAGCGGCACGCGGCGGCCGGGGCGGCGGTGGCGGCACTCGTGACCCCGCGCCGCGCGACGGCGCGCCGGTTCGGGCAAGAGGAGACGATCGAGGAAGTCCTGCGGCGCGAGTTCAGCGGCTGCGATCTCGTGCTCGTCGAGGGATACAAGTCCCTGCCGATCCCGAAGATCGAGGTCATCCGCACCGGCATCCCCCGGCCCGACGTGTTCGATCCCGCCGCGCGGGTCTCGGACGGCCCGTTCTCGGGCTCGGTGCCGACACTGTCCTTCGGGGACTGGGACGCCATCGTGGCGACGGTCCTGCGGCTGGCGGGCCTCGACCGCCGGAAGACGGCGCAGACCTGACCGCTTCGGCGATGCCGGCGTTCGTCGTCTTCGATCTCGACGGCACGCTCATCGACGGCTACGCGGCGATCGGCGACGCCCTCGGCCACGCGATGGAGGGGCTGGGAGAGAAGCCGCCGTCGGCCGCGCAGATCCGCGGCATGGTGGGGCACGGTCTGGAGAAGCTGCTCGAGCAGGCGGTCGGGCCGGCGCGCGCCGCGGAGGGCGTGCGCCTCTTCCGCGCGCGGTATCCGCTCGTCGCCGTCGAGAAATCGCACCTGCTGCCCGGAGTGGCCGAGGCCGTCGCGACGCTCGCCGCGCGCGGGCATCCGATGGCCGTCGCCTCCAACAAGCCGGCGGCATTCTCTCGGATGATCCTCGACGCCAAAGGCGTCGGCGGCCGGTTTCGCGCCGTGGGCGGGCCGGACGCGGACACTCCCGCCAAGCCCGACCCGACGATGTTGCGACGCTTGATGGAGGACGCGCGCGCGTCGCCGCGGGACACGATCGTCGTTGGGGACATGGAAATCGACTTCGAGTTCTCCCGCGCCGCGGGATGTCGCGTCGTGCTCATCCCCGGCGGTTCGCGCACGCGCGAGGAGCTCGCTCCGCTCGCGCCCGATGCCTTCCTCGACCGCATCGCCGACCTGCCGGCCTGGCTCCGGGCTCAGTCCTGAAATCCTGAAAGTGACGCTGGAGAGATCTCCAGCTGCGTCGGCTAGAATCGCGAGCCTCATGACCGAAGTGTTCGATCCGACGGGCGGGCGGCCGGGGCAGGTGCGTTTCTTCCTTCCCGGGCCCGTCTGGGTCCGCGACGCCGTGCGCCAGGCGATGGCGCACGAGGCGATCGGGCACCGCGGCAAGGCTTTCGTCGACCTCTACGCGCGGATTCCGCCGCGCCTGCAGACGGTCTTCCGCACCGAGGGGTTCGTCTTCACGGCGACCGCGGCCGCGACGGGCCTCTGGGAGGCCGCGCTCGTCAACCTCATGCCCGAGCGCGTCCTCGCGATCGCCTCGGGCGCCTTCTCCGAGCGCTGGGCGGCGTGCGCGCGCGACCTCGGCTTCGCCGTGGACCTGGTCGAGGCGCCCTGGGGAGTCCCGGTGGATCCCGCCGACGTGGGCCGCGCGCTGGAGAACGCCCGCTACGAGGCCGTGACGGTCGTGCACTCGGAAACCTCGACCGGCACGCTCAACGATCTGGCCGCGATCTCCCGGGTGGTCCGCGAGAAATCGGACGCCTTCGTGCTCGCCGACGTCGTGACCTCGTTGGCCGGATCGCCCGTGGAATCGGACGCGTGGGGCCTCGACTTCGCCCTTTCCGGCTCCCAGAAGGCCCTGGCGCTCCCGCCCGGCCTCGGGGTCGCCTTCGCCTCGAAACGGTACCGGGCGCGGGCGCGCGAGCGGTCGCGGGCGCACTACCTGCGCCTGTCGGAGGCGGAGGCCTTCGCCGAAAAGCACCAGACGCCCTACACGCCCTCGACTCCCCACCTCTTCGCGCTCGACCTCCAGCTCGATCACATCCTGAGCGAGACGATGGAGGGCCGCTGGACCCGGCACGAGGCAATGCGGCTCCGCGTGGAGGCCTGGGCGCGGGAGCGCGGCCACGCCCACGTCCCGCCCGAGGGCGCACGCTCGTGGACCGTGTCGTGCGTCAAGCCCCGGCCGGGAGTCTCTTCCGAGTCGCTCGTCGCGAAGGCGAAGGAACGCGGCTATACGATCGGCGGCGGATACGGGAAGTGGAAGGCCTCGACCTTCCGGATCGGACACATGGGGGACGTGGACATCGCCTCGCTCGAGGCCCTCCTCGCCGTGCTCGACGCCAGCGCCGAGGAGGTCGCGGCGTGAGCCGGGTCATCGTCGCGGAGAAAGTCTCCTCGGCCGGCATCGAAATGCTGCGCGCGGCCGGGCACGAGGTCGTGGACCTCGCCGGCGCGTCGCGCCCCGAGCTGCTCGCCGCCCTGAAGGACGCCGACGCGCTGCTCGTGCGGAGCGCGACGAAGGTGGACGCCGCGCTTCTCGCCGCGGCGCCGAAGCTCTCCGTCGTGGGGCGCGCGGGCGTCGGCGTCGACAACGTGGACGTGCCGGCGGCTTCCGCGCGGGGCGTGCTCGTGCTGAACTCCCCGACCGGAAATGTCGTGTCGGCCGTCGAGCACACCTTCGCCCTCCTCTTCGCGCTTCTGCGGCGGGTGCCGGAAGCCTCCGCGTCGATGGCGGCCGGGCGCTGGGACAAGGCGAAGTTCGTCGGCTCCGAGCTCGCGGGCAAGACCGTCGGCATCGTGGGCCTGGGCCAGGTGGGCTCGCGGGTCGCCGCGCGCGCGCGGGCGTTCGAGGCGAAGCTCGTCGGCCACGACCCGTTCCTGCCGGTCGAGAAGGCGCAGGAGATGGGCGTGCCGCTCGTGCCCCTCGAGACGCTGCTCGAGCAGTCCGACGTCGTGACGCTGCACTCGACGGCGACGGCGCAGGGGAAGGCGCTGCTGGGAGCGCCCGAGTTCGCGCGGATGAAAGCCGGAGCCGTGCTCGTCAACGTCGCCCGCGGGAGCCTCGTCGATCGCTCCGCCCTCTATGACGCGCTGCGGGAAAAACGGCTCGCCGGCGCGGCGCTCGACGTCTTCGACCCCGAACCGCCCGACCCGAAGGATCCGCTCTTGAAGCTGCCCAACGTCGTCGCGACGCCGCATCTGGGAGCTTCCACCGTGGAAGCGCAGGAGCGCGTCTCGACTCAGACGGTCGAGGCGCTTCTCCAGGCGCTCGCGGGCGCTCCGTACGTTCCCGCGGTCAACCTGCCGTTTCGGGGGCCCAAGGACGCGGGAGGCGCGTCCGGCTGGATGCGTCTGGCCGAGCGCACCGCTCACTTCCTTTCGGCGGTCGCCTCCGGGCGCCTCTCGCGCCTGACGGTCGAGACCTGGGGGCTGCCGGAGGACCTCTTGCGGCCCGTCACGGTGGCCGCCGTGAAGGGGGCGCTCGAGAAGCACACTCCCGAGACGGTCAACTACGTCAACGCGATGTACGTCGCGCAGGACCGGGGCCTCGCCGTCAGCGAGACGCGGCACGAGGAGCCGGGCAACTACGCGCGCTCGCTGCGCCTGACGCTTTCCGGCGGAAACACGACGGCGAGAGCCGACGCCACGCTCTTCACCGGTCGCGACGCCCGCGTGGTGGAGGTCGACGGGCTGCCGCTCGAGTTCCGTCCGGAGGGGACGGTCGTCTACCTGCGCAATCGCGACGTCCCCGGCGTCGTCGGGAGCGTCGGCACGATCCTGGGCGAGTCGGGCGTCAACATCGCCGACTTCTCTCTGGCGCGGGGGGACGGTTCCCGCGCCGCGGCGGTCATCGCCGTCGACTCTGCCCCCTCGGCCGCGGTCCTCGAGCGCCTGCGGCAGGCTCCCGCCGTCGAAGACGTCCGCGTGGTGACCTGGTGACGCGTACGCGGGTCGTCGTGCTCTTCGGCGGCAGATCCGTCGAGCGCGAGGTCTCCCGCATCTCCGCTCGAACGATCTGCGGCGCGCTTGATCCGAGCCGGTACGAGGTCGTCCCGCTCGCCGTCGGCGAAGATGGGCGGTTCCTGCCGGCCGCCGATTCGGCAAGACTCCTTTCGGCGGGCCCGGTGCCGGAGAGGTTTCGCAGCGCCGAGCCGGAGAGCGGGGCGGTCGTTCCGCTGCAGATCCTGCCCGGCCGCGCGGATGTCGTGTTCCCGATCATCCACGGCACGACGGGAGAGGACGGCGTCCTGCAGGGATTCCTCGAGACCCTGGGGATTCCGTACGTCGGCGCGGGCGTCACCGCTTCCGCGATCGGCATGGACAAGGCGGTGTTCAAGGCGCTCCTGCGCGATGCGGGCATCCCGACGCCGCGGGCGCTCTCCGTTTCGGCTCTCGAGAAGGCCGGCGCGAGGGCCCGGCTCGAGGCGGCCGGCGTGGCGCTGCCGGTCTTCGTGAAGCCCGTCTGCGGAGGGTCGTCGGTGGGGGTCACGAAGGTCAAGCGGTGGGAGGATCTGGAGGGGGCGATCGATCTGGCGCTGCGCTACGACGAGCGCGCTCTCCTCGAGGAAGGCATCGACGCGCGGGAGCTCGAGTGCGCAGTGCTCGGCGACGAGGAGCCGAGGGCCTCGGTTCCCGGCGAGGTGGTGCCGGGCCACGAGTTCTACGACTACGACGACAAGTACCGCGACGACAAGGCGAAGCTGCTGATCCCGGCGCCGGTCTCCGAGGCGGTCTCGGCCGAGACGAGGAGGCTGGCCGTCGAGGTCTTCCGGACGTGCCGCGTGTCGGGCATGGCCCGCGTTGACTTCTTCCTGGAGCGCTCGACCGGCCGCGTCCTCGTCAACGAGATCAACACGCTGCCTGGCTTCACCGCGATCTCGATGTACCCGAAGCTCTGGGAGGCGAGCGGCCTGCCGCTGCCGAAGCTGCTCGACGAGCTCGTGCGCCTGGCGCTCGAGCGGCGGGACCGGCGCGCCCGACTCCTGACGAAACCGCCGGCCGAGCTGGCGTAGGGAGGCGCCCCGACACCGTGCGAGGTCTGTTCGTGGTGGCGAGGTCGGAAGGGGGATGCTTCCCAGTGCTTCCGAGTAAGCTTCCGAGCGGCATGGACCTCGTTGAGCTGCTCGAGCGCCCCCCGGGCCTCCTGCCTTTCGGCCTCACGGTCGAGGACCTCGGCCGCGGCGTCTCGAAGGTGCGCAATCGCGTGATCGGCCGGGTCTTCCACGCCCTCGGCCTGATCGAGCAATGGGGCAGCGGCGTCCAGCGGATGACCGCCGCCTGCCGCGACGCAGGGCTCCCGGCACCGGTCTTCGAGGAGATCGGCACGCGCTTCCGGGTCACGGTCTCCACCGAGCGCACCGGCCCGCCCGCGCTCGACGAAACCGACCAGGTCATCCTCGATGCCCTGGCCGGCGGCGTGGGACGCCTCACGAGCGAGATCGCGAAGGCGATCGACCTGACCCCGCGCGCCACCCGCACGCGGCTCGCGCGGCTGGTCGGGCGCGGGCTCGTGCGCGAGGTCGGCACGGGCCCGCAGGATCCGAAGCGGCGCTACTTCCGCTCCGCGTGAGAGGGACGAAAACCGACATGCCGAAGCCGAAGAAGAACAGGGCGCCCGCCAACGCCACCTCCGCCAACGTCGGCTACGAAGCCGAGCTCTGGCAGATGGCGGACGCCCTGCGCGGCAGCATGGACGCGGCCGAGTACAAGCACGTCGTCCTCGGTCTCATCTTCCTCAAGTACATCTCCGACGCCTTTGAGGAGCTGCACGGCAAGCTCGTGGCCGAGAAGGCCCAGGGCGCCGACCCCGAGGACCCGGACGAGTACCGCGGCGCCGCGCATCCCGTATTCTGGGTGCCGCCCGAGGCGCGCTGGCCGCACCTGAAGGCCCAGGCCCGGCAGCCGACCATCGGCCAGCTCGTGGACGACGCGATGGCCGACATCGAGCGCGACAACCCGGCGCTCAAGGCCGTGTTGCCGAAGGACTACGCCCGCCCTGCGCTCGACAAGCAGCGGCTCGGTCAGCTCATCGACCTCGTCAGCAACATCCGGATCGGCGACGCGGAAGCCCGCGCGAAGGACGTGCTCGGCCGCGTCTACGAGTACTTCCTCTCCCAGTTCGCCAGCGCCGAGGGCAAAAAGGGCGGCGAGTTCTATACACCCCGATGTGTCGTCAAGCTGCTGGTCGAGATGCTCGAGCCCTACAAGGGTCGGGTGTACGACCCCTGCTGCGGCTCTTCGGGCATGTTCGTGCAGTCGGTCGAGTTCATCCGCGCGCACGCCGGGGGAAACGGCAACGGCGGCAAGGCCAAGGGCGACATCAGTATCTACGGGCAGGAATCGAACTACCACCACCTGGCGGCTGGCCAAGATGAACCTCGCCATCCGCGGCATCGACGGCCAGATCGGCCACGGCGACACCTTCCACAACGACCGCCACCCCGACCTCAAGGCCGACTTTATCCTCGCCAACCCGCCCTTCAACATCTCCGACTGGGGCGGCGAGCGCCTGCGTGACGACAAGCGATGGCAGTACGGCGTGCCGCCCGCGGGCAACGCCAACTTTGCCTGGGTGCAGCACATGGTGCATCACCTGGCGCCCGCCGGCGTCGCCGGCTTCGTGCTCGCCAACGGCTCGATGTCGTCCAACCAGTCGGGCGAGGGCGAGATTCGCAAGAACCTGATCGAGGCGGACCTCGTGGACTGCATGGTGGCGCTTCCGGGCCAGCTCTTCTACTCGACGCAGATTCCCGCGTGCCTGTGGTTCCTCGCGCGCGACCGCAAGAACGGCAGGTTCCGCGACCGCCGCGGCCACGTGCTCTTCATCGACGCCCGCAAGCTCGGCCGCATGGCGGACCGCACCCACCGCG
>JBBDKM010000048.1:0-4059 GCA_040879385.1 Thermoanaerobaculia bacterium | reverse complement strand
CTCCCGAATCGACGGCGATCGACAGGATTTCCCCGGGTGGCAGCGTCGCGTCCGGAAAAAGTGCGGCGAGGTTGCGCTGCACGTAGCTACGCGGAGCAAGGACCACGGTTGCCGTGCCGAGCACGGACGCGGGCGAACGCACGAGCGTGAGCGTGACGTGGGCGGCGCCCGAGCTCGGGTTCACGAGGCCGACGTTGGATCGGAAGGCGTCATCCTGCCGGATCCCGAGGAGAGAGCCCCGGGAGAGCCCGTTCTCCGCGGAGATCGCGTCCACCTGCTGTCCCACCGTGCCAGCCGTCGTGGTGGCATCGGTCAGGATCCGCTCGAAGACCGTGACTCCCGGCGCGATGTCGCTTTCGACCTCGAGCGCCCCGTAGGTCTCGGTCACGCCGAACAGCGTCTGGAGGGCGTCGTCGGCGTGGAGGGTCTCGGACGGCCCGAGCACGAACGTGCTCGTTGGCGCCGTGCTGTTGTCCCGGTCGTGCTCGAGAAACGTCACGGTGACCTTCGCGGGCCCACGGCCGCTGTTGGCGATGGAGATCTCGCTGCGGAAGAAGGCGCCGCCCACGCCGGAGACTCCGGCGATCCCGGGCACGTACTGGACCGGCGACGGCCCGAGCGCCGAGTAATAGGTCGGGTCGCTCGAGTCGTTGTCGGTGACCGCTGCGTAGGTCAGCGGCGCGAGAGCTCCGGGCGCCGACACGATCCGCGCGGTCAGGCCCGTTCCGGCGACACCGGGAAAGAGCTGGGAGAGCCCCCACTGCTGCTGCGCGCCGGAATCCAGCGAGAGGACCGCCCGCGCGACGATGTTTCCGTAGCCGTTGAGCAGCTGCAGCGAGAAGATCTGCGTTTCTCCGGTCGTGTTCAGCGCGCCGATGTTGGTTCGGAACGCGTCCGAGATCGCGATGTTCGAGAGGTAACGATCCCCGGTCGCGTCATCGGCAGCCGACAGACCCACGGCGCCGAGGCCGAGCGTGGCACCGCCTTCATCCACGTACGTGCGGGACGCGACCCGCAGCGAGGCGGGGGGTGCCCCCTGGGTGTCCACCCGGAGCGAGCCGAGAGCGTTGCTCACGCCGAACTCGGAGGCCACGACGTCCGCCAGGACCCGGGTCTCGCCGGGCGCGAGCGCCAGGGAGGTCTCGAGCGGGGGGTCGCCGCCGCTCGGCGAAAAGACGAGCTCCGCCGTGACCGCCGCGGACGTCGGATTCTCGATCGCGACGTCGGTCACGAAGGTGGTTCCGGTGGCGCCCACGACGTGGCCTGCCACGGGCAGTATGGCGGCGCGGGCCCCCGGGGATCCGGTCACCGTGACGTCGCGCGTGCGCGTGCTCGTGCCGCCGTCGTTGGCGACGGTCAGGCGCACGGTGTAGGTACCGGCCTCGGAGAAGGTGTGGGACGGTGCGGCGAGATCCGAGGCGTTTTGCGCGCCGGAGTCGGGGTCGCCGAAGTCCCAGGAGCGCGACGAAGCGGCCCCGGCGGACAGGTCGGTGAACGTGACGCCATCTGCAGCGACCGGCGAACGAGGACCGAAGGAGAAGGAAGCCGCCGGAATCTTCGCGTTGCTCGCCGGCGCCTTGGGAAGGACGACGAAGACCTGGAAGTCGGGCCCCGTCGGGGCCGGTGCGGGCCGGCCCACAGGCGCCGCCGGCGCCAGCCCGTTCATCGGGAGCTGCAGCGTCGCGGAACCGTCGTACGTCCCCGAGAGCACGGCCGGCCCGAAGAAGTTCTGCGCGTTGCGGATCTCGTACTCGGTACCGGGATTCAGCACCCCCTTGAGGCTCACGCCGACCGTGGCTGCCTTGTCCCAGTTGTAGATCGTGATGTTCGCGCGCCCCGGCTCGTACTGGTTGGGCCGGACGAAGACTTTCACGCCTGTCGGGCGGGTAGAGAAATAGGCGTTGCTCGGAAACTCCGTAGCCGGGAAGCCGGACAACGTTCCGTAGACCGTGTTCCCGGTCATCGTTATTGGCCGGAACGCGTTCACGAGGCTCAGGGCGACGCCCCCGACGAGGTAGTTGTCCTGGATCATGGGAGAGGCGATTCCCTTGCTGTATCCGAGGTTCACCGCCGTTCCCCCGGCCTTCGAAAAGTAGGAGGCGTTCGACACGAGCGAGGTGTTCTTGGCGACTTTTCCGGAGGACGCAGGATCCGTAGCCGCCGAGCCGCTGGCGCCGATCAGGAAGTTGGTCGTCAATCCGCTGACGTTGGAGAGGATCCCGTTGTTGAAGGACGTGTTGCCCTCGACGTAGATGTTGTCGAGCTTGCTGCCTTCCGTGTAGCCGTGGACGCCGTAACCGAACTGCGCGAAGAGGATGTTGTCGACGAGCCGTTTGACGCCGGTCTCGTTCTGGACGTAGATGGCGTGGCCATGCCCACGATCCGTACCGTCGAAACCGTTGTAGTAGATGAGGCACCCGTACACCTCGGCGTCCGGCGCGTTGGCCACCGTCAGGACGCCCTGGGTTGTGTCATGGACCGTGAGGTTGATGAGCTTGGACCCGCGGCTGAAGAGGGTGATCGCCTCGCCGCGGCCCGGAGGGGCTTCGTGGTTGACGGAGGTCCGTGTGGTGTTCGTGTTCGTGATCTCGAATCCCCAGAACCAGGTATAGGAGCCCCGGATATCGAGTGTCGCCAGGAGCCCGCCGTAGTTGCCGTCGAGCGTGGCGCGTTCCCCGGGGTACTGGCGCACGACGACGGGTTTGTTGGGCTGGCCCGCGAGGGTGCTCGTGAAGGGCCCGAGATAGGTTCCCCCGCGCAGCCAGATCGTGTCTCCCGGCTTCACGGAGGAGGGCTGCCCGAGGGCCGTGGCCAGATTCCACGGGCTCGAGGCGCTGCCATTACCGGAGGCGCTGCCATTCGTGGCAACGTAGAAGTCGGCGGCGGCGAGGGGTAGCGCGACGACCGCAAGAAGGAATCCGGACTGCAGGAGAGAACGGAAGCGTGTTTTGTCCATAGGGCGCTCATGATAGCCCGCCCGGCCCCCGGCCTGCGCCCCCTGAGACGGCCCTTAACGAAAACTTATTGCAGGGAGAAAGTCGAAACCAGGAATACAGCCATCTGTCCTCGCGTGTTGACACTCGCCGGGCAGAATCTTCCCCCTCCGCAGCCCGAGGTGATGCCGCGGGCCTCCAGCTCCTCGATCCATGCGGCCGCGAAGGAGCCGGCGGGGACGTCCGAGAAGACCGTTCCCGTGGCCGGCGGCGGCGAATAACCCGAGCCGAGAAGGCCCTTCAGAAGAAAGACGGCCATCTGGGCGCGCGTGACGGCGGCATTCGGACAGTAATCGCCGGCCCCGCAGCCCGTGGAGATTCCCTCGGCGGCCAGCTGTTCGATCCAGGCGGCTGCGAAAGCGTTCGCGGGCACGTCGTCGAACATCGCTCCCGTTGCCGGTGCCGGGACGTAGGCGGAGCCGTACTTGCTCTTGAGAAGGAACACGGCCATCTGCGCGCGAGTGGTCGAATCGTCCGGGCAAAAGTTCCCGTTCCCGCATCCCGCCGTGATCCCGTTCGAGGCGACCGTATGGATGGCGTCGTGGAAGGGATCCGACAGAGGAACGTCGAAGAACTCGTAGGGCCCCGCCGTGCTCGTCAGGATGAACACGTTGAACTCGGGGCCGGTGGGAGGCGGCGTCGGGACGCCGACCGGCGTCGCGGGCGCTAAGCCGGTCATCGGAAAGGGGACGAGATTGCCGTCGTAGGTGCCCGTCAGCACGGGAACGGCGAACGGGTTCTGGGCGTTTCGAACGACGTACTGCGCGCCGGGAGACAGGAAGCCCGAAAGGTCGACGAGAACCGTGGGCGTCAGGTCCCAGTTGTAGATGGTGATGTTGGCGCGTCCGGCTTCGTAGGCGTTGGGGCGCAGGAAGATCTTCACGCCGCTCGGGCGTGAGGTCAGGTACGTGTTGCTCGGGTACTGAGACTGGGTAAACCCCGAGACCGAGTCGTAGAAGGTGTTGCCGGTCATGGTGACGCCGGTGCAGGAGACGAGTTTGAGCGCGGTGTCGCTCACGAAGTAGTTGCCGGTGAGAGTGGGGTTGGTGCAGCCGGCGCTGTAGCC
>JBBDKM010000047.1:55691-118740 GCA_040879385.1 Thermoanaerobaculia bacterium | reverse complement strand
GCCCTGGATCCAGAAAGGCGAAGAGGAGGACGGTGCCGCAGGCCGCCAGCCCCGCCAGGCCGCGAAGGCTGTTCCGCACGACCTCGGGTGGCAGCCCACGCCGCGCGAGGAGCGTCGAGACGCCGAGCCACCCGATCATCGCCAGGAGGGCGAGGAGAGCGGGCTCTTTCGCAAGCGACCTCAGACGAGCGAGGCCTCCCCGGCGCGCCAGAAGGAGGACGACGCCGACGATCGCGGCGGCGTTGTAGAGCGAGATCCCGGGCCCGCGGATCAGAAAGACGATTGAGACCGCGGTTGCGACGCGGAGCAGGCCGGCCAGCCGATCCGACAGCCGCCAGTCGGTCACGATCCCTGACCCCGTTCGCACGCCGCGATCCGGCGATTGGCCATGTGGCGCAGATACAGGAGCGCGACGACGTAGACAATGGACGTGGAGAGCGCGATCCCGGGCACGCCGAAGCGGCGCATGAGGGCCAGGTTGAGCCCGACGTTGAGGAGGACGCTGAGGCAGTTTCCCCAGAGGAGCGCCCGGCTCGCCCCGAGTGCGGCGAGCAGGCGCGCGTAGAAGATCCCGACGAGGAAGAAGGGAACCTGGATCAGGAGCAGCCTCTGGACGGAGGCGACGGTGTCTCCGGTCGCGGCCGTGAACGCGCCGCGCTCGAACCAGACGGCGACGATGCCCCGCGAGAGTACGATCAGGATCACCGTCACCGGGATCGAGACCGCCAGACAGGCCCGAGAGACGGAGCGCACGGTCGCGCGCAGGGCGGCCCAGTCGCAGTCGGCCGCGTGCGCGGCGAGGGTGGGCAGGGCCGCCGTCCCGAGCGCCATGGCTCCGAGGCTCGAGATCGCCGCGACCAGCCGCGAGCCGTAAGCGAGCGAGGCGACGCTCCCCGGCCCGAGCATCGCGGCCATGGACTGATCCACGACGACGGTCGTGGCCAGGATCGAGCTTCCGCCGACCAGGTGCCAGCCCTGCCGCAGCGTCGGCGCGACCGAGACGTGGGTCCCCCGCCAGAGGGGCGCGGACGGGATCCGATGACGACGGAGCGCGAGGATCAGCACGAGTCCCTCGGCCCCCGCGCCCGCCAGCGTGGCGAGCACGAGCACCCAGGCCCCCGTGGATCCCGAGAGCAGAAGCGCCAGCACCGTGACGACGGAGGTCGTGGAGGGGAGGAGTGCCGGAAGCGCGAACCTGCCGCGAGCGTTCAGGATCGCCGACCAGAGGGAGCCCAGGCCCGCGATCGGCACCAGAAGAGTCAACGCCACCAGGCAACGTCGCGTGATCTCCCGCTTCTCCGGGGAAAAGCCCGAGGCCACGAGCGTGACGAGCGGGCCCGAGGCGAGCAGCAGGATGGCGGCGGCCGCCGCCAGGGCGATGAGAAGGCGTCCGGCGAGCAGCCGTACCAGCCGCACCCCTTCCTCCGGGCCTCCGGCGCGCAGCGCGCCGAGATAGGCCGGCACCGCAACCGCGGCGAACGAGCCCGCGACGACCGATACCAGGAAGAACGGGATCAGGAGTGCGGCGAGAAAGACGTCCAGCTCCTCGGAGACACCGTACCGGGACGCGACGAAGAGATCCTTCCCGGCGGCGAAGGCCTTGGCGAGGACGGCGGCAGTGCCGACCGCCAGGAAAGCGCGGAGAATCGCCGGCGGCCCGTGCGGCGTCGGCGCTCTCTCGGTGGCTGCGGCTTCCCCGGGACTCATCCGCCTCCGCAGACGATCCGGATGAGGAACTCGCCGCGCTGCGTCCCGGGATCGAGCGACAGATCGAAATCGTCGCCCTGGAACTTCGAGAGTCCGAGGCTTTCGGGCGGCCCGCCGTAGACGCTGACGTAGTTCCAGTCGGTGTCGGGCTCCCCCGTGACGCGCAGGCTCACCGCAACCGCGGACTTTCCCCGGAGGAGCGCGGCCGGCATTGGAATGTCGTACCAGCCCGGCTCTTCCGGCACGATCCCGGGAAAATCCGACAGCTCTGCGCCGTCGATCGCCGCCGTCATGCGGTAAGAGTGGCTCCGCCCGTCGGCGGAGTTGGCGCCGTCGAGAAAGACCCGGAGCCGGCAGGGCTCGGGCGGAGGCGAGGAGGGCAGCTCCAGGCGCTTCTCGACTCGGTGCGACGTGTCGGCCAGGTAGGTGCGCCAGGCGGCGACGCCCGCGTCGGCCACCGCCTCCCAGGGGCGCGGCGCCTCGGCGGCCGGCGTTCCTCGATACCGGAGAATCTGCCCTTCGATCTCCACGGCGACGTCGGCGCCTGCGCCGCCGCGGTCGTCGCGGTACCAGACGGGCGCCCGTCCCGGCTCAAAAGTCGGCAGGCTCCACGGCGACATCTGGAATTGGGTGGTCACGGCCATCTCGTCCACGAGCGCGGCCGTGTCCGGTTCCCCGCGGGCGTCGAGCTCGATCACGAGCCAGAACCGGTCGGTCGCGAGGCTGCGGACGGCCTGCGTCAGATCGATTTGGCCGCGCTCGCTCGCGCCCGCATCGAGCGTCGAGACTGGCGCGCCGATCGACTCCGGCTCGCCCGACACGCGGACCACGATCCGGGAGGAGCCGGAGATGCGAGTGCGCAGGGACAGGCTCGCGCCCGCGATGCGGGTGGGCGCCGACACCGGCACATGGACGTATCCGACGGAGCGCTCCGCCATCGGAGTGACCCGCGGCCCGCGCAACCGGGCGCCGCGCAGGCAGAGTCGCCGCTCATCGGGGGAGATTCGGATCCGGTCCACGAGGATCCCCCGCGCCCAGCGATAGGGCACCGTGCTCGGGCCGAGAGGAACGGGCTCGATCCCGTCGCCGCGCCGGTCGAGCGTCATGGCGGAACCCGGCTGCAACAGAAAGGGGTCCGGATCCGAGAGCGGCACGACGTCCCGCGAGGAGCGCGATTTACCATGCTGGAGGTACATCTGGGACATCCACTGCGAGTCGTATCCGAGAGGATCGGGAACGCGCGACACCAGAGAAGGGTCCCCGAGGATCTCGTCCACGCTCGCGACCGTCTGGTTGTCGCGCAGCAGGTACGCGACACGGTGATCCGGGTCGTACATGTGCCAGCGATCGTCGTAGGAGACCTCGGGAACCGTATGGAAGGGCAAGACGGAGATTCGAGCGGGCAGCCCGGCCTCGAGCCAGAGCGCCGCCAGCGCGGCGGAAGCCTGATCGCAGCACGCGAAGCCGAGCGTGTTGAGCGTCTCCAGCGGCGAGTAACCGAGCCAGACGCCGTCGGCATTCGAGGGGCAGATGTGGCGTATCCGATCCATGACGAAACGCCAAAGCGCCTCGGCCTTCTCCCTCTCGGTGCCTGAAGCCTTCTCCGCGACAGACGCGACGATCGTCCGCACGCTGGTCGAATCGGGAGCCTCCTCGGCCGGCAGAACGCGCGGGTTCGGGATGGCATGTCGCCCGAGGTTGCGAATGGTGATCCGCTCGACGGGCGCCTGCGAGATCGAGATCGTTCCGAGCCGGTGCGCGGAAGGCAGCTCCGCCGCCGGCAGTCCGGCCGCGAGGGCGGCGGTCGCAGCGAAGATTGCGGCGCGGCTTCTCATGGAGGCACCGGGACGGAGCCGGAAGACCGGCCCGCCGCCCTCGAGCCGGGCCCCGAGAGCGCGACTACCGCCGCGAGGGGCAGCCACCATCGCAGATCGATGAAGCTCGCGGTGTGGACCTGGTCCACGACCGCGAGCGCGACGGTTCCCGCCGCGAGAAGGTGGGGATGCCAGCGCCCGTTGCGCAGGAGCAGCAGCGGTCCTGCCGCGACGAGCGCGGGCCCGAGGACGCCGAAGAGCGCCGCGGCCGCCGCCCAGCCGCACCACGGCGATTCGCGCGGCGAGCCGGTACGCGCCGCGCCCCGGATCTGGAACTGCCCGAGGCCGATGCCCGTCAGAGGCTCCGATCGGAACAGCCCGGCGATGTAACGGAGGTTTTCGACGCGGACGACCGCCGAGTCGGCGTGGACGACGGCCGGAGCGGATCGGTCGAGCGGAGTCCGGGATAGCCGATGGAGACGCTTGACGAAAGCGCCGGTCAAAGGAGTGACCGCGGCCGTGAGGATCGCGACGGCGAAGACCGCCGCGAAGGGACGCAGGCGCGCCCGCGCCTCGCGCGGCAGGCGCCGGGCCAGGATCAGCACGACGAGCACCACGGCCGCGAGGTCCGCGTAGGCGCCCCAGGAGAGGCTCATCGCGACGCCGAGCACGGCGACGGAAAAGGCGGCGACCGGAAGCGCCTGCGATTCGCGGCGCTCCCGCGAGGCCGTGGCGGCCAGGGCGAGAAGCGAGATCCAGGTCAGATACCCCCCGAGATAGCCCGGCTCCAGAAAGAAGGAGGTCGGCCGGGGGTAGCCGTCGTAACCGAGCATGCGAAAGGGCGCCCGCTGGTTCGGGAGAATGCTCTCCCCGGCGCCCGGCCAACCTCGCGCGTGGCCGAAAGCCTGATAGAGCGCGAAGCCGGCGACGGCGATTCCCACGACGAGGTTCGCGCCGAGAAAGCGCCGGCGCTCCCCCGCGTCGAGCGTCAGCGTTGCGGCGGCGAGAAAGAAGCCGGCGACGAGGAGCCAGTGGGCCAGGGAGACCGCGAAGGCGGCGGGCGAGAAGGTAGGATGCCGCGGCGCGAGCAGAACGAGAAGCGGGACCGCGACGGCCGCGGTCGCAAACAGGGCTCTCGCCCGGTCTTCGCGCAGCAGGCGCAGCAGAGACGGGAGGCTGACGAGCAGGAAAACCGCGGCGAAGAGCGTGGCGGCATCGATCGGCCGTCCGGCCACCGTCAGGATCGGAAACGCGTAGAAGGGAATCGCGAGCGCGGTGGCCAGGAAAAGAGCGGAACGGCCCATGTGCTCAACAGTTATCGGACATCCGGCGGCACGCCACGTGTCTCTTGCTCGGGGCAGTCACCCTGGCCGAAGCGTAACACGGGCCGAGCCGGAGGGGAAAAGCGGCGGTTCCTCTCTATGACGTTATGCTCACGCCCGGGTGTTTTCCGAGAACGCAGGCTCTTCCCGCGCGCGCTTGGTCCCGCTGTCCCTCTGGGTCTACCGCCACCGCCTCCCGATCCTCGCCGGTCTCGGCGCGCTGCTGCTCTCGGGCGTCCTGGTCCTCTCGCATTTCACCTCACGTGTCGTGTCGCGCTTCGACGGGCGGCGCTGGAACCTGCCCTCGCGCATCTACTCGGATCTCTACGTTCTGCGTGCGGGAGAGGGCGGCTCCGCGGCCGGCCTGGCAGCCAAGCTCGAGCGGCTCTTCTATCGCGAAGTGCCGGATGCGCCGGAACGCCCGGGCCATTTCCGGCGGGAGAACGATGCTCTCGAGATCCACACGCGGGGCTTCCGTTACCCGGGGCGCGCGTTTCCCGCGCAGCTTGCGCGGCTGACGTTCTCCGGCACGCGGGTCAAGACGGTCCGGGACGCGGCGGGGCAGAGCGTGCCGGCCCTGGTCCTCGAGCCGGAGCTCCTGGGATCGGTCTTCTCGGCGGAGCTCGAGGACCGGACGGTGATCCGGCTCTCCGACGCGCCGCGTTCGCTCGTGGACGCCGTCCTGGTCACCGAGGACCGCGACTTCTACCGCCATAGCGGCGTTTCCGTGCGCCGCCTGTTCGGCGCCCTGTTCGCGACGCTGCGCGGCGGGATGCGTCAGGGCGGCTCGACGCTGACCCAGCAGCTCGTCAAGAACCTCTACCTGTCGCCCGAGCGCACCGTGCGGCGCAAGGCGGTCGAGGCCGTGATGGCCACGGTCTTGGACGCCCGCTACTCCAAGGACGAGATCCTCGAGGCGTACCTGAACGAGATCTACCTCGGCCGGCGCGGCTCGATCGCGATCACCGGCGTGGGCGAGGCGGCGCGCTCCTACTTCGGCAAGGAGGTGTCCGATCTCGATCTCGCCGAGGCGGCGACGCTGGCGGGAATGATCCGGGCGCCCAACGCCTACTCCCCTTTTCGGAACCCCGAGCGCACACGGCAGCGGCGCGACCTGGTGCTGCGCCTGATGAAGGAAGAAGGCCGCATCGACGAAGCCGCGATGCGGCAGGCGATGGCGGAGCCTCTGGTTCCGCGCAGCCGGATGGAAGAGCGCACCCGCGCCCCCCACTTCGTCGACTTCGTCAAGTCGGAGCTCGAGGAGCGCTACGGAAAGCAGATGCAGACCGAAGGGTTGCTGATCTACACGACCCTCGACGTGGACCTGCAGCAGGCGGCACAGCGCGCGGTCACGCAGGGGCTGGAGGCCCTCGAGAACACGTACCGGCGCCTGGCCTCGGCGGCCAAGCAGGTGCCGCTGCAGGGGGCGCTCATCGTGCTCGAGCCGCAGTCGGCCAGCGTGCGTGCGCTCGTGGGCGGGCGCGACTACCGCCTCTCCCAGTTCAACCGGGTCACCCAGGCCCACCGCCAGCCGGGCAGCCTCTTCAAGCCCTTCGTCTACCTGGCCGCTTTCGCGCGCCGGGACCTTGATCCGCCGATCACGCCCGCGACGATGTTCCCGGACGCCCCGATCACGGTCGCGTGGGGACAGCTCACCGAGGAAGAGACCTGGACGCCGCGCAACTACGACGGCCAGTACCGCGGGCCGATGACGGCCCGGCAGGCGCTCGAGCAGTCCCTCAACATTCCGACCGTGCGCGTGTCGTTGAGGGCGGGGCTCCCTTACGTTCTCGCGGCGGCTCGGAGCGCGGGAATCGCCTCGCGCCTGCGGGGATTTCCGTCGGTCGCGCTGGGCGCGTTCGAGAGCTCTCCGATGGAGATCGCGGGCGCCTACGCGGTGTTCGCCAACAGCGGCATCCGCGTGGATCCCAACGCGATCGTGGGCGTCATGACGGGCGACGGCACGGTGCTCGAGAGCAAGGCGACCGCTCTCTCGCCGGTCCTGCCGGCGGACGCCGTGTTCCTGGTCAACTCGATCCTCCAGGGCGCGGCCAGCCGCGGCACCGGCGCGGGAGCCCGCGCGCGCGGTCTGGCCGGCGTGCTCGCGGGCAAGACCGGCACCACCAACGACGGCCGGGACGCCTGGTTCATCGGCTACTCGCCGCGTTTCCTGGCGGCCGTCTGGGTGGGCTACGACGACAACCGGGGCCTCAATCTCTCCGGCTCGCAGGCGGCGGTCCCCATCTTCGCCGACTTCGCCCGCTCGGTCCCCGCGCAGCACTTCTCCGAAAAGTTTCCGGTGCCCTCCGACATCGTGACCGCCGAGATCGACCCCGACACGGGATACCTCGCGGCGCCCGGCTGTCCCCGCAGGATGACCGAGGTCTTCATCGCGGGCACGGCTCCGGCGGAAATGTGTCCGTTGCACGGAGACGGGTGAGGGCGGCGCCGCGGGTCTTCTCCTGATAGATTCGGGGATTCGGGACTCCATGAAGAAACGCCATCCCCTCCGGCCCGCCCCGATACGCATCCGCGGCGCCCGGACCCACAACCTCAAGGACATCTCGGTCGCGATTCCGATCGGGCGGCTGACCGTGGTGACCGGGGTATCCGGATCCGGGAAGTCCTCGCTCGCCTTCGACACGCTGTACGCCGAGGGCCAGCGCCGCTACGCGGAGTCGCTCTCGACCTACGCGCGGCAGTTCCTGGAGCGGCTCGACCGGCCGGACGTGGACTCGATCGAGCCCGTACCGCCCGCGATCGCGCTCGAGCAGAAGAACGGGGTGCGCAACGCCCGCTCGACGGTCGGCACCCAGACGGAGATCCACGACTCGCTGCGGCTCCTCTTCGCCCATGGCGGCACGACCTTCTGTCCGGACTGCGGACTTGCGGCCGTGCCGGGCGGCGTGGATCGGGCCGTCGAGGAGCTGTGCGCTGCCGAGGGGGGCGCCCGCGCGACCCTCGTGGCCCCGGTCCGCTGGAGCGAGCCGCCGCCGGCCGGCGGCTCCCGGCGCCGGCGCGCCCGCCAGGACGCGGCGCGTCTGGCGGAGCTCAAGCGTGCCGGCTTCTTCCGGGCCGTCACGCCCGGGGGCGAGACGGTCGAGATCGCCGAGGACGTGGCCCCGCTCCTCGACGCCGGCGGGCTGCTCCGGATCGTCGTGGGGCGCTTCGTCATCGGCGAGCCTTCGCGGCCCGAGCTCGCCTCCGCCGCCGAGACGGCCTTCGCGCTGGCGGGCACCCTGGAGGCGCGGCTCGAGGGGCGTGTGCGCACCTTCCGGCGCGGCCTTCACTGTTCCGGCTGCGCGCGCGAGTTTCGCGATCCGACCCCGCCGCTCTTCGCCTTCAACTCGCCGCTCGGCGCGTGCCAGGCCTGCCAGGGCTTTGGCCGCGTGATCGGTGTCGACCTCGAAAAGGTCATTCCGGACCGCAGCCTCACGCTCTCGGAAAGGCCGGTCGCGCCCTGGAACACGCCGGCGTACGAGTCCGCCTACGGCGACCTCTTCCGCGCGGCCCGGCGTTACTCGGTCCGCACCGACGTGCCGGTCGCGCGGCTCTCCGCGCACGAGAGAGAAGTGCTGATGCAGGGTCGGGGCGACTTCTACGGCGTCCGGGGATTCTTCGACTGGCTCGAGACGAAGCGGTACAAGATCCACGTCCGCGTCCTGCTGGCCCGGTACCGGGCGTACACGCCCTGCGACGCATGCCGCGGGGCGCGCCTTTGCCCGTCGGCCCTTTGGGTGCGCTTTCGGGGCCGGACGATCGCCGAGCTCGCGGAGCTGTCGCTCTCCGACCTGCAGCGCTTCTTTCAGGAGCTGCAGCTCTCGCCCGCGGAGCAGGCGCGCCTCGGGTCCGTCGTGGCGGAGCTGGAGTCCCGCGTCCGGTACATGAACGACGTGGGCCTCGATTACCTGACGCTTTCCCGCCCCGCGCGCACCCTCTCGGGAGGCGAGGCCCAGCGCATCGGTCTCGCCTCGGCGCTGGGCGGGGCGCTGACGGGCACCTTGTACGTGCTCGACGAGCCCACGATCGGCTTGCACGCCGCGGACACGCGGCGCCTGCTCGGTATCCTCCGGCGCCTCGCGGACCGCGGCAACACGGTCGTGGTCGTGGAGCACGATCCCGAGGCCATCGAGTCGGCCGACCACGTCATCGACCTCGGGCCGGGCGCGGGAAGCCTCGGCGGGCGGGTCCTCTTCGAGGGCACGCCGTCCGCCCTCGCCCGCGAGAAGGGATCCGCCACCGGGGAGCTGCTCCGCCGGCGTTTGCGGACTCCCGGCTCCCGACTCCGGACTCCCGACTTTCCGCCTGGTGATGCGCGCGCCTCCCGCCGCGTCGTCCCCTTCCGGCGCGCCGAGGGCGCGATCACCATCGTGGGCGCCCGCCAGCACAATCTGAAGAACCTGACGGCGCGGTTCCCGCTGGGCCGGCTGGTGGCGGTCGCCGGGGTGTCGGGCTCCGGAAAGTCCACGCTCGTGCGCGACATCCTCCACAACGCGTACGCGCGGCGGGTCAAGGGGGCAGCGCAGTTCGACGTCGGCGAGCACGACCGCATCGACGGCCTCGACGGGATCGCGGACCTCCTGCTGGTCGACCAGAGCCCGCTCGGCCGGTCGGCCCGGTCCAATCCCGTCACGTACACGAAGGCCTGGGACGAGATCCGCCAGCTCTTCGCCAGGTCGGCGCGCGCCGTCTCGGGCGGAATCACGGCGCGCGACTTCTCCTTCAACTCGCCGGGCGGGCGCTGCGAGGCCTGTAAGGGAACCGGCTGGCAGACGATCGACATGCAGTTCCTCGCGGACGTCACGGTGCGGTGCGACGCCTGCGACGGGCGGCGGTTCCAGGCGCGGATCCTCTCCGTGCGCCTGCGGGGCCGGAACATCGACGAGGTGCTCGAGATGACCGTCGAGGACGCGGCGGCGTTTTTCGCCGAGGAGGAGAAGATCGTGCGCCGCCTCGAGCCTCTGCGGGAGGCGGGCCTCGGCTACATGCGTCTGGGTCAGCCCACCGCGACGCTCTCGGGGGGCGAGGCGCAGCGGCTGCGGCTCGCGGCGTTTCTCGGCATCCGGCCGGCGGCCACCCGCGGCGCGCTCTTCCTGTTCGACGAGCCGACGACCGGACTGCACGCCCAGGACGTGGATCGGCTGCTCGGGACCCTGCGCCGGCTGATCTCGCGCGGCCATTCGGTCCTGGCCGTCGAGCATCACCTCGGTTTCCTCGATGCGTCGGACTGGATCGTAGAGCTCGGCCCCGGCGGGGGCAAGGGCGGCGGCCGCATCGTCGCGGAGGGAACACCGGACGATCTCAAGGCGAACCCGCGCAGTCTCACCGGCCGTTACCTCGCGGATCCCCGAGCCGCGGGAGCGCAGATCACGAGACGGGAAAACGCCCAGCCCCTATAATTGGCCGCAGCTTCAGCAGCGAAACATCGCCGTGCAAAAACGCCGTAGCCGAGATGCCTCGAGCGGTTCCGGGGTAGCCCTTCGCAGAGGGCTCTGCGCGGCCGCTTTCCTGGCCGCGCTGTCGATGCCGGCGCCGGGCCAGTCGCCTCCCGCCGGCGACGCGTTTCTCGGCCGATTCATCTTCCGGACCTACGCGGAGGAACAGGGGTTGACCGACGTTTCCGTCGAGTGCGTGCTCCAGGACCGCACCGGCTTTCTGTGGGCGGGCACCGACGACGGCCTCTTCCGCTTCGATGGGCACCGCTTTTTGAAGTTCAGCCGCGAGCAAGGGCTGCCGCGGACGCGGATCTTCCAGCTCCACGAGACCGCCAACGGCCGGCTCTACGTCGCGACGGGAGCGGGCCTGGCGCGCCTGGACGGCAGGAACTTCCAGGTCATCGGCGAGAAAGCGGGGCTCGGGCCCGTCGCCGTCGGCCACCAGGGCGTGGACTCCGATGCCGCGGGCACGCTGTACGTCGGAACCGAGCGCGGCCTCTACGTCGGCCGCGACGACTCCTTTTCGCTCGACAAGGAAGCCAACTCGGCTGGGGAGGGCGCGGTCGGGGCGGTCCACGTAGACGCGTCGGGAGCCGTCTACTTCGCGCGCGGGGGGCGTCTCTATCGCAGGGAATCCGGACGGGTCGTCGAATACGGCAGCCCGCGGGGGCTGCCGACCGAGGAAACCATCGACGAGGTGCAGTCCGATCGCGCCGGGCGGCTTTGGGTCCGGACCGTCAAGCGTCTGTTCGTGCTGCCCCGCGGGGCCGAGCGCTTCACGCGGGACGACCAGGGGCTTCCCGAGTCGAGCGAGTACGGCCGCCTCGCCTTCGACGATCGCGGCGAGCTCCTGGTTCCGACCGTGCAGGGCCTCGCGTTTCGCGACTCGGGCCGGTGGCGCCTGATCGGGCGGCGCGAGGGGCTCCCGTCCGACACGGCGCTCTCGGCGGTCGTCGATCGCGAGGGCTCCCTGTGGATCGGGACCCTCGGCGGAGGGCTCGTCCAGCGCCTTGGCCACGGCGAGTTCACCAACTGGGGCACGAGCGACGGGCTGTCGCACGAGGTCGTGTGGGCGAGCGCGCGCCAGCGGACCCGTTCGGGACCGGGGGCGCTGTGGGTCGGCACCGAACAGGGGCTCAACCGCATCGATCCGGAGAGCGGAGCGGTCCGGGTGTTCCTCGAGTCCGACGGCCTGGCCGGCAATACCGTCAACGCGCTCGCCGCCGGCGACGATGGCAGCATCTGGGCCGGTTCCTGGCCGGGCGGAGTCACGCGATTCCTTCCGGACGGCCGGACGCGCCGCTACAGCGCCGAGGATGCGCCGCCGGACCAGTTTCGCGTCGCGGCGATCCGAGTTCGACCGGACGGGGAGGTCTGGGTCGGCGCGGTCAACGGTCTGTACCGGCTTCCCGCCGGCGCGGCGGGCGGGGAGCTCCAGCGGGTCTCGCTCGGCCGGGAGAAACCCGACGGGGTGCGCGGCTTCGCGGAAGATCCGTCCGGGATTCTGTACGCCGCCAGCAAGCAGGGCATCTTGCGGCTCACCGGACCCTCTCCGCGCAAGTTCACCCGGAAGGACGGCCTGCACGAAGACTTCGTGTCGTCGATCGCCTTCGCCTCCGACGGCACCGTCGTCGTCGCCTACCGCGAGTCGATCGGCGCCGCCAAAGTGATCCTGCAGGGGGACAAGCTCACGGTCCGCCCGATCGACACGTCGACGGGTCTGGTGTCGAACAAGGTCGTGCTGGTCGGCCGCGACGCTTCGGGCATGCTGTGGATCGGCACGGGCTCGGGGGCCGACGTGTTCGGCACCGACTGGGCGTTGGCCGCCCGGTACGGCAAGGCCGACGGAATGATCAGTGAGGACCTGGACCAGAACGCCTTCTTCTCCGAGCCCGACGGAACCGTGTGGCTCGGCTCGAGCCGAGGCCTGACGCGCGTCCGGGGCGGGATCCTGCCGGCGCCGGAGCCCGCGCCCACGGTCGTCATCACCGATGTGCGCGCGGGCGATCGCCCGTTGGACCCGGTACGGCCGGCCGTCCTCGGCTCGGGGGAGCGCAACTTCAGCGTCTCCTGGTCGGGCCTGACCTTCATCGAGCCGAGCAAGGTGCGTTTTCGCCATCGCATGCTCGGCCTCGTCGACCAGTACACGGAGACCGAGCTGACCGAGGCGCGCTTCCCGGCGCTGCCGACAGGCGCGTATCGCTTCGAGGTGCTCTGTGTTTCGGCGGCCGGCAAGGTCTCGCGGGAGCCCGCGGTGTTCGCTCTCGAGGTCCGGCCGGCGTGGTGGCAGACGGTCTGGGCGCGGATCCTCTGGGTGCTTCTCGCGGCCGGGGCGGTCGTCGCGGTCGTGCGCTGGCGCACCCGGCATCTCGAGGCGGAGCGGCGGCGGCTGGAGGAGGCGGTCGCGGCCCGCAGCGCCGAGCTCGCCGCGGCCAACCGGGAGTTGCGCGAGGCGTCTTTCACGGATGCGTTGACCGGAGCGCGCAACCGGCGCTTCTTCTCGACCGTGATCGAGGACGACATCAACCGGACGCTGCGCGTGCACTCGACTCCGCCGGCCAACCGTCCCCGCAATTGCGACCTGATCTTCTACATCGTGGACATCGACCACTTCAAGGAAGTCAACGACGAGTACGGCCACGACCGCGGCGACGGCGTGCTCGCCGAGGTGGCCCGCCGCCTGACTCAGGTGGTGCGCGATTCGGACCGGCTCATCCGCTGGGGCGGCGAGGAGTTCCTGCTCATCTCGCGCGACGCGGATCGATCGCGCGGCGACGTGCTCGCGGGCCGCGTCATGCAGTCGGTGGGCTCGGAGCCCTTCGACCTGGGAGGGGGCCAGAAGGTCCGCCGCACGTGCTCGGTCGGGTGGGCGCCCTTTCCCTGGTACCCGGACTCCACCCGCACCTTCGCCTTCACCGAGGTTCTCAAGATGGCCGACCGGGCGATGTACGTCGCCAAGCAGTCGGGACGGAACCGGTCGGTTGGGGCCCTTCCGGCGGGTCTCTACTCCGAGGTCGGCAGCGGCAACGGCGAGTGGTGGGAGAAGCCCCTGACCGATTCCGAAGGGACGGCGGTCACGCTCGTCCGCAGCGGCGGCCCGGTTCGCGTTCTGGAAGATTGACGCCTTCCGCGTCGAGAGGCGGAGGATTCAGGCCACTACTTCTTCCCGAACTCTTCCAGAAACGCCTCGAGCGCTTCGCGTCCCCGATAGCCTTCCATCTTTCCGAGGAGGGTGCCGTCGGCGGCGGCGGCGACGAGGGTCGGGAACCCGGTGATCTGGTACTGGCGCGCAAGCTCGGCGACACCGGGCGGATTGCGCCCGTCCTCCCGCTGGCGGTCCACGACGCGCGCCGGAACGAAGGCGGCGTTGACGCGCCCGGCGATGTCCGAATCGGCCCAGTCCCGGTCCAGCACCTTGCACGGGCCGCACCATGCGGCGGTGAAATCGTAGAGGACGGGCTTTCCGCTGGCGAGGGACAGGGAGGCCGCCTTCTCCCTCGGCTGCCACCGGACGAGCCCTCCGCCGGTCTCTTTGGCGCCGCGGTCCATGACCGCCGTCACGATGCGCAGCAGCACGGCCGCCGCGAGTACCCAGAACAGGACCGGCGACAGCCGCGACTGCGGCCGGGCGCAGGCGGCCGTGGCTTCAGTCCTGTCCATAGGCGAACTCCCTTCGACTGAAGACGGCGGCGGCGGCGACGAGGAAGACCGCGACGGCCAGCGCCCAGCGGCCCGTCGCCGCTCCCAGCACCTCCTTACCTCCGAAGACCTGCTCCCAGCGCACCTCCGGAAGCACGTTCTCCTTTGCCAGCGCGGAGACCCGCTCGAGCCAGGGCTTCCGCAGCGCCTGGCCCAGCAGACCCGGCACCGGCAGGGCGATCATCAAGAGGAAGTACGCGAGCACGTCCGCGTAGCCCGGCAGGAAGGTGGAGAAGAACAGGAGGACGGCCGCCGGCAGCACGGCCCCGAGCATCCCCGCGCCGAAACCGCGCAGCAGCGCCGGGGCCGAGACGGGGGTCCTCTCGAGGCCGAACAGGGGGAGGAAGACCGTGGCGAGCGCGTAGGCGATGAGCGCGCAGGCGGCGAGAAAGGACGCATACGCCGCGAGGATTCCGAGGTAGCGGCCGAAGAGGTAGTCCGTGCGCGTCAGCGGGCGGGCGAGGATCATCTGGAGGGCCCCGCCCGAGGCATCCTTCGAGACCGACGCCGCCGCCAGCAGCAGGAGCGACACGAAGCCCGTCTCCAGGCCGCGCTCCCCGCCGGAGACCGCGAGGGTAAACGCCGTCACCAGCGCGATCACGCCGAGAGCGACGAGGACCCCGAGACTCGCGAGCTTCTGCCGGAGATACCGGCGGATCATCTCGGTCACGAGACGCTGCCTCCCCGGAAGAGCTCCTCGAGCTCGGCCGAGGCGCGCACCTCGAGGACCGGGATGTCGGCCAGGGCGAGAACCCGGACCGCCTTCGCGACCTCCGCCTCCCCGGCGTCGGCTAAGCGCAGCTGCCCGCTTTGGCCGGGTTCCGCGGCGATCGAGGCGGTCGTGAGGGCGGTGAGCGCGCTTTCCGCTCGGTCCGCAGCCACGCGGATCATCGCGCGGCGCCGCGAAGCCTCGGCGCCGGTGAGCGTCTCGGAACGGGTCAGCCGGCCGTGGTCGATGAAGACGACGCGGTCGCAGACGCGCTCGACCTCCGGAAGCTGGTGGGAGTTGAGCACGATCGTCGCGCCGCGCGCTTTCGCAGCGAGGATCAGATCCCGGACGATCGCGACGCCCAGGGGATCGGTTCCGGAGGCGGGCTCGTCGAGAAAAAGGAGGTCGGGATCGCCGAGGGTGGCCTGGGCGACGCCGATGCGCTGCAGCATCCCGCGCGAATAGGTCTTGAGCCTCCTGCCGAGGGCGCCGCGGTCGAGGCCGACACGGTCGGCGGCCGCGCCAACCTCCGCGGCCGTCTTCCTCGGATCTGCCCCCGAGAGGCGCCAGTGGAAGGCGAGGAAGTCCGCGCCGGTCAGGTCGCGGTCGAACCCCAGGCGCTCCGGCATGTATCCCGTGCGCGCGCGGACCCCGAGGTCGTCCACGGGGCAGCCGTCGATCGCGATGGCGCCGGAATCGGGCCGCAGGAAGCCGAGCAGACAGGAGAGCAGGGTCGTCTTGCCGGCGCCGTTGCCGCCGATCAGGCCGAGCGTCTCGCCGCGCCGGACCGTGAGCGACACTCCGTCGAGCGCGCGCGTGCGCCGGCCGAGGCGGCCGTAGGTCTTGGAGACGGCTTCGACGACGATCATGCCGGGAAGCATCTTAACCGCCGCCGGGCAGCGCCCGAGCTTCGGAACCCCCGGGAATAGATGCTAGACTTCGGCGCTTTTTTGACGCGGCATGGCGAAATGATCGAAGTCCAAAACCTGTCGAAACGCTTTCCCACCCGCCTCGCGGTGGACGACGTCACCTTTTCGGTCAGGGAAGGCGAGATCGTCGGCTTCCTCGGCCCCAACGGCGCGGGAAAGACGACCACGATGCGGGTGGTGACCGGTTTTCTCTTGCCGACCTCCGGCGCGGCGCGCGTGGCCGGCCACGACGTGGTGGCAGAGCCGAACGACGCCCGGGCCTCCCTCGGGTATTTGCCGGAATCGGCGGCGACCTACCCCGAGATGCGCGTGCGCGAGTACGTTGCGTTCCGCGCACGCCTCGAGGGCGTGCCCGGCGGCCAGGTGCGCGGGCGCGTGACCGAAGCGATCGACCGCTGCCTCCTGGGGGAGGTGGCCGGCCGGAAGATCGAGAACCTGTCCAAGGGCTTCCGGCAGCGCGTGGCCCTGGCCGGGGCGCTGGTCCACCAGCCTCCGGTCCTGATCCTCGACGAGCCGACCATCGGCCTCGACCCGGTCCAGATCATCAAGATCCGCGAGATGATCCGGGAGCTCGGCCGCAATCGCGCGGTGCTCCTCTCGACGCACATCCTGCCCGAGGTCGAGGCCATCTGCGACCGCGTCCTCATCATCGATCGCGGCCGCATCGTGGCCGAGGGGACGCCGGCGGACTTGCGCGCGAAGCTGGCGGGCGCGCCGGTCGTCCATGTGACGATCCGGGGCGCCGCGCCGGTGCGCGAGGCGCTCCTGGGGCTGCCCGGCGTGGCCTCCCTGGAGGTGGACGAGACACCCGAGGAGACCCGCGTCCGGATCCTCTGCCTGCAGGGCAGCGATCCCCGCGAGGAGATCTTCCGGGCCGCCGTCGCGGGAGGCTGGGTCCTGCGCGAGCTTTCGCGCGAGGCGATGACGCTCGAGGATGTCTTCGTGCGGCTGACGCGCCAGGAGGAGGCGGCGCCGCCGCCCGCCGGAGCGGGAGAGGCCGCCGGGCCCCCGGAGGAATCGGCGTGAAGAAGCTTTTCGCGATCGTCGGGCGCGAGTGGCGGGCGTATTTCTTCTCGCCGCTCGCGTACGTGATTCTGACCGCCTACATGTTCCTCAACGGGCTGATCTTCTACCGCATCGTGGCGTTCCTCAGCACACCCGGGGCTCCGCGGGAGCGGTTCCTTCCGCTGATGTTCACGAACACGTATTTCTGGATCTTCACCCTGTTCATCGTTCCGATCCTGACGATGCGCCTGCTCGCCGAAGAGCGTCGGTCCGGCACCCTCGAAGTCCTGCTGACCTCGCCCGTCTCCGAGGCCGTCGTCGTCCTCGGAAAGTTCCTGGGAGCGCTCGGCTTCTTCCTCGTCCTCTGGTCGCCGAGCCTGGTCTTCATCCTGTACCTGCGCTCGCAGACGGCGGTGGACCTCGGCGCGGCGGCCTCCGGGTACCTCGGGATCACTCTGATCGGCGCGTATTTCCTGTCGATCGGTACCTTCGCCTCGACACTCACCAAGAACCAGATCCTGGCAGCGATCCTCGCCTTCGCGATGCTGATCCCGATCTTCTCGGTCGGGCTGTTCGAGTCGGGCGCCGACCCGGGCCGGCAGAGCCTGATCGGCTACCTCAACCTCTGGGACCACATGGACGAGTTCGCGAGGGGTGTCGTCGACACGCGGCGGCTCGTTTACTACCTGTCGGCGATGGCGTTCTTCCTCCTGCTCGCGGCCGTGACCCTGGCCTCGAAGAAGGAGACGCCGTGAGCCGGCGTGCGTCGCGGCTCGGAGCGTCGGCCGCCGGGATCGCCCTGGCGGCGGCGCTGCTCGTGGGTGTCAATTACCTGTCCCTGCGCCACTGGGAGCGCCTGGACTGGACCCGGACCCGGATCTACTCCCTCTCCGAGACGACGAAGAAGATCCTCGACGGGCTGCGGAAGCCGGTCCGCGTCACCGTCTTCATGACGCCGCAGCGCTCGCGCCTGCTGCCGGAAGTCAAGGAGCTGCTGGCGCGCTACCAGGCGCGGACGCCGAAGATCGAAGTCGAGTACCTGGACCCCGAGCGCAACCTGGCGCGCGCCGACGCGCTCGTCAAGGAATTCGGCGTGCGCGTCAACACCGTCGTCTTTCGGTCCGGCGGCCGCAAGAAGTACGTCGAGGAAGAGAAGCTCGCCGACTTCGACTTCGCCGGAATGGGCATGGGCGGGGCGCCCGCGATCAAAGCGTTCAAGGGCGAGGAGGCGTTCACCTCCGCCCTTCTCGCGGTCACCGAGGAGCGGCAGCCGCGCGTGGTGTTCTCGACGGGCCATGGCGAGGCGCCGCTCGACTCGGGCGAGCGGGGCCGTGGCTACGCCGAGGCCAGACAGCTCCTCGAGCGCGACAACATGACGGTGGCGACCTGGGAGTCGCTCGGGAAAGAGGGACTGCCGGCGGACGCCGACGTCGTCGTGGTCGCCGGACCGCGGACCGCGTTCCTCGCTCCGGAAGCGGGGGCGCTCGAGAGGTTCCTCGCGGCCGGAGGGCACGCCCTCCTTCTACTCGACCCGGTGCTGCCGGGAGCGGGCGCCCCGCCGGCGGATCTCGGCTTGCGCGGCCTCCTCGACCGGTACGGCGTGAAGCTCGGCGACGACATCGTGATCGATCCGTCCAACGCCCTGGCGCAGATGGGCGCCGAGGTCCTGCTGGCCGACCGGTACGGGAGCCACCCCATCGTGCGCTCGCTTTCGGCGGAGAAGCTGGGGGTCATCTTTCAGCTCGCGCGCTCGGTCAAGAAGGCCGAGAAGCCGCCCGATGGGATGACGGCAGCGATGCTCATCGAGACCTCGCCCGAGGGCTGGGGCGAGACCAATTTCCAGGAGCTCGAGACCGAGATCCAGAAGGGCCCCGCGGACACGCCCGGACCCGTGTCGCTGGCCGTCGCGGTCAACGCGGCGGAGGACCGAAAGGCCGGGGGCAAAGCGCCGCGCCTCGTCGTCGTCGGCAACTCCCGGTTCGCCGCCAACGGCATGCTCGCCAACGGCGCCAGCGCGGCGCTCTTCGCCAACGCCGTCCACTGGCTCGCGGGCAGCGAGAAGCAGATCGGCATTCCGCCGAAGACGCCCGAGCAGTCGTCCCTGACGCTGTCGCAAGCCCAGGTCCGCCGGATCGGCATCGGCAGCGTCGTCGGCTTGCCGGCTCTTGCGGTTCTGCTCGGCGTCTGGGTCTGGTACCGGCGGAGAGACTGAGGCGCGCGTGTCGGTCCGGAAGCTGATCCTGCTGACCGCGGTGGTCGCCGTCCTCTTCGGTTTCATCTTCCTCTTCGAACGCAAAATTCCCTCGACGGCCGACCGCCAGCTCAAGGGCGACCTCTACTGGGACCTTCCCGAGGAGCGGATCGAGCGCCTCGCGCTGACGCGCGGGACCGAGGAGCTCGAGTTCCAGAAAACGGAGACCACGCCCTGGCGCATGGTCAAGCCCGCCCCGTATCCGGCCGACGCGTTCGCGGTCAATGCCGTGGCGGCCGAGCTCGCCGATCTGAAGCGCTCCGGCGGCGACTCGGGAGACGCCCGGCCGGCCGACTACGGCCTCGAGAAGCCCGAGGCGAAGGCGACGATCGCCTGGACCGACGCCGACGCGCCGGGCGATAAGAAGACCCGCACGATCGAGTTCGGCATCGGGATTCCCGGCACCGACATCGTGGCGGCGCGCCTCGAGGGCTCTTCCAAGGTGCTGTTCGCTCCGTCGTCGGCCCTCGCGGCGGTCCGCAGGAACGCCGACGACTTCCGGAGCCGCGAGGTCTTCGGCGGTTCGCCGGCGGACATCAAGCGCCTCGAGATCCTGCGCGGGCGCGGGCGCCTGGTCCTCGAGCGCCGGAACGGCGGCTGGTGGCTCGTCGAGCCCACCGCGGATCTCGCGGACGCCGCCGAGGCCGAGCGGCTCGCCGCGCAGCTGACGTCGGCGCGGGTGGGCGATTTCGTGCACGGCAACGACGACCTGGCCGCGCTGGGGCTCGATCCCCCCCTGTATCGGGTCACCGCCGTGGGAGCCAGGGGCAAGAGCGCCTCGGTGGATTTTGGGGCCACGCGATCGGACGGCAACAGCATCTACGCGCGCCGCGACGGACAGGTCTTCACGGTCGATCGCGAGGTCGCGGACGATTTGTCTCGGGAGGCCGAGCCGTTCCGGAGCGCGGCGCTCGCGAGCTTCAGTCGCAGCGACGTGACGGCCGTGGAAGGCGCCTTCGGAACGAAGCGCTTCGCCCTCGCGCAGAAGGAGGGGGGCTGGGCGGCGCAGGACCGCCCGGTCCTCGCTCCGGCGGCCGACGACGTGCTGACCGCGATCCTGGACCTCGAGGCCCGGTCGTTCGTGGAGGAGGCCCGAATCGGGGAGCTCGCGGCGCCGGAGGCGACCGTGACGGTGCGCAGGAAGACGGGGCCGCCGTCAATCCTGACGTTCCATTCCCGCGGGCCGGGAACCGTCGCCCGCGTGTCGTCGCGGCCCGGCGGTTTCGTCGTGGACCGGGACGCGGTCGGAAGGCTCGAGGCCAGGTTCGAGAAGGCCCTGTCGCCGGGGCCGACGCCGAAGAAAAAGCGGTAAGGCGCCCCTCGCGTCCCTTACCGTCTCCCGGTCAGGTGCGGGGGCCGCTTCGAAGCCACCGCCTCCAGGTCCGCGATGCGCTTCTGGCGCTTGGCCTCCTTGTCGTCTGCAGCCTTCGTCTTCTTCTCCTTCGCCTTGGAGAAGGTCGTCGAGAGCGAGAAGAGCATTCCCTTGCCCCGGGGAGGCTTGGCGCGGCGCGCGGTCGCACCCCAGAACTTCGTCTTCTTGAAGGCGGCTTCGGTGAAGTCCGAGTTGGCCAGGTCGGAGCCGGAGATGTCGGCTCCGGTGAAGTTCGCGCCGATGGCTCGGGCGAAACGGAAGTCGGCGTCCTTCAGGGCGGCTCCCTGGAAGTTGGCGCCGATCAGGAGCGAGCCGGAGAAGTCGGTGTCGAAGCCGCGGCAGGAAGAGAAGTCGGCGCGCTTCAGGTTGGCCAGACGGAAGCTGCCCAGGGAGAGATCCGCGCGCGAGAAGTTAACACCCTCGGCCTGCGCCTCGGAGAGATCGGCGCCCGAAAAGGACGCGCCGACGAAGCTGTACGCCTTCAGGTTCGTCCGGCGGAGAACGACCTTGGAGAGGTCGGCGCCGCCGAAGTTGGCTTTTTCGAAGCGGGCCGAGCGCAGGTCGACCTCGGTCAGCTTGGCCTCCCCGAAGCTGACGTCGTTGCCCCCGGCGTCGAGGAAGACCGCCCGCCGCAGGTCCGCCTTGCGGAGGCGGGCACGGTCGAATCCGGCCCCCGTGAAGTTGGCTTCCACGGCCGAGACCAGCTCCATGTCCGCGTCCGTGAACTCGGCGCGCTCGCAGTCGGCGGCGTTCAACGCCGCCTGCCGCAGGATCGCGCCGTTGAAGTTGGCCTTGCGCAGGTCCGCTCCCGACAGCTCCGCGGCCTTCAGGTTCGCGCCCGAGAAATTGGCCCCGGGGAAGGACCCCCGCGCGGCGGAGATACCCTCGAAAACCGCGCGCGACAGGTCGGCGCCGTCGAACTGCGCGTTGGCGATCTTGACGCCGCGGAAGTTGACGTCCCGGAGAGTCGCGCCCGCGAGGTTCGCTCCCGACAGGTCCGCGCCTTCCATGCGGGTGAACGACAGGTCGGCCGCCGAAAAATCCGTTCCCGCGAGCGTGCTGCCCTGGAGGGAGGCGGAACGAAAGCGCGCGCCGGCCAGGAACACGTTCGAGAAATCGAGGAAGTCGAGCTCGCAGTGCTCGAAGATCGCCCCCGGCGCGGAGGCCCCCTCGAACTTCGCATTGCGGAGGGTGGAGCGCGTGAAATCCGTTCCGGCGAGCGTCGCGCGCGACAGGTCGGCACGGGTCAGGTCGGCGCGTTTCAGATCTCTGCCCGAAAGATCCCGGCCCGCGAGATCCGCGCCCGTCAGGTCCGGCGTGACGTTGGCGTTCTTCACGCGCCAGTCGTTCCACTCCGGGGTGAGAAGCAGCCGCGCGTGCTCCGGGTTCGCCATTCGCGGCCATTGTAACCGCCCGGCGTTGCGAGGCGCGTTACAATCGGGCCGATGAGCACCGCCACGACCGCGTCTCTCGCCGTTCCCTCCAAGGCGATGGAACGGATCCGGAAGGCCCTTCTCGGCGGTCATCCGCTCCTTTACGTCCTGACCTGGGAAGAGACGCGCGTCGAGCGTCTGGGGCAGCACCTGGCGAAAACGTTCTACGGTTCGCCGTCGCCGTACGGCGTCTGGTCGGTGGTCGACGGCCTCGTCATCGACGGCGTTCCGGTGGAGGGCACGCGGGATCCGGCGCGGGCTCTCGAGGCGATCCTCGGCGCCTCCGGCAAGGGCTTCTACCTTCTCAAGGACTTTCCCGTCTCCGGCGAGGGCCAGCCGGAGATCGTGCGGCGCATGCGCGACCTCTACCGCGCCCTGAAGGACCGGGGCCGCCACCTGCTCTTCGTCGCGCCTCGGCTGGCGATTCCCGAACAGCTCAAGAAGGAGATCTACGTCGTCGAGTACGACCTGCCCGACGACGGCGAGATCGCGAGGATTCTCGACGGCCACCTGCGCCGGCGCCTCGGCCTCGAGATCGAGGAAGGGGCGATGCGGCGACTGGCGCTGGCGATGCGGGGGCTGACGGCCGACGAGATCGGCCACGTCGTCTCCAAGGTCTTCGCCGTGCGCAAGAGCTTCGACGAGGCGGGGTTTCTCGAGGTCCTCGCCGAGAAGGAGCAGATGTCGAAGAAGGAGGGCGTCCTGGAGTTCGTCCCGCCCCGATTCTCGCTCGACGACGTCGGCGGCTACGCGGTCCTGAAGGGCTGGCTGCAGAAACGCCAGGCGCTCTTCTCGAAGGAGGCGCTGGACGCGGGCATCCCGATCCCCAAGGGGATCCTGCTCATGGGGATTTCGGGCTGCGGCAAGAGCCTGTGCGTCAAGACGATCTCGACCCTCTGGAACCTCCCGCTGTTCCGGCTCGACATGAACTCGGTCTTCGGCACGGACAATCCGGAGATGACGTTCATCCGGGCGCTGCGCGCGGCGGAAGCCGTCTCGCCGGCCGTCCTGTGGATCGACGAGATCGAAATGGGCGTGGGAGGGTATCGCGAGGGCCAGGACGCCTCGATGTCGCGCATCTTCTCGGGCTTCCTGACATGGATGCAGGAGAAGAGCGCTCTCGTCTTCGTCGCCGCCACGGCCAACCGGATCCAGCTCCTCCCGGCCGAGCTCATCCGCAAGGGCCGCTTCGACCAGGTGTTCTTCGTCGACCTGCCGAAGGAGGAAGAGCGCAAGCAGATCTTCGCGATCCACCTCGCGAAGAACCGGCAGGACGTCGGTCGGTTCGACCTCGTCTTCCTCGCCAAGGCGACCAACGGGTGGAACGGGGCCGAGATCGAGCAGGCGGTCGTCTCCGGCGTCGTGGACGCCTACGCGGAGGCCCGAGCGCTCAACGAGGACGACCTCTATCGGATGATCTCGGCGACCGTGCCGCTCGCCGTCACGATGGAGGAGCAGATCAAGGCCATCCGCAGTTGGGCCCACGAGCGCGCCGTGAACGCCTCGGCCTAATTCCTCCGCGGGTCGAGGTCCTTCGGGCGGAACGGGGCGAGCAGGTGCAGGCGCCCTTTCCATTCCAGCATCCTCGCGGCGAGCGTTTCGAAACGTGCGGGCAGGGAGTCGGTCTCCAGAAGCGTCTGGAGCTCGGGCGGCGTATAGCGAAGCCGGAGCGCCAGCTCCGAGGCCAGGCGCTCGGGCTCGAGCGCCTCGGGCGGGAGCGGCGGCAACTCGAGCTCTCCCGCGATCTCGGAGAACAGGGCGACCGCGGCGGCGAGGACGCGATCGCGCTCGTCGGGCTGCGAGAAGGGGACCGACCGGATCTCTTCGACGCGGGCCACGCGATAGGGATCCGCGTGCGCCTCGTCGAGGACGCGGTACCGGAAGCGCCCCTGGAGCAGGATGTTGTAGCGCCCGTCCTCGAGCTCTTCCGAGTCGATGATCTCGCCCGCACCGCCGATCGGATAGATGCGCGGCGTCTCGGATCCTTCGCCGCCGGGCTCGAGCATCGCCATGCCAATCGTGCGGTCGCCGGCGAGGGCGTCGGCGACCATGACGCGGTAGCGGGCCTCGAAGATGTGGAGGGGCAGGATCGTTCCGGGCAGGAGCACGACCCCCGGCAGCGGAAAGAGAGGAAGGCGGCGGCTCATGGGCCGCCGCCGCCGCCGGCGCCGTCTTCCGGGCGCGCCTCACGAGTCATCGCCTCGACGTAGGCCACCGTCTGCCGGATCTCCTCCTCGGTCAGCTTACCCTCGAACTTCGGCATCGGATCGCGTCCCAGGCGGATCTGGGCCTCGATCGCCGCGGGGCTGCCATCGCTTCGCCACTTCCCGTCGATCAGATTCGCATAGGGGAAGTGCCCCGCCACGATCGTCCGGCCGTCCCCGTTGCGGTTGTGGCAGGAGGCGCACTTGCGCTCGTAGATGCGCCGCCCGGCGGCGGCGTCGCGCTCGGCGCTCGCGTCCTCGGGAAGGGCGAGCTTTCGGCAGGCCGGGGAGAGGGCGAGGAGTGTGAGCGCGAGGAGTCCTCGGGTGCGCACGCGGGGGAGTCTAGCGCAGGCCCTCCGCCGGGCCGATCTCTTGACCTGACCTTCATTTTGCCGGCGCGGAACGCCGTGCTAAGGTTCCGGCCCCCATGGCCGACCGGAAGGAACGGGTCAGCGAAAGCGTCCCCGGCAAGTACTACGTGGATGCGCAGTGTATCGACTGCGACGTCTGCCGCGTGACCGCGCCGGACAACTTCCAGCGCAGCGAGGACAAGGGCTACTCTTACCTCTTCCGGCAGCCCGAATCGCCCGAAGAAGACGCGCGGTGTCAGGAGGCGATGGATTCCTGTCCGGTGGAAGCGATCGGGAGCGACGGGGAGGGGGAGACGTAGCGGGTCGGCTCCGAGCTTCACGACCAGCTATTCCAGAAGGTGACATTCCGCCGACGGAATTCGCAGAAGAACGGAACTCGGAAGCACCGCGCAGGGCCGGATTCCTCAACCCTCAGCTGGCCTAGTGATCGGGGGAGAGTCAACACGGCCCCAGGTTCTTTACCAAGCGGCGTCACGCACGGAGTGGTGACTTTCTTCTCGACTCAAGGGTTCCATGCGACTCTAGTCCGCGGAGAGCGCCTACAGACTCCGGAAGTACTCGATCGTCCTCTTCAGCCCCTCGTCCAGCCTCACTTTCGGCTCCCACGCGAGCTTCGCCTTCGCCTTGGTGATGTCCGGCTGGCGGACCTTGGGATCGTCGACCGGCAGGGGCTTGAAGATGATCTCGCTGTTCGTGCCGGTGAGCTTCTGGATCTCTTTGGCGAACTGGAGCACGGAGAGCTCGGCGGGGTTTCCGATGTTGACGGGATCCCGGATGTCCGAGAGGAGGAGGCGGTAGATGCCCTCGATCAGGTCCGACACGTAGCAGAAGGACCGGGTCTGCGAGCCGTCGCCGAACACCGTCATCGGCTCTTCGGCGAGCGCCTGACCGATCAGGGCCGGCACGACGCGCCCGTCCCGCGGGCGCATCCGCTCCCCGTAGGTGTTGAAGATGCGCACGATCCGCGTGTCGACCCCGCGGGCCCGCTGGTACGCCATCGTGATGGCCTCGGCGAAGCGCTTGGCCTCGTCGTAGACGCCCCGGGGGCCGATGGGGTTGACGTTGCCCCAGTACGTCTCCGGCTGGGGATGAATCAGCGGATCGCCGTAGACCTCGGACGTGGACGCGAGCAGGAAACGCGCGTTCTTCTCGAGGGCAAGGCCCAGCGCGTTGTGCGTGCCGAGCGATCCGACCTTGAGCGTCTGGATCGGAAGCTCGAGATAGTCGATGGGGGAGGCCGGCGAGGCGAAGTGGAGGACGGCGTCGAGGGGGCCGTCCACGAAGATGTACTCCGTCACGTCGTGACGGACGAAGCGGAAGCGCTTCTCGCCTTGCAGGTGGTCGATGTTGCGCGGGTTTCCCGTGAGCAGGTTGTCCATCCCGATGACCTCGTGGCCCTCCCGCAGGAGGCGATCGCAGAGGTGGCTGCCCAAAAAACCCGCCGCTCCCGTCACGACGACGCGCATCGGCGTCCTCACCCGCGGCCCACGCCGGCGTAGGCCCATCCGGCCGCCTTCATCTCCGCCGGATCATAGACGTTGCGCAGATCGACCATCGTCTTCGAGCGCATGACGCGAGAGAGACGCTCGAGGTCCAGGGCCCGGAAGGCGTTCCACTCGGTGGCGATCACGAGGAAATCGGCCCCGTCGACGCAGTCGTAGGCGTCGCGGGCGTAGGTGAGATCGGGATGGATGGCCTGCGTGTTCGGCATCGCGGCCGGGTCGAACGCGCGGACGCGGACGCCGGCTTTCTTCAGGTCGGAGACGACGGCGAGCGCGGGCGACTCCCGGATGTCGTCGGTCTCCGGCTTGAAGGACAGGCCCAGCACGGCCGCCGTCTTGCCGGCGAGGGGGCCGGCCAGCGCTGCGATCTTCTCGACCATCCGCGCCTTCGTCTCCGCGTTGACGCGCATGGTCGCTTCGATGATCTGGAAGGTATAGCCGTGCTGGCGCGCCAGGTCCGCCGCCGCGGCCGTGTCCTTCGGGAAGCAGGAGCCGCCGAAGCCCGGGCCCGGGTGCAGGAACTTCGAGCCGATGCGGCGGTCGAGGCCCATGCCCCGCGCGACGTCGTGGACGTCCGCGCCCATCAGCTCGCAGAGGCGGGCGATCTCGTTGATGAAAGAGATCCGTACGGCGAGAAACCCGTTGGAGGCGTACTTGATCAACTCCGCGGACTCCATGTCCGTGATCACGAAGGGCGTTTCGAGCAGGTACAGCGGGCTGTAGATCTCCTTGAGAATGCCGATGGCCCGGGCGTCGCTGGCCCCGATCACGATGCGGTCCGGCCGGAGGAAGTCCGAGACCGCGGAGCCCTCGCGCAGGAACTCGGGATTGGAGGCGACCGAGAACTCGTGTTTGCTGCTCTTTCCCCGGATGATCTGCTCGATCATCCGGCCCGTCCCCGTCGGCACGGTCGACTTCGTGACGACGACCTTGTACCCGTTCATGTGCTGGGCGATTTGTTCGGCGACCTGGCGCACGAAGCTCAGGTCCGGCGAGCCGTCAACTTTCGGGGGCGTGCCGACCGCGATGAAGATGGCCAGGGCGTTCTCGACCGCCCCCTTCAGGTCCGTCGTGAAGCGCAGGCGGCCCGCCCGCTCGTTGCGGGAGATCACCTCTTCGAGGCCGGGCTCGTAAATCGGAACCTCGCCCCGCTGGAGGGCCGCGATTTTCTCGGCGTCCTTGTCGACGCAGACGACGTCCATGCCGAAATCGGCGAGACACGCCCCCGTCACCAGCCCGACGTAGCCCGTCCCCACCATGCAGATGTTCATGCGCTCCCTCGACTCCCGGATCCCGACTCCGGATTCCTGACTCTCGTCCTGTACCATGCCACCGACCGCCGCAGCCCCTCCGCCAGCGGCACGCGGGCCCGGAAGCCTAGCAGCCGTTCGGCCTTCTCGACCGACGCGAAGGTCACCGGGACGTCGCCCGGCTGCGCGGGCTGCGGGTCGAGCCGGGCCCGGCGGCCGGTCGCTCTCTCGAGGGCCGCGACGAGCTCGGCGAGCGTCACCGGGTGCGCGCCGCCCAGGTTGAGGATCTCGAAGGGGAGGGCGGCGCCGAGGGCGGCCTCCACCCCGTCCGCGATGTCGTCGATGTAGGTGTAGTCCCGGCGCGATCCGCCGTCGCCGTAGTAGGGGATCGGAACGTCCTCCTCGAGGCAGCGGATGAAGCGGGCGATCGCCATCTCGGGCCGCTGGCGTGGGCCGTAGACCGTGAAGAAGCGCAGGCAGGCGGCCGGCAGTCCGTGGAGGTGGTGGGCGTTGAAGACCTGGAGCTCCCCGGCGCGCTTGGTCGTCGCGTAGGGAGAGATCGGCCGATCGATCGGATCCTCCTCGGAGAAGGGCAGCTTGGCGTTGATCCCGTAGACCGAGGAGGAGGACGCGAAGACAAACCTCGGCTTGCCATGGGCGACAGCCGCCTCCAGCAGATGCCACGTCGCGACACAGTTGACCTCTTCGTACAGGACCGGCTGCGCGAGCGACGGGCGCACGCCGGCGCGCGCGGCCAGGTGGAGCACGGCGTCGAAGCGCTCCTCCCCGAACAGGCGGAAGACCAGCGCGCGGTCGCGGATGTCTCCCTCGACGAGCCGGTAGCGCGGGTGGCCGAGATGGGGCGCGACGTTGGCGCGCTTCTCCCGCGGGTCGTAGAAGTCGTTGAAGTCGTCGAGGACGACGACGCGGTCTCCGCGCGCGAGGAGGCGGTCGGCGAGGTGCGAGCCGATGAAGCCCGCGCCTCCCGTGACGAGGGTCGTCTTCACTCGGGGGCGGGTGTGGGCGCGGGCGCCGGCGCGCCGCCCTCGGGGGCTGCCGGCTTCTGCAGCTCGTCCCGGTGTTCCTTCTTGATCCCGGCCTTCTGCCGGTTCTTGACGAGCCAGCGCAGCAGCGCCGACTCGTCGATCCCGACGACGAGTCGGTTGGCGGCGTCGAAGATCGCGGGATCGTTGATGAGCTTTCCCACCGTGCCGTCTCCCTCGTCGAGCTTGCGCGCGATCGAGTCGAGCCGCTTCGAGAAATTCCGCAGGTTGTCCGTGAACTCCCGGCCGAACCGCGCGTCGTGGAGGAGGATCGGGAGGGCGCCGCTGCCCTTCTCGAGGGTCTCCGTCACCCGCGCGAGGTTCGCGGCGGCCGCCGCCAGGCTGTCGACGAGCGCGTACACCTTCTTCTTGCCCTCGGGGTCCGAGAGCAGCGCGGGAATGGCGCCGTCTCCCGTCCGCACGCCCTCGTCGATGCGGGAGAGGAGGCTCTGGACGGACCGGATCGCCCCGGCCAGCGATTCGCTCGTCTCGCGGCCGTATTTCTCGTCGATGAGGAGCTTGCCGGCCAGGCCCTGGCCCTTCTCGATCTTCTTCAGGATCGCGTTGAGCGAGTGAAGCGCGGCGTTGAAGCTGTTCCCGAGCGCCTCGCTCTCCTCGCTCTGCGAGGTGATGGCGCCGAGGAATCCCTCTCCCTTCTCGGTGCGGCCGAGGATGTTCTTGAGCGACTTGGCAATCGCCGACAGGTCGGTGAGGAGGTCGCCGCTCCCCTCCAGGAGCTTCTCGATCCCGGACCCCGGCGCGGCGGGGATGTCGCCGCCGATCGGCACCTCGGGCTCGTCGGCGCGGCCCCCCTCGAGCTCGATGTACTTGTCCCCGAGAAGGCCCCGCGTCTTGATCGACGCGCGCGTACCCTTGCGGAGCATCGGCGCCCAGCGGCGCACGACGTCGTAGACGACGCGGACCGTCCGGTCGGCCGGATCGCCCGAGAGGTTCACCTCGAGGACGTTGCCCACGACGACGCCGTTCAAGGACACGACGTTGCCCGGGATCAGTCCCGCGGCCGACACGAACCGCGTCTCGTAGTGGAACTTCTTGCGGAAGAGATTGGCCCGCTGGCCGATCATGACGATGCCGATCATCGTCGCGAAGAGCGCGATGAGGACCACGATCCCCACGCGGAAACGGCGGCCGACCTGAGGCTCTGCCACGATTACCTTTCCTGCGGCGGGACCTGAAAGGCCCCCGTGCCGCACGGGAAGCCCATGGAGCGGAAGTACTCCATCAGGACCGGATGGCTGGCACGGGTCGCCTCCTCGAAGGTCCCGAGGAACTGGATCCGTCCCTGGTGCAGGAAGGCGAGCCGGTCGGCGACGGTGCGGGCCGTCACGATGTCGTGCGTCACGACGACCGACGTGATCTGCAGCCGGACGTTCAGGTCCACGATGAGCTGCGCGATCTTCTCCGAGGACACGGGATCGAGGCCGGCCGTGGGCTCGTCGTAGAGGATGATGTCGGGCTCGAGCGCGATGGAGCGCGCGAGCGCGACCCGCTTGCGCATGCCGCCCGAAAGCTCGGCCGGCATCTTGCGCTGGATCCCCGGCAGCCCCACCATCGTCAGCTTCTCGGAGACGATCGCGGCGGTCTCCTCGGGCGTTTTCCGGGTGTGCTCGCGGACCGGGAACGCGATGTTCTGTTCCACCGTCATGGAGTCGAAGAGGGCTCCGCCCTGGAAGAGCATGGCGACGCGGCGCCGCACCGGCGACAGCGCCTCCTCGGAGAGGCCGACGATCGACTCGCCGAAGACTCTCACCTCGCCGTCGTCCGGCATCGTCAGGCCGTTGATGTGGCGCAGCGCGACGCTCTTGCCCGTCCCCGAGGGCCCGAGAATGCAGAGCACCTCGCCGCGGAGGACGCTCAGGTTGACTCCCGCGAGCACGTCCCGGCCCGCGTAGCGCTTCCAGACGTTCCGGAACTCCACGATCTTTTCGACGCGGGGCGCGGGAACCGCCGTCGGGCCGGTCGTGGCTGCGGCGCTCTCCATCAGAGGGCCAGAAACAGTTTGGTCAGGAAGAAGTCGGAGACCAGCACGGAGATCGAGGCGAACACCACGGTCCGCGTGGTGGCACGTCCGACCGAGGCGGCTCCCCCCTCGACGTGGAGGCCGTTGTAGCAGCCGATGGCCGCGATCTCCAGGCCGAAGAAGAACGTCTTGGCGAGGCCGCTGCCGACGTCCGAGATCTGAAGCTGCTGCCAGATGCTGGTGATGTAGTCCTGTGCCGTCATCTGGAGCTCCAGCACGGCGATGCCGAGCCCGCCGAGGATCCCGAGGAGGTCGGCGATGACCGTCAGGACCGGCATCATGATCACGGTGGCGAGCACCCGCGGGACGACGAGGCGGCGGATCGGGGAGATCGCCATGGAGCGCAGCGCGTCCACCTGCTCGGTCACGGTCATCGAGCCGATCTCCGCGGTGATGCCCGAGCCGACGCGGCCGCCCACCATGAGAGCGGTCAGGACCGGCCCGAGCTCGCGGACGAGCGAAAGCGACACGACCCGTCCGACGAACATCTTGCCGCCGAAGGCCTCGAGCGAATACGCGCTCTGGAGCGCGAGCACCATCCCCGTGAAGAGCGCGGTGATGCCCGTGATCGACACCGACTTGACGCCGAGCTCGTCCATCTGGTGGAGGACCTCGGTCGAGTAGAAGGGCCGGGTGAAGCAGGCGGCGAACGTCTGGCCGATGAGCTGCGCGAGGCCCCCCAGGTACTCGACGGTCTGCTGGCCCTTGCGGCCGAAGCGGTCGACGAAGCGGAGCCATCGAAGGTTGCGATAAAAGATCGCCGTGGACGACGGTTGAGGCTGGGTCATGGGAACGGGGCATTCTACGCTGTCGCTCCGCGCCCTGTAAACGCCGGACGCGGCGAGACTTGCGCCTCTGCTAGTCTCTTGGCGCGTGCGATTCCTGCGTTCTCTGGGAATCTGGATCGTCATCGGCGCCTCGACGATCCTGTTCGGGCTGCCGGCGATTCCGATGGCGCTGGTCCCCCCGCGCGGGAAGTGGTTCCTGCGGCTGGCGCGGAGCTGGGCGGGGGTGATCCTCTCCGTGTCGCGCGTGCGCGTGCGGGTCCTCCATCCCGAGAACCTCGCCGCGGGCGAGAGCTTCGTCATCGCGCCCAACCACGAGAGCTTCTACGACATCCCCGTGCTCTTCGCGCTCCTGCCGATGCCGGTCCGGTTTCTGGCCAAGCGCAATCTCTTTCGCCTCCCCGTCCTCGGCTGGGCGATGGCGGCGGCGGGTTTCGTGCCCGTGGACCGGGGAGAGCGCGGGCGCACCGCCGCCACGATCGGCACGAGCCTGCGGCGCCTGGAGGCGGGCAGCTCGCTGATCGTCTTCCCCGAGGAGACGCGCACTCGCACGGGCGAGCTGTGGCCGTTCAAGACGGGAGCGGCGCTGCTGGCGATCCGCGCGGGGTTGCCGCTCCTGCCGCTCGGGATCGCCGGAACGTTCCGCATTCAACAGCGCGGCGGGTTCACGATCACGCCGTCGGACGTGGTCCTCGCGGTCGGCGCGCCGATCTCAGTCGGCGGCCGAACACCGAAGGATCGCGCGGCGCTCACCGACGAGCTGCGCGAGCGCGTCGCGGCCCTGCGCGAGGAAGCCCGCGCGGCGCTGGCATACAATTCCGCTCCGGAGGTGCCATGACGGCGACCGCGGAGCTGACGGAGGAAAAGGTCCTCGAGGTCCTGAAGACGGTCCGGTTCCCGGGCCTGTCGCGGGACATCGTTTCGTTCGGGTTCGTCAAGGAGCTGGCGGTCGGCGGCGGGAACGTCTCCTTCCGTCTCGAGATCATGACGGAGTCGCCCAAAGCCGCCGAGGAGATCCGCCGCGAGTCGACCGAGAGGCTCCGGAGCCTTCCCGGAGTCTCCGCCGTGACGATCCGCCTCGACGTGAAGGCCCCGGCCGCCGCGGCGCCGCGCGGCGCGCCCGGCGCCCCGGCGCCGACTGCCGCGATCCTTCCGGAGGTGCGATTCAAGATCGCCGTCGCCTCGGGCAAGGGGGGCGTGGGGAAGTCGACGGTGGCGGCCAACCTCGCCCTCGCTCTCGAGCGCCTGGGGCGCCGCGTCGGCCTGATGGACTCGGACATCTACGGACCCTCGCAGCAGATGATGATGGGGATCGACCAGAAACCCTACGTCAACGAGTCCAACCAGCTCGTGCCGATCGAGCGCCACGGCGTCAAGGTCATGTCCCTCGGCTTTCTCATGGACGTCGACCAGCCGGTGATCTGGCGCGGCCCGATGGTGATGAAGGCCGTCGAGCAGTTTCTCCAGGACGTTGCGTGGGGGGCGCTGGACGTCCTCGTCATCGATCTGCCTCCCGGGACCGGCGACGCCGTGCTCACGCTGACGCAGAAGATCCAGCTTTCCGGCGCCGTCATCGTCACGACGCCGCAGGATGTCTCGCTCATCGACGCGCGCAAGGGCCTGGCGATGTTCCAGAAGGTCAACGTGCCGATTCTCGGAATCGTCGAGAACATGTCGTATTTTCTGTGCCCGAAGTGCGGGCACCGCGAGGAGATCTTCAAGCACGGGGGAGGGGAGCGCACGGCGCGGCAGCTCCACGTGCCCTTCCTTGGCGAGATTCCCCTCGACCCGAAGGTGGCGATCGGCGGAGACTCCGGCAACCCGATCGTGGCCGCCGAGCCCAGGTCCGCCGTGACGGAGGTGTATCTGCGGATCGCGGAAGCGATCGTGAAGAACCTGGAGTCCGGCGGCGGGAGTCGAGCGTAAAGAGCGTGGAGACGCCCGACGCCCGACTCCCGACTCCCGACTGAGCATGGCCGCCGCCATCGAGCTCACCCGGGGAGACATCACGCGGATCCGCGTCGATGCCATCGTCAACGCCGCCAACGAGGCCCTGCAGCTCGGCTCGGGCGTGGCCGGCGCGATCCGACTGAACGGCGGCCCGACGATCCAGGAAGAGTGCGACCGGATCGGCACCTGCGCGGTGGGCCAGGCCGTGGTCACGCGCGCCGGCAAGCTCCCGGCGAAGTGGGTCATCCACGCCGTCGGGCCGGTCTGGAAGGGCGGCACCTACGGCGAAGAGATGCTGCTCGCCTCCGCCGTCCTTCAGGCTCTCCGCCGAGCCGAGGACATCGGCGCGACCTCCGTGGCCCTTCCGGCGATCTCGTCGGGAGTCTTCGGTTTCCCGCTGGAGAGCGCGGCCGAGATCTCGGTTGCGGCGGCGAAGTCCTTCGCCCCCAACGCCGAGTACGTGCAGAAGATCGTCTTCTGCCTTTTCGACGACGCGACGTTTCAGGCTTTCCAGAAGGCGCTCGGGGAGGAATGAGGCCGATTTCGGATTGCGGAGCTCGGAGTTCGGATCTCTACAGGGACGCGGGCGCCTGATGCTCTTTCTGATCGCCGTTTCGTTGCTGAGTTTCGCCGCGCCGGAGCTTTCGGCGGCCGATCTTCTGAGGCTCCAATCGGCCCGCAACGTCGGACTGGCCGCTCTCGAGAGCGACGACCTGCCCGAGGCCGCCCGGCGATTCGAAGAGGTACGCAGACTTGCGCCGTCGGATCCGCTCGGGTGGTCCAATGGCGCCGTCGCGGCGATGCGCGGCAAGGACCTCGCCGCGGCCGCGCGGCTCTTGGCGCAGGCGCTGCGGCTGTCTCCCGGAGACGCGCGGATCCTCGCGCTCGATGGGGCGCGGCGGGAGCTCGCGGGCGACGCGTCCGGCGCGATCGAGACCTACGAGAAGGCCGCCGCCGCGGCGCCGAAGGACATCGCGTCGCGCTGGGCGGCCGCCCGGCTGCTGACCGAGAACGGCGCGGACGGCCGTCCAGCGGCAGCTCGGAACCTCGAAGCGGCCCTCGCGGAGGCGCCGGCCAACCTCTTTCTGCTTCTGCGGCTTTCCGAGCTCCAGCGCGCGGGGGGCGAAACGGCAAGGGCCGCGGGGAACCTCGACCGGATCGCTGGTTTCGTCGCCGGTGACGCGCGGCTGGATCGCGCCCTCGCCGAGGCGAAACACGCGTTCGCCGGAAGCGACGCCAGCGCGGCGAACCTCAAGCTGCGCATCGTCGAGAACCTCCTGCGCGTCACTCCCCGCTTCCAGCAGGCGCGGCATGACGTCGAGGCCGGCGTGGTCGGCATCCCGCTGGAAGACTGGGCGCCGCCGCTGGCGGCCGCGGTACGCGCTCGGGCGTCGGCGGCCGTTGCGGTCGAGTTCTCTTCCGCCGCCCGGGCGGGCCTCTCCGGCGTTTCGGGTGCGAAGGTGGTCCGTGTCGCGGGCAAGGACTCCCGCGACCTCGTCTTCGCCGGCGAGTCCGGGTTGCGCGTCGCCAGGCGCAGCGCGGGCGGCTTCCGCCTGGGACCGGCGATCGAGGGAGCGCCCGCGGCGGCCGTGGCCGTGGCGGACGTGACCAATTCGGGCGATCTGGACCTCGTCACTCCGGGCGCGCTCTGGGTCCGCGAGGGCGAGACTTATCGGAAGATCGGGATTCCGGCAGGCGAGCGGGTCGTTCCCCTCGACGTGGATGCCGACGGCGATCTCGACCTCTACGTCTCCTCGTCCGCCGGAGATCACCTTCTGCGAAACAACCTGGACGGAACCTGGCTGGACATCACCGCGGCAGCGGGCCTTGCGCGGGGGATGGCTTCGCGCGGCGCCGTGGCCGCCGACTTCGACCGCGACGGCGACATCGATCTGCTGACCTTCCGGCCGGCGGGCGGATTCGCTCTCTTCGACAACCTCCGCGGCGGCCGCCTGGCGCCCAAAGAGAGCGGCCTCCCGCGGGCGGGAGCGATTCCGGCCGCGCAGGCGGGAGACCTGGACGGCGACGGACGCATGGACCTCGTATGGACGGACGAGTTGGGGGGCGTAGCGGCGCTCAACCGCGGCGACGGAACCTTCGCCTCCGGCAAGCGGCTGGGACCGGGCGTCGCGCCGCTCCTCTTCGACTACGACAACGACGGGTTCCTGGACGTGTTCCTGTCCAATCCCGGGAGCGCCTCGACGCTCTGGCGCAACGACGGCGCCGGCGGTTTCACGACGGCGGCGGTTGGCGCCCTTCTCTCCGCGCGCGACGCCGAAGCCGTGGACTTCGACGGCGACGGAGACCTCGACCTCGCGCTCGTGACGGTCGCCGGCGGCGCGGCGCTGCTGGAGAACCGCGGGGGGAACGCGAACGGGTGGATCGACGTCGCGCTGGAGGGCCTGCCGACCGGCTCGGCCAAGGTGAATCGCCTGGGCTACGGCTCGGAGATCGAGGCCAGGGCTCAGGACCTCTACGTGTACCGGACCGCCGCGCGAGCGATCAACCGCCTGGGGCTCGGGCACCGGCGCCGGGCGGATGTGCTGCGCGTGATCTGGACCAACGGGGTCCCGCAGAACGCGCTCGATCCCGCAGTCCGCGCGGTGCTCCGCGAGGTCCAGCAGTTGAAGGGCTCGTGCCCGTTCCTCTACGCCTTCGACGCAACGCGCTGGCACTTCGTGACGGACGTGCTCGGCCGCGCGCCCGCGGGCCTCCTCTACGACGGAGTCCACCAGGCCGCGGCAGATACGCGGGAGTGGCTGCCGGTCGCCGGCAGTCGCCTCTCCCCGGTGGACGGGCGCCTGATCCTCGACTTCACCGAGGAGCTCTGGGAGACGGCGTATTTCGATCTTGCCGAGCTGTCGGCCGTGGACCGGCCGTCCGGCGTCGAGATCGTCTCCAACGAGAAGATGGTTCCGCCGCCCTTTCCGCCGAAGAAGCTCTTCACTGTGTCTCGGCCGCTGGTGCCGCAGGCCTTGGACGGCGACGGCAGGGACCGCTCGGCTGAGATCGCGGCGCAGGACAACGTGTATCTCGCGGGCTTCGCGCCGACGCGCTACCAGGGCATCGTCGGTCCCCACGATCTCGTCCTCTCGCTGCCCGAGGCCCGCGCCGCCCGGACGGTGATGCTCTACCTGACCGGTTGGATCTTCTACGCGGACACGTCGATCAACGTGTCGCTGTCTCAGAACGGCAAGTGGAAGCCGTTCGGGCCCATCCTGGAGGTCCCCGACGGCCGCGGCGGCTGGAAGACCGCGATTCCCGCGATGGGCTTTCCGGCGGGAAAAACGAAGACCATGCCGGTGGATCTCTCGGGCATCCTCGACCGCTCGGATCCCCGCGTGCGGATTCGCACCAATCTCGCGATCTCCTGGGACCGGATCGCGTATACGGTGGACGAGCCGGCGGTCCCGCTGCGGATGACGCCGCTGCCGCTCGCCGGGGCCAACCTCTTCTTCCGCGGCTTTTCTCGGATGACGCGGGAAACGCCGGACGGGCCGCAGGTGTTCGTTCACGACGACGTGACGACGGAGCCCCGCTGGGCCGACATGGCGGGCCTCTACACGCGGTTGGGCGACGTGCGAACGCTCCTGACCTCGGCCGACGACCGTTACGTCGTCATGAGGGGGGGAGACGCCGTGCGCCTCGAGTTCGACGCCTCGGCGCTGCCGCCGCTGCCCGAGGGGTGGACGCGCGACTACCTGATCGTGCTCGACGGCTGGGACAAGGACGCCGACAAGAACACGGTGGCCGGACAGACCGTCGAGCCGCTGCCCTTTCACGGGATGGACGACGCGCGCTACGGGGAGCTCGTCTTCCCCGACAGCGAGGCGCACCGGCAATTCGTCCGGGAATTCCTGACGCGGCGGGGAGGGCCGGAGGAGTTCGTGGACGCGTTGCGGGGGAGGGTCGGGAGTCGGGAGTGAAGGGTTCGCTCCTCCTTCCGTGTCTCTGCGGGGCGGCTCTTCTCGTCGGGGCGGCCCCAGGGACCCCGCCGCCGGGCGTGTTCCGCGAAGTCACGAAGGAGTCAGGGGTTCGCATGCGGGTGCGCTCGGACCTGCAGCGCCTGAAGCTGATCGCGACGATGATCGGCGGCTGCGCGATCGGGGACTACGACTCCGACGGGAAGCCCGACCTCTACGTCACCAACTCGGTGCCGCGCTGGGGCAAGCCCAACACGACTGATTGCGGCCGCCTTTTTCACAATTCCGGATCGGGGCGCTTCGAGGACGTCACCGCGAGGTCGGGCGTGCGCGCCTGCGGCCTCGGCATGGGCGCCTTCTGGACGGACCTCGACGGCGACGGGCGCCTGGACCTCTACCTGACCAACGTCGGCCCCAACGCCGTCTGGTGGAACCGCGGCGACGGGACCTTCGAACAGGGCCGCGACACGGGGCTCGAGGACCCGCTCTTCTCGGTCGGCGCAGGGTTCCTCGACGCCGACGGGGACGGGCGGGTCGACGTCGCCGTGGGGAACTATCTCGACACGATGCCCGAGTGGGAGGTGGCGCAGCCGCCGTTCGAGCTGCGCGTGCCGGAGGACTACACGGGTCAGCCGTCGCGCCTCTACCGCAATCTGGGTGGGCGGAAGTTCCGCGACGTCACGCAGGAATCCGGGCTCACCGTGCCGCCGGCCGAGATGAAGACGCTCGGTGTCGCGGTCCTGGATTACGACGGCGACGCGCGCCCCGATCTGTACTTCGTCAACGACCGAATCTCCAACCGCCTCTTCCGCAACCGCGGCGACGGCCGTTTCGAGGAAGTGACCGCCGAGACGGGCGCGGGCGTTCTGGGCGATCACCCGCGGGCAGGCATGGGAGCCGCGGTCGGAGACCCTTTCGGTGACGAGCGCGACAGCCTCCTCGTCACCAACTTCGGCGCCGAGGAGAACAGCCTCTACCGCAACGTCGAAGGGACGCTCTTCGAGGACGCGGGGAAGCCGTCGGGTGTGGCCGGGTCCGGGATGCGCTCGGTCCGGTGGGGGACCCATTTCGCCGACTTCGACAACGACGGGTGGGTGGATCTCTACGCCGTCGGGGGTCACCTGGCTCCCCGCCGCGTCCGGACCCTGGGTCACTACAGGAACGGGACCGGGAAGGCCGCGTACGTCGACGCCGGAGACCGCGCGTACGCGCAGCCGTCCGTGCTCCTGCGCAACCTCGGCGGCGGACGTTTCGAAGACTGGACTCCCCGGTCCGGAAGCCTCGCGCGTCTGCGCATGGCGGGCCGGGGCGCCGCGGTCGCCGACATCGACGGCGACGGCGGCCTGGACCTCGTGGTGGTGGACATCGACGGGCCCGTCCGCGTGTTCGCTAACGCGCTCGAGAGCAGACAGAGCTGGATCGCGATCGAGCCCCGGGGCGCCGGCGGGACGACGCCGCTCGAGACCCGCGTGCGCGTCAGGACCGGGGGACGGTGGCAGAGCCAGGCCTTTCGGGTCTCGCCCTCCTATGCCTCGGGTTCGCTCGTCCCTCTGCACTTCGGCCTCGGAGAGGCGGGGACGGTCGAGGAGATCGAAGTCCGCTGGCCCTCCGGGCGAACGCAGTCGTTCCGCGACGTGCCCGCCCGGCGCACCTGGCGGATCGCGCCCGGAGGCGTCCTGGAATGAGCCGCACGGGATAAGATCCGGCGGCGGAGGTCCGCATGATTCCCATCGGGGACGACAACTCGGACCGGCATCGCACGCCGTACGTGACGTGGGTGCTCATCGCGGCGAACCTGTTCGTCTTCGTCGCGCTCCAGGGCATGGGCTCCAACCAGCGCGTCACGCTGGCGTTCGCGACGATTCCGGCCGAGATCCTGACGGGCCGCGACATCGCCGAGGTCATCCCCGTCCGCGATCCGTACGGACGCGTGGTCGACCAGGTCGAGATCCTGCCGACGCCGATCCCCGTCTATCTGACGCTGCTGACCGCCATGTTCATGCATGGCGGCTTTGCCCACCTCTTCGGCAACATGCTGTATCTCTGGATCTTCGGCGACAACCTGGAAGACGCCATGGGCCACGTGCGCTATCTGGTCTTCTACCTCGCCACCGGAATAGCCGCCGGCCTCGCGCACGTCCTCGTCACGGCGGTCCTCGGCAACAACACGCTCATACCGTCCATCGGCGCGTCGGGGGCGATCTCCGGTGTGCTCGGCGGCTACATCGTGCTCTTTCCGAAAAAGCGCGTGCGTGTGATCTGGCTCTACCAGATTCTGCACGTGCCGGCGATCTTCGCGATCGGCATCTGGTTCGTCTTCCAGCTCGTCAGCGGGGCCGGCACGCTCGGCGGGGATGTCGGAGGCGTGGCCTACGGGGCCCACATCGGAGGCTTTCTCGCGGGGGCGGCGCTGGTCAAGCTGTTCGAGGCGCGCCGGCCGCCGGCGTTCCAGGGAGCCTGACCGGGCTTCAGCGGGAAGCCGCGGCGCCGGCACGCCCGGGCGAGCCGAACGCCACGGCGAGCAGGCAGACGATCAGAAGGACCGAGTACTCGATGCCGTTTCGCCCGCCGCCGACGACGAACCAGCCCTCCCGCCCATGCACGAGGACGATTCCCGCCGAGAGCTGCAGCGCGAACCACGCGCAGAGCGGCCGGACGAAGCGGCCCGCGGCGAGGGCGATGCCGCCCAGGATCTCGACGGCCGTGATCGCCCACGCGAGCGCGGTCCCCAGGGGCAGATGATTCTGAGAGAGGAACTCGCCGAAGCCCGCAACGCCGCCCGTCCGGACGCGGGTGACGCCGTGGATGATCAGCAGGGCCGCGGTGGCGGCGCGGACGATCGCGATCGAGGAGAGCTTCCGGAGGACGGCGAGTTTCTCCGATCCGCTTTTCGAGGCGATCGACGATGGAACGAATTTCGCTCCCTTCGCGCGCGCGGCCGGCAGCTGCTTTTCGAAAAGCACGTCCGTCTCGATCTCCTCGTAGCCCAAGCGCCGGTACAGGTCGTGCGCGCGCCCGCGGATCGGGTTCGACCGGAGGCGAATCTTGCCGCAACGCAGGTCGAGGGCCCACCGCTCGGCCTCCTCGAGGAGCCGGCTGCCGATCCCCTGTCCGCGGTGCGCCTCGTCGACCACCAGCCCGGCGAGCTCCACCTGCCTCCGCGCCGAAAAGACTCGAAGCCGTTTCATCTCCATCCAGGCGACGACGCGGCCGTCGGATTCCGCGACGAGCAGCGCATGGTCGGGCCCGCCGAGGACCTCTCGCAGTCGAGACGCGGCCGCCTCCGGGGTCAACGGATAGCCGAACTGATCCGAGAGACGGGCGAGGTCCGCGAAGTCGGTTTCGCGGGCGAGCCGGATCGTGATGTCGCCGGTCATAGGCTCCTGACGTACCGCAGGGTCTCGGCCGCGTAACCCGCGGCCTCGTAGACCCGGCGCGCCCGAAGGTTGCGCTCGAACACGTTGAGCGTCAGGAAGCCGTACCCGAGCGACCTCGCCCAGGTCTCGGCCGCGTCGAGGAGCGCGCGGCCCGTGCCCCGGCCCTCGGCCTCTCCCGCGACGGCGAGGATGCCGATGTGCCCGTGGCGCTCGCCCCGGAAATAGTCGTGCAGGCTCTCGAGAAAGACGAACCCCAGCCGCTGTCCCGAACGATCCTGCGCCACCAGGAGTGCTTCGGCCGGGGAGGGGGACGAGAAGTGGCGCAGCAGCGTCCGGACCTCTCCCGCCACGATCTCTTCCGCGGTCCGCCACTCCGGCGGGCCGAACTCCCCCAGCCTTCGGGCCGTCTCGAGGACGAAAGCCCGGTCCTCCGGGCCGCCGGAGCGGACGGTGAGGGGCTGGGAGCTCATCCGCGGCGCGAAGGCTTTCGTGAGCGCAGGAAGGAGAGAAAGCTCTGCACCGCGAGAACGGCGAGCAGGCCGCCCACGATCCAGCGGGCCACCCAGGCTTTTCCGGTCGCGAGCGGGGGCAGCAACCAGAGCGCGTAGAAGAGACAGGCGCCGAGCGCCAGGATCGCGAACGCTCGCGCGCCCGGCTTGCGGTTGGCCCCCGCGGGTCGAGCCGCGAGGGGCTGGACCGCGATCTCACCCGAAGCGTCCGGGGCGTCCGACGCCCCTCCCACCTTCAGCACGCGAAAGTCGTCCGGGGGCTCGGCGAGCGGGATCCGATACTCCTCCCAGGCCTGGCCGCACGGCCGGCAGCGGTAGGAGCGGTGCACCGCGCCGGGAGGCGTGACGTCGACCAGGATCTGTGCGATCTCCGGGATGTCCGCCACCCGCGCGTGCGGGTATTCGGACGGTCGCCTTGCGCAGCAGGATGTCGCTTTCGTCATCGGTCGGGACCTCCGCTCGGCGTCCCCCTTCTCGAGACGCTCGGGCGAGGAGAAGTCTATTCCGGTTCGGGGGCCGCGAACGTCACGGGCGCTGTTCGACCTGGAGCCGGGCCCCGCCGGGAATGTCCCGCAGCATCTGCGTCGCGCCGTCGGGCCAGCGAATTTCGAGCGTATCGATCTTCGGCGCGGCGCCCAGTCCGAACGTGAGCGTCTTCTCGGGCGCCGAGAGATACGACTGGCCGCCGGCGACCTGCTGTGAGAGCGTGCGGCCGCCGATCGAGGCCGTCGCTTTCGCGCCGAGAGCGTCCCGGTTTGAGCGGCCGGCTCCAATCAGGCGGAGGCGCACGCTCCGCTTCGGATCGTCGACCGGGTTCAGATAGACGCGGGCGGGCCCCCCATTCTCGACGAGGACGAGGTCGAGATCGCCGTCGCCGTCCAGGTCCGCGTGCGCCGCGCCGCGCGCTACCAGCGGCGCCGCGAGGTCCCCCGAGCGCTCCCCGAGCGGAGTGAAGCGGCCGTCCCCGGCGTTCCAGTAGAGAACGGGCGCCTGCCGGTACGTCACGTCCTTCTGGACCTGCTGCACCGTCGGCTCGACGTGGCCGTTGGCGAGCAGGAGATCCATGCGGCCGTCCAGGTCCGCGTCGAAGAAGAGGACCCCGAAGGTCAGATCGAGAAACGAGGTCGGGCCCACGCCGCTGCGCGGCGACTCGTCGAGGAAGACCTCGCCGGTGTCGGTCCAGTAGAGGGACTTCATCTCGTTCGAGAAGTTCCCGATCGCGACCGCGGACCCCTTTCCGTTCCGGATGTCCGCCCAGGCCGCGCCCATCGCGCCGCGCGCGCGCCCGGTTTCGTCGACGGCGACGCCGGCCGGGATGCCGACGTCCTCGAAGGTGCCGTCCCCTTTGTTGCGGAAGAGGTTGTTGGGCGCGGTGTCGTTGGCGACGAGGATGTCGGTCCTGCCGTCGCCGTCGAAGTCCCAGGGCGCGACGCCGAGGGCCTTCTGGTTTCCGTTGCCGACGCCGGCGTGGTTCGTGACGTCCAGGAAGCGGCCGTTCCCCGCATTGCGGTACAGGCGGGAGGGCGCGCCCGGATACCGCTCCGGCGTGCAGTAGGACTTGCTCTTGCCGTCGAGCGTGCAGAAGAGGTCCCGGGCCGGGCTCCAGTCGACGTAGCGGCAGACGTAGAGGTCGGAGCGCCCGTCCTGGTCGAAGTCGAGCCAGGCCGACGAGGTTCCCCAGCCGTTGTCGCGGACGCCGGCCGGAGAGGAAACCTCTTCGAAGCGGCCCCCGCGGTTGTGGAAGAGGAAGTTGCGGTTCAGGGCCGTCACGTAGATGTCGTCGCGGCCGTCGTTGTCGTAGTCCGCTACCGAAGCGCCCATTCCGTAGAAGACTCTTTCGAGGCCCCCCGCGCGCGTCACGTTGCGGAAGCGGGGAAGCCCGTCGGCGCCGTTGCCCTCGTTGCGGTAGAGGGCGAGAGAGGAGCCCGGATTCCGGACGCGCTGCCCGGTCGGCCAGGGAGTTCCCGAGACGAAGAGGAGATCGGGCCGGCCGTCCCCGTCGTAGTCGAGCACCGCGACGCCGCCGCCCATCGTCTCGGGCATCCACTTGCGGCCGGCCGCGCCGTTGACGTGGACGAAGTCGATCCCCAGTTCCTTCGCCTTTTCCTGGAAGCGGACGGCCGGAGGCGGCGTCGGCACCCGCGCGGGAGCCACGGCCGGAGCGCGCTTTTCCGCCCGGCGGCAGGAGGCCCCAGCCAGAAGCCCGAGCAGCAGTCCCAGCGTGGCTCTGCGCACGGCGGGGGAGTGTAACAAGGGGCGCCCCGCCCGGGTTTACGGAACGGAAGAGACGCGCGGGAGAGCGGCCGGCGCGGCGGGCGGCGAGGACGCGTACGACCACTGCTCGCGCTCGCCCAGCACGGGCGGGTGCGAGCGCGTGAGGTAGCCCCCGTCGGTCTCGTACCCCTTCGAGCCGATGGAGGCGACCCAATCCGCGGCCGCCGCCGCAGGGGGCTCGGCCTCCGCATGCACGTGAATGGGGAGCGACTCCCGGTTGGCCCAGGGGTTCTTCATCCGGAAGTCGCCCGGGATGGCGCGGATGGTCTCGTCGTCCTTGTGCTTCCGGTACGCCGCGTCATGGACGGCCGCGTTCTTGCGATCGCCCATGGCGCGGTAGACGCGCATGAGGTTGTAGTGCGCGTTTAAGTCCTCGGGGTCGATCGCCAGCGTCTTGCCGTAGGCCGCGACCGCTTGGGGGAATCGGCCGGCGAGCCAGTGGACGAGCCCGAGGGCGTTCCAGGCGACCCGGTCGAGGGGGAATCTGGCGAGCACGGCCTCCAGATCTTTCTGCGCGTCCTCCAGCCGCCCCTCGTCCTTGGCCACGGTCGCGCGGAAGAAGGCGGTCTTGCTTGAGCCGGGCCGGCGTTTCTCGGCCTCGGCGAGAGACGCCTTCGCGTCGGCCAGACGCCCCTCGGCGATCTCCGCCCGCGCGCGATTCAACGGGCCGTCCGGCTTCTCGGGCGCGAGCTCTGCGACCTGCGTCCACGCGGCGGCGGCGCCCTTCAGGTCGCCCTGGAGGAAGAGGCCGATCCCGTAGTCGTTCCAGCGCAGCCACGCAGGATCGGGGTTGCCGCGCGGGAGGCGGGACGCGGACGTTGCGCCGCCCGGCGCGCGGACGGGCAGCGCCACCGTGTCGCTCGCGAGCGTCGTCACCGGAAGGGAGGAGTGCGCGGCGCCGAGCGAGAACGTCGTGTAGTCGCGCGAGAACTTCCGGTAGTGCGTTCCCGCTTTGAGGGTCACGGCCCCCCTTGCGTCCGCCGGCACGGTCAACCGGTAGTGCACGGCGCGCGCCGCTCCGGGGCCGATGCCGTTGTTGTACAGCGGCACGCGGATGTCCTGGGGTTGGCGGCGGTCCATGTGCCGGCCCGCGTCGTCGATCACCAGGGTCTCGAGCCGGTCGGCGGCGGCGTCGAGCCGGCCTGCGTCATCCAGCACGCCGCTCGCGAAGAACCTGCCCGCGCCGCCGTCGGCCTCCAGAGAGACCCAGGTCTCGTTGGAATCGGCGGTTCCGTTGGTGTACGGGTGGCCCACGCCGCGCGTGCGCACGACGACTTCCACGTCGAGGGTCTCCCCGGGCCGCACCTCCGGAAGGGACTCGCCGAGCACGAGGAGCTCGTCGCCGCGCCGGATCGCGAAGATGTCGACCGACAGGACCTTGTTCTGCAGGAAGTCCTGGATCTGCTTCTGTGTCTCGCGGTCCCCGCGGAAGAACGGCAGCGCTGTGTTCGCGGCCGGGAACACGTGGTCGTGGAGATAGCCCTTCTGGTTCCCGAACTCGTCGGACCGGTAGGGCGGGAGGTGGCAGTCGCGGCAGGCTTTGGCCTGCGGCGGGTCGTAGAAAGAACGGACGGCGCGCGCCGAGACGCCGGAGTCGTACCAACTGTCGTAGTGGTTCTGGCCGCGCATCCAGCGGTAGCTGTTCAACGCCGGGATCAGGGCGACCTTGTGGCACGTGGAGCAGAACTCGGGCGTGCGCATGACGGGCTTCATGAAGGTCTTGCGGTGAAGGGAGGGCTCCATGCGGATGAGCAGGCGGTTGACCGCGCGCAGGGTCGCGTTCTCGGAGAAGGCGAACGGATACTGCTTGGACTCCTCGATCACGTACGAGCCGTTGCCCTTCGCGTCCTTGACCTCGGCGATCGAATGGCACGACATGCAGGTCAGGCCCTGCTGCGCTTCGAACGAGTCGTAGGAGAACGACGCCTGCGTGGCCGCGCCCATCTGGCCGGTGAAGAGCACGACCGGGTCGTGGCAGCCGGAGCACCACTTCGTGCGCTCGCGTCCCACCCGATCGGCCATCAACTCGACGCTCTTCCGGTAGAAGGGGTTGTTGAAGGAGGAGAACCGGTGCGCGGAGCGCTCCCACCGGTGGAAGGAGTCGGGGTGGCACTCCTTGCAGTAACCGTTGGCGGCGAGCTTCTTCGCGTCGAGCAGGCCCTGGTCGAAGGTCTCGCTCGCCGAAGGATAGAAGACGGTGTCGCCGTTGACGTTGACGATGCGCCGCGGCGGCTTCTCGACCTTCGCGAGGACGGCCATGGCGCCGAGGAAGACCGCGACCGCGCCGCCCCAGGCGAAGAGGCGCCGGAACTGGAGCTTGTGGACGTGCGCGCGCCGGTGGAGGATGAACGCCACGAGCGCGAGCGGCACCGAGGCCACGTGCGCCAGCCAGATCGCGCGGTTGTTGAGGGTCGCGCCCCGGAACGTCATGAAGAGGCCGCTCGCCACGCACACGACGGCGAGCGTGAAGATCGCCAGGCCCGCGTGCTTCGCCCGCTTGTTCCACATCCGGATCATGCGTTTGGCGTGCGTCACGGCGAAGACGAAGAACGGGATCGCGATGGCGAGCCCGAGCGCGAGATGCAGCAGCAGCATCGCGTAGAAGAACGTGGTATCGCGCGTGAAGGCCGCGATGAAGATCGAATTGGCGGCGATCAGGCCCAGGGGAACGAGGAGGAGGCGGTAGATGCGCCGCTGCCAGGGCTGGAGAACGCCGGCGGGCCGGGGCGGGGAGGACATCGGGGCCGTATTTTAGTCTGCTAGGGCTCCCGTTTGGCTGGAATGTAGATGGCGTCCCCCGAGGTGTTGTCGATCGCGACGCCGTAGGCGAGGACGCGGCCGGCGCCGGCCTGCACCTCGAACTGGAGGTAGACGTTGGACGCCCCGGTCGGCGGCAGCACGCCGCTCGAGGTAGCCTGGAAGGACGTGCCCGCCGGCACCTCGTAGAGCCCGTACCCGATGTCGTCGCCCGTGTCCCCCCTCTTCACTCTCACCGACACGGTGGCGTCGGCGCCGGCGACCTCGGCGAAGCCGAAGTTGGCGCGGAAGCCCTGCGGCGACGAGCTCGAATCGAGTTGGATGACGGTCGACTTGCCGTCCCCCGCCCCGATGGCGTCGGAGGCCGGAAGCCCCGGGATCGAAAAGCCGAACGTTCCTCCGAACTTCTCCACGTACGTGCGGGTCGAAACGGCCAGGCGCGCGGGCTCGCTCGGACGGATCCGCAGGCCCGCCGCCGAAGAGTTGCCGAGGCCGAACTCGCCCGACAGGACGTCGAGCGATTCGAACGTCTGCCCGGGCGCGAGGGTGTGGACGCGGGGAGGGCCCGGTGTGCCGGCCAGGGCGCGGGGGATCAGGGACAGCGTCAGGGTGGCCGGGGCCGTCCCGAGGTTGGTCACGTGGAGGTCGGTCCGGAAGAAGTCGCCGTTGGCGCCCGTGGCGTGGGAGGCCTGCGCGATGACGATGTCCTCCGAGGAGGCGGCCGGAGCGGCGGCCGCCTGGAAGACGCCGTCGCCGGTGGCGTCGTCGATGAAGGTCGCGAAGGGGATCACGCGTCCCGCGCCGCCCGTCACGGTGTAGTCGACCCGGAAGTTGGGCGTCGCGCCGAGCCCCCGCTCGCCGATGACGTCGGTCACGAGGACGCTGCCGTTGCCCGGCGCGGTGCGGGTCGTCGAACCGAGGAACGCGCCGTTGCCGCCGAAGATCTCCATCTTCACCGTGGCCGGGGCGCCAGAAACCTCCGTGAAGCCCGTGTTCGTGTGGAATCGCGGGCCCTTGGAAAGACCGTTCGCCGTGGCGGTCTGCCCGGCGGCGAGTCCGTCGCCGCTCGAGAGCGCCGGCACGAAGAGGCCGAACGTGCCGTGGTCGCCCCGCGTGTAAGCGCGGCTCGAAGCCATCAGCCCGGGCGCGGGGGAGACCAGAGTCAACTCCCCGATCGAGTCCGCGTATCCGAACTCGGACCCCACCACGTCGTCGAGCGCGAGGACCTGCCCCGGCGCGATCGTGCGGGTCGCCTGAACGGCCTGCGCGCCGGAGAGCCCCTGCGCCACGTAGAAGAGCGAGAAAGTCTGCTCCTCTTCCTGCGGGTTATAGAGGCGCGCGTCCGTCAGAAAGAGCCTGGTGCCCTGGACATGGCCGACGATGGGAAGGACGACGGCGTCCGCGCCCGGAGGGATCGCCGCCGCGGGCTGTCCGGCGACGAGGCGGACCGCGAAGTTGCGGATGCGCCCGGCGACGGTCGGCGTCGCGTCGGTGACGGTCAGCGTCCAGACGCCGTTGGCGGGCTTGCCCGTGAAGACCGCGAGCGACCGGGAAGCGGCCAGCGTCTTTCCGTAGACCGCGTTGATCGGACGCTGCGGGTCGCCCGTGCGCTCGTGGAGCCGGACGGACGTTCCGTCGGGGCCGGTCAGCGTCGCGGAGAGCTGTCGCGGATCGTCGTGTTCGATCTCCACGACCGCCTGCACGCTCGCCATGAGGCCCGTGAAACCGGTGATCGTGGCGCTCGCCGCGGCGGACCCCGTGCCGTCGGGAATCGGCACGGCGGTGCCGTCGAAGGGCGCGAACGCGGCCGCTGCGAGCTCGACCGCGGCGAGGGTGTCGATGCGCGGCGTCAGGATGCCGTTGGCGCGGTTCGCCACGGCCCGGCCGGTCGCGCGCAGCAGGCTCTTGACCGCCGAAGGCGGCAGCTCCGGGCGCGCCTGGCGGATGAGCGCGACGGCGCCGGCCACGGCGGGGGCCGAGGCCGACGTCCCGTGAAAGTACTCGATCTGGCCTCCCCGCGTCGGAGCCTGCCAGAAGGCTCCGGGGGCGAGCAGGGAGAGGACCGACGCCGAGTTGGAGAAGCAGACGTGCGTGTCCGGCATCGCGCCGCGGTCCTCGCAGAACGTGCCTCCTCCGGCGTCCTGCCAGGCGACGGTCGGGAAGCTGTCGGCGTAGACCGCTCCGGCCGAGATCACCGTCGACACGCACGCGGGGATCGCGATCGAGTTCGTCAACCCTTCGTTTCCCGAAGACACGACGACGGCGATGCCTTCGGCGTTGGCCGACTCGACCGCCGCGGCGTACTGCGGATAGGCCTCGTCGCAGTACCCGTGGTCGCGCCCGTCGGTGAAGATGCCTCCGAACGAGAGGTTGACGGCGGTGATTCCGTGCGCCGCGCGATTCGCGATGGCCCAGTCGAAGGCGGAGAGGATGACCGAGTCCTCCGCCGTGTCGCAGCCGTCTTGCGACGTGACCTTGAGGGCGACGATCTTCGCGCCCGGGGCGACACCCATCGGGCCCGCCGCAATGGACGCCACGGAGGTCCCGTGCCCGTCGCAGTCGAGCGGGTCTGCGTCGCCGTCCCCGAGGTCGGCGCCGCCGACGACCTTCGCGTTGGGGAAGCCGCCGCCGCCGAGCTCCGCAATTCCGTAGTCGACGCCCGTGTCGATCACGGCGATCGTTTGCCCCGTGCCGTCGAAACCGAGGGTATTGGTCGAGTCGCTGCGGATCAGGGTCTGCGCGGGCTGCGCGAACGACTCGTGCTTGCGTCGCACGCCGTCGAGAGTCACCCACAGGACGTCGCGGCGGTTGGCGAGCGCCAGGACGCCGTCGCGCGTGGCCCGGCCCGCGAGCATCGAGAGGCTCTCGTACTCCCGGCGCACCGCGAGCGACCCCGGGGCCATCTCCTTCGCGAGCCGCCTCTGCGCCGCCAGCCGGCGCACGCGCCGCCCCGGCTCTCCGGACGGATCGGGATGGGCGGCGAGCGCCCGGGCCGAAGGCGTGTCGTCGCGGACGCCGACGATCACGTCGACGGCGCCGTCGCCGCGGTCGAGCGCGGCGAGGACGGAGGCGTCGGCCCGGGGCGCCTGCCCGGGCTCGACCCTCGCGGCCGCTCCCCGCGTGAACCCAGGCGCGAGCAGCAGCGCGCACACCGCCGCCGCCTGTCCGAGCCTGCGGTCGCGCATGAGTCACGAAACAGCCGGAAAAGCCGCAAATTCCTCCCCGGGGCGGAAGTGTAGCGGGGCGGGGGAGGCCTGCTATCGTTGGCGCCGCGATGCGCGCGGTCTTTGCCGACTGTCACGTGGGACGCCGCCCCGGCGACGAAGAGCCGTTCCTCGAGGCCCTGGAACGGGCGCGGCAGCGGGGGGCCCGGGCGATCACGCTGCTCGGCGACATCTTCCACTTCTTCATCGCGCACCCGAAGTTCGAGACGCCCGCGATCGCGCGCTTCCTCGAGAGCGCGCGGCGGCTGCGGGAGGCGGGCGTGGCGGTCACCTACGTGGAGGGGAACCGGGACTTCTTCCTTCGGGGCTCCTACGCCGAGGACGCGTTCCGGTCCGTCTGCGACGAGGAAATCTTCGAGGCCGGAGGCCGCCGGTTCCTGGCGACACACGGCGATCTCCTGAACGCGAAGGACCGGTCCTATCGCTTCTGGCGCTTTCTCTCGAAGAACCCGGTCTCGCGCGCGGCGCTCTCCGTCGTCCCGAAAGGGGCGGGCAACCGCCTCGTCTGGAACATGGAGGCGCGCCTGTACCGCTCCAACTTCAGGCACAAGACGCGCCTGCCCGTCGAGATGATCCGGGCCTTCGCCGAGAAGCGTTTCCGCCAGGGCGTCGACGTGCTGCTGCTCGGGCACTTCCACAAGTCGTGGAGGGAGAACGTCGACGGCGGCGTCGTCGAGATCCTCCCGGCCTTCGTCGAAGAGCGCCGGTGGATGGAGATCGGGGAGGACGGGACGACCTCGCTCGTGTCGCTTTAGCAAGGTTTTCGCAGGCCCGTGAGCCATTACCTCGTCTTCCCGCCGGCCTCCTCGATCCGCGGCTCCCTGCGGGTTCCTTCGTCCAAGAGCGCGACCAACCGCGCGCTCGTGCTGGCCGCGCTCACGGAGGCTCCGGTCGAGATCGTCCGGCCCCTGGAGAGCGACGACACCGCGGCGTTGCGGCGCTGCCTCACGGCGATGGGTGCGTCGATCGAGGCCGTGGGGGACGGGCTCCGGGTCTCGGGCCCGCTGGGCGTCGATGCGCGCAGCCCGATCACGCTCGATGCCGGGGACTCGGGCACGGCGGCGCGCTTCCTGACCGCCGTCTGCGCGGCGACACCGGGACGCTTTCTCCTGACGGGCTCGGAACGCCTGTGCGAGCGTCCCATCGGAGCGCTCGTGACGGGGTTGGCCGCCGCCGGGGCGCAAATCGCGTACGCGGGACCGGACGGGCGGCTCCCGCTGCGGATCGAAGGCGGGCTGCGCTCCGGCCTTCTCCAGGTGGACGCGTCGCAGTCGAGTCAGTTCCTTTCCGCGATTCTCCTCGCCGCCGTCGCGGTGGAGGGCGGCCTCGCGGTCCAGGCCGCCGGAACGGTCGCCTCCGCACCGTACGTCGGCATGACGCTCGACACCTTGCGGGCGTTCGGCCATGAGGTCGTCGAGGGCGACGCCCTGCGCGTCCGGCGGGGTGCGAAGGTCGCGGCCCGCTACGAGGTCCCCGGCGACTATTCGTCGGCGGTTGCGTTGCTCGCCGCCGTGGGGGCCGCGGGGGGATCGCTGGAGTTGAAGGGCCTGCGCTGGCCCTCGCTGGATCCCGACGCGGGTGCTCTGCCGGTTCTCGAGAGGATGGGGATCCGGATCGCCGGCTCCTCCTCGACCGTCGCCGCCGACGCACCGGGGGACGCGCTCGCTCCTGTCTCCGTCGAAGCGACCCACTTCCCGGACTCCGTGCCGGCTCTGGCGGCCCTCGCCGCTTTGGCGCGCGGGGAGAGTCGGTTCCTCGGTATCGGCCACCTGCGCCTGAAGGAGAGCGACCGGATCGCGGCGCTCGCCGAGATCCTGAGGGCCGCGGGCGCCGCGGCGACCGCAGGGCCGGACACGCTCACGGTCATCGGCCCGGCGCGTGCCCGGGGGCTCGCCCGGATCCCGACCCACCGCGACCACCGCATGGCGATGGCCGCCGCGCTCCTCTGCCTGCGCGTGCCGGAGCTGATGATCGAAAACCCCTCCTGCGTCTCCAAGTCCTACCCCGCGTTCTTCCGGGACCTCGACGGCATCTGCTTGCGCTGAGCGGCGCCCTCGCGACAATAGAAAGACAGAGGCTTTGGGTGTGATGGCGTGATCCAGACGCGCGGCGCCACGGGCGTCCCCGAGCGGTTCGCCCTCGGGGCGTGCCGCGATCGGTGGTTGGAGTTCCTCGGGCTCGAGCACGCGACCCTGCCGGCGCCCGTGGACTTCGGCCGCGAGGGCACAGACCTTCTCGTGTGGCGCGGCCGCGTGGCGGCGCGCCCGCTTGCGCAGGGGCGTGTCCCCCAACCGTGGCGCGCGCCGCTGCTCCTCCAGGCGGCGAGCGCCGCCGCGTTCTTCGCTTCGCGCGGGTTCTCCCTGACACCCGAAGACCTGGAGACCGCGGCCTGGGACACGGCGTCCGGCACCGCGCGGCTCTGGCTGACCCGTACGCCCGCGTCCGTGCGGGCGGGCGGTGCCACGCCGGTCGCAGAGGCGGTCGCAAGCCTGCTTCTGCGGCTGTTTGCCCGCGGCGGGCGCCTCTCGCCGGCGGCGGCGCGGGGGCTGTGCGAGGAGCTCTCTGCGCCCGACGCGGCCCTCGTGCGCGGCGAGGTCTGGGTCGCCCGCATCCTGCGCGCCTTCCCGGGGCTTTCGGAGCCGGCGGCCGCGGTGGCGCGCGAGCGCTGCCTTGGCGTCGGGTCCGAAGCCCTCGGGAGCGCCCGCGGCCGCGCGCTCGCCGAGAAAGCCCGGGCGATCCTGCGGGGCCGGGAGCCGCGCGTTTTCGAGCCTCCCCTCTCCGCGCTGACGCCCGGCGGTGCGCTGGGGCTCGACCCTCCGCCCGATGGCGTGGCCGCCGCCTGCCGCCGCCTGCGCGAGCTCGCCGGCGCGGGCCGCGCGGTCTGGATCGCAGTCGAGCCGGAGCGCTGGGATTCCCTTTCGCGGCGGGCGTTCGACGCCGCCCGGCTCGTGCTCGAAGACGCGGTCGAGACCGTGGAGATCGCCGCCGCCGGCAGGGCGCCGGAGACGCCGGCGGACTGGCGCCGGGCGCTGTGGGTTCCCTGCGGAGCCCTGGCGGCGTCGGTGCGGTTCTACGAGCGGTTCGCCGCGCTCGCTCACGTCGAGCCGTCGCGCGCGCGGGATCGGATGCGGAGGATCCTCGCGAGCCCCGGATGGGCGGAGTTCGTCGCGGATCCGACCGGCGACGCGCCGCTGCCCAATGGCGCGGAGGTCGCGGCGCTGCCGCTCCCGCCGCACGCCGCGGTGTGCGACGGCGACCCGGGCGGGCGCATCGAGGAGATGCTGGCGGCGGGCCGGATCGCGCCCGCCCTGCGCGAGGCCGAGCAGTGGATCCGGGCCTTCCCGCTTCGGGCGGCCGAGGCCTGGTTTCCGCTGACCGCGCGGCTCTCGGCGGCCGCTCCGGCGGCTTTCGCACCCTGGCTCGAGGCGATCGAGGCGGAACGCCAGATCGCGGGTGGAAGGCCCCGGGACGCGCTGGCGCGGCTCGAGCACCTCGCCCGATCCTCCGGAGCCGAGCCAGAAGAGCGCAGCCGGGCGCGCCTGCGCGCGGCAGAGGTCGCGGTGATGCTCGGGCGGCACGCGGAGGGGGGCCCCCCCCCGACGCCCCGGCGGCCGAGGGCGTGCGGGCGCTGAGGCTGGGGGCAGCCGGCCTGGCCCGAGAAGGCCGGACCGACTGCGCGCTGGCGCTCCTCGAAGAGGCCGATCACCTCGGCGCGGATCTGGCGGACGCCGAACGGCTCGAGACGGGCCTCGCCCGCGCCCGCGTTTTCGCGCTCGCCGGGCGCTTTGCGGAGGAGGGCGCCGTCTACGAAGCCCTCCGGCCGGTCGCCCTGCGCGGTGCCGACGAGCGTCTGGCGGCCCGGTTCCTCGCGCAGGAGGCGCGCGCGTTGCTCGACCGCCGGCAATACGCACAGGCCGCGGTCCGCCTCGAGGAGGCGATCGGCGTCGGAAAGGACGACCCGGCCGAGCGCGCGGAGCTGCTTCTGGATCTGGCCGCCACGGTCTACCACGCGGGAGACGAGTCCCGCTGCGAAGCGCTGCTGGAGGAGTCCCGGCGGGCCGCGGCGGCCGCCGGCCGGGAGGACCTGGCCCGGATCGCGCGCGGCAATCGCGTCGAGCTGCTGATCAATCGGTGCTCCTTCGACGCCGCGGCCGCGGAGATCGACGACCTCGAGGCGAGAGCCGTTTCGGAGCGCGACGAGCCGCGACGGCTCGTCGCGCTCCACCACCGCGGCCGCCTCGCGCTGCGGCGCGGACGCCTGGACGAGGCGGCGCGGGCGAACGCGGAAGCGCGCGCTCTGGCCGAGCGCCTCGGCGACCGGCTGGAGATCGGGGAGCTCTGGCTGGAGGAAGGGGACCGGAGCCTGTACGAGCGGGACTTCGACGGGGCGCGGCGCGCGTGGGAGGCGGCCGCCGCCGACCCGCCCGACCGGTGCCAGCGCGACCGCCTGGCCCGGGAGCGGCTCGAGGAGCTCTCCTGGCGCGAGCGGGGCGGGCCTCCAGACGCCGCCTGCCGCGCGCTCGCCGAGCGTTTCGCGGCGGATCCATACGGAGCGGCCGAGGCCTCGGCCCGCTGGCACTGCCTCTTCGGCGAGGCGGGACTGCCGGCGGAGGTCCGGGAGCGGGCAGCGGGCGTCCTGCGCTCCGGGGGCGGGCGAGCGCTGGCGGACCGTGTCTTCGGCGCCGTGCCGGAGGCCGTGGCGGCGCAGACGGTGCGCGAGATTCGCGACGCCGTCCGGGCGGCGCTGGCGGGAGAGTCGCCTTGCGCCAAAGGGGTGCTCTCCCGCCTCGGGATCGTCGGCCTCGCGGTGCGGGATGCGCAATGCCGCGAGCTCGTGACGCTCGGCGCGGCCTCTGCGCCCCGGGAGACGGTCTGGCGCACGCTCGAAGCCGGCAGCGCCCGGTTCGAGCTCGCCCTCTGGCCCGAACCGTCCGCAGAGGCCGCGGCCGCGGTCTCGCTCGTCCTGGAGACGCTGCTGCTTCGCTCGGCCGCGGAGCCGTCGGCCGCCCACTTCGCGGCGGGATGGCTGCGGCTGGGGGTCGTCACGGCCGACCCCTCGATGGAGGAGCCGTACCGGCGGCTCACGCGCTTTGCTCCGCAGTCGGTCACCGTGCTCATCCTCGGCGAAACGGGCTCGGGGAAGGAGGCGGTCGCGCGGGCCGTCCACCGACTCTCGCCGCGCGCGGCGGGACCGTTCGTCGCGGTCAACGTCTCGGCGATTCCCGCCGCGCTCCTCGAGAGCGAGCTCTTCGGGCACGCGCGGGGCGCCTTCACGGGGGCCGAGCGCGATCGGCGCGGCCTGCTCGAGGAGGCCTCCGGGGGCACGATCTTCTTCGACGAGATCGGCGACCTCGCCCCGCCGCTCCAGCCCAAGCTCCTGCGCGCCCTGCAGGAGCGGGAGATCCGGCGCGTGGGGGAGAACCGCGCCCGCGGGATCGACGTGCGGGTGGTCTCCGCGACCTCGCGGGATCTGGAACGCGAGGTCGAAGCGGGGAGCTTTCGCGAGGACCTCTACTATCGCCTCCACGTCGCGGTCCTCCGCCTGCCGGCGCTGCGCGAGCGCGGGCGGGACGCGATCCTGCTCGCCCGGCACTTCCTGGAGTGCGCGGCTCGCGAGTACGGGCGGGGCCGGCTGCGCCTGATGCCCGAGGCGGTGGCGTCGATCGGCGCCTACGCGTGGCCGGGCAACGTCCGCGAGCTGCAGAACGCGATGGCCCAGGCGGCCGCGCTCGGCGACTCCGACGGCGACGTGACCATCGCTCTCCTGCCCGACGCGGCGCGCCCGCCCCGGGGAAACGGCACCGGCGACTACCGCGCCCGAGTCGACGCCCACCGGCGCGACCTCATCGCGGACGCGCTGGACCGGGCCGGCGGCAACCGCAGCCGCGCGGCGCGCGACCTCGGCCTGTCGCGCCAGGCGCTGCACTATCTGATGCGGGAGCTCAAGGTGAAGCCGGCAGACAGTAAGCCGTAAGCGGTCTGCTGCCCGCCTCCTGCCGGCCGCTCACTGCTCCTGTATCCTCCCCCCCGGTGATCTCGCTCCTCGACATCGTCGGCCCCGTCATGGTCGGCCCGTCCTCCTCGCACACGGCGGGGGCGTGCCGCCTCGCGCGCGTGGCGCGGACCCTTCTCGAAGAGGAGCCGGTCGAGGCCCGCTTCGAGCTTCATTCGGCGTTCGCCAAGACGATGCGCGGGCACGGCACGGACCGCGCGCTCGTGGCCGGAGCCCTCGGGATGGAAGTCGACGACCCCTGCCTCAAGGACGCCCTGGACCTGGCCGTGCAGCGCGGACTGAAATACGCCCTCAAGCCGAAGAACATGGGGCCGGAGGCGCACCCCAACAGCGTCGCGATCCACCTGAAGGGGAAGACGCGCACGATCTCGATTCTCGGCGCCTCGATCGGCGGCGGCATGATCGAGATCCGGGAAGTGGACGGGTTCCCCGTTTCGCTCTCGGCCAGGGACCCCTGCCTGCTGCTCTTCTACGACGACCGGCCGGGCATGGTGATGCGCGCCTCCGAGATCATCGGGCGCCGCGGAATCAACATCGCCTCGATGGAAGTCCTGCGCCGCGGCAAGGGCGAGCTAGCCTTCATGCGGATCGACCTCGACGCCCCGCTGCCGCCCGAAGACGTCGAGTCCATGAAACGACTGCCGGGCATCCGCCGCGTCCACGTGCTCGACCGCGTGGCCGGCGGCGCCCTCATCACCTGAACAGGAGAAACGCCATGCCGTCCCGGCTCAACAGCTTTGCAGACCTGCTCGCGCTCGCCCAGAAAACGGGCCAGCCGCTCGATGCGATCTTCCTGGCCGAGGAAGCCGCGGAGAGGGAGCTGCCCGCCGACCGGGTCTTCCAGACGTTCCTCGAGCGGTGGGCCATCATGAAGGACTCGGTCCGGCGGGGACTGGCGGGCGGGAAGTCCTTCTCCGGCATGGTCGGCGGTGACGCGAAGAAGATCATCGACTACGTGCGAGGCGGCGACATCGCCGGCGGGCGCCTGGTCGGCAAGTGCATCGCCTACTCGATCGCCGTGCTCGAGGAGAACTCCCGGATGGGGATCATCGTCGCCGCGCCCACGGCCGGCGCCGCGGGGATGGTGCCGGGAACTCTGCTGGCGCTCTCCGAAGAGCGGGGCTTCGACGACGCGTTCGCGGCGCGCGGGCTGGTGGTGGCGGGCGGCTTCGGGGCGCTGGTGGCCGGCAAGGCGGAGCTCTCGGGCGCCGCCGGCGGCTGCCAGGCCGAGCAGGGCGTCGGGGCCGCGATGGCTTCGGGGGCCCTGACGTTTCTGCTCGGGGGCACGGCCGTCGCCTCCGTTCACGCCGCGGCGCTGACGCTCCAGAACACGCTTGGGCTCGCCTGCGACCCGGTGGCGGGCCTCGTCGAGGTTCCGTGTGTCGTGCGCAACGGGTTCACGGCGATGCTCGCGCTGACGGGCGCCCAGGCGGCGCTGGCGGGTGTGGAGAGCGTGATCCCGATGGACGAGGTCGTCGAGGCCATGGTCAAGATCGGCGAGGCGATGCCGCGCTCGCTCAAGGAGACCGCGGACGGCGGTCTCGCGATGACCCCGACGGGCTGCCGCATCCGCAAAGAGCTGTACCAGATTCGGTGACTCCGCATCGCCTGCGGCTGCCCGCGGCGCTGCTTCTTTCCGCCGCCTGTCTGCTCTGCTACGCCAACGGTGTGATCGCCTCGTTCGCCTACGACGACAAGGCCGTCGTCCGCGACAACCCGCGGATCCGAGCGCCCGAGAAGCTCCTCGAGATCTTCTCGACCTCGTACTTCGGCGGCGAGCGGGGGACGGGGAGCGCGTACCGGCCCGTGCTGCTCTCCTCCTTCGCCGTGCAGTGGTGGATCCACGGCTCCGATCCGGCGCCCTTCCACGCCGTCAACGTCCTCCTGCACCTGGCCGTCACGCTTCTCTGCGTGCGGCTCCTGCTCGCTCTCGGCGTCCCGCCGCCTGCCGCCCTCGGCGCCGCGCTCCTCTTCGCCGTGCACCCGATTCACGTCGAGGCCGTGACGAGCCTGGTGGGACGGGGAGAGACGCAGGCGGCCGCGCTCGCGCTCGGTTACGTGCTCCTCGGCCTGCGATTCGCCGACTGGCGCGGGAAGGCGTGGCTGTCGCTGACGCTGGCCCTGCTCCTGTACGCGTTGGCGAACCTGACCAAGGAGAGCGCCGCCGTGGCCCCGGCGCTGCTGTTCCTCTGCCTGGCCTGGCGCGCGGAGGGCCGACTTCCGCGGCGGCTCTTCGACGCCTTCCGGCGCGGACTTGTCCTCTATGCCGGATCGGCCGCCGTGCTGTACGGCGTTTTTTGCCTTCGCGCGTGGGTCCTAGGCGGCGCGTTGAAGTCGGCCGCCACCGGGATTTTCGAGCTCGAGAATCCCCTGGCCAGGCTTCCCCCGCTCGATCGCGCCGCCAATGCCTGCGTCCTCTTCTTCGTGTCGCTGGGGCGGCTGGCGTTCCCGGTGCGCCTGTCGGCGGATGAGTCCGCCTGGTCGATACGGCCGCTCGGAGCCCAAGACCCGCTCTTCTGGCTGGCGCCGGTCCTCCTCGCGGCGCTCGCCGCGGCGGCCCTCCGGGGCCTGCGTTCTCGAGCTCCGGCCGCGCTCGGCTTTCTCTTCCTGGCGATCGCCGCGCTGCCGGCCGGGAACCTCCTCTTTCCGACGGGCACGATCTTCGCCGAGCGCCTGGCCTACCTCCCGTCCGCCGGGTTCTGCCTGATCGCCGCCTCCTGGATCCTCGGAGAAACGCACGACTGGGAAACAGCAGGCCGCGGGCGGCTGGCCGCGCTGACCGCGGTCGCGCTCCTGCTCGCGGCACGGACGGTCGTCCGCAACACCGTCTGGCAGAACGACGAGACTCTCTTCACGAACATGGTCCGCGTTTCGCCCGGAAGCGCCAAGGCCCACTACGATTTCGCCTACATGTCGTCGGCGCAGGGGAAGACGCGCCGGGCGCTGGAGCACTACACCCGCGCCACGGAGATCTACCCCCGGTACTGGGACGCCTGGGCCGGGCGCGGGCGGATGGAGCGCAATCTCGGTAACCTCGCGGCCTCCGAGGCGGCCTACGCCGAGGCGATTCGGATCTTGCCGTGCTACGAGAATGGGCACTTCGGCCTCGGTCTCGCGCGCGAGGGCCGGTCGGACCCCGCGGGAGCGGAGGCGGCGTACCGCGCGGGTCTGCGCTGCAGTCCGAAGTCGCTTCCGCTCGCCTTCCGCATGGCCGAGATCCTGACCGCCGAGCGGCGTCAGACGGCCGGGCACGCCTGGCATCGCGCGCTGGCGATCGCGCCGGACTCCCTGACGACGCGCGTGGGCTACGCGCGGTGGCTCGCCTCGGTCGGCCGCCGCGCCGACGCGCTGCGGGAGGCGCGCGAGGCGCTGCGCCGGGCGCCGCGCGATGCCACGGTGCGGGAGCTCGAGAGCACGTTGCTCAGTGGATCCGCTCCCGGGGGCTGACCTCGGACTGACCGGACTTCCGGAACGCCGCCTTCTCCCGGCGCCTTTTGGCGCGGGCCGCGATGCGGGGATAGCGCCGGTGGTAGAGCTTGAGAGTTCCCCGAGCCAGCCAGTAGGCGGCGAGCGCGGCCACCAGCGCGAGAAGAGTCGTTCCCACGAGAAACGAGGCCAGACGCGGTCCGAAACCGGGCCCGCGGAACGCTACCCAGAAGTCCTGGTTGAGGATGCGCTGCCACTTCAGGGCCGGAACCGCGGCCGGAGCGTATCCGAGCAGGGCGCGGCCGACCCGATAGCCCACGGCGAAGAAGGGGGGCAGCGTCCAGGGGTTACCGACGAGCGAGAAGAGCACCGTGTCGAGCTTATTCAAGCGAAAGACGAAGGCGAGCGCGATCGCCAGGAGGAAATGAAAACCGATGAAGGGCGAGAGGCCCACGCCCACGCCCACTGCGACGGCCGCGGCCACGCGCTCCGGTGACTGAGCGCGGCCCATCAGGTCGAGGAGGAGCTTGAGGCTTCGGCGGCGCAGCGACCGGTGGCGCTTGCCGGTTCCAGAAGCCGGGCCGGAGATCTCGGGCGGGCTCACGACGCGGCCTCGAAATGGTCGTGGCCGAGGTCGCCGATGTCCTGCTCGTCCCGGGGTCCGCGCAGGACCGCGCCGGTCCCCGACTCGATCCGGCCGATGTGCGCGACGGCCGTGCCGGCGGCCACGGCGTGCTTCTCGAGGCGTTCGGCGTCCGTCTCTCGAACCGTGAAGAGCAGCTCGTAGTCGTCGCCGCCCGCGATCGCGAGCTCGACCGGGTCGATGTTCTCCGAGGCTGCGAAGGATACGAGGGCGGAGGAGATCGGGAGCCGGTTCCGCTCGAGCACGACGCGCGCGCCGGAGGCCCGGGCGAGCCGGCCGGCATCGACGCCCAGTCCGTCGGAGACGTCGATGGCGGCGCTGGCCAGTCGTTCGCGCGCCAGGGCGAGACCGAGCGGAATCCGGGGAACCGGATCGCGGTAGGCGTCGAGCAGGCGCGCCTGGTGCTCGGCGGCGATCGCCGGGAAGCGGGAGGCCGGCGTCGAGCCCTGCTCCGCGAAAGCGGCGAGCGTCCGCGCCAGGCGCAGTCCCGCGGCGGCCTGTCCCGGGTGGCCCGAAACGTAGACGCGGTCACCGGCGGAGGCGCCACCGCGGGTGAGCGGCTCGCCCGACGGCCTTCCCCAGAACGCGACGGAGACCATCGTCAGGGGCGCCGCCGACAGGTCTCCTCCCACGAGGTGCCCCCCGAACTCGAGGGCCCGCCCGATCGCGCCCCGGGCGACGGCGAGAGGGAAATCCTCGCCGCGGGCGGCGGGAAAAGCGATCGAGAGCAGGAAGAACTCGGGCTGCGCGCCCACGGCCGCGAGGTCCGAGAGGTTCACGGCGGCCGCGCGCCTTCCCAGCCGCACCGGGTCCTCGGCCGGGAGGAAGTCGACGCCCTCCACGAGCATGTCGGTCGAGGCCGCGAGAAGGCCGGCCGCCCGGTCCACGATGGCCGCGTCGTCGCCGGGCCCGAGCCTGACCCCCGGCGCCGGGGGCAGCAGGGCGCGGAGGTTCTCGACGAAACGGTCTTCCGGCTTCACACGCGAGGGGAGGCGGGTGCTCTCCGGCGGCCGGGCGCCGTGACGGGAACCTCCAGGCCGGGGGCGTCCGCAGGCCCCTCTTCGACCGTGTCCATCCCGCCCGGCGCATCGGCCCCGGCAGGCAGCAACGCGATCGAGAGGACCTCCTCCATGCCCTCGACGTAGCGAAATGTGATGTCGTGCAGGATTCGCGGCGAGATCTGCATGACGTCGCGGCGGTTCATCTTCGGCAGGACGATGGTCGTGATCTTCGCCGCCCGCGCCGCCAGCACCTTTTCCTTGACGCCGCCGATCGGCAGCACCTCGCCGCGCAGGGTGATCTCCCCCGTCATGGCGACGTCGCGCCGGGCCTTGCGCTGGGTGAACGCCGAGATCATCGCCGCGGCGATCGTGATGCCGGCCGACGGGCCGTCCTTGGGGATCGCCCCCTCGGGCACGTGGACGTGCACGTCGTGCGTCTCGAAGAAGTCGTGCTTGATGCCGAGCTCGGACGCATGTGCGCGGGCGTAGGACATCGCGGCCTGGGCGGACTCCTTCATCACGTCCCCGAGCTGGCCCGTGAGGCGCAGGCCGCCCTTACCGCGCACGGCCAGCGCCTCGACGAACAGGATGTCGCCGCCGACGGAGGTCCACGCGAGGCCGGTGGCGACGCCGACCTGGTCCTTCTTGAGCTGCTCGTCGCGGAAGTGCTTGACCGGGCCGAGCATCTTTTCGACCGAGGCCCCGCTGATGCGGTACTTGCGTCCCTTGCCCTTGGCCACGGAGACTGCGACCTTGCGGCAGATCGCCCCGATCTCGCGCTCGAGGTTGCGCAGGCCAGCCTCCCGCGTGTACGCCTCGATGACCTTCTCGACGCCCGAGTCCGTGAACTCGACGTTGGCCTCGCTGATGCCGTTCTCCTCCATCTGCTTGGGGATCAGGTGCCGCCGGGCGATCGCCTTCTTTTCCTCCGCCGTGTAGCCGGAGAGGCGGATGACTTCCATTCGGTCGAGGAACGCGCCCTGGATGGGGTCGAGCACGTTGGCCGTCGCGATGAAGAGGACCTTCGAGAGGTCGTACGGGACCGACAGGTAGTGGTCGCGGAAGGAGAAGTTCTGCTCCGGATCGAAGACCTCGAGGAGGGCCGCCGACGGGTCGCCGCGGTAGTCGGCGCCGATCTTGTCGATCTCGTCCATCATGAAGACCGGGTTGGATGTGCCGGCCTGGTGGATCCCGTGGATGATGCGCCCCGGCATGGCGCCCACGTAGGTCCGGCGGTGCCCGCGGATCTCGGCCTCGTCGCGCACGCCTCCCAGCGAGAGCCGGACGAACTTGCGGTCGAGGGCCCGCGCGATCGAGCGGCCGAGCGAGGTCTTGCCGACGCCGGGCGGGCCCACGAAGCAGAGGATCGGGCCCTTCAGGCTCTGCTTCAGGGCGTGGACCGCCAGGAACTCGAGGATGCGCTCCTTGACCTTCTCGATGTCGTAGTGGTCCTCGTCGAGGATCTTGCGCGCCCGGTCGATGTCCTTGGAGTCCTCCGAGACGACGCTCCACGGAAGTCCGGTCATCCAGTCGAGGTAGGTGCGGATGATCGCCGTCTCGGCCGAGTCCGGGTGGCTGCGCTCGAGACGCTTGATCTGCTTCTCGATCTCGGTCGCGGCCTCCTGCGGGATCTTCTTGTCGGCGATGACCTTGCGATAGGCGTCGAGCTCCTCGGAGATCTCCTCGCCCTCGCCGAGCTCCTGCTCGATCGCGCGGAGCTGCTGGCGCAGGAAGTACTCGCGCTGCGACCTGTCCATCTCGCCGCGCGCCTGCGTCGAGATCTCCTGCTGCATGGTCAGGACGGTGATCTCTTTGGCGAGGTTGTCGTTGACCAGGCGCAGGCGCTCGATCGGATCGGTCGACTCGAGGATCTTCTGCGCTTCCTCGAGCTTGAGGTCCAGGTTGGAGGCGGCGAGGTCCGCCAGGCGCGCCGGGTCGTCGAGGTTCCCCGCGATGACCATGACCTCCGGAGAGACGTTCTTGCCGAGCGAGACGGACTTCTCCAGGTTCTGCTTGACGCTGCGCAGCAGGGCCTCGTGCTCGGGCGGCAGATCCTCGGGGCTCTCGGGCTCCTCGAGGCGGGTGATCTTGGCCTTGATGTACGGCTCCTCGGCCAGCACCGAGTCCAGGCGCGCGCGTGTGAGGCCCTGCACCAGCAGGCGGATGCGCCCGTCGGGGAGCTTCAGCATCCGCATGATCGCGGCGACGGTCCCGACCTTGTGGAGCTCGTCCGGCCGCGGCGTGTCGTTCTGCGCGTCGCGCTGCGCGACGAGCATGATGATCCGCTGCTCCGCGAGGGCGGCGTCCACGGCGTTGATCGACTTCTCCCGCGAGACCGATAGGGGCAGGATGATGTACGGGAAGACGACGACGTCTTTCAGGGGCAGGACGGCCAGGATGTCCGGGATCGGGAGATCGGCTTCCCGTTCCGTCGCGAGCTCTTTGTCTTCGGGCTCTGCCATGGGTCTCCGAGCCTACTCCTCCGGCTCCGCTTCGACCGGGACCTCGATCTCTTTTTCGCGCAGATCGGGGACGCGGGGAAGGATGATCTCGAGGAGACCGTTCTTCATCTGGGTCTTGGCGAGGTGCGAATTGACCGGGCGGGGCAGAGGAACCGACTTGACGAAGCCGCCGAAGTAGCGCTCCATGCAGAAGAAGCGCATGCCTTCTTTCGCCCGGATCCGCCCCTTCTTGGTTCCCCGAATCATCGCGACGCGGCCGCGGATCGTCACACGCACGTCGCCGGCCTCGACCCCCGGAAGCTCGGCCAGGATGCGGATCGACTCCCCGTCGTCGAGGACGTCCACGTTCGGATCCCACGAGGACGCCGGCGCCGCTCCCTTGTTGTTCGTCTCGACGAAGGCGGCGAAGAGCCGATTGAGCTCGCCCTGAAGCCGTGAGAGTTCGACCATCGGGCCGTAGAACTTGGCGGTGCGCCTCACCATGGGGAGCGGCCCATCGAGTTTGGGATGAACGCCGTGCTTCGCACGGCGTTGCCTACTGCCGGGGGGTCTGTCTCTGGTGGCCGGCTGACTCGGGCCTGCGGCCCTCGGGATGACGTCGTGAGGCGCAGCCTCACG
>JBBDKM010000047.1:11293-55681 GCA_040879385.1 Thermoanaerobaculia bacterium | reverse complement strand
CCCCCCCCCCCCCCCACGTCACCTTCTCGCCGCGGCCGATCAGGTTCTTGAGCTCGTGCAGGAACTCGTCGACGTCCTCGAACTTCCGGTAGACGGAGGCGAAGCGCACATAGGCGACCTTGTCGAGCTCGCGCAGCCGCTCCATGACGAGGGCGCCGATCCGGGAGGTCGCGATCTCCCGTTCCTCGGCGTCGTGCAGCAGCGATTCGATTTCGTCGACGATGCGGTCGAGCTCGACCCCCGGCACCGGGCGCTTCTCGCAGGCCTTCACGAGGCCCGTCCGCAGCTTGTTGCGGTCGAAGCGTTCCCGCCGGCCGTCGTTCTTGGCGACCATGTAGGGGATCTCCTCGATCGTCTCGTAGGAGGTGAAGCGCCGGCCGCAGGCCGTGCACTCCCGCCGCCGGCGGATGACCTCGCCCTCGCGGCTCTCCCGCGAGTCCACGACCCGGTCGTCCCCGGCCGCGCAGAAGGGGCATTTCACAGCAGGGAGAGTATCGCGTAACGGGTGAGAGCCGTGAGCCGGCTAACGGCTCTCCGGCTCCGCGGCCAGCTCCTTGAGCCCCTTCTTCCGCAGCGGCCCCGTCGCAAAGAGCGCGAACCCGATCAGCGAGATCGGGACGAAGGAGACCGCGTGCGCGATGAGGGCCACGCCCGTCGCCGTGGCCAGCGGCACCGCGAAGACGTCGGTCAGCGCGAACTGCACGGCGGCGTGATAGCCGCCGACGCCTCCGGGCGTGGGGACGGCGAGGCCGAGGACGGCGGCGGTCGTCACCACGTACGCCGCCGACAGCGGGAGGTCGAGCCCGAAGGCGCGCATCACGCAGTAGATCTGGACGTTGATGACGAACCACATGCCGAGGGACCCCGCGGAGACGAGCATCAGAAGGCGCGGCGTCTTCAGGGACGCGAACCCGTCGAGAAACGTATGCGCGATCCGGCGCGCGAGCGGCCGAATCCGCTCGGGGAGGAATCGGAAGAGCCCCTCGAGGACTCGCTCGGTGGCTCCTCGCCACACGACCGCGAAGAGCGCCACGGCGACCGCCGCCGCGGCGATCGCCGCGACGACCCACCGGATCCGGCCCGAGGACATCCAGCCCATCGTGCCCGAGCCGGCGTCGGAAGCGAGGGCGATCCCGAGAAAGAGGAGCTGCGCGAGCGCGTCGAGGATCCGTTCGAAGACGATCGAGGCGAACAGCGCCGAGAACGGGAGCCCGCGCTCGCGGGCCAGGAGCGCGGGGCGCAGGACCTCGCCGGCGCGTGCCGGGAGCACCGTGTTCGCGGCGAAGCCGACGGCGGTGGCGCGGAACGCGGGGACGAACGGGACGCGGCCGACCGGTTCGAGGATCCAGATCCAGCGGATCGCCCGGAAGACGAAGACGAGAACCGAGAGGACGACGCTCCCCGCCAGCCAGCCGGGTGAGACGGCCGCGAGCTGCCTTCCGATCTCCGCCAGCGGAACCCGCGACAGGAAAAAGGCCAGGAGCAGGACGGCGAGAACGATCGAGGCGCCGGCCTGGAAGCGGCGCGACCGGAGCAGGGACGTCATCGCGTGATCGGGGTCACCGGGAGCGGGACCCGCGCGGCGGCGGAGGCGCGCTCGGCCGGCGGCGGCCGCGCCCCGAAGGGACGTTCTGGCGCGAATCTCACTGCACCGGTTTTAGCATTTCGCGGCGCGTTTGCCTAAAAAAATGAGGCGAAGCCCTGATACCGCTTGACTTTCCAGCGTATTTTTCGCATTCTTTTCTTAAATTTTCGGGGGGAGGAATGCGCATGTCAAGGAAGGCGCCCCGGATCCTGGCGCTTCTGGTTTCGTCGGTGTGGTTTCTGGCGGGACGCGCCGGTGCGCAGCCGATCGGCGGCATCGACTTCCCGTCGGACGGGCAGACCGTCACCGGGGTCGTCCGGGTGTCCGGCTTCGTCCTCGACTTCAACACCGTCGACCGCATCGAGCTCCTGGTGGACGGCATCCTCGTCAACCGGGCCGACATGAACCTGCCGCGTCCCGATGTCCTCGAGATCTTCCCGACCTACGTCAACAGCGCCACCCCGAATCCCGGATTTCTCACCTCGTTCCTGGCGCGCGGCGTCTTCAGCGACGGCCCGCACGCGGTCTCGATCCGCGTCACGGAATCGGCCAGCCAGTCGCAGTTCACGATCGGCACCGTCAACGTGATCGTGGACAGCTCGCTCAACCAGGCGCCCTTCGGCTACATCGACATCCCGCACGCGTCCGGCCTGGAAGGGGCCAATGGCTCTTTCCCGGTCGCGGGCTGGGCCGTTGACGACGTGGACATCGACCACATCGACTTCCTGGTCGATGGCCAGATCGTGGCCGGGGCCGTCGGCCGCGGCGAGCCCTCGTCGGCGGTCTATGGCACCACCCGCCCGGACGTGGCCGCGGCGTTCCCGGACCTGCCGCTGGCGCTCTACTCGGGCTTCTCCGCCAACATCAACACGACCCAGTTTATCAACGGCCTGCACGTCCTGTCGGTCCGGGCCACCGACAACGAAGGCGCCTCGCGGGAGCTCGGCCATCGCACCGTCCAGGTCGTCAACAACGGCTCCAATCTCGCGCCCTTCGGCCGCATCGACTTCCCGCTCGACAAGGCCTCGCTCTTCTGCACGACGATTGCGGGGGGCTGCCCATCTCCAGGCTGTGATAACACGGGCATCCAGACGAACATCGTCGCGGGCTGGACGCTCGACGTCGGCTCCGCCCTCGACCGCGGCCAGGTCGCCTACGTCGAGCTTCTGCTCGACGGCGCGATCATCGCGAACACGCGCACGAACTGTGTGCAGCTCGGCCAGGCCCTCACGAACTGCTACGGCGTCAACCGCCCCGACGTGGCGCGCAACTACTCGGGCTACGTGAACGCGGACAACGCCGGGTATCTTTTCGCGTTCGGGCTTATCCGGGACGCCGACGACCCGACCGGCCAGATTACGATCGTGCTGCCGACCAGCGATTTCAACTCCTTCGTCTTCGCGGGCATCACGAATCCCGGCAAGCACACGATCGCGATCCGGGTGGGCGACGAGGAAGAGACGGTCGCCCAGATCGCCGCGATGTCGGTCGACATCCTCTGCGACCAGGAGTTTGGCGATCAGCCGGCGTTCGGATACATCGATACGCCCACGGACTACCAGTTCATCAACGGCGTGTTCGAAGTGTTCGGCTGGGCCCTGGACTTCCAGCAGGTCCAGTCCGTCGAGGTGGACGTCGACGGCCAGGTGGTGGGCACCGCGTTCTACGGACTGAATCGCCCGGACGTGCGTGCGGTCGATCCGCGGGTCTTCTCGAATAACGTCGGGTTCTCGTTCCTGCTCGACACGACGCGGTTGTCCGACTCGCCGCACGACCTGGTGGTGTACGTGATCGACCGGCAAGGCAACCGGACCGAGATCGGGCGACGGAAGTTCGTGGTGAACAACAACGTCGTCACCCATAACTAGGACAACCCGGGGGTCGCCCCGAGAAACCATCGCCCCGCCGCAAGGCGGGGCGTTTTGTTTGGGGTCAGGTCTTCATTCTTCGGGATTTCAGGAAGGAAATTCTCGTAGCAGGAGCGCATCTGAAATCCGAAGAATGGAGACCTGACCCCTACAATCCGGCCTTGACGGCCATCTCGCGCTTCTTCTTCGGCAGGGACGCGATCCGGGCGGCTTCGCCGAAAAGGGTGAGGCCCTTCCGGATCTGGGGGTCTCCCGAGGCGAAAGCCTTGCGGCCGGCCTCGGGACCGAAGCGCGCGTTGACGACCTCGATCTGGATGGCCAGATCGACCAGGCCGCGGTTGGGATCGGCGTCGTAGGTCTTCTTCAGCTCCTCGGCCGTCGAATAGCGAGCCGACTTCTCGACGAACTGGAAAAACTCGTCGCGAATCGCGGGCGTTACGGCGAAGTCCTGGGCGACCTTCGGGTTCCTGGCGAGCCACTCGACGGCGAAATTGAAGAACGCATACCGCGCCAGCAGCTGCTGGAGGAGCTTGGAGTCCCGGTCGCTCTTGACGATGACGTCGGGGGTGATCCCGCCCTGGGCGTAGACCACGCGGCCGGCCTCGGTGTAGAAGACGGCGCTCTCGGAGCCGGCGGGGGGCGCCGCTTCGGGCGTTTCGGCCGCGGCGTCCGGGTCGCCGGGGTTCACATAGGCGAGCAGGTCGGTGTAATCCCTCTGGATCCACCGCCCGGACGGCGTGTAGTAGCGGGCGGTCGTCAGGGCGAGCCCGGCGCCGTAAGACAGGGTGTAGACGCTCTGGACGAGCCCCTTGCCCCACGTGCGCTGCCCGACGACGACGCCCCGGTCGTGATCCTGAATCGCGCCGGCGACGATCTCGGAGGCCGAGGCGGAGCCCCGGTTGACCAGCACGACGAGGGGATGGTCGAAGTGCGTCGCATCGCCGCCCGGAGCGTAGTACTCCTGCGCCGAGGACGCCGTGCGGCCCTTCGTGTACACGACCATCGAGCCCTTTGGCACGAAGACGTCGGTGACGTCGACCGCCTGCTCGAGCACGCCGCCGGGGTTGCCGCGCAGGTCGAACAGAAGCTTCTTCATGCCCTGCTTCTCGAGCTTCTGGATGGCCTCGTTGAGCTCCTTGCTGGAGGTGTGGGTGAAGTCGGACAGCATGATGTAGCCGATGCCCGGCTCGAGCATGAAGGCGTAGCGGACGGAGCGGGTCGGGATCTCCGCCCGCGTGATCGACATGCGGATGGGCTCGGGGAAGCCGACCCGGCGGATCGTGATCGCCACGGAGGTGCCCTTGGGCCCGCGGAGCTTCCGGACCACGTCCTCGGTGGACGTGTCCTCCTTGAGCTCCTCCTCTTCGATGTGCGTGATGATGTCGCCGGCGCGGATGCCCATCTTGTAGGCGGGCGTGCCCTCCATGGGCGCGATCACGGTGATCTTGCCCATCCGCTTCTGGATCTGGATCCCGAGGCCGTAGAAGGAGCCGTGCTGCTTCTCCCGCATGGCCGAGAACTCGTCGGGCTCGAGGAACGCGGTGTGAGGATCCAGGCGGGAGAGCATGCCGTGGATCGAGGCGTAGACGATCTTGTCCGGCGCCACTGGCTCGGGCGCCCAGTCGGACAGCGTGGTCAGGATATCGGCGTACTCGTCGAGCGCCGGGGTGTCCTTCTCGGGGCTCGCGCTGAGCTTGCCGGCGAAGGCGCCCCCCGCCAGAGTCGCTCCGGCCACTAGAGCCAGCGCCACGAACAATCGGGATTTCTTCAGGCTCACCCGCGGTTTCCCCCTTCGTTGGCATTCTGGCACTCCGGTCCTCGAAAGTCTCGCCGGACCGGAGACAGCGGCGTAAAATCGTCCTGCGAGGAGACAGAACATGTTTGGCTCGATCGGAATGCCCGAATTGGTCCTGATTTTCATCGTGGCGCTCCTGGTCTTCGGACCCAAGAAGTTGCCCGAGCTCGGCAAGTCGCTCGGGCGCGGGCTGGCCGAGTTCAAGAGGGCCTCGGAGGATCTGAAGCGGACCATCGAGGACGAGATCGAACAAGGCAAGCACGAGGCCGAGGCGGTCAAGAAGCAGGTCTCCGAGGCCGGGAGCACGCTCGCGGCAGCCGCGGGCCTGGAGACGCCGCGCGCCCCCGAGGCCACGGTTCCGAGAGCCGACTCGCCGCCTCGCCCCTCTTGAGCGGCTTCAACCCGCGCGATCTCCTCGAGGGACAGTCCGGCCGGGCCCCAGCGGCCGACGAAGACGAGCTCCCGCGGATGGGTTTCTTCCAGCACCTCGACGAGCTGCGCAAGCGGCTGATCACCTCCATCGTCGCCGTCTTCGTCGGCTTCCTCGCCGCCTGGGGGTGGGCGCCGCAGATTTTCGACTTCCTCGCCCGCCCGCTGCGCGACGTGCTTCCTGCCGGGCAGAACCTCGCCTACACGACGCTCACCGAGCCCTTCATGATGTATTTCCGGGTCGCTCTGCTCGCCGGGATCCTGATCTCCTCGCCGGTCATCCTCTGGCAGATCTGGCTCTTCATTACGCCGGCCCTCTACCGCCGCGAGAAGCGCTGGGTCTGGCCTTTCGTGACGTTCGGAGCTCTCTTTTTCCTGTCGGGTTGCGCTTTTTCGTACTACGTCGCCTTCCCGCTCGTCGTGCAGTTCCTGGTCCGTGTCGGGCAACCCTTTCAGGCCGTCATCACGATCAACGAGTACCTGTCGATCGCGACGAAGCTGATCCTGGCCCTGGGCCTCTGCTTCGAGATGCCGATCCTCATCTTCTTTCTGGCTCGGATGGGGATCGTCTCGGAGCGGTGGCTGCTCGCGAAGTTCAAGTACGCGGTCCTCGTCATTTTCATCCTCGCGGCCGTGATCACGCCCTCGGCCGACGTCGCGACGCAGTGCGTGTTTGCCGTGCCCATGATCCTCCTGTACCTGCTGGGGATCCTGGCGGCGTGGCTCTTCCGGAAGAAGGAGAGCCCCGCGGCGGTCGAGCGCTAGCGGCCTCTCGAGCCGTTCCTCTTCAGGATCAGCTCGATGAGCTCCCGCACCGCGCCGTGGCCGCCCGGGCTCTTCAAGACCACGCTCGCGGCGCGGCGCGCGGCGGGGACGGCGTCGGCCGGGCAGGCGGATAGGCCAGTCGCCTCGAACATCGGGATGTCCGGCTCGTCGTCGCCGATCGAGGCCATCTCGGCCCGCTGGAGCCCGAGCCTTCGGCGTATCGTCTCCAACCGGGCGCCCTTGTCCCGCACGCCCTGAAGGCAGTACGGGACGCCGAGCTCGCGGGCGCGCCGCGCGGTGGCGGGCGAGGTCCGGCCCGAGATCCAACACAGGGTGATCCCGGCGGCCGCCGCCTTGCGCATCCCGTGGCCGTCCTTCGTGTTGAAGACCTTCAGCTCATTTCCGCATCCGTCCAGATAGATCTGGCCGTCGGTCAGCACGCCGTCCACGTCGAGAAAGAGCGCGCGGATCTTCAATCGAAGCCCGCCGAAAGCAGGTCGTGCATGTGGAGAGCGCCGGACAGGCGCCCGTCGCCGTCCAGGATGAAGAGCGACGTGATGCGATTCGCGCGCATCGACTCGAGGGCGGCGGCGGCGAACTCTTCGTCGCCGATCGTCCGCGGGCCCGTCCGGCAGCAGTCGCCCGCGGTCTTTCCGAGCTCGGCCGCGTCCTTCTCGAGAAGCCGCCGGAGATCCCCGTCGGAGATGACTCCGATGAGAAGGCCCGCCGCGTCGACCACCGCCGTGACCCCCATCATCTTGCGCGACATCTCGTGGATGGCCGCGGTCATGGGGGTGTCCGCCGGCACCCGGGGCACGCGGTCGCCCGTGCGCATCAGGTCGCGGACCTTGAGGAACCGGCGCCCCAGACTCCCGCCCGGATGAAGCGCGGCGAAGTCCTCTTCCTTGAAGCCTCGCCGTTCGGAGATCGAGAGCGCGAGGGCGTCCCCCATGGCGAGCATCGCGGCCGTGGAGGCAGTCGGCGCGAGATTCAGGGGGCAGGCCTCCCGGGGAATCGCGACCGAGATCGTGATCTCGGCCGCCCGGCCGGCCGACGACTCCGGAACGCCCGTCATCGCGATCGTACGGATCCGCCGCTCCCGCGCGAACTCCAGCAGCCGGACGACCTCCGGGGTCTCGCCGGAGGTGGACAGCGCGAGCACCACGTCTCCGGGCATGAGCATGCCGAGGTCGCCGTGGCCCGCCTCGCCGGCGTGCAGAAAGTAGGCGGGAGTCCCGGTGGAGGCGAGGGTGGCGGCGATCTTCTGGCCGATGAGGCCGGATTTTCCGATGCCGGTCACGCAGAGGCGCCCGGAGGTCGATTGGATCGCTTCGAGGGCTTCGAGGAAGGCCGGCCCGAGGTTGGCGACCTGGCGGCGGACGGAGTCCGCCTCGACCTCCAGGACCTTGCGGGCTGTTTCGAGGCTCACGCGCGTATCTTAACGGGCCGGGCCGCAGGCGGGAGGCGGCCGAGCTCCCCCGGCCCGTGTGGCGCGCATGCTCATCGACAGGGGGTTCCAGCTCGTTTCGCCGCTGGCCGGGGGCCTCGAAGCCTGGATCGAAGCCGGCTACGCGGTGAAGGCCGAGCCCCTCATCGCGATCCGTCCCCGGCAGACGGGTCCGATTCCCTCGCCTCCGCGCTGATCCTCAGGAGCGATCGCAGAAGCTCGGGCACGATCTTCACGTCGAGCTGTGTCGAGCGGTCCGACAGCGCCCGATCGGGGTCGTCGTGGACCTCGAGGAAGAAGCCGTCGACGAAGCCCGTGGCGGCTGCGGCGCGCGCGAGGGCCGGCGCGTACTGTTTGAGGCCGCCGGTCTCCGTGCCTGCGCCCGGAAGCTGAAGCGAGTGGGTCACGTCGTAGATCACCGGGTAGCCGAGCGCCCGCATCATCGGGAAAGACCGCATGTCCACGACGAGGTTGTGGTACCCGAAGGAGACGCCGCGCTCGCAGAGGAGGATCTTCTCGTTGCCCGCGGCGCGGAACTTTTCGACCACGTTGGCCATGTCGTCGGGCGCCATGAACTGGCCCTTTTTCACGTTGACGGGCTTGCCGGTCCGGGCCGCGGCCAGCACGAGGTCGGTCTGGCGCGAGAGAAACGCGGGGATCTGGAGCGCGTCGAGAACGGCCGCGGCCCGGTCGGCCTGCTCCGGCTCGTGCACGTCCGAGATCACCGGCAGTCCCGTCTTGGCCTTCACGTCGGCGAGGATCTCGAGGCCCCGTTCGACCCCGGGTCCCCGGAAGGACTCGTTCGCGGAGCGATTGGCCTTGTCGTAGGACGACTTGAAGACGATCCGGGCGCCCGTCTCCTCGCCGATCCGCTTCAGTCGCCCGGCCATCGCCAGGGCGTGCTCGCGCGATTCGATGACGCAGGGGCCGGCGAAGAAAAGCAGAGGCTCGCCGGGTCCCGCGGCGTATCCGGGCGCGATCTCGACCCGGCGCACACTCGTCAGGCGGGCTCCGCGCCGGAGGAGACCCGTTCCGCGGCGCCGGCCTCTTCCCGCGTGGCCGCGCGATGGGCGCGGGCGGCCCGGATGAAGTCCTTGAAGAGGGGATGGCACGCGAAGGGCTTGGACTTCAGCTCCGGATGGAACTGGCAGCCGAGAAACCACGGGTGGTCGTCGTGGAGCTCGATGATCTCGACGAACTTCTTGTCGGGCGACATCCCGGTGAAGGAGAGGCCGGCCTCCTTCAACCGCGGCAGGAACTCCTGGTTGACCTCGTAGCGGTGGCGATGCCGCTCGCCGATGAGGCTCTCGCCGTAGGCGCGGGCGGCGAAGGAGCCCTGGGAGAGCTCGCAGGGGTACTTTCCCAGACGCATCGTCCCGCCGAGCGCCTCGACGCCGATCAGGTCGCGCAGCTTGTAGATGACCTTGTGCTTCGGGTTCTCCTCGAACTCCGTCGAGTTGGCCCCCTCGAGGCCGGCGACGTTGCGGGCGAACTCGATGACGGCGGTCTGGAGGCCGAGGCAGATCCCGAAGAACGGGACCTTCTTTTCGCGCGCGTAGCGGATGGCGCGCATCATCCCCTCGACACCGCGGCGCCCGAAGCCGCCCGGCACGAGGATCGCGTCGGCCCGGAAGAGGACGTCGGGATACTGGTCCCCCTCGAGAGTCTCGGCGTCGACGTAGTGGAGCTTGACCTTGACGTTGTTGGCGATGCCCCCATGGGCGAGCGCTTCGTTGAGCGACTTGTAGGAGTCTCCGTAGTCCACGTACTTGCCGACGATCGCGACGTCCACCTCGGCGGTCGGGTTCTTGATCCGGTTCACGAGGCTTTCCCACTTGGAGAGGTCGCGGTCGTAGTGGGGCAGGGAGAGCAGATCGAGGAGGATCTCGTCGAGGCCCTCGGCCGCGAACCGGAGGGGAACCTCGTAGATCGACGGCACGTCCTTGGCGTTGATCACGGCCTCGACCGGCACGTTGCAGAAGAGCGCGATCTTCCTCTTCACCTCGATCGGCAGCGCCCGGTCGGTCCGGCACAGCAGGACATCGGGCTGGATGCCGATCGAGAGCAGCTCCTTGACGGAGTGCTGCGTCGGCTTGGTCTTCAGCTCGTCGGAGGCCTTGATGTACGGCACGAGCGTCAGGTGGACGTTGATTGCGTTGCCGCGCCCGGCCTCCTGGCGGAACTGACGGATCGCCTCGAGGAAGGGCAGCGACTCGATGTCGCCGACGGTGCCGCCGATCTCGATGAGCACGACGTCGGCGTCGGTGCCGACGTTGCGGATCGACTCCTTGATCTCGTCGGTGATGTGCGGAATGACCTGCACGGTCTTCCCCAGATAGTCGCCCCGCCGCTCCCGCTCGATCACCGTCGCGTAGATTCGTCCGGCCGTGGTGTTGTTCAGCCGCGCACCCGTCATCGAGGTGAAGCGCTCGTAGTGGCCGAGGTCGAGGTCCGTCTCCGCGCCGTCGTCGGTCACGTACACCTCGCCGTGCTGGAAGGGCGACATCGTCCCGGGGTCGACGTTGATGTACGGGTCGAACTTCGCGAGGGCGACCGAGAAGCCGCGCGCCTCGAGCAGCGCGCCGATCGAGGCCGCCGCGATCCCCTTCCCGAGCGACGAGACCACCCCGCCGGTGATGAAAACGTACTTCGTGCTCACGAAACCACCTCCTTCTTGAGCTGCCTCTCCGCCGCGGCCAGATCCGCGGGCGTGTCCACGCCGATCGAGTCTCCCGCCGCCTCTCCCACCCAGATCGTGCACCCGGCCTCCAGCCAGCGCAGCTGTTCGAGCGATTCCGCCCTCTCGAGCGGGGAAGGCGGCAGCGCCGCTACCTGCGCGAGCGCCGACGGACGGTAGGCGTAGATGCCCAGGTGCTTGAGGTAGGCCGGCTCTCCGTTGCGGTAGTAGGGGATGGCCGAGCGCGAGAAATAGAGCGCCCGTCCGTCCCGGGCCACCGCGACCTTGACGATGTCGGGATCGCCCGCCCGGGCGGCCGGGAGAGGCCAGGCGAGCGTGGCCAGGCCCCTGCCGGGGCTGTCCAGCAGCGCTTCCACGGCGCGGTCGACGTTCTCGGTCGGCATCAGCGGCTCGTCCCCCTGCACGTTCAGATACGCGTCGGCCGGCATATACCGGGCGACCTCCGCCACGCGGTCGGTCCCGCTGGCGGCCGCCGGCGACGTCATGACGGCCTCCCCGCCCGCGGCGCGAACGCAGTCGGCGATGCGGGCGTCGTCCGTCGCCACCAGCGCCCGGTCCACGCGCTTCGAGCCCCGCACCGCCTCCAGGACGTGAACGATCATGGGGCGGCCGGCCAGGAGAGCGAGGGGTTTTCCGGGGAATCTGACGGAGGCGTAGCGCGCGGGAATCACGGCGATGACCGTCATGCAATCATCGGCGGCAATAGTATCCTCGCCGACGATTTGCGTCAAGAAACGTCCTCGGCCCCGCTTTCCTCACGGCCCGCGGCCGCGGCGCTCTACGCGATGGTGGTCCTCGTCCTCGCCGCCGCGGCAGGGCGGGCCCTGGTGCGGGCCCACGCGGACCGGCTCTCGCTCTCGACCGGCCCGGCCGCGTGGATCTGGTACACCGCGCGGGTCCCGGAGCCGCGGCCGCTGCGCTTCTACGCGACGCGGGACTTCGAGCTCGCCCGGGCGCCCGAGCGCGCGCTCGCGAAGGTCTTCGTCGACCGCGAGCACGCGCTCTACGTCAACGGACGGCGGGTGGCGGCCGGCGTCCAGCGGCCCGGCGATCCGCTCGCGGTCTACGACCTGACGCGGCTGCTGAACCCCGGAATCAACCGCGTGGCGATCGAGGCCGCGAGCCCGACGGGAATCGGCGGCATTCTGTTCTCCCTGGACCTCGACGCCCACGGGCGCGACGCGGTCTTCTCGGACGCGAACTGGCGCGTGGACCTCTCCGCCGAGGCGCTGCGCGACGGCGGGCGCTTCCGGCCGCAGGTCTGGGGGAGGCCGCCGCAGTATCCGTGGAGGTATCCCCGGATGCCGCGACCGAACGAGCTGAGCCGTGAACCGTGAGCCGCGGCGTCGACGCGTACCGGCTACCGGCTAACGGCTAAGGGCTCAGTCCTCTGGACCAGCGCGTTTAGCGCTTCGCGCGCCGCAACGCAGTGCGGGTTGGCGCCGTCGTAGCCGGCCAGCGCGATCACTTTCTTGTAGGCGGCGACCGCGGCCTCGAGGTTGCCGAGCCCGCGGTCGTGGATCCTCGCCAAGAGGAGGCGGGCGGCGAGATGCCGCGGGGAGACCTCGACCGCCTTCGTGCAGAAAACCAGTGCGACGTCGTAGCGCTCCTCGGCGGCGGCCAGGCAGGCCCGGCGGAAGTAAAGGTCCGCCTCGCCTGACGGATCCGATTGACCAGGAAGGAGTTGCGAGAGATTCCGGAGCGTCGAGGCGAGCGCGGCCCAGCTGCCGTTGGATGCCATCTGGGAACAGTGTACGCCACCTGGATCGAATCTCAATAAAAATTTAGAAGGATTGGTGCTAAATCCTTCTTTTGTATGGCGCGCGGCCGCTCGGCCGTGTGCCTAATTTAATTAGCAATAACTGCGAAACAGCCGAATTAAATAAGGCTTCATCGGATCCGATCGACGACTGACTCGGTGGCGAGCTGCAGCCCCTCTTTCGCCTCCGAGTCGGGAAATCCGCCGAGAGCGACGCGCGCCGCCCCGGCGTAGTCGCGCGCGAGCGCCCGCGTCTCGGGGATCCCGTCGTAGCGGTCGACGATCGACAGGATCTCGGCCGGCTGGACGCTGTGGAAGTCCCGCTCGCGCAGCACGGCGGCAACCTTCTCGCGCTCGCCCGAATCCGCGCGGGGTAGAGCGAGCAGCAGCGGCATCGTCAGCTTGCCCTCGCGCAGGTCGTTCAACACCGGCTTGCCGACCTCTTCGACGCTGCCGGTGTAGTCGAGCAGATCGTCGATGAGCTGGAAGGCCATGCCCAGACACCGACCGTATTCGGCCAGGCGCTCGGCCGCGACGAGGTCTCCGCGCGGGGCGAAGTGCGCCGGCAGGCGGCAGGCCGCGGCGAAGAGGTCGGCGGTCTTGCGCCGCGTGATCTCCAGCGCCTCTTCGCGGGTCACCTGGATCGACCCCTCCTTCTCGATGCCGATGATCTCGCCCTCGATCATCGAGAGGGTCGTGTCCGAGAGGACCTTGAGGATCGTCAGATCCCCTTCGTCGAGCGCGATCCCCATGGACATCGTGTAGAGGTAGTCCCCGAAGAGGACCGTCAGGTTGTTGCCCCAGCGCGCGTTGGCCGAGGTCCGGCCGCGCCGCAGCCGCGCCTCGTCGATGATGTCGTCGTGCACGAGCGTCGCGGTGTGGATGAACTCGACTACGGCGGCATAGCGAACGTCCTTGTCGCCGTCGCGGTAGTCGAGGAGCTTCGCGGACAGCAGGAGGAGGGCAGGACGGATCCGCTTGCCGCCGCCCTGAGCGAGGTACACGCCGATGCGATCGATCGTCGGGATGGGCGAGCGGAAGTGGAGAAGCAGCTCTTCCTCGACCCTGGCCAGCTTGTCGCTGATCAGGTCGTAGGCGCGCGTGAGACGCACGTTCTCGAACGAAGGGCTCATCGGTAGTTCGTGAACTGCAGCGGCACGCCGAAATCCCCGGCCCGCAGCAGCGCCATGACCTCCTGGAGGTCGTCCTTCGCCCGCCCGGTCACCCGCACCTGGTCGGCCTGGATCGAGGCCTGGACCTTGAGCTTCCTGTCCTTGATCGCCTTGACGATCTCCTTGGCCTTCTCCGAGGCGATGCCCTGCTGGATCTTGACCACCTGGCGCACCGTTCCCATCGCGGCCGGCTCGACCTTCTGGTAGTCGAGCGACTTGACGGCGACCCCGCGCTTGACGAGCCGCGTCTCCAGGATGTCCTTGACCGACTTGAGCTTGCCCTCGTCGTCGGAGGTCAGCGTGAGCTCGAGCTCCTTCTCGTTCCACTCGATCTTCGATTTGGAGCCGCGGAAGTCGAACCGCGTGACGATCTCTTTGGACCCCTGCTGGACGGCATTCAAGACCTCCTGCAGGTCCACCTTGCTGACGACGTCGAAGGAGAATTCCTGGGCTGCCATGGGGGGATTCTATGAGAGTCGGGGTGAGGGCGGGGTCGCGGGCGGGGCGCTTCGAGTCTGGGATGAACGCCGTGCGCCGCACGGCGTTGCCTACTGCCGTGGGCCTGCCTTTAGTGGCCGGCTACCTCGCTTCGCTCGGGATGACCGCGGCGGGCGAAGCCCGCGCAGTCAATTCTCGACGATCCGCGTACCCTTCGGCCCGACGATGCGGTAGTCGGCGGCGGGGCGGGCCTTCAGGCTCTTCCAGCCGTCGAAGCGAAACTCCGTCCGGTTGCCGGCCGAGTCCTCGTAGGAGAGGCCGTCGACCATGCCGGAGGGGGCGACCGCGACTTTCACCCAGGCGAGGTCGGAGCCGGGCGCGCGCGGCTTGAGAAGCACGGCGCCGGAGCCGTCCCGCGCGATCTCGTAGCGCCCCGCGAGGTCCTCAGGCCTGGTCAGGAAGACGAGGGGCAACCGCGCCTGCTCGTCCTCCGAAAGCTTCCGGATCGTGAGCTGCTTGTCCTCGGGAGAGAAGAAGCGGCCCTCGCCCGCGTCGTAGGTGAACACCTTCTTCTCGGGAGCGGCATAGTCGAACCGGAGCCGCTGCGGCGCCTGGACAGAGACCGTCCCGGACTCGCGCTTCGCGCTGGCGAAGCCGGCGGGCGTGTAGATCTGCGTGAACGGCGAGGCGTGTGCCGCCCCGTCTCCGTACGCGGCCGCCGCCTTCGCGAGCAGGGCCCGGGCGTCCGGCGACCCCTCCGGGGATGCCGAGGCCAGGGCGAGGAGAAAGAACGCTGTTTGCAAGCGCTAGTGCCGGAAGTGCCTTCTCGGCGCCATGAGGAACACCATGTTGCGCTCGTCGGCGGCGGCGATGATCTCCTGGTCGCGGATGGAGCCGCCCGGCGCGACGGCCGCCGTGACGCCCGCTTCGGCCAGGATGTCGAGTCCGTCGCGGAACGGGAAGAAGGCGTCGGAGGCGGCGCCGCAGTTGACGATCGGGAGCACGGGCTCGGTCACGGCGAGCCGGCAGGCGTCCACGCGGCTCATCTGCCCGGCGCCGATCCCGATCGTCTGGCGGGCGTTGGCGAGGACGATCGCGTTGGACTTGACCCGCCGCGCGACCTTCCAGGCGAGCTCGCAGGCGGCCCGCTCGACCGCCGTGGGCTTGCGCCGGGACATGAGCTTCCACGCCGAGCTCGCGTCGGCCTGCGAGTCCGAGTCCTGGAGGAGCAGGCCGCCTTCGATGCGCTTCCAGTCGAGGCCCGAGACCGGAGGGCGCGACACCGCCACGCGGAGCAGGCGAATGTTCGGCTTCTTCGCGAAGAAGGCGAGCGCCTCCTCCGTGAAGTCATCCGCGGCGACGGCCTCGACGAAGTGCTGCAGGACGAGGGACGCGAGGGCTCCGTCCACGGTCCCGCGGATGGCGATGATCCCGCCGAAAGCCGCCAGCGGATCGCACGCGAAGGCGCGCCCGAAAGCCTCCGAGATCGTCTCTCCGATCGCCACGCCGCACGGGTTGTTGTGCTTCACGATGACGGCCGCCGGGCCGTCGAAGTCGCGCGCGAGCGTGACGGCCGAGTCGAGGTCGAGCAAGTTGTTGAAGGAAAGCTCCTTGCCCTGGAGCATCCGGAAGCGCACGAGGGCGTCGGCCGGCGCCGACGGGAAGGCGTAGAGCGCGGCGCGCTGGTGCGGGTTTTCCCCGTAGCGGAGCGCGCCGACGCGCTCGAAGGCGAAGACGAGATTCTCGGGGAACGGGTCCGAGTCCTTCCACGTCCCCGCGAAGTACCGGGCGATCGCGGCGTCGTATGCGGCGGTGCGGGAGAACGCGCGCGCGGCCAGGCGCTCGCGCGTGGAGAGGCGCGTCCCGCCGGTCATCCGGATCTCCTCGAGGACGACGGCGTAGTCGGCCGCGTCGACGACCACGGTCACGCGCGCGTGGTTCTTGGCGGCCGCGCGGATCAGGGCGGGACCGCCCACGTCGATCATCTCGACGATCTCGGATCGACTTTTGGCGGCCGCGACAATCTTCTCGAAGGGATAGAGGTTGACGATCACGAGGTCGAACGCCTCGATCGCGGCCGCCTCGAGGTCCCGCGCGTGGTCCTCGCGGGTTTCGTCGGCCAGCACGCCGCCGAAGATCTTCGGGTGAAGCGTCTTGACCCGTCCCCCCAGGATCTCGGGGAAGCCGGTCTCCGCCTCGACGAGGGAGACCGGGACCCCGGCCTCCTTCAGAGCCGCGGCCGTGCCGCCCGTCGACACGAGCCGGATGCCGCACTCGGAGAGCGCCCGGCCGAGCTCCGCGATGCCGGTCTTGTCGTGAACGGAAAGGAGGGCCCGCCGCACCGGCATGACGGCGGAAGGAATCGGAATGGGCTCGGGCATCGCTCGCGAAATATAGCAGGCGCCGAGTGAGAAAACGGCGCCCGGCCGACCCGACCAACGGAGGGAAACCCCCGGCAGAGGGAACGCCGTCCGAAGGACGGCGGTTACCCGGGCGCCTCCGAGGTTAAGGAAGGTTGAACGTCTTGACCAGGAACACCGCCATCTGGCCGCGCGTGTTCGGGTTCGTCGGGCAGTAGAGCAGCGGCGAGGTCGAGCAACCGCCGGTGATGTTCTCGGCGTAGAGCCGCTCGATCCAGTCGGCGAAGAGGCTCGGGCAGAGCACGTCGCCGAAGACGCTCTGGCAGCCGGGCGGCGTGTATGCGGACCCGTGCTCCGTCTTCAGGAGGAAGACCGCCATCTGTTGCCGCGTTACCGGGTCGTTCGGGCAGTAGACGCCTGGGCCACAACCGCCCGTGATGCCCTCGGCCGCCAGTTGCTCGATCCAGTTGGCGAAGGTGCTCGGGCAGGGCACGTCCGAGAAGACACTCTGGCAGGCCGGCGGGCTGTAGCTCGAGCCGTGCTCGGCCTTCAGGAGGAAAACGGCCATCTGCGCGCGCGTGACCGGGCTGTTGCGGCAGTAGTTGCCGCCGCCGCAGCCGGCGGTGATTCCCGCGCGCGCGACCGAGATGACGAAGGCGTGGAAGGGATCGGCCGGCGGCACGTCGAGAAAGTCCACCTGGATCGTGGCGGTCGCGACCGGGGAGGAGCACCCCCCGGCCGTCTCGGTCACGCTGCCGAGCATGGTCGTGCCCGGCGGACCCGCGTCGAAGGCGATTTGGTTCGTGCCCTGGCCGCCCGTGATCGCCCCGCCGCTCAGGGCCCAGTTCCAGATCGATCCCGGATTGTTCACGACGCTGGCGCTGTTGCCGGTCGAGCCGACTGGCACGGAGAGGGGCGCCGTGATCGTCGGCTGCGGCGGCGCGGTCGCCACCGTGAGCGCCGCGGCTGTCGAGGTAAGGGACTGGCCGACCCCGTCCGTGACCACGACGTCGTAGCTTCCGGTGTCGGCCGGAATCGTGCCCGTGATCGTCAGCGTGTCTGTATCGGCTCCCGAGATCCGGCCGCCGTTGGCGAGCGGGGTCCCGTCCTTGCGCCACTGGTAGGTGATCGTCGGCTGCCCCTGGGCCGTGACCGAGAACTCGGCGTCGGCGCCGGCGCAGAGATCGAGGCCGGAGGGCGCCGAGACGGACAGGGGCACGCGCTCGTGGGCCCCCATGTCGACGATCGGCGGCGTCCCCGCGCCGGTGTCCACAACCGCGGGGTCATTGAAGAACCGCGGCAGCCCCGCGACGTCGGTCGTGACGCCGACCGGCACGGCGGCGTTGTTGCCGGCGTCCACGACGGGCGAGCCCGGGCCCGGCCGGAGGTCTCCGGGCGGAGCCAGGAACGCCGGGTTGGCGCTGATGTTGCCGGTCCCGATGGCCCCTTCCTGGAGGTCGGAGTAGCTGATCGTGATCGAGGAGCTCCCGTCGTTGAATATCCCCGCCGTGCCGTTGCCCCACACGATGGTGTTGGTCATCGCGTTGCTGTTGCTGAGGAACAGGCCGATCCCGTAGGCCGTGTTGTTGGCGAAGGTGCAGTTCTCGAGCGTGTTGTTGTCCCCCTGGTTGAAGTGAGCGCCCGAGGGATTGTTCTGGGCGACGACGCAGTTGACGAGCGTGAGGCCGCCGGCACTCTCGATGCCCGCGGAGCCCACGAACGCGCCCGATACGGAGTTGAAGCGAAAGACGCAGTTCGTGCAGACGACGTTGCTCCCGCCGCCCGACTTCATTCCGCCGCCGGTCCCGGGGCTGTTGACCGAGTTCGAGAAGAACGAGCAGTTGGTCAGGTTGGGGGCGCCGCTCGTGACCCGTAGCCCTCCTCCTTCGAAGCTCGCGAAATTGGCGGTGAACTTGAGGTTGGCGAGGGTCGGGGAGCCGCTGTTGATCCACATGCCCCCGCCGCGGTTGTCCGGGTCGACGCCGTTGGCCTGGCCGCCCGTGATCGTGAAGCCGTCGAGCACTCCCGAGAGGGTCACGGAGACGTCGGTCGTCACGACGTGGTAGCTGTTGTCCGAGGCGTTGCCGACCGCTCCGATGTCCCCGGAAAGCACGGTGACGTTGGCCGAGGGGTCGCGCTGCCCGCGCAGCGTTTCGGTGCCGTCGAAGCCTCCGTAGACACCCACGTCGTTCTTGAGGGCGAAGGAGATCGCCCGATCCGTCGTCGCGGTGGACTTGTACGTCGCCGCCGCCGCCCAGATCTCGTCGCTGGCCAGCGCGGCTCCGAGCGCGGCCTGGAGATCCGTGTAGGCGTCGGTCCAGCTCGAGCCGTCGTTGGCGCCGGTCGCGGCGGCGTTCACGTAGAGGACATCGGCGCACAGGGCTGCCGCCGATGAAAAGAGGACGAGTGCGCAAGCCGCCATAAGCCTGCGGGGAGTGGACATCGGTTTTCCTCCTGTTTGGTTTCGCGTCAGGTCATTGTCGGGCAGCGCAGGGAGGTTTTCAACGATTTTCGTCGCGCGGAGCGATGAGCGAGCGGCTTCGAGCGCCGCGGCGTTCTCAGAACAGCTTCAAGAGCTGGACGTTGATCGTGAACCCCTTCACGCCGTGGCGCACGACCGGCACACCCACCTCGCCGCGGATGCGCGTGTTGTCCCAGGGGCCATTCAAGGCCGTCGAGATGCCGGCGCCCGAGAAGTACGTCCCGTCGTAGCCGGCGAGCGAGTTCGACACGAACGCCTGGTCGTAAAACACCTCGAAGCGGACGACGTTCTCGATGTTCAGGCCATACGAGAGGTTGGCGAGGGCGGCGCGGTCCGCCCGCACGCTGCCGCCCGGGAACCCGTGGAGCGTCGTGGATCCGAAGGGGCCGAAGTCCCACTGGGAAAATCGATCGAGGCGGGTGCCGTCGAGGTAGGACAGCTTGACGAGGAGCTTGCGGAAGCCCGGAAAGTAGAAGCCCTTGGTCAGCTCGACCGAGTACTTCCAGTAGGTCTGCTGCTCGGGGTCGAACCCCGACGTGGCCGGGTCGCCCCACGGCTCCCACTTCGCGCGCGCGAAGTACCCCCCCTTGAGCGCCACGTTGTAGCCCGCCTGGTTCCAGTTCAGGCGCAGCTCCGCGCCGTTGGTGAAGGTGTCCACGGGCGTAGCGAAGGTCGGCCCGGTGTCCGAGTCCCGCTGGTAGTTGTCCCACTGGGAGAAGACGCCGAGCGAGGTTTTCAGGTACGGGCCCATGGGGTAGCCGACGTTGACCTGGAAGAACTCCGGGAGATGCTTGATGCGCTCGGAGCGGACTTCCTGGCCGTCGCGGTAGGACTCCTCGACGAAGGGGAGGGCGACCCCGAAAACGTCGGCCCCGAGATCGAAGCGGGAGCCGAGGAGCGAGGGGTCGGTGTAATTGGCGAAGAGCAGCGCGCCGGCGAAGAAAACGGAGAGCTGCTTGTTCTTCTTCCACAGGTCGAAATCGAAGTACTGGATCCCCAGGAGCGGAAACGGGTAGTCCTGGCCGGTCTGGTAAAAGGCGCCGACGAGGCCGAAGAGGCTCTTGCGGGTCAGGGCGTTTTCCACGACGCGGGTTCCGGGCGCGTCCTTGTCCGGCATGAGGTAGCGCAGGCCCTCGTCGGTGTCGCGGACCATCTGGGACTTCGACGCGTAGGCCTCCGCGCGCCGGGCCTCGAAGTCGGGCGGATCCACGACGACGTCGGACATCAGGACGTAGCGCTCGATCGCGGTCGTGCGTCCGGCCGTCGAGAAGACCTGCTGGCCCCGGATCTCGAGAGGCAGGACGACTCCCGGCGCTCCCGGCACGGCGCGGTAATACTCGGTCTGGACGTTGGACAGCGTGTCGCCCTTCAAGTTCAGCTGGATCGATTCCCGGCGCAGGAGCGCGAAGGTCTCGCGGTCGATCCAGGCCGTGCCGCGGTAGATGGGCTTGTCGCCCACGGTCTCGCGCGGAACGAAGTCGACCCGGTACGCCGGGCGCCCGTCGACCGTGGTCTCGCCGGCCAGCGAATACGCGTACTCCTCGCTCAGGCGGATGTCGAGGGGGAGCGTCGTCACCTTCTCGGGCTGGAGGATCGGAAGCCGGGGGATCGTGCGGCCCTTCCAGCGCACGCCGTTCAGGAAGAACTCCTGCCACGCCCAGTCGCCGGGCTTCCCGCGCTCGAAGAAGTAGGGACCGCGGATCGTCAGGTCCAGACTCTGGCCGAACTGGGCCACGCGGAACCGCAACGACGTGTCGACGGACGCCACATACGTGCGGACCCTCTCGCGTTGGCCGGCGTCCCAGGCGCGCTCGCGCGCGATGATCTCGTCGGCCGTCAGCCCCCGCGTCGCGGCCACCGCGACCTCGGCCCTCGTCTCGCCGCCCTTGCGCGCGGCCGGATGGAGAATGGCCGCGAGAGGCCCCTTCGAGAGGTCCAGCGTGAGGGCCCTGGCTCCCTTCAGATCGAAGTCGCGTTTTACGCCGCTGGCGAGGTTCTCGACGCTCGCACGGTCGTAGGAGCCGTCCGAAAGGTCGATGCGGGTTTCGCCGGACGGGTCGCTTTCCAGGAGGAGGATCGGCGTGAAGCGTTTGGCGTCGAAGAAGCGCAGGACGGCCGCGCTCGAGCCGTCCTTGCGGGTCCGCGCCGTCAATGTCGGATCGCGCGAGACGTCGGCCGTCAGATAGCGCTGCAGGCGGGACAGCGCGGCGAGGTCGGCTTCGCTCAACGGTCCGGCGCCTCCCGCTACGCCCGCGAGTGTGGCCCGGGGGAACTCCGCGAGCGCGCCGAGAATCGCGGGGATGGGCGCGAGGTCCGCGGAAGCGGCGGTCACGACCCACAGCCTCTCGGTGCCTTCGGCGGAGGCCGGCTGACCCGGGCGCACTACGCGCGCGTCGATGTAGGGGGTGAGCTCCTCGGCGGCGGCTTGATCCAGAGCCTGCGGACTGTCGAGGGCGATCAGGCCGGCGGCGGATCCGGACCGGGCCACCGACGCCAGCCGCTTGACGGCGTACGCGAACCGTTCGGCGTCCCCGGCGGGCAGGGCGAGGATCGTGCCGGCCGCGCCCTTCACGACCGCGAGATGTCCGGCGGCGGCGTCGATCTCGGGGTCGGACAGGCCTTCGAGGCGCAACAGGAACACGCAGCCCGACGGGTCGGAGCCGGCGGCGAGCGGCGCGTCCACGCGGGCGATCCCCAGGAGGTTGGCGGCCGCGGGGCAGGAGCCGTCCGGCCGTTCGGCGGCGATGCGGACCTGCTCGGGACGCGCGGGCGCGGGAAGGAGAACGCCCAAAAGAAAAACGCCCGCGGGCAAGCGGGCGCGAAAGAACGATCTCATCCTCATCGGGAACGCCATTCTCGCAGAGGTTGTTCCCGAGACCCGTGAATCAGCGCCGGGCCTTCTCCTTCTCCTTGACGGCCTCGACGACCGCCTCCGGCGCGGGGGCGGCCGGCGGCGCCGCCTCGATCGCAGCGAGCCCGAGGCTCAGCCGCAGCTTCCTCTCGATCTCGTTGGCGAGCTCGGGATTGTCCTTCAGGAACTGCTTCGCGTTCTCGCGCCCCTGCCCGATGCGCAGGTCGCCGTAGGAGAGCCAGGCTCCCGACTTCTCGACGAGCTTGGCTTCGATGCCCATGTCGATGAGCTCGCCCGAGCGCGAGATCCCCTCGCCGTAGGTGATGTCGAACTCCGCCTGCCGGAACGGCGCGGCGACCTTGTTCTTGACGACCTTGACCTTGGTGCGAGACCCGACGACCGTGTCGCCGTCCTTCAGCGACGCGATGCGGCGGATGTCGATGCGGATCGAGGCGTAGAATTTCAACGCGCGGCCGCCCGTGGTCGTCTCCGGGTTGCCGAAGAGCACGCCGATCTTCTCGCGGATCTGGTTGATGAAGATCAGGCTGGTGCCCGATTTCGAGACGATCGCGGTCAGCTTGCGCAGGGCCTGCGACATCAGGCGCGCCTGAAGGCCCATCTGCGCCTCGCCCATCTCGCCTTCGATCTCGGCTTTGGGCACGAGGGCGGCCACCGAGTCGACGACGATCACGTCGATCGCGCCGGAGCGGATGAGCATCTCGGCGATCTCGAGCGCCTGCTCGCCGTTGTCCGGCTGCGACACCAGGAGGTTGTCCGTGTCGACACCGAGCTTCTTGGCGTAGTCGGCGTCGAGCGCGTGCTCGGCGTCGATGAAGGCCGCGAGGCCTCCGGTCTTCTGCGCCTGGGCGATGACCTGGAGCGAAAGCGTCGTCTTGCCGGACGACTCCGGGCCGAAGATCTCGACGACGCGGCCGCGCGGGATGCCGCCGATTCCGAGCGCCGCGTCGACCGCGAGCGAGCCCGTGGAGATGACGGCCATGGCCGTTTCGGGTCTCTCGCCGAGGCGCATGATCGAGCCCTTGCCGAACTGGCGCTCGATCTGGGTCAGCGCCGTCTCGACGGCGCGCCACTTTTCATTGGATTTAACGCTGGACATGTCCTCACCTTTCTCGATCGAGGGAAAAATTCCGCGCGTTCTGCGCGATTATAGACTTCGGAAAAGGCGCTGCAGACGCGATGAGGACCAAAGGATCTTCTCTCCGACACGATCCGGTGTCAATGTCGGCCGCTCGCCGCGCCTTCGCCGCGCATCCGGTCCTCGCGTTTCTCGCCACCGGATTCGGTGCCGGACTCTCGCCCGTCGCGCCCGGCACCGCGGGCTCTCTCGTCGGGCTGGCGCTCTCCGCGGGGCTCGCATCCCATGCCGGCATTCTCGGGTCCCCGGTCGGACTGTTGATGTCCGGCCTCGCCATCGGGCTTCTGGGCGTCTTCGTCTCGGAGCCCGTCTGCCGGGCGCTCGAGGCGGGCGACCCGGGCTGCGTCGTCATCGACGAGGTCGCGGGGCAGATCGTGGCGTGCGCCGGCGTGCTCCTGGTGCCGGGGCGTCCCCTGTGGGCCTGGGCCGCCGCATTCGTGCTGTTCCGACTGTTCGACGTCGTGAAGCCGCTCGGGATCGGCCGCCTGCAACGCCTGCGGGGCGGATGGGGCGTGGTGGCGGACGACCTGGCCGGGGGGCTCTACGCCGCCGCGATCCTCACCCTCGTCGGGCGATGGGCCTGACGCTCGCGCCCGAGGAGGGCTCGGTCGCCGAGGGCGAGCCCCTTTCCCGCTACACGACCTGGCGGATCGGGGGCCCGGCGCGGTTTTTCTGCCGCGTGAAGACCGAGGCGGCGCTCGCCCGCGTCCTGGCGGCCGCGGCGGAGGACGGACTTGCCCTGGCGCTCCTCGGCATGGGGTCCAACATCCTGGTCGCCGATGAAGGGTTTCCGGGCTACGTACTTCGGCTGGAGGGCGACTTTCTGAAGGTCGAGGTCGAGGGCGAGCGGGTCCGCGCCGGCGGGGGAGCGCCCCTGGGCGGTGTCTGCGCGGCGGCCGCGCGGGCCGGTCTCTCCGGCATCGAGTCGATCTCGGGCATCCCCTCCTCGATCGGGGGCGCCGTCCGCATCAACGCGGGGGCGTACGGCGGCGAGATCTTCGACGTGCTCGAGACCGCCCGCCTCCTCTCCCGCTCGGGCGAGGGCAGGTCGGCCGCCGCCGCGGAGATCCCGCACGGGTATCGGTGGTCGAAGCTCATCGAGACGCGGGAGATCGTGAGCCACGCGGTGCTCAGGCTCCGGCCGGCGCCGCTCGAGGAGATCCAGGCGAAGACGCGGACGGTGGCCGAGAAGCGCCGCGGCGCCCTCCCGTCCGAGCCCAATGCCGGCAGCGTGTTCAAGAACCCGGAAGGCGACTACGCGGGCCGGCTCGTCGAGGCCTGCGGCCTGAAAGGCGAGCGCTCCGGCGCGGCGCTGATCTCGCCCCGGCACGCCAATGTGATCGTCAACACCGGCGGCGCACAGGCCGGCGACGTGCTCGTCCTGATGCGAAGGATGAGGGACGGGGTCCGCGAAAAATTCGGGGTTACCCTGTTTCCCGAAGTGGAGCTCTTGGGAGTGCGGTGGGAGTGACGATCGCGAGGGGGCGAAGGGCTCGTCCCCTCCGGCTCCCATGAGCATGAGACTCCTCCTCCTTGCCGGCGGGGGAGGGACGCGGCTCTGGCCGCTCTCGACGGAAGCGCGGCCCAAGCAGTTCCTGCCGCTGCTGTCCGAGAAGAGCCTGCTCGCCGAGACGTACGCGCGCCTTCTCCCGCTCTCTTCCGACGTCTGGGTCGCGACCTCGGCGCGTCACGCGGACCTCGTGCGCCGAGAGCTTCCAGGACTCGCGCCCGACCGGATTCTCGCCGAGCCCGTGCGCCGCAACTCGGGCCCGGCGATTCTCGCGGCCGCGCTCCGCTTCGCCGCCGACGGGGATCCGATCGTGGCCGCGGTCCCGTCGGACCAGACGGTCGACGACGCCGAGGGATTGCGGCGCGCCCTGGCCGAGGCGGCGGGGCAGGCCGATCAGTCGAGCGTCGTCGTCCTCGCCGTGCCCCCGACCCGGCCCGAGGCGGACTTCGGCTACCTGGAGGTCCGCGACGGCGCCGTCGTCCGCTTCATCGAGAAGCCGGACGCGTCGCGCGCGCGGGAGTACGCAGCCTCGGGCCGGCACCTCTGGAACGCGGGCATCTTCGTGTTCCGGCCCTCGCGCTTCCTCGACGGCGTCCGCGCCGTGGCCGGCGGCCTTCTCGCGGGGGTCGAGCGGTACGCGCGGTCCGGCGCGCCCCCGGACTACGAGGCCCTCCCCGACGTCTCGATCGACTTCGCCGTCATGGAGAAGATCGCCGCCGTGCGCGCCGTGCCCCTCGAGGCGGGTTGGAGCGACGTCGGCACGTGGCGCTCGGTGCGCGACCTGAGGGAGCAGAGCGGAGCCGGGGACGCCTCGGGCAATCTCGTGATCTCGCCCGTTCCCGTGCTCGCCCCCGGCGTGCGGGACACCGCGATCGTCGCCGGCGAGGCAGGTGTGCTCGTGCTGCCGTTCGAGCGGGAAGGGGAGCTTCGGGCCGCCGTCGAGGGCCTGAAGCGGGAAGAGCCGGGGCCGCGGAAGGGTTAGCGAGGAGGAACCGACCGCAATGAACACCGCATCGAACCGCGCGCTCTCGAAGCTGCGGGACAACGTGGGTCTCGCCTATCGGGGGGACCCCCGGGCCGTGGACCTCCTGCTGACGGCCCTGCTGTCGCGCGGCCACGTGCTCATCGAGGACGTGCCGGGTGTGGGCAAGACGACGCTGGCGCGCGCGCTCGGGAGGAGCCTCTCGCTCGACTTCCGGCGGATCCAGTTCACCAGCGACACCCTCCCGGCCGACGTGATCGGGATCTCGGTGTTCCACGCGGGGAACGACCGGTTCGAGTTCCACCCCGGCCCGATCTTCGCGAACATCGTGCTGGCCGACGAGATCAATCGCGCCACGCCGAAGACGCAGTCGGCGCTGCTCGAGGCCATGAACGAGACCGCCGTGACGGTCGAGTCCGAGCGCCGGCCGCTGCCCCAGCCGTTCATGGTCGTGGCGACCCAGAACCCCGTAGAGTACCTGGGCACCTACCCTCTGCCGGAGTCCCAGATGGACCGCTTCTTTCTCCGTATGTCGGTCGGGTACCCGGCAGAGGACGAGGAGAAGATGCTGCTGCGGCGCGGCGGCACGGAGCGGGTGCTCGCCGCGATTCCGGCCGTGCTCTCGCCGCCCGAGGTCCTCGCGCTCCAGGAGGAGACGGAGAAGGTGGCGGTCGCCGACCGGCTGCTCGAGTACATCCACGGGCTCGTGCGCGTCACGCGGCAGACGGCCGAGCTGCGGCTGCCCGTGTCCACGCGCGGCGCGCAGGCCCTCTTCCGCGCCACCCAGGCGCACGCCCTCCTCCGGGGCCGCGGCTATGCCACCCCGGACGACGTCCAGGCGATCGCCGAGGCGGTGCTCGCTCACCGGATCCTGTCGGTCTCCTCGGACGGCTTCGGGGCGGGCGGGCGCGAGAAGGAGATCGTGAGGAAGATCTTGTCGCAAGTCGCGGTTCCGGTGTGACCATGACTCGCCTCATCCCCGACTGGGAGATCCGCGTCACCAACTTCGGCCTGGGCTACGTCCTCATGTGCCTGGTCGTCGCGATCGCGGCGACCAACACCGGCAACAACGGGCTCTACCTCGTGCTGGCGGCGATGCTCGCGGCGCTGATCATGTCGGGCATCCTCTCGCGGCGCAACATCCGGAACGTGCGCTGCGAGCTCGAGACCCTCGGCGAGGTGGTCGCGAGCCGGCCCGCCTGGCTCAAGCTCAAGCTCGAGAACGAGCTCGCGACGGGCACGGCGCAGGCGATCTTTTTCCTGCACGCATCCCTGCCGGGACCGCTCTGGATCGACCCCCTGAAACCCGGCGAGAAACGCGAGCTCGTCGTCGAAGGGGTCTTCCCGCGCCGCGGCGTCTACCGGGACGCGGACGCGGGCCTTCTCTCGCGGTTCCCGCTCGGCTTCTTTCGCAAGTATCGCAAGGCCGTGCTCGCGCGCGAGATCGTCGTCTACCCGCTACCGGCTTCGAGCCCGGTGCCCATGACCCCTCCCGAGGACTCGAGGGGCGGCCGGCCCCACCCGCACTCGCGGGGAGGCGGCGCCGACATCCGCACGCTGCGCGAGTTCTCGCCGGGCGACGACCCGAGGGACCTCCACTGGAAGCAGTCGGCGCGCATGGGGCGATGGATCGTGCGGGAGCGGGAGGCCGAGCGCGACCGCGTGCTCTTCCTGGCCGTGGAGAATGCGCTGGCGGAACCGTTCGACGCGGCGTCGCTCGAGCGGTTCGAACGGGCGATCGCGCGCTGCGCGGGGCAGGCGTTGCTGCTCCTGTCGCGCGGCGCGGAGGTCGGGTTTCACGCCCGCGGCGTCAAGGTGGCGGCCCGCGCCGGCAAGAGCCAGCGCCTGAGGATTCTCGACGCGCTCGCCCGGCTGGAGCCCATCCCTCGGCCGGCCGCGCCGGAGCTCCCGGCGATGCGGAGGGGAGACCTGCGGTGGTTCGTCTCGTGAGGAATCGGCGCGAGATGCCGCCCGGGCTCGCGCGCGCCTACCTGCTGGTGCTCGCGCCGGCGGCGTTCCTGGCGCCGCTGCCGCTGATCTGGACGGAGGGGGCGAGCCGCAAGGCCATCCTCGTGTTCGAGGCCGCGCTGTTCGCCCTCTGGTGGCGCGCGCGAGCCGGGCGAACCGTGCGGATCTCGGACACCGCGATGAACGTGGCCGGGCTCCTGTACCTCGCCTGGCTCGGCTATTCGGTCGTGAGCCTGCGAACCAGTCTGCTGCCGTCGGTCGCGCACCTGCTGCTGTTCACGGGCATCGCGAAGCTCGCGTCGCTCAAGCGGCCGAGCGAGGCGCGACTGGCCCTGCTCGTCGTCTTCCTGCTGACGCTTGCCGCGGCCTCCACGTCCACGCACGTGTCCTCGCTCGTCTACTTCGGCGCGATGGCCTGGGTGGGGTTCCGGACCCTGGGGCTGCTGGCGGTCCTGGCGGACTTCGACGAGGCGCCTCCGGAGAGGGTGTTGAAGGCCGTTCCGACCTCCGGGCTCGCCGCGGTGGCGCTCTTGGGCGGGGCGCTCTTCACCGCGCTGCTTTTCTTCGCCCTGCCGCGTCTCCACGGCCCCTACGCGGTGGCGCCCTTCCGGATCGACGAGGCATTCTCGAAGACGCTCGCCGCGGACCGCGTGGACCTGGAAGCCTTTGGAGCGGCCAAGCGCAGTCAGCGCGTGATCCTCCGTCTCTCCTCGGAGCCGGAGCTTGCTCGCGGGGATGGGCTGCGGCTGCGGGAAGCGGACTTCACCGAGTACCAGGACGGCGTCTGGGTCCGGAATCCGGGCGCCGGCCCGCAGCACCGCCAGGAATCGGTTTACGCGAGCGGGCCCGGCCCGGTGGCCTCGGTCGTCTCGGTGGACCTCAACGTGTTCGGTCAGGGGTTCCTGTTCCTCCCGTATGGAACCTCTTCCGTCCTTCTCGAGAAAGGGCGCGCCTCGGAGCTCCCGGGCGGCGTCCTGCAGGTCTCCTCCGGCCGCGGGAGTGTGCGCTACCGGGCGGATGTCCGGCGCGGGCCGGCGCGGGGCGCCGGGCAGAGCATGATCTCGCCGGCGGACGTGCCGGACGAGGTCCAGCGGTACGCGCTCCGCCTGACCGCGAACCTGACCGATCCGCAAGCGATCTACCGCCGCATCGAGGACCACCTGCTGGCGGATTTCGTCTACACGCTGGATCCGCCGAAGGCGAGCGGGGACGCGATCGTCCACTTCCTGCTTCGCTCACGGGCCGGACACTGCGAGTACTTCGCGTCGGCCGCGGCGATGATGCTCGCCGCCCGCGGCATTCCCGCGCGCCTGGTGACCGGCTCCTTCGGCGGCGAGGAGGGGCTCTTCTCGCGCTCGCTCATCGTGCGCGCGCAGAACCTCCACGCCTGGGTCGAGGCGGACCTGGACGGGACGGGCTTCCAGGTGCTGGATCCGACGCCCCCGTCCGGCGTGCCCCCCGCCCTGCGGACCTACTCGCTGCTCGCGCGCCTGGCCTCGCTCGGCCGCGAGATCGAGTTCTTCTACGACCGCCGGGTCCTGGGTTTCGACGCGGGCGACCAGACCGGGTCGATCGAGGCCGTCCGCAAGTCGTTCGGAGACGCGGCGAGCTCGCTGACCGCATTCGGACAGTCGGCGCGCGAGCTGCTCTCGCCCGACGCCGTCGGCGGCTTTCTGGTGCTGGCGCTGGCGATGTGGCTCTTCGCCCGCCGCCTCCGGCGCGCGCGCGGGGGAAAGACCCCGGAGACTCGCGCCTACCTCGCCCTGCGCGGGCTCCTCGCGCGCCGCCGCGGCGCCGTCTCCGAGGCGACGCCGCCGGCCGAAGTCGCACGCCTCTTCGCCGAGCACGTGCCCGATGGCCGCGGCGACGCCGAGGCCGTCGTGTCGCTCTACTGCGCCAGCGCCTTCGGCGGGCTGGCACCGGGCGTCGGCGAGCGGCTCGAGCTCGCGGAGCGGGTGAAGCGGCTGCGGAAGATGGCGTAGCGAGCCGGGCTCGGTCCGCCCGTCGGGCGTCTAATACGCGTTCCGGTGGCGCAGCCCGTGCCGCAGCGTCATCCACAGGATCTTGATGTCGAGCGAGAGCGACCAGTTCTCGATGTAGTAGAGGTCGTACTCGATGCGCTTGGAGAGGCTCGTGTTGCCGCGCCAGCCGTGGACCTGCGCCCAGCCGGTGATGCCCGCGCGCACGCGGTGGCGGAGCATGTACTGGGGGAACTTCTCCTTGAACTCGCGCACGAACTCGGGACGCTCGGGCCGCGGCCCCACGAGCGACATCTCTCCGCGGAACACGTTCAGCAGCTGCGGCAGCTCGTCGAGGCTCCACTGCCTCAGGAATCGGCCGAAGCGGGTGCGCCGCCGGTCGTCCGGGCTCGCCCAGGTCGGGCCCGACTCCTCCTCGGCGCCGACGACCATGGAGCGGAACTTGACGATGTCGAAGGGGCGGCCGTCCAGCCCCATGCGCCGCTGCCGGTAGAGGACGGGGCCGCCGTCCGAGAGGCGGATCGCCGCGGCGATCGCGGCGAGCACGGGAGACAGCGCCGCCAGAGCGCCGGCCGAGATCCCGATGTCGAGCGTGCGCTTGACGAGGCTCATCCACCCCGTCAGAGGGACCTGGGTGAGGTGGACCACGGGCAGGCCGTCGAGGTCCTCGACGCCGGCGCGGAAGGTGATGTGCTGGAGCAGGTCCGGGACGACCCGCACGTCGGCGACGGTGCGGCCGACGTCCTTGAGGACGGCGAGCATCGTGCGGTGGGCCTCGAGCGGCAGGGCAAGAAACACTGTGTCGACGCCGCGCTCGTCGACGATCCGGGCGGCGTCCGCGGTCGTGCCGAGGACAGGCACGCCGCGATGCTCCGCGCGGCGCTTGTCGGGAGCGTCGTCCACGAACCCGACGGCCCGCAGCCCCGCCTCCGGGTGCTCGAGAAACTTGTCCACGACGGCGCGGCCCAGGCGGCCCGCGCCGACGACGAGCACGTGGCGCACGCCGACACCGTGCCGCCAGGCCTCCTCGAGGTAGCGCCGGATGGCCGTGCGGCCCGCGAAGACGAAGAGCACGTCCAGGCCGACGAAGAGGAGGAGGACCAGCCGCGAGTACGAGAAGCCGCGGTAGAAGGTCGCGAGCCCCGCGAGCAGCAGTGTGGCCAGCCCCGTCGCCACGAGGACGGACAGCCCCTCCTCGACCCGTGACCGGTTCCGGCGAACCTGGTAGAGGCCGTAGAAGTAGTAGACGATCGGCCACAGCACCGCGATCAGGGGCAGCAGCCGGTAGTACGAGGCCGCGTCCGGGATCCCCCTGGTGACCGGGACGATCTCGGCCCGGAAGCGCAGGAAATACGCGGCCAGAAGCGCCACGAAGGTGGCGCCGACGTCCGAGACGGCGAGCAACGCGGCGACGCGCCGGGTCGACTTCCGGATCACGGTCTGAGCTCTCCGAGCGCTTTCGAGAACTCCTCGGCGAACCGCGCTGCCCGGAAAGGCATCGCCGAGGCGCGGATCTGAGTGTAATCGAATCGGATTTCCAGGGCCCTGCGGAGGGCGGCGGCAAGGCCATCCGCGGTCTCGTCTTCACAGAGAACGCCGTTGACCCCGTCCTCCACGAAATCGCGGGACCCCCCGCGCGCGAGCGCGACGACCGGAGCCCCGCACGCCAGAGCCTCCACGGCGGCGATGCCGAAATCCTCCTCTCCCGGCTGCAGGAAGGCCGCGCAGGTCAAGTAGAGCTCGCGCAATTGCTCCGGGCTCTGCCCCGACAGGATTTCTACGGAAGCCGACGCCAGACCGCGGAGGCGCTCGTGCTCGGGCCCGCGGCCGACGAGCACGAGCCTGCGGTTGAGGCGCGCGGCGGCCTCGATCGCCAGGTCGTACCGCTTGTAGGGGACGAGCGCGCCGACGGCGAGCAGGAATCCGCCGCGAGCCTCCGGGGGATCCGACGGCTGGAAGAACTCGACGTCGACCGGCGGATGGCAAACTTGCGCCGTGCGCCCGTAGCGGCGGCGGATGCGCTCGGCGACCGCGCGGGAGTTGGCGAGATACCGGGTCGGCCGGGAGGCGGTGGCGAGGTCCCAGTCGCGCAGCCGCGCGATCGCGGCGGCCTTCAAGCCGTAGAGGCGGGTCCCGCCCCGAGGAAAGTAGAGGTCGAACTGCTCGTAGGCGTAGCGCACCGGCGTGTGGCAGTAGCAGAGGTGAGGGACTCCCGGCGGGGCGATCGCCCCCTTGGAGACGCAGTGCGAGGAGGAGACGACGAGGTCGAAGCCGGAGAGGTCGAAGGACTCGATCGCCCGGACAAACAGCGGCAGGTAGTGCCGGTAGTGCCTTCGCGCGAACGGCAGCCGGTTCAGGTACGACGCGCGAATGGGGTGGCGCTCGATCGCCGGCGAGACCGAGCCGGGCGTGTGAAACAGCGTAAACACCGTCGGCTCCGGCACCAGGGGAAGGATCGCCTCGAGCACCTTCTCGCCGCCCCGCATCCCGTTCAACCAGTCGTGGACGACGGCGGTCTTCATTCGGGTCGGGAGTCGGGAGTCGGGAGTCGGGGGCCCGGATTCCCCCGGGAGAGAGCCTCCGCATAGACCTTCAACGTTTGCTCGGCGGCTTTGTCCCACGAGAAGTCGCGGGCCCGGCGCTTGCCGAGATCGGCGAACTCGGCCCGCCGCGCCGGATCGGTCGCGAGGTCCACGATCCCGCGCGCGATCGCCTCGACGTCCATCGGGTCGACCAGGTACGCGTATCCGCCTGCGATCTCCTGCAGGGCCGAGGTCGAGGAGGTCAGGACCGGAACGCCGCAGGCCATCGCCTCGACGACCGGGAGGCCGAAGCCTTCGTAGAGCGTGGGATACAGAAACGCGTCCGCGCCGGCGAAAAGGCCCGGGAGATCCTCCTCCGCCACGACCCCGGTGCGGAAAACCCGCGAGTCGAGCTCGAGCGCCGCGATGAGGGCCTCCACACGGCTGCGGTTCTTCGGCATGGGCCCGGCGAGAACCAGCGCGTGCGGCAGCGCCCGCTCGAGCCGCGCCTTGCCGTACGCGCGGATCACGTTGCGCACGTTCTTGTGCCGCTTCTCGCCGCCGAGGAAGAGGAGGTAGGGCCGCGGCAGCCCGTACTTCGCCGCGACCCGGTCGCGCTCCTCGCGGCCGATGTTCGGGTGAAAGAGACGGGCGACCCCGTTGTAGACGACGTCGATCCGGGCCGGCGCGATGCCGAAGTAGTCGACCAGGTCCCGTTTGCTGTTGTAGGACACGGTGATGATCCGGTCGGCGCGCCGCAGAGCCCGGCGGATCATCACCCGGGCGTACAGCAGCGCCGCGCGGTTGGGCAGGAACTGCGGGTAGAGGACGTGGATGATGTCGTGGATCGTGACGACGGCGCGCGCGTGGGCCAGCGGCGGGATCACGTAGTGCGTGGCGTGGAAGAGGTCGAGGCGGTCCCGCATGAGCCGCCAGGAAAACCGGGTGAGCTCCGCGACCGAGTAGCCGGCCGAATTCTCCTCGACGATCTCGAAGTTCCCGGGCAGCGCCGGAACCGCGCCGCGGTCCTCGGAGCGCGCGTAGACACGGAACCGATAGGCCGCGGCCTCCGGCCGCCGCGCGATCGCCTCGAGGAGGTTTCGGATGTAGGACCCGATCCCGAAGTCCTTCAGCTTCCGGGCGTCGATCCCGACGCGCGGCGCGCGGGCCGGGCTCATGGACGCTCCCGCGCGGCCTCGGCGATCACCGCGGCCGTCTTCTCGACGGCCGCGTCCCAGGAGAATCGGGCGGCGCGCGCGGGCCCGGCGGCCGACAGCGCGGCGCGCAGCGGCTCGTCCTCGAGCGCGCGCTCGATCTGGCGCGAGAGGGCCTCGACGTCGCGGGGCGGGGCGTACACGGCCGCCTCGCCGCCCACCTCCACCAGCGCGTCGGCCGTGGAGGCCACGACCGGAATGCCGCACGACATCGCTTCGAGGATCGGAAGGCCGAAGCCCTCGGCCAGCGAAGGGTAGACGAAGGCCTCGGCGGCGCGGTAGAGCTCCCGCGCGGCGTCGCGGGCGGCGTAGCCGGCGACGTGGATCTTGTCCCGGAACGGGGAGCGCGCGATGCGCCGGTGAAGCCCCGCCGTCTTCCACCCGGCTCCCCCCGCGAGCACCAGGTCCGGGCGGGAGCGCCGCCGGCCCCAGAGCCGCTCGCAGGCGACGACGAGCGCCTCGAGGTTCTTGCGCGGCTCGAGCGTGCCGAGGTACAGCAGAAACGGGCGGCCGTCGGCGTAGCGCTGGCGTGCGCGCTGCCGCGCGGCCGGATCGTCCGCGGGCGAGAAGAACCCGCGGTCGACGCCGTTCTCCGCCACGCGGATGCGCGCGGCGGTTTCCGGGTACCGCGCCGCCAGGTCGTTCGCCGTCGTCCGCGAGACGCAGAGGAACCGGGCGGCCCGCTCGACCGTGCGCTCCCAGAGAGGCACGAAGCCGAGGATCGTGCGCGCGGCATGCCATTCGGGGTGGGTCAGGGGGGTCAGGTCGTGGACGGTCGAGACGAAGGGAATGTCCCCCCGGACCGGGCCGATCGTCAGCGCCGAAACCAGTACCCCGGCGCCCCACCGGGAGATCCGCTGCGGAAGCGTCGAATGCAGCCATACGATGCCGAAGGGGTGGCGGTCCGCATGGAGGCTGAACGGGCCCGACCCGTTGTAGGCGCTCGGAAAGGCGCGCGGCGCGAACAGGCCGACCGAGAGCCCGGGGCGGGCCGCCAGGCCCCGGGCGATGGCATCGGTGTAGGTGCCGATGCCGGTCCGCTCGTTCAGTAGCGCGCGGGCATCGATCGCGACCTTCACGGAGGGGAGTCTACAAGGGAGTGGGCAGTGGACAGTTGACAGTCAAGAGCCTGAGCCGCGGGCGTTTGACCTGTGTTGCCTGTCGGCTGGAGGCTGTCAACTCCGCGCCGGCTTGGTTGACTACCGCCGCCGCGCGGGTAAAATGCGCGATTCCGTCATGAAGCACCCGGACTCCCTTTCCCTGGAAGCCGTGCGCGACGAGCCCGTGCGGTTCGCCTGCGCGCTGCCGGTCGCCGTCTCGACGATCGACCGGGAGCCCCTGCGGTCTCTCTCTCCCCTCGAGCTCTCGGGCGAGATCAGCCGCATCGACGGGGGATACGCGCTCGACGCCCGGCTCGTCTACGGCGGGGAGCTCGAGTGCAGCCGGTGCCTCGCGCTGTACCCCTTCCGGGAGGACGAGACCTTTTCGCTCGTCCTGTATCCCCGGGAGCGCCAGCCGGCGGCGGAGGTCGACGTGCTCTACTACGACGAACCGGTCGTCTTGCTCTCGGCGATCGCCGAGGAGCGCGTGCAGATGGCTTTCCCGATGAAGCCCCTCTGCCGGACGGATTGCAAGGGTCTCTGCGCCGACTGCGGCAACGACTTGAACCAGGGTCCGTGCGCCTGCGCGCCCGAGACCATCGACCCCCGGTGGGAGGCCCTGAAAGCTCTCAAGGAGAAAGTGTAGGAGAACGATGCCCAATCCCAAGCGACGCCACAGCAAGGCCCGCCGCGATAAGCGCCGCGCGCACGACGCGCTCGCGCCGCCCGCCCTGTCGAAGTGCCCGAACTGTCATGAAGCCAAGCAGCCGCACCGCGTCTGTTCCCGCTGCGGATACTACAAGGGCAAGCAGGCGATCAACACGTAGGATGCCCGTATAATCCCCGCACCCGTGTTGCCTTCAGGACACAGAGGCTGACGTGCGGATCGCGGTCGATGCGATGGGGGGAGACCACGCCCCGCTCGTGAACGTCGACGGCGCGGTCGCTGCCGCCCGCGAGTTCGGGATTGCCTCGATTCTCGTCGGCAAGGCGGCCGAGCTCGAGCCGCTGCTCGACGAGTCCGGCTATCAGGGCTCCGACATCGAGATCGTGGACGCCCCCGAGGTCGTGACCATGGACGACCCGGCGACCGCGGCGATCCGCAAGAAGCGCAACTCCTCCATCCGCGTCGCCGCCAACTGCGTGCGCGACGGGCGCGCCGGGGGGCTCGTCTCGGCCGGCCACACCGGCGCGGCCATGGTCTGCGCGAAGATGGTCGTCGGGACGATCGAGGGGGTGGACCGCCCGGCCCTCGCGACGGTCCTGCCCAACCTGACCGGTCACTGCCTGCTGCTCGACGTCGGCGCCAACCCCCACGCCAAGACGCCGCACTTCAAGGAGTTCGCGGTCATGGGTTCGATCTACGCCGAGCTCGCCTTCGGAAAGAAGAACCCCTCGATCGGGCTGATGTCGATCGGCGAGGAAGACTCGAAGGGAACCGAACAGACCAAGGAAGCCTTCAAGACGCTGAAGGAGACCGGCCTGAACTTCATCGGCAACGTCGAGGGTCGCGACGTCTTCAACGGGACGGTGGACGTCATCGTGACCGACGGCTTCACCGGCAACGTCATCCTCAAGGTCTCCGAGTCGCTCTCGGAGATGGTCGAGAAACTGCTGCGCGAGGAGATCAAGCGGACCCTCCATGCCTCCGTCGGGTTTCTCCTTTCGCGGGACGCCTTCCGCCGATTCAAGCAGCGGCTCGACTACTCGGAGTACGGCGGGGCGCCGCTCCTGGGCGTGAAAGGCTGCGTCATCATCTGCCACGGCCGGTCCTCGGCGAAGGCGATCAAGAACGCGATCCGCTTCGCCGCGGAGTTCTCCCGCCGCAACCTGGCCCAGAAGATCCAGGCGCAGATCGCGGAGCTCCACGCGCGAGAAGAGCGGCTCGCGAAAGCATGAATCGCGCCAAGATCATCGGGACCGGGGCCGCCGTCCCGAAGAAGATCCTGACCAACGCCGACCTCGAGAAGCTCGTCGACACCTCCGACGAGTGGATCACTTCGCGCACCGGGATCCGGGAGCGTCACATCGTCTCCGAGGGCGAGCATTTCTCCGAGCTCTGCACCCGCGCGGGCGAGCAGGCGTTGAAGCACGCGCACCTGAAGCCCGAGGACCTCGACATGATCCTCGTCGGGACGATCTCCGGCGACATGCCGTTTCCGGCGACGTCCTGCCTGGTGCAGAGGAACCTGGGCGCGACGCGGGCGGCGGCCTCCGACGTCGGCGCCGCCTGCGTGGGGTTCCTCTACGCCCTCCACCTCGCGGACGGCCTGATCCAATCGGGCAAGGCGCAGAACGTGCTCGTCATCGGGGGAGAGATCCTGTCCCGGTACGTGGACTGGACGGACCGGAACACGTGCGTGCTCTTCGGCGACGGCGCGGGCGCCGTGGTCCTGCAGGGGACCCGCGGCGACCACGGCATCCTCGGCAGCCTCATGAAGGCCAACGGGAGCTACCACGACTTCATCTGCATGCCGGGCGGCGGGTCGGACCGGCCCGCCAACGACCCGAAGTCGATCGAGGAACGGCTGCCGTTCATCAAGATGAAAGGCAACGAGACGTTCAAGGTCGCGGTCAAGGCGATGGCCGACGTCGCGACGGAGCTCCTGGCCGAGCAGGGATTCACCAAGGACCAAATCGATCTCTTCATTCCCCACCAGGCCAACCTGCGCATCATCAACGCCGTCGGCGCGCGGCTCAAGATCGACCCGAATAAGGTCTACAGGAACGTGGAACGCTACGGAAACACCTCCGCCGCATCGATCCCGATCGCGCTCGACGAATGCGTGCGCGAAGGCCGCGTGAAGCCGGGCGACATGGTCCTGCTCACGGCGTTCGGAGCGGGGCTGGTGTGGGGCAGCGTGCTGCTGCGCTGGTGACGCTCGCTCTTCTCTTCCCCGGCCAGGGCTCGCAGTCTGTCGGCATGGGCAAGGCGCTCTACGAGGGCTCGCCCGCGGCGCGAGCCGTGTTCGACGAGGCGGACGCGGTGCTGGGATTGGCGCTCTCGCGTCTGTGCTTCGAAGGGCCCGAGGAGGAGCTGACGCGGACGGCCAACACGCAGCCCGCGATCCTGACGCACTCGGTCGCGGCGTGGGCCGATTTGCGCGAGCGCTCTCCCGAGCGGCTCGAGGGTGCCGCCTTCGCCGCCGGCCATTCGCTCGGCGAGTATTCGGCCAACGTCGCCGCCGGGTCGCTGTCCTTCTCGACGGCCGTGCGCCTCGTGCGGGAGCGCGGGCGCTTCATGCAGGAGGCCGTGCCGGCGGGAGTCGGGGCCATGGCGGCGATCGTGGGCCTCGAAGCCTCGGACGTCGAGGCCGCCTGCCGCGAGGCCGCGCAGGGCGAAACGGTCTCGCCCGCCAACTACAACTCGCCCGAGCAGACCGTCATCGCCGGCCACGCCGCCGCCGTCGCGCGGGCCTCCGCGGCCTGTCTCGCGCGCGGGGCCCGGCGCGCGATCCCGCTCCCCGTGTCCGCGCCGTTTCACTGCGCGCTGATGTCCCCGGCGCGCGAGCGGATGCGGCCGCTCCTCGAGGACACCCCGATCGCCGAGGCTCGCCTCCCGGTCGTGACCAACGTGGATGCCGAGGCGGAGACCGCCGGCGCCCGTCTGCGCGACGCCCTGATCCGCCAGATCGATTCTCCGGTGCGCTGGGTCGCCTCGATAGAGCGCCTCGCCCGCGCGGGCGTCGATCGGGCGCTCGAGATCGGGCCCGGCAACGTCCTCGCGGGCCTCGTGCGTCGGATCGAAAAGTCCATCAAGGTCGAAGGACACTCATGAAAATTTCGGGTTTCGGATTTCGGATTCGGGATTTGGACTTGGGAAGGCCGAGGCGCTGTGTCGTCCTCCTGGCCGCGGTCTTCGGGTTGGCCGGGTGTGCGAGCATCGGCCCGCCGGCCGCGCCCTTCGACGCGGCGGTCGCCGCGGCCGAGCGGCGCTGCCAGTGCCGGCTCGGTGTGGCGGCGCGGCACCTGGAGAGCGGAAGGTCCTACGAGCACAACGGAGCGGCCGAGTTCGAATCGGCCTCGGTGATCAAGATCGCGGTGCTGACCGAAGCGATGGCGCTGGTCAGCGAGGGCCGGGTGGATCTGGCCGAGCGCTGGGAACTGACCGCGCAGAACAAGGCCGACGGTTCGGGAATGCTCCTCGAGCTCGACCCGGGCCTGAATCCGACTTGGAACGATCTGGCCACACTCATGATCGGCCCCTCCGACAACACCGCCACCAACGCGTGGATCGCCCGGCTGTCGGTCGACGCCATCAACGCGCGGATGCGGTCGCTCGGCCTGGACCACATCCGCCTGTTCGGCATGATTCCCGCGCTCTCGACGCGGGAGGACAGTCCCTCACCCTGGAAGGGCCTGCGCCTCGGCTCGATCACGCCGCACGACGTCGCCGAATGGATGACGCGCGTGGCGAAGGGCGAGCTTCTCGATCCCGAGTCCTCGCGGAAGATCTTCCAGTATCTGGACCGGGATCCGAGTCGCCTGCGGATCGCCCGGCGCTTTCCTTCGGACTTTCTCTGGGCCGGGAAATCCGGCTCGATGTCGGGCGTGCGCAACGACTCCGGCATCCTGCGCACGAAGAAGGGCCGCTTCGTGCTCATCACCCTGGCGGCCGAGGGCCAGGCGGAGGGCTGGGGCGCCGACCATCCCGCCGTCCTCGCCATCGCCGACCTGGCGAAGGCGATCGTGGACCGGTGGAGCCGGGATCTGCCGGAGATCGTCGAGAAGCCGGAGTGACCGGCAGGGACGCGACTCGTCTGCTGCCGGTCATCCCTCGGGCCTGGCGGCCCTCGGGAATGACAGCTTTCTGTAGACTCTCGGGTTCATGACCCGCTTCACCGGCAAGACCGCCCTCGTGACCGGCGCTTCCCGCGGCATCGGAGAAGCGATCGCGAAGCGCCTGGCCGCGGAGGGAGCGGCCGTGGTGGCCGCGGCGCGATCCATGGAAGCGCTCGAGCGGGTCGTCGCCGAGATCACCGCCGCCGGCGGCAAGGCCTGGCCGCTCGCCCTGGATCTCGCCGATGGCGGGGCGATCCAGGCGACGGTCAAGAACGCGCTGGCCTCCCACGGCGAGATCGACGTGCTCGTGAACAACGCCGGCGTCACGGAGGACAGCCTCGTCCTGCGGATGGGGCGCGAGGCCTGGGACAAGGTCATCGCCACCAACCTCACCGGGGTCTTCCTGCTCACGCAGGCCGTGATCAAGGGCATGGTGCGCAAGCGCTACGGCCGGATCGTCAACGTGACGTCGGTCGTGGGACTGATGGGCAACGCCGGCCAGACCAACTACGCCGCATCGAAGGCGGGCCTGATCGGCCTGACCAAGTCGGTCGCGCGCGAGCTCGCCTCGCGCAACATCACGTGCAACGCCGTGGCGCCGGGATTCATCGCCACGGCGATGTCCGACAAGATGACGGACGTGGCGCGCGAGCGCCTCTCCACACAGATCCCGCTCGAACGGTTGGGGACTCCCGACGACGTCGCCGCGGCCGTGGCGTTTCTCGCCTCCGAGGAGGCGTGCTACATCACGGGCACGGTTTTGAACGTCTCCGGGGGCCTCTATATGTAACGTTTACCCGCCCTTGCCCCGGGGGGGCATCTGGGGAACAATACGGCGTCTTTCGATTCCGCAAGAAGGGGGAGAGGAATGGCTGTGGAAGAAAAAGTGAAGAGCATCATCGTCGAGCAGCTCGGCGTGGACGCCAACGAAGTGACTCCGGAGGCGTCTTTCGTCGATGACCTCGGCGCGGACTCGCTCGACACCGTGGAGCTCGTCATGGCCTTCGAGGAAGCGTTCAACATCGAGATCCCGGACGAGGCCGCCGAGAAGATCCAGAGGGTCAAGGACGCCATCGAGTACATCGAGAAGAACTCCTCGAAAAACTGAACCGCATGCCCCGCTTTTCCTCGCCACGCCGGGTGGCCGTCACCGGTGTAGGCCTCGTCTCTCCTCTCGGCATCGGAAACGCGGAGAACTGGGACGGGCTGACCGCAGGCCGGAGCGGCCTGGGCCCCATCACCCGGTTCGACGCCTCGCGGCTGAGTTCCCGCATTGCCGGCGAAGTGAAGAACTTCGACCCGTCCCTCTTCATCGATCGAAAAGAGATCAAGAAGATGGACACCTTCATTCACTACGCGATGGCGGCGGCGCAATTCGCGATGGAGGACTCGGGCGTCGCGGTGACCGACGAGAACCGCGACCGGTTCGCCGTCGTCGTGGGGTCGGGAATCGGGGGGCTCCCGCTCATCGAGGACACCCAGAAGAAGTTCGTCGAGAGCGGCGGCAACCCCCGGGTCATCTCGCCCTTCTTCATCACGGGCCTCATCGTCAACGAGGCGGGCGGCAACATCTCGATCAAGTACGGCCTGAAGGGCCCGAATCTCTCGACGGCGACGGCCTGCACGACGGGCGCCCACGCGATCGGCGAGGCCTATCGGATGATCCAGTACGGCGACGCGGACCTCGCGATCGCCGGCGGTGCCGAGTCGGTCCTCACGCCGCTGGCCGTGGGCGGGTTCGCCGTCATGAAGGCCCTCTCGACGCGCAACGACGATCCGGTCGGCGCCTCGCGCCCCTGGGACCGCGAGCGGGACGGATTCGTGATCGCCGAGGGCGCGGGGCTCGTCGTGATGGAGGAGATGGAGTCCGCGAAGAAGCGCGGCGCGCGGATCTACGCGGAGCTGGCCGGCTACGGCATGTCGGGCGACGCGTACCACATCGCCGCTCCGTCGGAAGACGGCGACGGGCCGGCGCGGGTCATGAAGAACTGCCTCGCCGACGCCGGCGTCAATCCGGAGGAGATCGAGTACGTCAACGCCCACGGCACCTCGACGCCGCTGGGCGACAAGGCCGAGACGCTGGCGATCAAGACGGTCTTCGGCGAGCACGCCAAACGGCTCGCGGTCTCTTCGACGAAGTCGATGACGGGACACCTGCTCGGCGCGGCCGGGGGCCTGGAAACGGCGATCTGCGCGCTCGCCGTTTTTCACGGCGTGTTGCCGCCCACGATCAACTACGAGAACCCCGACCCCGAGTGCGACCTCGACTACGTTCCCAACACGGCCAGGCCCGTGAAGGTGCGGACGGTGCTCTCGAACTCCTTCGGCTTCGGCGGCACCAACGCCTGCCTCATCTTGAAGAGGATGGATTGATTCGCGCATGAACTCGCTGGTGTGTATCGCCTACGTCCCCGACACCGAGACCAGGATCAAGATCGCCGCCGACGGAAAGTCGATCGACGAGACGGACGTGAAGTGGATCGTCTCGCCCTACGACGAGTACGCCCTCGAGGAGGCACTTCGAATCAAGGAGGCGAAGGGCGGGGGCACCGTGACGGTGCTCACCGTCGGACCCGAGCGGGCGAAGACGGGCCTTCGCGAGTGCCTCGCGCGCGGCGCCGACGACGCGATCTGGGTGGATGCGACGGGGACCCCCTATCTGGACGCCCTCGGAACGGCCAGGGCCCTGGCGGCCGCCGCGAAGGGCGGTTCCTACGACTTCCTCTGGTTCGGCCAGAAGGGCGTGGGCTACGACGAGTCGCTGGTGGGCCCGATGTTCGCGGAGCTGATGGACCTGCCCCACGTGGCCAATGTCATCAAGCTCGAGGTCAAGGAGGGCAAGATCACGGCGCACCGGGAGATCGAGGGCGCCCACGAGGTCGTGGAGTGCTCGCTTCCCGCCGTGCTCACCGCGCAGAAGGGCCTGAACGAGCCGCGGTACGCGTCGCTCAAGGGCATCATGGCGGCCAAGAAGAAACCGATCGCCGAGAAGAAGCTCGCGGAGCTCGTCGTGCCGGAGGCCGATCCCGCCAACGCCCGGACGCGCTGGCGCAAGCTCGAGCTGCCCCCGGCGCGCGTGGCCTGCAAGATGGTGCCCGGCGACGATCCGGCGGCGGCCGGCAAGGAGCTCGCGCGGTTGCTCCGGGAAGAAGCCAAGGTGATCTAGCCATGAAATTCCTCGTCTTCATCGAGCAGCGCGACGGCAAGATCCGCAAGGCTTCGCTCGAGGCGCTCTCGCTCGCACGCAAGCTCGGCGGCGGCCCGGCCGCGGCCGTGCTCCCCGGCAGGGGCGTGACCTCGCTCGCCAGGGACCTCGGCAAGTACGGCGCCGGGACTGTGTACGTCGCCGACCGCGAGGAGCTCGCCCTCTACAGCACGAAAGGCTACGTCGGCGCGCTCGAGGCGGCCACGAAGAAGGAGAGCCCCGACGCCGTCCTGATCGCCGCCACGGCCATGGGCAAGGACGTCGCGCCGCGGTATGCCGCCCGCCACGACGTCTCGGCGCTGGCCGACGTGATGGAGCTGCGGGTCGAGGGAGATCGTCTCGTCGCCTGGCGCCCGGTCTATTCGGGCAAGGCCCGGGCCGAGGTCGACTGCGGCGCCGCAAAGCTCCAGATCGCCACGACGCGGCCCAACGTGTTTCCGGCCGAGGGAGAGGACGGCGCGACGGAGCCCCGGGTCGAGCCGCTCGAGCTCGGAGACGTCGCGCCGCGCGCGAAAGTCGTGCGCGTCGAGGCCTCCGAGTCCAAGGAGATCGACGTTTCGGAGGCCGACATCATCGTGTCGGGAGGCCGCGGCATCAAGGGGCCCGAGAACTGGCCGATCGTGCGCGACCTGCAGCAGGCCCTCCACGCGGCACTCGGCGCTTCGCGCGCCGTGGTCGACGCGGGTTGGATCGACCATCAGCACCAGGTCGGCCAGACCGGCAAGGTCGTTTCGCCGACGCTCTACGTCGCCTGCGGCATCTCGGGAGCGATCCAGCACCTCGCGGGCATGAGCACTTCCAAAGTCATCGTCGCGATCAACAAGGACGCCGAGGCGCCGATCTTCAAGATCGCCAACTACGGCGTCGTCGGCGACCTCTTCAAGATCATCCCCGAGTTCGCCAAAGCCGTCCGGGCGGCCAAGGCCGAATAGCCGTCGCTCCCGCTCGCGAGGGATCTGCTTCGCACCGGCGAGCGGCTCGCCCGGATGCGGGCTCGACCGCTCGCCTGATCCCTCGCTCGCTCTCGCTCCCGCAGCGCGAGGCTCCTCCCTTCGGGAGACTCCTCGCGCTGCGAACGGAATCAGCAACGCGTCCTCGTTAGGGCCTTCACGGCGGCCGGGTTAAACTCCGCCCGTGCCGCCCCTGCCGACCGAAAGGGCGATCCTCGGCCTGCCCGGCCGGGTGGTCTTCACGCTCCTGGTTTTCGCGGCGGTCGCCGCCTTCGTCTACTCCGCGTCGCGCCGCATCCGGGTCCTCCTCGCGGGCCGGCCGGACAACCGCTTCGCGCGGATCCCGGAGCGCATCGTCCGGACGCTCGAATACGCGTTCGCGCAGAAACGGATGTTCCGCGACTTCTACGCGGGCGTCTTCCACATCCTGATCTTCGGCGGCTTCGTCGTCCTGACCGTCCGGACGCTCGCGCTCGTCGTCGAGGGGCTGATTCCGGGGTTCGTCCTCCTTCGGGGCGCCGCCGGCAACGGCTACACGCTGGTCAAGGACGTCTTCGAGGTCCTCACACTCCTCGGAGTCGGGATGGCGGTCTTCCGGCGCGCCTTCGCACGCCCGAAACGCCTCGACCTGACGACCGACGCGTGGATCATCCTCTTTCTCATCGCGTTTCTCGTGGCCACGGACCTCGTCGCGGAGGCGGCCCGCACGGCCCTCGATCCCTCCCTGCGCACGCCCTGGGCGCCCGCCGTCGGGGCCATCGCCGGGCTGCTCGCCGGCGCGTCCGCCGCCAGGCTCCAGGCGCTGTACGAGTGGTGCTGGTGGGGGCACCTGATCGACATCCTCTTCTTCGGCAATTACCTGCCGTACTCGAAGCACTTCCACATCATCACGTCGATCCCGAACATCTTCTTCATGAACCTCGAGCCGATGGGCAAGCTCCGGACGGTCGACCTCGAGAACTCGGAGCGCTTCGGCGCCTCGCGGGTCGAGGACCTGAGCTGGAAGTCGATGCTGGACGGCTACACCTGCACCGAATGCGGCCGCTGCCGCGAAGTGTGCCCGACCGCCCTGACGGGGAAGCCGCTGGACCCGAAGATCTTCATCGGGGACGTGCGCGACGCGGTGTACGAGGCCACGCCTTCGATTCTCGCTGCGGGCGACGGGCGCGGCAACGGGGCCGCGCCGCAGGCCCGCCGGGAGCTCATCGGAGGGTGGATCTCCGAGGACACGATCTGGGCGTGCACGATGTGCGGGTTCTGCACGACGGCGTGCCCGGTCTTCATCATCCCGGCCGTCGACAAGATCGCCGAGATGCGGCGCTACCTCGTGCTCGAGAAGGCGGAGTTCCCGAAGGAAGTCCAGAACGCTTT
>JBBDKM010000047.1:9282-11193 GCA_040879385.1 Thermoanaerobaculia bacterium | reverse complement strand
CGCATGGGCAACGAGTACCTCTTCCAGATGCTCGCGCAGCGGAACGTCGAGACGCTCAACACCCACAAGGTCCGGAAGATCGTGACCAACTGCCCCCACTGCATGAACTGCCTGAAGAACGAGTACGGCGACTTCGGCGGCCACTACGAGGTCGTCCACGGCTCGCAGCTCGTCTCCGAGCTCATCGCCGCCGGCCGCGTGAAGATGACGACGCCCATTCCCGACACGATCACCTTTCACGACCCCTGCTACCTCGGTCGCTACAACGGCGTCTACGACGCGCCGCGCGACATCCTGCGGGCGATTCCGGGCCTGGAGCTCCGGGAGCTCGAGCGCTCCCGCGAGAACGGCCTCTGCTGCGGTGCCGGCGGCGGGCGCATGTGGATGGAAGAGAAGCTCGGCGAGCGCATCAACCAGACTCGCATGCGGGAGATCGCGGCGAGCGGGGCGGGCTCCGTCGGCGTCTCCTGCCCCTTCTGCATGGTCATGATCGGCAACGCCAGGGACGAGATCGGCGTCGCGACGCAGCCCTTCGACGTCCTCGAGCTCGCGCGCCGGTCCATGGGGTGATGGGGCACGCGTGACCCCCCGCGCGGTTCTCGCCCGGATCTTCGAGGCTCTCCGCCCCCTGCGCCCCGCGCGCTATCTCGGCTCCCGGGGCGTCGGCCAGCGCTTCGAGGATCTCGCGGCGAAGCGCCTGAAGGCCGCCGGTTACGAGATCCGCGCGCGCAACTACCGCGGGCGGTCCGGCGAGATCGACTTCGTCGCCGAAGACAACGGAGTGCTCTGCTTCATCGAGGTGAAAGGCAGGAGCGGCGTCGGCTTCGGGGCGCCGGCGGAGGCCGTCACGCTCGAGAAGCAGCGCCGCATCGCGCGCGCGGCGGAGGAGTACGTGAGACGCCAGCGCGTCGGCCCGGGGCCGCGGCGCTTCGACGTCGTCGCGATCCTCGAATCGGACGGCAAGGCGGAAGTCTCCATTCTTCGCGACGCATTCGACGTTCCCGACGACGGCTTCCGCCGCCGCTGAAGCGCGAGGCGCGTGCTAAGATCGATTCAGGAGCTCTGGTGACGAGCGACGCCGATCTTCGCTACGCTTTCGAATGCCCCAGCTGCGCCGCGAGCTTCTCGATCACCCTCGCGAAGATCCCTCCGGCCCAGGCCCGATTCAGTTGCCCGCGGTGCGGCAAAGGGATGGATTTCCCGTCGCGCGACGAGGCGCGGGTCTACATGCTGCTCCAGTCGGGCGAGGGCGCTCCGAACCCCGAGCCAGAGGCCGAGAGAGCCGCGCCGGCCGCGCCTCCGATCGCACCGCCGCCTCCACCCGAGCCCGCGGCGCTTCCGCCCCGATCCACGCCGGCCTTGGTCGCCGCTGTCGCGAAGGCCGACCCCCCGGCGGCGCCGGACGCCGAGAAGCGTTACGCCGTCGACAAGCCGGGTTTCGAGAACGACTCGTACGACCGACGCTCCATTCGGACTCTCATCCGGACCGGCGCGTTGAACGAGGTCGACCCGGTCCGCCTCGGCGATGCCCCCCCCGTGCGCGCCGCCGACCTCGCGGACCTCAAGTCCCTCTTCGAGCTCCGCAAGACCGCCCGGTTTACACCGCCGCCGGTGTGCCGGAAGCACACGGACGTGCTCGCGCACTACCGGTGCGGCGCCACGGCGCGCCCCCTCTGCGACGATTGCGCGCCGGAGAAAAAGTTCGGCGGAACCGTCGTGCGCGTCTGCGAGCACTGCGGAGGCAACGCCGGGAACCTCCACGCCGCGCCCGGCGACCTTTCTTGACCCCTGGCCCGCCCCTCGGCTATCCTTCGCCTCCCCGAGCGGGAATAGCTCAGCGGTAGAGCGCCACCTTGCCAAGGTGGAAGTCGCGGGTTCGATCCCCGTTTCCCGCTCCAACAGAATCAACGA
>JBBDKM010000047.1:1441-9182 GCA_040879385.1 Thermoanaerobaculia bacterium | reverse complement strand
GCGTCATTTCTTCGGCACCGGCTGAAACTCCGGGTCGCTCGTCGGAGGAACGACGTTCTTCAGCCGCATGTAGGTGACGAGGTTTCCGTAGTGCTCGACGCTGTGGAGGTTGTTGACCGTCAGGACGCCGAGTCTCGGCGCGTCGGATCCGAAGAGCTTCACCATTTGAACGGCGGACGTGTCGGTCATGCCGTCGTAGGCCCTGTCGCAGTAGGCGAAGGCGTCCTTGAGCGCGGCGGTCAGATCGGCTTTCGAGGACCTGGTCTCCTCGACTTTCGAGGCGGGATTCTTCTCGCCGAGGACCATGGAACAGAACATGTACTGCGCGTCGGCCACGTGTCCAAGGACCTGGCCGAAGCTGCGAACCGCCTCCGTGGGTCTGAAGCCGTAGCTCTCTTCGGGCATCTTGTCGGCGGAGCGGAGCAGAATGGCCTTCAGCCCTCCGTAGACGGTTTTGTTGTAGGCGCTGAGCGGATTTCCCTGGGGCTTCTCCTGTGCTGCGGCGATCGCGGCTGGCGCAAGAAGGCAAACGAGAAGAGTTCGTAGAAGTGTTCGCATGGGCTTCTCCTTTGGGCTATGGCGGATGTGTCGACCGGACGCACGTGACGAGCCTTTGTCACTACTCATATCGCAGCGCCAGCGTCGGCGCGATCCGGGATGCTTTGCGCGCGGGCACGTAGGCCGCGAGGGCGGTCACCAGAGCCATCGCCGGAACGACGATGAGATAAACGGTGATGTCGACTCCGCCGGCATTGAACAGCATGGAATTCAAGAGCTGCTCGACGGCGATACCCATCGCCAGCCCGATCACCGTTCCCATTCCCACCAGCACGAGACCTTTGCCCATCACCAGGCGCACGACGTCAGCGGGTCTCGCGCCTATCGCCATCCGGATGCCGATCTCGCGGGTCCTGCGGCTCACGTTGTACGCCACCAGCCCGTACAGGCCCGCGATGGCCAGCAGAAGGCCCACCGCGCCCAGGCTGCCGACCAGCCGGACCGCCACTGCCGGCCCGTCTACGGCGGCGTACCGGTAGAGGTCCTCGTAGGTCCTCGTCTCCAACATCGGCATGTTCGGATCGAGCCTGCGGACGACGTCCTTCACGGGCTTGACCATTTGCAGCGGATCGCCGCTCGACCGCAGCAGCAAGACCATTCGCGCGACAGGATGCTGGGTGAAGGGCATGTACACGAAATCCGTGTGTCTGTCGAAGCCTTCTCCATATTTGATCGTTTGCGCGATGCCGACGATCTCGACCGGGGTGCCGGTGCGGCTATCGAGCCGGATGCGCTTGCCCAGGGCATCGGCGCCCGGCCAATAGTGTTTTGCGAACTGGTCGTTGACGACGGCGACACGCGGTGCATCCGCGGTATCGGACGCTAGAAAGCCCCGGCCACGCAGGATCGGTACGCCCATCGTCTCGAAATAGCCTTCATCGACGGTGTCCATCGCCGACCTGAAGTGCTCGCGATCGCGAGGCATTTGAAAGCCGTCCGGCACGAAGGCGACCTGGCCAAAGTCGCCCAGCCCCAGCGGAGGGTTTTGCGTGAAGGCCGCGCTCTCGACTCCCGGCGTCTCTCGGACGCGCTCGGCCAACAGCTCGTAGAACTGCTGCGTCTGAGCCGCGTCGTACTGCACGAGACGCGGATCGAACCTTACCATCAGCAGGTGATCTTTCGAGAATCCGGTTGGCAATGTGCGCTGGAAGCCCCGGAACATCAGGAAAGCGGCCGCGAGCAGCATCAGGGACATGGACACTTGAGCCACCACCAGCGCATTCCGGCCCCACAGGCGTTTGCGCCCGGGCACGTCCACGTCGGCCGATTTGAGTCCGTTCACGAGGTCCGCGCGCGTGCTCTGCAGCGCCGGGGCCAGGCCGCAGAAAATGGCGCTCAGGACGGACAGCGCGAGGCTCGCCAGCAGCACGTGCGTGTCCATTCGGAACGGGATCTTGACCGGCAACTCGGTTGGAATGCTGAACGTGGTCATTAACTTGATGCCGACGTACCCGACGGCGATCCCGCCCAATCCGCCCAGGCACGCGAGGACGAGACTTTCGGTCAAGAGCAGCCGGATCAGCCGGAAACGCCCGGCGCCCATCGCCAGCCGTATGGCGATCTCGCGCGTGCGCGTGCGGGCACGGCTCAAGAGGAGTCCCGCGGCGTTGGTGCACGCGACCAGCAGCACAGCCAGCGCGAGGACCGTGAAGATCACGCTGAATTTCCAGTTTATGTCGTTGTCCTGCGTCCGCATTTCGAACTGGGTGCGTACCGCCGCGCCGCGGTCGCGATTGAGCTTCGGATACTCGCGCTCGAAATCTCGCGCGAGCACGGCGAGCTCATTTCGCGCCTGCCGCAGCGTCGTGCCCGGTTTCAAGCGCGCCCTCACGGTCAACTCGCGGTCTTCCCGGTCCACGAAGAAGTTCTTCTGCGGATCGGTCGTGAACACTCGCGCCATCGCCAGCGGCATGTACAGGTCGGGACGGGCGAAGACTTGCATCCCCGGGAACGATTCCGGCGCGACGCCGATCACGGTGAAGTCCGTGGCGTTCAAACGGATGGTCCTGCCGACGACGGAAGGGTCGCCCGCGAATTCGCGCCTCCAGAAGTCCGGTCCGAGCACCGCCACGGCGTTGCGACCGGGGACTTCGTCTTCGTTCTCCCGAAAGCCGCGCCCCAGCCGCGGCTCCACGCCGAGCACGCGGAAGTAGTTGCCGGAGACCAGCATTCCGCCCTGGACCTGCGGCGTGGCTCCGGGTTCGGCGCTGAAGCCGACAGTCCCCAAAGGCGCGTTGGCGACCACGCCGTCGTAGCTCTTCGTGTGGTCACGGATGTCCAGGTACTCGCGATACGAGAAACTGTCGAAGCTGTTGTCGTGGGAGGTGCTCACCAGAGTGACCACGTCCCTCGGATGCGGCACGGGGTAGGGCCTGAAGATCAGCGCATCGAGCATGCTGAAAGGCGTCACGGTCATCCCGATCCCCAGCGCGAGAGTGATCACCACGATTGCGGTCAGTCCGGGCGTGCGGCGCAGGCTCCGGATTGCGTAGCGCACGTCGTCCACGAAATCCGTCAACCAATGGATGCGCAGCATGTCTCGCATTTCCTCTTTCTTTTGGTCCAGCCCGCCCATCGCGCGCATGGCCCGGTCACGCGCCTCATCCGGGGAGAGCCCATCGGCGATGCCTTCCTCGATCTTTTGCTCCAGGTGGAACTGGAGCTCCTCATCGAGCTCCCTCTCCACCCGGCGGCGGCGGAGAATAGACCTCAGCCGCAACGGTGCCGTGAACCACCAGTGTTCCATCCGCATAGATTTCTAAGCCTCTGAAAGCTGGACGATGTGCGAGATGGCAGACGACAGCCGCTGCCAGTTTGCCGCCTCCGATTCGAGTTGCTTTCTGCCCAGGCGGGTGAGCGAGTAAAATTTCGCTCGCCGGTTGTTTTCCGTCTGCTTCCACTCGGCCTTGATCCAGCCTTCCTGCTCCAACTTGTGCAATGCCGGGTAGAGGGATCCTTCGCTGACCTGCAGCACATCTCCAGAGATGGATCTCAGGCGAAGACTGATGGCCCACCCATGAAGGGGCTCCAGCGCCAGGATTTTCAGAAGCAGCAGATCGAGGGTGCCCTGGACGAGGTCGTGCGGTTTGCTCATATCGGTTTCCTAGAGGAGTCTACAGCACACTTCTCTCGGTAAGCAAGGGGGGCCTGGGGTCAGGCCCGAAATCCTGACTTGACGTTCCTCGGCAACCGCGCTCGCCACAACTTGAGGCATGGTCAGGACGCTCGCCGTGCCGGCAGGGACGGGCCTGATGGCGCGGCCGACACGCCTGAAGTCTGCCGGGCTCTCTCTCATGTCACCGCGCGAGGGACCGGTCGCGGCGGCGTCCCTGTCCGTCGTTAAAGCGCGCGCATCCGTAGGGTTCCCGGCGTCCTCTCCTTTTCGCCGACCCCGGGAGCGTACCGATTTCTGCTTCGATGCGATCTTTAACATCCGCAAGTTACGAATCGGTACGGAACGGGACTGTGAGCAAAACAGTCTTTACACGCAGGTGGTCGTGGGTTCGATCCCACGGATGGGCGGGCCCGCGTCTCGGAGTTCATGGTTGAACTTCGGGGAGCCGGGACTGGGAGTTCACGAACGAGTTCATGGAACGCCTCGTTGACTCTCGGGACCCGCCGTAGTCCAGAGGATGGGGCAGGAGAAGAACCTGCGGAAGGCGGCAACGCTGAGTAGCGGCTGTCAATAGGGAAAATGAGGGTCTTGCCAAGGTGGAAGTCGCGGGTTCGACCCCCGTTTCCCGCTCCAATCCACGTCGAACCAAGTCAGGGGCCGCCACGAGGGCGTTATCTCAATGTCTGGCTCGGCGTTCAGGAGCCCCTGCGGTCTCGCCCTCGAGCGACGATCCGGCTCGGTTCTCGGTCCTGGTGACCCGGGCTTGCGATATGCTTTTTCGCTTCCATGACGACCTTCTCCGACGAGAAGCGCGAGCCCCTCGCTGGCCACGGCACAGACTGGCTTCGGCGCGCCGATCGGGATCCCGCCGACGAGGCGGTCGGGGATGAGCAGCGGTTGGCCGTTCAGGCGATGGCTCGTGAGCGGTCCGAGGTGGGAAGGCTCCAGCACCTCCTCGAAGAGCGAACGGAGGCGCTGTCGATCGCGAACGAGACGCTCGACCTGAAAGACGAGTTCCTCGCGATCGTCAGCCATGACCTGCGGAACCCGTTGAATGCGATCGCGCTGAACACCCAGCTCCTCGAGCGGCTCGTCGCGTCGGGCGACCCTCGCCTCGGCAGGATCTCGCGGAGCCTCGATTCGTCGATCGCCCAGATGGAGCGGATCATTTCGGATCTTCTCGACCTGGCCGCGATACAGGCGGGGAAGCTTTCGGTCCAGCTGCGGCCCGGCGACGCCCGGAGTCCGATCGAAGAGTCGGTCGCGAGCTTCCGTTCGGTCAGCGCGGAGAAGTCAATCGCACTCGACGTGGGGATGGGGCCCGACCCGCTTCCTGCGCGCTTCGACCAGGGCCGCATCGTCCAGGTCCTCGACAACCTGATCCACAACGCGTTGAAGTTCACGCCGAACGGAGGCCGGATCTCCGTGGAGGGGCGGAGGATGGACGACGTTGTTGAGATCCGCGTCCGCGATACCGGACCCGGCGTGAAACCGGAGGAGATCTCTGTGATCTTTGACCGCTTCCGGCAGGTGGAGAAGCGGGGGAGGCGGGCGCTCGGGCTCGGCCTCTATATCTCCCGCTCGATCGTCGAGTCGCACGGCGGTCGGATCTGGGCGGAGAGCGTTCCGGGAGACGGAGGCACCTTCCTGTTCACGCTCCCGCCGGCGTAGTCGCCGGCGGCCTTTTCATCCGCCACACAGGCGCTCGAGGACGGTGACGAGCTTCTCGAACTTCAGCGGTTTCCAAAGGAATCCCTCGACTCCGGGAAAACGGTTGTCCATGCCTTCGTCGTTGGCTGTGACGACGACGACCGGAATGCGCGAAAGACGTTCGTCCGCGAGTTGATTCACGCGAAACTCCCATCCATTCATCACCGGCATCTCGAGATCCAGCAGGACGAGACAGGGGGCTCGTGACTCATTGAGGTAGTCGAGAGCCTCTCGCCCGTTGGCGGCCTGCGCATGACCAAATCCTACCAGGTCGAGCATCGCGCAGAGGGTCTCCCGCTGCTCGCGGTCGTCTTCCACCACCAGGACGGGCGGCGCCGATCTCGTATCCGCGGGAAACTGGCTTGTCTCTGTCAACTTGTCGTCTCTCCAATGCCAACTGAAGCACGAAACGAGCCAAGTGGGCGACGGTCGTGGAGTGCCCCCGGTGACAGCATCCTGTCAGGCGCCATGCGGGAGGGATGGTCCTAGTACCGCCAGCTCTTCAGGTCCGCCCCCGCCGGAGCGCTCTTCTCGATCCGCTCGACGATCTTCGGCGCGAACATCTGGTGGTAGCGCAGGCGCGAGATGGCGTTCGGGCGCGTGGGATCGCCGTTCCAGCAGTGCTCGGCCCGGTCGCCATACGCGACCTCGCCGGCGTAGGGGGGATCCGTGGTGCTGTCGAGGAACTTCTCGGCGAGGTAGACGGCGTTGTTCAGGTAGTAGTTGTCCATGTCGCCGACGTAGATGTGGATCTTGCCCTCGAGCTTCTTGCCGAGGCCTTTGTTCCAGTCGCGCCGCAGGATGTGGACGAGGTCGTAGTTCTCTCTCCAGTGCGCGGCCACCGTCTCGTCGATGGCGCCCGTGCGCTTGTCCCAGATGCGCCGGGGATACCCGTCGGGGCCGACGGGGGAGTAGACGGCCTCCCAGATGTCCCACTGGCCGCCCGAGCGGCTCTTCGGCCCGAGCACGAGCTCCAGGCGGTTGGCCTGCTCGATCGTCGCCTGGAGATGGCCCAGCCAGTTCCGATGGGCGGGCGTCGCGACTCTTCCCCAGGGCCCTTCCCAGGAATACGCGTTCTTGTCCTCGTAGATGTTCACGATCGTGTACTGGCGGAAGTCGATCGGGTCGGGGCAGGCGGCCCAGCAGCCGTTGTACTCGTCCGGGTAGAGGATCTGCGCCGCGAGCGCCTCCCAGCCTCCGGTCGAGCCGCCGTACAGGAAGCGCGCCCAGCCGGCGCCGAGCGCCCGGTACTTCTTCTCGAGGTACGGGAGGAGCTCGTAGGTGATCGCGTCGCCGTAGGGGCCGAGGTTCTGCGAGTTCACCGCGTACGAGTCGTCGTAGTACGGGTTCGCATGCTGGATCTCGACGAGCAGGTAGCGCGGATAGCCGGGCCCGGTCCAGTCTTTGAAAAACGCGTGCGCCTGCTCCTGCTGGATCCGGTTGTACCCCTCGAGCTTGAAGCGCTCGGAGTAGTCGGGCTCGAGGTTGGGGTCGGGCGGCTCCTCGCGAAAGCCGCCGATCGTGTCGGGGAAGTGGCCGTGGAAGATGACGAGCGGGTAGCGGGCGTTCGGATGCGCGTCGAAGCCCTCGGGCAGAAGGATGTGCGCGCCGAGGTACATGGGCCGCCCCCAGAATTTCGACAACCGCTCGGACAGGATCTTTTCGTGCTTGATGTACTTCGTCGTCGTCGGGTCGGGGATCGGGGGGATCACCTGGTTGAGCGCGATCGCGATCGTCTCGGGCTTGCCGGGATCAATCGTGATCTCCCGCGGCGTGGAATAGAGATTGCCCGGCGCCTTGCTCCATTGCTGCCCCTCGCCGCGGTCCATCGGCAGCTTGACCGTGTGGCCGTCCGCCCGGCGGAAGGTTTCGTAACGATGGAGAAGCGCCTGGACCTGATAAGTCCCGGGAGGGATCCCGGCCAGGTTCTCGACCGGATAGCCGAGGACGTCGCCGCCGAAGGCGGCTTCCTGTCCGGGCTTCCACCCGTCCACGTCGATGCCGAAGACCTGCTGGCTCTTGAGGGCGTCGTCCGAGATCTGGAGGCGCGGCTCCTCTTTGGCATCTCGCGAAAGCAAGAGCAGCAGGCGCCCGTCGAGCGGCGTGGCGCTCTTGTCGGCGCCGTAGGTCACGACGAGCCGGATCTTCGCGGAATCCGCCGGCCGCGAGAGGCCCGTCAGGGTCGTGACGCAGAGGACCGCGAGCGAAAGGAGCGAGAAGAGTCCTGCGGTTTTCATGGTGCGAGTCCCTCCGTGACGCGGGATTCTATCGAGGCAGCGCCGCGGCGAGCCTTTCGAGAGTGCCCGCTTCTCGGGGCAGATTTCCGCGTCGAGAGTCGTCAGGGGAGAGCCATGGCGA
>JBBDKM010000047.1:0-1341 GCA_040879385.1 Thermoanaerobaculia bacterium | reverse complement strand
TCGTCGGCCCGAAGGGGGCTCATGCTATTCGCGGATGAGCGGGCCTTCGGGACGAATGGCGAGGTAGAAGCGGAGGAAGGCCGCGTTGGCCTCCAGCCTCTCCTCGGGCGTCCAGGACAGACGCTCGACGATCAGGCTGCGGTCGTGGGCGTCGGGGTCCTGCTGCTGAGCCAACGCCTCGCGCAGCGCCTGATCTTCGCCCGGCCTCGCGTCGCTCTTCGGCTCCACGCGAGTCAGTATAGGCCGTTGCCGCCAGCCGCGAGCGGCCCCAGGCCGTAGGCGCAGACGGCGGGCGCGACCTGTGGTACGAGTGCTACGACAGGAGGTCGCCGAAGTCCTGCGCGAGAGCCTTTTCGTGCGCGCGGCGGCCGGCCGAGATTGAAGGAGGCCCGATGGCGGAGAGCTTCCCGGAGTACATCGACCGGACCCTGGGCTACGTGAAGGGCCGCGATCCGCTGCGGATCCTGCAGAGCACGCCGCGGGCCCTCGAGCGGCGGCTCGCGGGTGTGCCGCGGCGCAGGCTCTTCACGCCACCCGCGGAGGGGAAGTGGTCGGCGGCGCAGATCCTGGCGCACCAGTCGGAGATGGAGATGCTCTGGGGCTACCGCATCCGGACGATCCTCGAAAAGAACGGGGCTCCCATCATCGGGATCGACCAGGACGCGTGGGCGAAGGCAGGCCGCTACGAGCGGATCGAGCCGCGGGAGTCCCTCGCCGCGTTCCGGGCGATCCGCAAGGCGAACCTCGATCTGGTCGAGCGGCTTCCCGGGGCGTCCCTCCGGCGGCACGGGAACCATTCGCAGTTCGGCCGCCTGACGATCGCCGGGATCCTGAGGTTCCTGGCGGGGCACGACGTCAACCACTCGCTCCAGATCGAGGCGATCCTGGGCAGGCGGAGGGCCGGACGTTGAGGGCCCGTTTTGCCGGTCTTCTGCTCCTCGCCGCGGCGGCGGCGCTGCCCGGCCAGGAGATGTCGATCGAGGAGTACGAGCCGAAGTCCACGCTCGTCGTTCCCGGGCACCGCCCGCAGAAGGCGAAGTACCCGTTCATCGACGTCCACAACCACCAGGACCGGGACATGTCCGCCGCCGACGCCGCCCGGCTGGTGGCGGACATGGACCGGATCAACCTGCGCGTGATGGTGAACCTCTCGGGCGGCCGGGGCGAGGAGCTCGAAAAGGGGCTGCGCAACCTCGCCGGCCGCTATCCCGGCCGCTTCGTCGCGTTCGCCAACGTCGACTACACGGGCATCGAAACCCCGGGCTGGGGAGAGCGGGCGGCGGCTCAGCTTTCCGCGGATGTCCGCCGCGGCGCGCGGGGCCTGAAGATCTTCAAGAACCT
>JBBDKM010000046.1:0-26393 GCA_040879385.1 Thermoanaerobaculia bacterium | reverse complement strand
ATGATCTCGATCCACCCCTCCGCGCTCGTCGCCTCGCGACAGATCGGCGACGGGACCCGGATCTGGGCCTTCGTCAACATCCTCGCCGGGGCGCGGATCGGCGCCGGCTGCAACATCTGCGACCGCTGCTTCATCGAAAACGACGTCGTGATCGGGGACCGCGTGACGGTCAAGTGCGGCGTGTCGCTCTACGACGGGCTGACCCTCGAGGACGACGCCTTCGTGGGCCCCGATGTCACGTTCTCCAACGACCCGCGGCCGCGGAGCGGGCAGCGCCTCGACGCCTACCCGCGGACTCTCGTGCGCCAGGGCGCGAGCCTGGGGGCCGGCGCGATCCTGCTGCCCGGCGTGACGGTCGGGCGCTTCGCGATGGTCGGCGCCGGAGCGCTCGTGACACGCGACGTCCCCGACTTCGCCCTGGCCTACGGGAGCCCGGCGCGGGTCCACGGCCACGTGTGCCGCTGCGGCAGGACGTTGCGCTTCGAGGAAGGTGGTGCCGCCTGCGCGTGCGGACGGAGGTACACGCGGGGATCCGGCGGCGAGGTCGGCGAGGCCGCATGAGCGCGGGCTCGGCGGGAGTCGCTCCGCGCGTCGCGTTCGGCTCGCTCGCGGACGACTATCGCGAGAAACGCGCGGCGATCGACGCCGCCATCGCCGGCGTGCTCGAACGGGGCCGGTTCATCCTCGGCGAAGAGGTCGCGCGCTTCGAGGAGAGCTTCGCGAAATTCCTGAGTGTCGGCCACGTCGTCGGCTGCGCCAACGGCACGGAGGCCATCGCGTTGGCGCTCCAGGCGGCGGGTGCCCGCGCCGACGACGAGGTCCTCCTTCCCGCCAACACCTGCGTGCCCACGCTCGCGGCCGTCCGCCTCTCCGGGGCGCGGCCGCGCCTGGCCGACGTGGATCCCGGAACCCTCACGCTCGACGCCGAAAACGCGGATCGCGTCCGGACGGCGGCCACGAAGTTCCTGCTCCCGGTCCACCTCTACGGAGGCGTGGCCGACCTCGAAGGGCTCGACGCGCTCGCCCGGAGCGAGGGCCTGATCCTCGTGGAAGACTGCGCGCAGAGCCACGGCGCCAGTCTCGCGGGCCGGCCAACGGGCGGCTTCGGCCGCGCGGCCGCTTTTTCTTTCTACCCCTCCAAGAATCTGGGCGCCTACGGCGACGGCGGCGCCGTAGCCACGAACGACGCCGAAATCGCCGCGCGTCTCCGGCAGTTGCGCCAATACGGCTGGGACCGCCGCGACCACGCCGAGCGGGAGGGCTGGAACTCGCGCCTGGACGAGCTGCAGGCCGCCATCCTGACGGCGAAGCTCCCCTGGCTCGCGCGCGAGAACGCGCGGAGACGGCAGATCGCAGAACGATACGACGCCGTCTTCCGGGAGCTGCCGCTGCAACTCCTGGCGGTTCGGCCGGGGACGCTTCCCGCGCGCCATCTCTATCCCGTTTTTTCGGACCGACGCGACGCGCTGCACGAGCACCTCGCCTCCCACGGCATCGAAACCGGCTTTCACTATCCTTTTCCACTTCATCTGCAGCCGGCCTACGCCTTCCTCGGCCACCGGAAGGGCGACTTCCCCATCTCCGAAGCCGCCTGCGAGACGGAGCTCTCGCTGCCGATCTATCCCTCGCTCTCCGATCCCCAGGTCGAGACCGTGGTTTCGGCCGTCGGCGAGTTCTTCGGGAGGCGGCTCTGAGCCGCGACCTCGTCTCCGTCGTCGTTCCGGTCTACTTCAACGCCGGGAGCCTGCCGCGCCTGGCCGAGCGCCTGAAGGCGGTCGCCGGGTCCGCGGACTTCGATCTCGAAGTCATCTTCGTCGACGACGGCTCCGCCGACGAGTCCTGGCCGCGGATCCTCGAGATCGCCCGGGACTGGCCGGCCGCGCGCGGCGTGCGCCTGACGCGGAATTTCGGATCGCAGATGGCCATCGTCGCCGGGCTCGACGAGGCGAAGGGGCAGGCCGCCGCCGTTCTCTCGGCCGACCTCCAGGAGCCGCCGGAATTGCTGCCGGAGCTGGTCGCGGCCTGGCGCAAGGGAGCGACCGCCGTTCTCGCCGCGCGCCGCAGCCGCCCCGAGGGCCTTCCGACGCGCGCCACCGCCGGGATGTACTACGCCATGCTGCGGCGGCTGGCATTCTCGCAGATGCCGGCGGGCGGCTTCGACTGCTTCCTGATCGGCCGGCCCGCGATCGACTTCCTCGTGGAGAGCCGCGAGATCCACACCTCGCTCCCGGGCCTGCTGCTGTGGGGCGGATTCCCCACGGCGCTCGTCCCCTACGACCGGGTGGCGCGCGAGGAGGGAGCCTCGCGCTGGACGTTCGGCAAGAAGCTCAAGTACTTCATCGACTCGGTCATTTCGTTCTCGTACGCGCCCCTGCGTTGGATGTCGGTCGCGGGCGCCGTGCTGGCGCTCCTCGCCTTCGCGTACGCCGTTTTCCTCATCACCTACAAGGTCGTGCAGGGGCAGCCCATCCAGGGCTGGACCTCGTTGATGGTGGCGGTAGCGTTCTTCTCGGGCGTCCAGCTCCTCTCGCTCGGCATCCTCGGCGAGTACCTCTGGCGGACGCTCGACGCCGCGCGGGCGCGCAGGGGGTTTCTCGTCCGGGATCGCACCGGGGGGTAAGGCGCTCGCCGCGTCTTTCTCTACGGGCTCACCGCAGGACGAGGAGAACCTCCTCGGCCACGCGCTCGACCTCCGAGTCCGTGAGCTGCGGAAAGATCGGGAGGGCGAGGACTTCCTTCGCGGCCTTCTCGGCTTCGGGGAAGTCCCCCTCCCGGCCTCCGAGACCGGAGAAGCACGGCTGGAGGTGGAGCGGCACGGGATAGAAGATCGACGTCCCGATGCCCCGCTCGTGGAGCCGCTTCTTCACGCCGTCGCGGCCGGCAACGCGGACGACGTACTGGTGGTAGACGTGAAGGCGGCCGGGCGCCTCCACGGGGAGTCCGATGCGCCCGGCGCTCGCCGCCTCTCCGAAGAGCTCGCCGTAGCGCTGCGCGATGGCGCGGCGCCGCTCGTTCCACGAGTCGAGGCGAGGGAGCTTCGCATTCAATACCGCGGCCTGCACGGCATCGAGGCGGAAGTTCCCGCCGACGCGGTCGTGGTGGTACGTCGCCGACGAGCCGTGGAGGCGCAGGCTGCGGATGAGCGCCGCCATCCCGTCGGAGTCCGTGGACACCGCGCCCGCCTCGCCGGCGGCGCCGAGATTCTTCGTCGGATAGAAGGAGAAGGCGCCGAAGGCGCCGAGCGTTCCAGCGGCCTTTCCCCGGTACGTCGCGCCGATCGCCTGGCAGGCGTCTTCGAGAATCGGGATCGCGCGCCGCCGCGCGAGCTCGAGGATCGGGTCCATGTCGGCGCACTGGCCGTACAGGTGGACGGGCAGGATCGCCTTCGTGCGGGGCGTCAGCGCGGCCTCGATCCGGCGCGGATCGAGCAGGAACGTGGCCGGTTCGATGTCCACGAAGACCGGTCTCGCGCCCAGGCGCGCGACTTCGCCGGCCGAGGCGAAGAACGAGAAGGGCGACGTGACGACCTCGTCGCCCGGGCCGACGTTGAGCGCCATCAGCGTCACGAGCAACGCGTCCGTGCCCGAGGACACGCCGAGCAGGTGCCGGACGCCGAGCTTCTCGGCGAGGGCCTTTTCCAAGGCCTCGTTGGCGGGGCCGAGCACGAAGCGCCCGGACGCGAAGACCTCCTCGACGGCGCGCGCGATGTCGCGCTTCAATTCCGCGTCGTAACGCGTGAGATCGAGGATCGGTATGGGCCGCGCGTCGGTCATCGCGAGACGGGCATTCTACCCGCCGTCATCCAGCCCGCCGCAGCAGGTGTGCGGTGAACCCGTCGGTGCGATCGTCGGGGAAGAGGCGCATCCGGGAACTCGAGACGCAGGACGCGAGCGCCGGGACGCCCGCGATGGCCTCCGGCTCGAGCCCCCGAGCGCGCGCCCGGACCCGCTCGACGACCCGCTCGTTTTCCTCCTCCTCGAGGCTGCACGTCGAATAGAGAAGGACCCCTCCGGGAGCGAGCAGCCGCGAGGCCGTCAGCAGCGCCTCCTCCTGGACGCGGGACAACCGGTCGATCGCCTCGGCGCTGACGCGATAGCGGATCTCCGGGTTCTTCCGGAGCGTGCCGGTGCCGCTGCACGGCGCGTCGAGCAGCACGCGGTCGAAACGGCCGTCGGCCAGAGGCAGCGCGGCGAAGTCCGCGGCAACGGGGTGGATCTCCGCCAGTCCCAGACGCTGCGCGTTCTCCACGACGCGCGCGAGCCGCCGGCGCGACCGATCCACGGCCGCCGTCCGCCGCGCTCTTCCATACGCGACCGCCGCGAGCGATTTTCCGCCCGGGGCGGCAGCGAGATCCACGAGCAGGCCGCCTTCGGGCAGGAGCAGCGGCAGGATCTGCGATCCCACGTCCTGGACACTGAAGTGTCCCGCCTCGAAAAGCGCAGACCGGAGGGGATTGCCGGAGGTCACCGTCAAAGCGAGTGGCGCGATCACCGACGGCTCGGTCTCGATTCCCTCGCGGGCCAGTGCGCCGCGCAGGTTCTCGCGCGTGGTCCGGCGAGGGTTGACGAGAAGGTCGAGGGACGGCGAGGCGTTGTCCGCTTCGAGGATGCGCCGAGTCCGATCGAGACCGAAACGGGCGATCCAGCGCTCGACGAGAAAGAGCGGGTGGGAGAAATGAACGGCCAGCGCCTCCGCCTCCCGCCTCCCGCCTCCCGCTCCTGGCGGCTCTCCGGGCGGTGGCAACAGGAGAATCCCGCGCAGGACGCCGTTGACGAGCCTCGCGGCCCCCTCGCCGCCGCTGGCGCGCGCCTGATCGACGGCCTCGCTCACGGCAGCGTACGCCGGAATGCGGTCGAGATGGCGGAGCTGGTAGAGCGCGACCTCCAGGATCTCGCGCAGGTTCGGGGCGAGCTTGCCCATCGGGATCCGACAAGCGGCCGCGATCTCGGCGTCGAGCGCCGCCTTCCACCGGAGTGTGCCGAGCGTGAGCTCGCGCAACAGATCCTGGTCCGCTGCGGGGAGACCGCGCGAAAGCTCCCCGACGAGCGGCGCGGCGTTGCGCCCGCCCTCCAGCACCTTGCGCAGCGCCTCGACCGCGCGCGTCCGCGCCGTCGCAACCGGACGCCGTTTCACCGCTCGGATCCGAATCGGCCCGGCAGCGGCGCCGCCCGCGCGAACTCGGCGCCTGTCACGGGCTTTCGGCCCGCGCGTTGCAACCGCTCGAGCGCGAGGGCGGTGCCGGAGCCGGCGGCGGCGACGAGCCGACCGCCGTCGAGCGCGAAGGCGCCCGGCGGACCGACGCTCCCGCCGGGCCACGGCTTCGCCTCCAGGATCTTGACGCGCTCGCCCCCGAGAAACGTGTAGAGCCCGGGCCAGGGGGTGAACGCGCGGAGCCGCCGCCAGAGCTCCTCGGCGGTCCGAGTCCAGTCGGCTTCTCCGTCCTCGCGGCGGATCGGCCGGCAGAAGCTGGGCTCGCCCTCCTGCGGGCGCGCCGTGAGGCTGCCCGCCGCGAGGCCCCGCAGAGTGTCGACGAGCAGCCCGGCTCCGAGCGCCGCGAGCCGGGCCGAGAGCTCCCCCGCCGTCTCGGTCTCCCCGATCGTCACGCGGCGCTCGCGGTAGACCGGCCCGGCGTCCAGGGCCTCCTCGATCTTCATCGTCGCGACACCCGTCTCGCGATCGCCGGCCAGGATCGCAGCCTGGACCGGCGAGGCGCCCCGGTGGCGCGGCAGGAGCGAGGCGTGGACGTTCACGCACGCCAGGCGCGGCAGCTCCAGGATCTCCCGGGGCAGGATGCGGCCGTAGGCGACGACGGCGAGCGCGTCGGGCCGCGCCGCCCGCAGGCGCTCCACGAGCTCCGAGTTGCCGCGGACCCTCTCGGGCCGGACCACGGGAATCCCGCGTGCCGAGGCCAGGGCGTTGACCGGAGACGGCCGCGCCTGCGCGTGACGCCCGACGGGGCGGTCCGGTTGCGTGACGATGAGGGGCACCTCGAAACCGGCTCCGAGAAGCGCCGCCAGCGACGGGACGGCAAAGTCGGGGGTGCCGAAGAAGACGACGCGAGGAGCAGTCATGAGTTGTGAAGCCGGCGTGAGAAGTCAGCCGAGCGGCTTCTCCGCCGGGTCGTCTGCGGACGGGGCCTCCGGATTCGTCTGCTCGTCGGCTTTCGGGTGGCGCAGCTTCCAGAGGCGCCGGGCGGCCGTCGCGCCCAGCCCGACGAAGATCAGGAGCGTGATCGCGTTGACGACCCCGAAGAGCGCCCACACCCGCGGCCAGGCGTTGGCGTACCCGAACAGGAAGATCGAGAGGAACAGCAGGAACGCATACAGCGCCGCGACGATCGTCCGCCGGTGCTCATGCTCCGGGTTCCAGGGGGGATCGAGGAAACCCAGCCCCTTCGCGAGCCGGTAGACAAAGTACGAGACGAAGGGCGCCGCCAGCACCGCCAGGAGAAACCAGCGTATCGGGCGGGTCATCGCGGCTGCCGGTCGACTTCCTCGAAATAGTCCTCGGACACCAGCACCTCCCGGGGTTTGGACCCGCGCGGCGGGCCGAGCAGGCCGTCGCGGGACATCATGTCGATGAGCTTGCCGGCGCGCGAGAACCCGACGCCCATGCGGCGCTGGAGGAAGGAGATCGACGCCATCTTCTCGCGCACGATCAGGCGCGCGGCTTCGTCGTAGAGCGGGTCGGTCTCGTCGCCGGCGTCGTCGCGCCGCAGGGCCTCGCTGCGGTCCTTGGTGATCTCCTCGTCGAAGTGGGGCCGCGCCTGCTTCCGGAGGAACTTCATGAGCTGGGCCGTCTCCTGGACCGAGACGAAGGCGCCGTGGACGCGCTTCAACCGCGAGGTCCCGGGCGGCAGGAACAGCATGTCGCCCCGGCCGAGCAGCCGCTCCGCGCCATTGCCGTCGAGGATGACGCGGGAATCGATCTTGGAGGACACCTTGAAGGCGATGCGCGACGGGAGATTCGCCTTGATGACGCCGGTCAGGACGTCGACGGACGGCCGCTGGGTCGCCACGACGAGGTGGATGCCGACCGCCCGCGCCTTCTGGGCGATCCGGACGATCGCTTCCTCCACCTCCTTGGGTGTCGTCATCATGAGGTCGGCGAGCTCGTCGATGACGATCAGGATGAGCGGCATGGGCTCGAGCTTCAGGTCAGGGTCTTCGGCGTGCTGCGCGCGCACGCGGTTGACCGCCTCGTGGTCCTGGATCGCGGCGTTGTACTGCTCGGCGTTACGCACCTGGCCAAAGTCCGAGAGCGTCTGGAACCGCTCCTCCATCTGGGCCACGGCCCACTTCAGGGCGTTGGCCGCCTTTTTCGGGTCCGTGATGATCGGGGTCGCCAGGTGCGGGAGGTTCGCGTACATCGCGAGCTCGACCATCTTCGGGTCGATGAGGATCATCTTCACCTGGTCGGGCCGCGCCTTGAAGATCACCGACGTGATGAGGGCGTTGATACCGACGCTCTTGCCCGAGCCCGTGGTGCCCGCGATCAGCAGGTGCGGCATCGCCCGCAGATCGTCGACCACGGACTCGCCGTGGATGTCCTTGCCGAGCGCGAGCGTGAGCAGCGAGGGCGAACGCTGGAACTTCTCCGACTCGATGACGTCGCGGATGGCGATGATCTCTCCGCCGCCGGGATTCGGGACCTCGATCCCGACGCTCGCCCGGCCCGGCAAGCGCTCGACCCGGATCGACTCGGCGGAGAGCGCCAGCGCGAGGTCCTCCGACAGCCCCAAGACCTGGTTGACCTTGATGCCGGCCGCCGGCCGGAACTCGTAGGTCGTGACGACGGGCCCGGGGTGATATTCCGCGATCTCCCCCTCCACGCCAAACTCGGCGCACTTGGCCGCGATGAGGCGCCCGGTCTCCGCGAGGACCTTCCGGTCGACGACGCCGGCCTGCTCGCGCTTCTCGAGCAGCGACACGGGCGGGTACGTGTAGCCCGCGACCGTCAAGGGCAGGCTCTGCTGGGCGTCGGGTCTCGTCTTCTTTGCGGGCGGGGCCGGCGGCGCGGAGCCGCCGGGCTTGACGAGGACCTTCGTCTTCCGGATCGAGAACTTGCCCGGCCCGGGCACTTCGCGGACGATCGGCGGCGCGTCCTCCGGGGCGAACGGGATGTCCTCGAGCGAGATGTCGTCCTTACGGACCCTCTCGAGATGCTTCGAAACCACCGTTGCCCGCAGGCGCTCCTTGGTCCGGCGGTGGCGGTGGCGGACCCAGCCGATCGTCAACCGCGAGAGCAGCCCCGCGAACCGGACGCGCAGGCGCAGGAGCACGTCGCCGAGCGAGACCTGCGTGGCGAACGGGATCGCCAGCAGGACCAGCGTGATCGCGAGGAGCACCGCCCCGGTCGTCCCGAGCCGCCCCCGCAGCGCCTCGGCGAGCGCCCGCCCGATGAGGCCTCCGGTCTCGCTCTCTTCCCCGTAGAGTAGCCGCCGCCCCAGGGCGAGGGACACGAGCATCGGAACCGAGAGCAGAAGGAGTCCCAGACCCGCGGCCTTGGAGCCCGGGTTCAACAGCGGTTGCTGCCGGAAACGCCTCCACCCGAGAAGCAGGACGAGCGCCGCCACCCCCCAGGCCGTCAGGCCGAACAGCGCGTAGAGGGCCGCGGCGAGCGACGCTCCGAGGCCGCCGATCCAGTTGGTCGGGTTCGACGCCTCCCCCCCGGCCGTCCAGGAGAAAACGTTCGGGTCGCGGGGGTCGAACGAGAGGAGCGCGAGCAGGGCCAGCACGCCGGCGAGCACCAGCAGGATGCCGATCGCCTCGCTCGCCAGCCGACCGCGCCAAAACGATCCTTCGCTCAAGTGTCGTTCATTATCGGACGGAAACGGCCAAAGGGCCAGCGCGGCGGCGTCCCGCGGTCTCGTGGCAGAATCGGCCGGGGCCCCGTGGACCGATGACCGACTCGAAGAAGATCCTCTTCCTCTGCACCGGGAACGCCGCGCGCAGCCAGATGTCCGAAGCGCTCGCGCGGATCGACTACGGTGACCTGCTCGACCCGGTCTCGGCGGGCTCGCGCCATGCGGGTTTCGTGCACCCGCTGGCGATCCACGCGATCGAGGAGCTCGGCTTCTCGATGGGCGACGCGTACTCGAAGGGCGCCGACGAGTTCCGCGCACAGGCCTTCGACCTCGTGGTGACCGTGTGCGACTCGGCCGCCGCCGACTGCCCGACCTGGCCGGGGGCCCGGCATCTCGTGAACTGGTCGGTCGAAGATCCGACCTTCCTGCCCGTCCCCGAGCAAGCGCGGCTCGACGCCTTTCGGGCGACCCGGGACGATCTGCGCCGGCGCATCGACAACCTGATGGAGGCGCTGCGGCGCGCGCACCCCAAACGATCGGACGCAACGCTGCTGGAGCAGGGCGCGCGGATCCTAAAGGACGCACTGCGGCCCCACGGCTTCAAGTTCGGCGGCGTCCGCGAGGAGAAGACCGCGGGCCGGTCGGTCGCCGTCGGGCGTTTCGCGCGGCGGGGCCGCGCCTTGGAGCTCCAGGTTCGCGCCGGGGTCGGCATCGCGCTCTGGGCCGCGGGCGAGCGCCGGATGCTCCACCCCGATTACATGGAGTGCCTGGGCGCCTCCGCCCTCATGCGGTATCCGGGTCTCTCCAAGGATCCCCTCGACGCCTTCCGGCGGCTGCGAACCGACGCCGTCCGTTTCGCGGGCCCGTTCTTGACCGGCAAGGGCATCAAGGCGTTCGAGCGTTTCTTCGACGCGCGCAAGGGAGAGAAGGCCGGGAGGAAGCCGGCGTAGCGGGCGGGTCGGCGGTTGCCGCGTGCAAACGAACTGGATAGTCTGCGCCCGTGCCCCGGCCGGTCTCCAATCCCCCGAATCCCTGGCAGTCGGTCCACGCGGAATGGCTCGGCGAGCCCCCGGAAGCCGAGCTCGAGGTCTTCGAGGAAGAGGCGCGGTCGATCATCGCCGAGAACGAGAGCCCGGATGTCGGCTTTCGATTCAGCGTCAACCCGTACCGCGGATGCTTCCATGCGTGTGCGTATTGCTATGCACGCCCGACGCACCAGTACCTGGGCTGGGGCGCGGGCACCGACTTCGATCGGAAGATCGTCGCGAAGATCAACGCCCCCGAGCTCCTGCGGCGCGAGCTTCTGCGCCCATCCTGGAAGGGCGAGACGATCGTCTTCTCCGGGGTCACCGACTGCTACCAGCCGACCGAGGCCGTCTACGGCCTGACCCGCCGCTGCCTGGAAGTCTGCGCCGAGTTCCGCAATCCCGTCGGTATCGTCACGAAGGGCGCGTTGATCCGGCGCGACCTCGACGTGCTCGGCGCCATGGCGAAAGAGACCGAGGTCGCCGTCTACGTCAGCCTCGTCTTCGCCGACGACCGCGTCGCGAAAGCGATAGAGCCGAACGTCTCCCCGCCGTCGCAGCGTTTCGAGACGATCGCGAGCCTCGCGGCGGCCGGCATCCGGACCGGCATCGCCGTCGCGCCGGTCATCCCCGGCCTGAACGACAGCGACATCCCGGCACTGCTGTCGCGGGCCCGGGCGGCCGGCGCCACCGGAGCTTTCCTGACCCTCCTGCGTCTGCCCGCCGAGACCCGCCTGGTGTTCGAGGAGCGTCTCTTGGCGGCCTTTCCCGACCGCGCGGCGAAGATCTGGTCGAACCTGGAGCAGACCCGCGGCGGCCGTCGCAACGACTCCCGCTTCGGCTCCCGCATGGAAGGCGTCGGCCCCCGCTGGCAAGCCATCGAAAGCCTCTTCGAGGTCGAGTGCCGCCGGCTCGGCCTGAATCGGGGGGAGGAGGAGCGGCGGCCGCGCACGAGCACCTTCCGACGGCCCGCCCCGGCCCAGGGGAGCCTGTTCGACGGGCCCTGAACTTTACAGTACAAAGTACTTGACGAAGTGCGAGCGGCCCCGCCCGGTTTCTCGGCGCCGCGTGCCTCGCCGTGGCCGTGATCTACGGGACTTTGCTCCTCGGCGCTTCCCTGTTGTCCCGGGAACGGACGCTCGCGACCGGCGAGAGGAAGTACTTCTGCGAAATGGACTGTCATCTCGCCTACGAGGTTTCCGAGGCGGCAGCGCCGTCCGAGACGACGCGCGTCGTGGCGGTGCGGACCTGGTTCGACCCGAGAACGATCGCCTCGGCCCGCGGCAACGGGCCGCTGACCCCCAATCCGCGGGTCGTCTCCCTCGTGGACGCCTCGGGGCGGCGCTTCGAGCCGTCCGCGGAGGCCACGCGGGCATGGGAGCGCGCGCACGGCCTCTCCGTTCCGCTGACCCGGGTCCTGCGCCCAGGAGAGTCCTACACGACGACCTTCGTCTTCGAGGTCTTTCCGGGCGTGCGAGCCCCGCACTTCTTCCTCGGGGACCCGGCGGGCCCCGAGAACCTTCTCATCGGGCACGAGAACAGCCCGTTCCACCGCAAGGTCTACTTCGCGCTCGATCCGGGGCGCGCGGCGGCGAGGTAGCCGGCGTGCGGGGCGTATCGTTGCGATCGGTGAACGGCACTCTGGACGATCTCCCGCGTCACTTCCGCGACGCCCTTCGCGCCGATCCCGTCGGCGCCTACCGCGACTGGTTCCGCGCGCAGGAGGAGCTGCGGGAACGGGGTGAGGCCGCCCGCGCCCGGGCCCTCGCCGACGATCTCTGGGAGCTCCTGCCGCAACTCGCCTTCGGGGCCGCCGAAGAGCGCGCGCGCTTCCTGCACAACGCCGCCGTGTTCTTCGGAAGCCCCGGCCCCGCCTCCGACCTCGCCCGCGCCCGCCAGGCCTTCGCGGCCGCGCTCGACCACTTCTCGGCGCACGCCGAGGACGGCTGGCATGCCCGCGCCCTCCACAATCTCGCCACGGCGCTCTCGAATCTCGGGGCCACGGCCCCCGAGCTCGAGGAGGCCGTCGCGGTGTTCGAGCGCGCCCTCGAGTGGCGCACCATGGAGCGCGAGATCGCCCGCGGGGTCACGCTGCACAACCTCGGCCTCGCCCTGCGCCGCCTCGCCGAGCTGGACTCCGCGCGAGCCGCCGACCACCTCGCGAAGAGCGCCGCGTGCCTACGCGATGCGATCGCGATCCGAGAGCGCAACCATCTGGCAGAGGGCCGGGCCGCGTCGGAACGCCACCTCGGGATCACGCTCGACCGGCTCGCGGCCGCCCGGGCCACGGAAACGCGATAGATTCCGGGGCGTGACGCGGCGGCGCTGGATCGAGTACCTGGTGTCGATTCTCCTGGGCAACGGCATCTATTTCGCGGTCCTCCACCCGGGACTGCCGCCCTCCTGGCAGCACCAGCCGTTCCGGTTCGACATCGGGCTCGGCATCGCCTTCCTCTGCTGCGTGCTCGTCTACGCGGCGATCCGCATGGGCGCGCGACACGCGCGCCGCACCCTCGCGGAGGGGCGCGACACCCGGCAGGGGCCCCTACGGCAAGAGGAACATCAGCGCCAGTCCGAAGGCCACGCAGTAGACGGCAAACCAGTGGACCTTGCGCGTCGCGACGAGGCGGATGAGCAGGCCGATCGTCAGGTAGCCCACGGAGCCCGCGATCGCCGCGCCTAAGAGATATCGGGCGAAATCGGAGGTCGCGAAGAAGCCCACGCCCTGCGTCCGCAGGGCGGACACGATCTCCAGACCGGCGGCGCCGGCGATGGCGGGGATCGCGAGGAGGAAGGTGAAGTCGGCCGCCCAGCGGCCGGTCAGGCCGAGGAGCAGGCCGAACGCGATTGTCGAGGCGGAGCGCGAAAGGCCGGGAAGAACCGCGAGGCCCTGCACGGTCCCGATGACGATCGCGTCGAGATACGTCATCGTCTCCCGGTCCTTGCGCCCGTCGCGGCGCAGGTACGAGACCGCGAGATAGACGCCGGTGAGGATCTCCATCGCGCCGACGAAGCGCGGGTTCGTCTTGGTTTGCTCGACGGTGTGCTTGAGCAGGAGCCCGACGATCCCCGTCGGAATCGTCGCCGCGGCGAGCAGAGCCGCGAGCCGCCAGGCGCTCCGGCGCTCGACCGGGTCGGCGGAGGCGAGACCCGCAATCTCCCGCCGCAGGAGCCCGCGGTAGTAGACGAGGATCGCCGTCAGCGTCCCGACGTGGAGAAGGACGTCGAAGAGCAGCCCGACCTGACCGAATCCCGGCAGAAGCATCTCCGCCGCGGAGAGGTGACCGTCGGAGGAAACGGGGATGAACTCGGTCAGGCCCTGGATCACGCCGAGGAGGATGGCCTCGATCCAGGTCACGCGGTCAGACTACCACCGGGACGATGACCGGCCGGAGGCCCAGGGCGCGCCGGCACGCGCGCTTGGCCGCGATCGCGATCTCCGAGCGCAGCCACTCCGGATCCGCGTGCTCCTCGGGCGTCGCGCGCGCGAGCACGGCCCGGGCGGCGCGCGACACCTCGCCAACGAGCGCCTTCTCCTCCGCCGCGACGCCGCGCGAAACGACGTCGACCTCGCCGCCGCGCACGAGAATGACGACGACGCCCTCCTCGGCGAGCTGGCGCCTCTCGCGCACGACCTCGGGATCGACCGTCTCGGGGCGGTCGTCGAGATACACCGTGCCGCACGCGACGGCCCCGGCCGCGATCCGCGCGCCCTCCGGCCCGAGCGTCAGGCGGTCGCCGTTGTCGAGCAGCGGCACGCGGTCCGCCGGGACTCCGCCGGCGATCGCGATCTCGGCCGCCGCGGCCAGCATGCGCCGGTCCCCGTGCACCGGCAGGACCGCGCGAGGCCGGGCCATCCGCAGCCATTCCGCGATCTCCTCGCGGTGCGCGTGCCCCGAGACGTGGATCGGCGGGTCGCTCTCGCGGACCACGCGCGCCCCCCGCCGCACCAGGTGGTCGGTCATCCGGTTGACGGAGCGCTCGTGGCCCGGAATCGTGCGCGCGGAGAGCAGCACGAGATCGCCCTCCGAGAGCTCCAGGTCGGCATGCTGGTTCAGCGCGAGCCTGTAGAGCGCGGAGAACGGCTCGCCCTGGCTTCCGGAGGTCAGGCAGAGGAGCCGGCCCGGCGGAACCTCGCGAAGCTCCGAAGACGCCGGCCGGACCCCCGCGGGCAGCCCCAGCCGGCCGAAGCGCTCGGCGATCTCGGCGACGGTGCGCATGCTGCGCCCCAGAATCGCGACGCGCCGCCCCGAAGCGAGAGCCGCCTCGGCCGCCTGAGCGACACGCGCCACGTGGCTCGAGAACGTCGTGAGGATGATCCGGCCGTGAGCCCCCGCGAAGGCCGCACGCAGACCCTGTCCCGCCACGCGCTCGGAGAGCGACCGTCCCGGCCGCTCCGCGTTGGTCGAGTCGACGAGCGCGAGGTCCACGCCCTCGCCGACGGCGGCGGCGATGCCCTCGCGATCCGTCGTCTCTCCGTCTGGCGGGTCGTCGTCGAGCTTGAAGTCGCCCGAATGCAGCAGCCGGCGCCCGCCAGCTTCGACGAGGACCGCGGCCGAGTCCGGCACTGAGTGGGACACGCGGAAGAACGTGACGGTGAAGGCGCCCGCGCGGATCGGCTCCCTCCCCCGCGCCTCGATCAGGCGGTCGACCGAGACCTCCGCCTCCTCGAGCCTCCGGCGCGCCAGGGCCAGCGTGAAGGGCAGGCCGTAGACCGGCGCGCCGCACCACTCTCGCAGGAACGGCAGCGCCCCGATGTGATCCTCGTGACCGTGCGTCAGGAAGACGCCGTCGATCCGCTCCCCGCGCAGCACCGACAGGTCCGGCGCGATCCGGTCAATGCCCGGGAAGGTCTCGTCGGGAAAGGAGACGCCGACGTCCACGAGGATGCTCGACTCGCCAGAGCGCAGCCACAGGACGTTGCGCCCGAACTCCCCCACGCCGCCGAGCGGCACGACTTCCAGAGGCAGAGGTGCCGTCACGCAGGAGCGCGCCAGCCGCGCGCGAGCGCGAGATAGTCGTCGAGCGAGAGCTCCTCGGCGCGAGCGCGTCCCGTCTTCCCCAGCGCCTCGAGGGCCCGCTCCCACTCCCCGCGCGGAGCGGCGGAGGCGAGCGCGTTGCCGAGCGTCTTCCTCCGCGCGTTGAATCCGAGCGAGGCCAGACAGAGGGCGCGGCGCAGGAGATCCGGGTCGGCCGGCGTCTCCCGCGGCAGAAGCTCCAGGACGCTCGAGGTGACCTTGGGCCGGGGCCGGAACGCCCCGGGGGGCAGGTCGAAGAGGATGCGGCCCGTCGCGTGTGCGGCCGCGCGCACCGAAAGGTAGCCGTAGGCCTCGTCGCCCGGCTTCGCGATGAACCGCCGGGCGACCTCGCGCTGCACGGTCGAGACACTCCGGCGGATCGCGCCGCGCGCCTCGATCGCGGCGACGAGGATCGGGGTCGCCACGTTGTACGGCAGGTTCGCCACGAGGATCGCGTCTCCCTCGCAGCCGCCGGCCGAGAGCCACTGCCGGAACGGGCGCTCGAGGACGTCGCCGTGGAAGATCTTGACGTCCGGCTCCGCCGCGAACTCCGCGGCGAGGGCCTCGGCGCGCGGCCGATCGATCTCGACGGCGACGAGCCGGCGCGCGCGGGCGGCCAGGGGCCGCGTCAGAGCCCCTTCGCCCGGCCCGATCTCGAGCACGGTGTCCCCGGAGCCGACCCGGGCGGCCGCGACGATCCGCTCCGCCGTCTCGGGACTCGCGAGGAAGTGCTGCCCCCAACGTTTGCGGGCGGGAATGCCGGCCTGACCCGGGCCGGCCCGCCGATCATGCTGTGACGGCATGCCGTCGCGGTGCGGAGGCCACGCGATCGAGGCTATCAGATGGTAGATGGTAGACTTTTTTCGGTCGGAAGCTGTCGTGCTGCAGGTCTACACCCTCGAAAACCGCCGCCTCGAGAACTTCCTCGAGAGGCACAAGGCCTACTATGCCTACACGGGCGAGATCGAGGTCGACCGCTTCCTGCGGGAGATCCTGCAGAAAGCCAACGAGTTCGTCCCGTCCGAGGCCGGTTCGATCCTCCTCGACGATCCGATGACCAAGAACTCGGACGACCGGCTCGAGAACGAACTGGTCTTCATCGCCACCTACGGCGCGCACGGCGAGGCCCGGCTCAGCAAGCGCATGAACGCCCGGGTGGGAATCGTCGGCCACGTCTATGCCACCGGCGTGGCCTACATGACGGACGACGTCGTGGACGACCCGTTCTTCTACCCGACGCTCGACCTGACGGACGGTTTCCAGACGAAGTCGGTGCTCTGCGTTCCGATTCGCATCGAGGCCTCGGTGTGCGGCGTCCTCGAGCTCGTCAACCGCGCCGGCCCCGGTGGCTTCCGCGAGAAGGACCGGCGGCTGCTCGAGATCTTCGCCGACTACGCCTCGATCTCGATCCAGAACCTGCTCGACGCGCGGCGCGCCTACGAAGTCGCCAAGCGCGACGGGCTGACGGGCCTCTACAACGAGCGCTACCTGCACCTGCGCATGACGCAGGAGCTCTCCCGGATCTCGCGCGACGGCGGAGACTGCTGCGTCATCTTCCTCGACCTCGACAACCTGAAGGCCGTCAACGACCGGCACGGGCATCTCGCCGGTAGCCAGGTCCTGCGCGAGGTGGGCTATCTGCTCCGCCGGACCGTGACCGACGAGCGCGCCACGCTGACGCGCTACGGTGGCGACGAGTTCGTGCTGATCCTCCCGGGCCACAACCTGCAGGAGGGCCTCGAGGTCGCCGAGGCGATCCGCTCCGCGATCCGCAGCGCGACGTTTCTCTTCCGCCCGTACGGCTTCAACGAGCCCGCGCTCAATCTCCAGGGAGTCATCACGGCGTCGCTGGGGCTCTCCTCCATCCGCGCGCACGCGACCGCGGGAGGCGCGGTCGAGCAGCAGAAGAACGAGCTCCTCCGCGCCGCCGACACGGCGCTGTACCGCGCCAAGGAGCACGGGAAGAACCGCTGCACGGCCGCGAGCCTCGAGGACGCCCGGATTCCCGCGCTCCTGTCCTGAAGCAGTTGACAGTCAACAGTTAACAGTCGACAGAAGCCCCGTCTCAAACCGTCGACTGTTGACTGGGGACGGCCGACTTGTTAGCGTTCCGGCTCCACGGTTCTGACTTTCGCCCGTTTTGCGCCTGAGGGGGCCTTCCATGCCGTTGACCATCACCACGCGGAAGCAGCTGTCGCCGAAGAACGTCCTGGACGTGCTGTCCCGCCACATCCTCGTCGACGGGTACCACGTCGTGATGGACATGAAGCGGAGCAAGGGCTCCTACCTGTACGACGCGCGCTCCGACCGCCCCATCCTCGACTTCTTCTCCTGCTTCGCCACGTTGCCGGTTGGCTACAACCACCCGAAGATGGCGGACCCGGAGTTCCGCGAGGCCCTCATGGAAGCGGCCGTGACCAAGCCGTCCACGAGCGATATCTACACGGAGCATTTCGCCCGATTCGTCGAGACCTTCTCGGAGCTCGCGGTGCCCAAGACCCACTCCGACCACATGTTCTTCGTGGAGGGCGGCACGCTCGCGATCGAGAACACGCTCAAGACCGCGTTCGACTGGAAGGTACGCAAGAATCTCGCCCGCGGAAAGGGCGAGAAGGGCACGAAGATCCTCCACTTTCAGAACGCCTTTCACGGTCGGTCTGGCTACTCGCTCTCCATGACCAACACGGCCGACCCGCGCAAGACCCAGTACTTTCCCAAGTTCGACTGGCCGCGCCTGACCTGCCCGCGCCTGCGCTTCCCAGTCACGGAGGACGTGCTGCGGGACGTCGCGGCCGCCGAGAAGGCCGTCGAGGGCGAGATCCGCGCCGCGTGCGCCGCCTCCCCCGACGACATCGCGGCGCTCATTCTCGAACCGATCCAGGGCGAAGGCGGGGACAACCACTTCCGCCCGGAGCTCTTCCGCCGGCTGCGGGCGCTCGCCGACGAGCTCGAGTTCCTTCTCATCTTCGACGAGGTGCAGACCGGCGTCGGACTGACGGGGTCCATGTGGGCCTGGCAGCAGATGGGGGTCGAGCCGGATATGTTCGCGTTCGGCAAAAAGACGCAGGTCTGCGGCTTCGCCTCCAACCACCGGATCGACGACGTCCCCGACAACGTCTTCAAGGTCTCCTCGCGCATCAACTCGACCTGGGGCGGGAACCTCGTGGACATGATCCGCTCGGCGAAGTACCTCGCGATCATCGCGGAGGAGAACCTCATCGACAACGCCCGCGTGGTCGGCGAGTACCTGCAGGCGCGCCTGCGCGAGCTCGCCGAGGAGTTTCCGGGCGTGATGACCAACGTGCGGGGCCGCGGGCTCTTCATCGCCTTCGACCTGCCCGACAAGGAGACCCGCGACCGCACGCTCGCGGCCTGTCTCGAGAACGGCATGATGGGTCTGGCCTCCGGCGCCAGCGCCGTCCGCTTCCGCCCGCACCTCATCCTCTCGAAGAACGAATGTGATGAGGGCATTCGGAAGCTGAGGCGGGCGATCACCGCGGCCAAGAAGTAGCCCGCGTCGGGTGATCCGGCGCCTCCTTCTCGTTTCCCTCGGCGCGGTCCTCGCGGCCACGGCCCTGTTCTGGGCGACGCTGCCCGACGTGCGCCCCCTCGCAACCTCCTGGCCGAAAACGACCGCCTTCATGGAGCGCCGCAAGGCGCAGCTCGCCCGCGAGGGCCGGAGCACGCGCCTCGAGTGGACCCCGGTCGCGCTGTCTCGGATCTCTCCGGACATGCGGCGCGCGGCCGTCGTGGCCGAGGACTCCCGCTTCTGGGAGCACGCGGGCGTCGACTGGGACGCCATGCAAGTTGCGATCGAGAAGAACTGGGCGAAGGGCGGGGTCAAGGTCGGCGGCTCCACAATCACGCAGCAGCTCGCCAAGAACCTCTACCTGTCCCCTGCCCGCACGCCCTGGCGCAAGCTCCGCGAGCTGGCCATCGCGAAGAGGCTGGAACGGCAACTCTCGAAGAAGCGCATCCTGGAGCTCTACTTGAACGTGATCGAGTTCGGGCCGAGGACCTACGGCGTCGAGGCCGCTGCGCGCCGCTACCTGGGAAAGCCCGCCTGGAACCTCTCGCGCCTCGAGGCCGCGACCCTCGCGGCCGTCATCCCCTCGCCTCGCATCTACGATCCCGTCCGCCATCCGGATCGCGTCGCGCGGCGCGCCCAGCGGATCCTCCGGTGGATGTGAAAGGTGCTATCCTGATTTCGATAACTCTCAGGAGGTAAACAGGATGCGTTCACGCCGGGGTGCGATCGGAGTGCTCGCTGCCGTGCTCGTCGCGGCCGCCTGCGGCCGCAAGCCTGCGACCCTCGACATCTCCCCCAAGAAGATGAAGATCTACGGGCTCGAGCGCTCGGCGCGCCTGACGACGCGCGTGCTCGACAAGAAGGGACAACCCCTCGACCCGGCGACGCCCAACTGGAGCTCGTCCAACGCGGAGGTCGTCGCCGCCGAGCCGGGCGGGCGTCTCGTCGCGAAGAAGGCCGGGAGCGCGGTCGTCACCGCGACGTACGAAGACATCTCGGCGCAGGTGCCGGTCGAGGTGATCGACGTTTCCTCGATCGAGATCTCGCCCCCCTCCCTCCCGCTCACCGGGCCGGCGGGAACCTCGATCCCCCTCTCCTGGACGGTCCGGGACTCGAACCAGAAGGCGATCGACCTGAAGCCGACGTGGACGTCCTCCGACCCCAAGATCGCCACCGTCTCCGAGGCGGGAGTCGTCACGTCCGTCGCCGCCGGCACGACCACGATCGTCGCGAAGATCGGCGACATCCAGGGCGGCTCCGACGTGGTCGTCAGCCTGCGCCCGATCGGGCGGCTCGAGATCCGCCCGTTGACCGCGCTCGTCCGGGCCGGCGAGTCGCAGCACTTCGAGGTGATCGCGTACGGGTCCGACGGCATGGCGATCCCGGAAGCGGCCGCGGCCTTCCGGTCTTCGAACCCGGCTGTCGCGACGGTCGACGCCGCCGGCAAGGCCGAGGGGCGCACAGCGGGCGCCGCGATCATCCGCGTGGAGCTCTCCGGCCAGTTCGCCGAGGCGACGTTGCTGGTGAACTAGCCGGAATCGCCGTGGCCGTCCGTCCCCCCGCCGTCGCCGGGTCCTTCTACGACGCACGGCCCGACCGCCTCGAAAAAGACGTTCGCGCGCTGCTCCCGGGCGGTTCCAGCGCCGCGCCAGCCTTCGGCGCGATCGTGCCTCACGCCGGGTACATGTACTCGGGGCCCGTCGCCGGGGCCGTCTATTCCCGGATGTTCATCCCCTCGACCGCCGTCATCCTGTGTCCCAATCACACCGGTCGGGGCGCGCCTGCGGCGCTCGACCCCTCCGACGCCTGGCGGACGCCGCTCGGCGACGTGCCCGTCAACCGCCGGCTGGCAAAACGCCTGCTCGCTCTCTGCCCCTCGCTCGAAGAGGACGCCGAGGCGCACCGGCGCGAGCACTCGCTCGAGGTGCAGCTGCCCTTCCTCCAGGTTCTCCGCCCGGACGTCTCCGTCGTGCCCGTCTGTCTCGGTCAATCGTCGCTGGCGCTCTGCCGCGAGATGGGCGAAGCCTGCGCGCGGATTTGCGCCGAGGAGAACGAGCCGCCGCTCGTGCTGGCCTCGTCCGACATGAACCACTACGAGAGCCGGGCCGAGGGGCGCCGGAAGGACGACCGGGCACTCGCGCGAATCGAAGCCCTCGACCCCGAGGGACTCTTGCGCACCGTATTGACCGAGTCGATCTCCATGTGCGGGTTCCTCCCGGCGACGGCGCTGCTCTTCGCCGCGCGGGCGGCGGGCGCGGGACCGGCGCGGATCGTCGCCCGGCGGGACAGCGGCGACGAGACGGGAGATACTTCGAGCGTCGTCGGGTATGCCGGCGTGATCGTGAGCAAAGAGGAACGATGAGCATCCTGATGGGACTGGCCGCGCTGGCTCTGGCCACGGCGTCGGCGGGATCCGACACCAAGCCGCGGCCGGAGGACATCGCGACGATCGACGGCATGATCCATGCGTTCTACGAAGTCGTCTCGGGTCCGGCGGGGGCGCCCCGCGACTGGGCGCGCGACCGGACGCTCTACATCCCCGACGTGCGCTTCGTGATCGTCGACCGGGACGCGGAGGGAAAGCCCGCGCCCAAGATCGTGAGCCATGCGCAGTTCGTCGAGGACGCGGCATCGCTGACCGAGCAGGGTTTCTTCGAGAAGGAGATCCACCGCGTGACCCAACGCTTCGGACCGATCGCCCACGTCTGGAGCACCTATGCGGGACGGCGCACCGAGACCGGTCCCGTGACCGTGCGGGGAATCAACTCGATCGAGCTTTTCTGGGACGGCAAACGCTGGTGGATCGCCGGCGCGAACTGGTCGGACGAGACGAAAGACACTCCGATTCCCAAGGAGTATCTGCCGCGGTAGGTTGCGTCAGCCGTCCGCTCTCGTTCCTCCGGAGCTCGGCTCAGGAGTGGTGCTCGAGGTCCGACCGGCAGGTCAAGAGAGCCGCCGGGTCGGACTACTCGTCCGGCATCCCCTCCAGCAGCCCTTCCACCTGCAGTGAGCGCGGGCCCTTCTCGTCGCAGAGCGCATAACGCACGGCGCGGCCGGTCTCCCCCGCCCATCCCTTCTCGTCCTCGTCCTCCGCGTACATCGCGACACCGGCATGCTCGCCCTTCGCGTTCACGGCATAGAAGTTGATGTTGAAGTTGGGATCGCCGTTCTTCTTCCGGAGGCGCTTCTCGACCGTGTTGGCGCGGATGCGCTTGAGCGCCTCCATGCCGGCGTCCTTGGGGTGCATGCCGCGGCGCATGCTCTCGACGATCAGGAACGAGGACAGGCCGTAGAGATTCGCCTCTCCCCGTCCCGTCGAGCCCGCGGCGCCGACCTGGCCGTCGACGTAGAGTCCGGCGCCCAGAATCGGAGAGTCCCCGACCCGCCCCGGGATCTTGAAAAAGAGCCCCGAGGTCGTCGTCACGCCGCAGATCTCGCCCTTCGCGTTGATCCCGTCGCAGTTGATCGTCCCGTACATGTGCGCCGCGGAGAAGAGCCCCTCGCGCCCCATCCGGCGCCGCACGCCGTCGAGAGCAATCTCCCGGTCCTTCGCGGTCGGAAAGTGTTTCGGATCCGTGCGCTGCTTCCACTCGAACCAGAGCTTGCGAGAGAGGTTGGTGTTGAGGTCGTCTTCGATCTGAAACCCCATCTGCCGGGCGAACTGCTGCGCGCCCTTCCCCACGAGGAGGTGATGGTCGGTCCGATTCATGACTTCGCGGGCGACCCGCGAGGGAGTGCGCACGCCCTCGAGCGAGGCCACGCCGCCGGCGCGCTTCGTGGGCCCGTGCATGCAGCAGGAATCGAGCTGCACGACCCCGTCGGCGTTCGGAACGCCGCCGTAGCCGACGCTGTAGTCCTCCGGGTCGAGCTCGACGATATTGACGCCCTCGATGAGGGCGTCCAGCACGTCGGCGCCCTGCGTCATCAGGGCAAAGGCCTTCTCGACGCACGTGACGGTCCCGCCGTTCTTGAACCAGTTGCCGTTGGACGAGGAGATGACGAGAGGGCGGACCCTGCCCCCGGTCACGGCCGGCGCCTGGCCGAAGAGCGTGCGCGGGGCAGCGGCCGCGAGGCCCGCCGCGGCGCCGGTCCGGACGAAATCGCGCCGGGAGAAACGTCCACGCATGAAAGCCTCCTTCCAAGGTTGCGCGGAGTCTAGCGCAGGTGGCGGATTCTTCCTCGGCCTGGCCCAGTCGGGGTTTGACCCCGCTGCACGGCTCCAACTCTATGGGTTTGTCTCGACGGTACCAACGGCTGAGATGCCCCTGACCCGAACTGTGCGTTCACGACTCGAGGTCTATTGCCGGTAGACCTGCAACTTCAGTGAGCTTAGTGACGCCGTCGGCGACTTGTTGCTGTGGCGAGACGACCGAAGGCACTGCTGAACGAGAGCGGAAGCGTCAAGCGGAAATCGAAGCTCGTTATTGCGCACGACGATACTCAGCGGATAACGCTCGAGCACGAGACTCCAAATGTGCGCGATGCGCTCCCGATTCGGGACGCCGTCCGGCGCCTCGAGATCCCCACCCGCGAGGATCACCATTGCGGGCGGGGATTCATCGATCGACGCGACGATCTGGCTCTCGAAGGGCTGCATCAGAGGCACTTGATAGAAGCGTGTGGCGTTGGGCCGATCCAGGAAGAAGTACAGACCTGGCCGATTTGTCAAATCGAGAATTCGCGCGCCTGCGGGCAGGGCACACGAGCAGAACGAGAACAGCGTTCTGAGCTCCGCCGCTTCGCGGCGAGGTACGAGAATCCCACTGCCGCGGGGTACGGTCAGTGGTTTGAGACCTTCCAGTGCAACTCGTCGGCCAACTGATGCGGTCCGCGCGACTGCAACGACCCGCCCGGGCAGATTCATTGCCAGGACGGCGAAGAAAGCCAGGCAAGCCAGTGCGGCGCGGAGCGCCCTCCGCCGCGCGTCGCCCGCGTACGCGTGAAGGCCGAGAAGGAAGAGGGCCGTTACGAAGGTCGGCCCGGTCAGGGCATTTCCGGCCTCGAGGTGTAAGCGAGCGATGACGTGCCGGAAGAACAGCAGGCAGGCAAGAGACAGCCCCGCGAGCCGCAGCGCCGCTGCCAGATCACGGCGGCGGAGAAACGCCACCGCCTCGACGATACCCGCGACGCCGAGGAGTGGCGCCAAATAGAGGCGTTTGACCATTCCGAAGCCGAAGGACAGCTCCCCGTACGCGTATTGCGATCCGTGAAGCCAGGCGGTGAAGAGATCCCACGGGGCGGGGAATGGAAGCCCCCAGACATTCTCGATGTGACGTGGTAAATCGAGGAACGAGATCTTCAGGAAGTCGTCGAGGGCCTCATGGGCCACAAGGTACCCGCAGAATGCCGCGACGGGAATCGCTACACCTGCCAGAAACGCCTTCCCTCTCAGCACCGGCAATGCGTGATTCCGCGACGCCACGGCGGCCAGTCCCAGAACGCAGAGCTCCGAAATGACGACGAATGTTCCGAAGTCGAGGGCGTAGAGGAAACCCACGCCGCCGAGGAGGCCGGCGATGAAGGCTTGGCCGCGCCTGGGCGGATCGTCGAGCGCCCAGAGAAACGCGGCCAGGCTGAGGAGCGGCAACACAGGGCGGTCAGTCACGAGGCCGGTCGTGAAGCTCAAGTTCAAGGGGATGGCCAGCGTGGCGACGATCGGGCTTCGAGTCGCCGCCGCCGTCACGAGGAACAGGGAGGCCTGGAAAAAGGAGCCGAGGAAGTGATGCGCGTAGACCGAAACTCCGAAGGAAGGCCCAAATAGCTTGAAGAGGAAAAGGTCAAAGCCCCCATCGGCCAGGAATCCGTGTACCGGGAAGGTATCTCGGAATGGAATCTTCCCAGCCAGCATGTCCGAGGCAGGACCGAGCCAGGCACCTCGCTCGAAAAGGTCGATAGGGCCTCCGGGCTGGAGAGTGAGAAGCCCCATCAGCACGCCGAAGACGACAAAAAGCGCGAGGCAATATCCCCTTGCAGACCGCTTCATCCCCGACCCCCCCCCCTTGCGTGCCACTGGTCGGTTGTCCTGGCCGGCCCTTAGCGCCGGCCGCTATTTCGGCGGGAGGATCTTCGCGATCTGACCCGCCTCCCGAAGACCCGCGTGCGTCCAGGTCCGGCCGCCGTCGGTCGAACGGTAGATGCCCACACCCGCCGAGACGTTGCCGCGCAGGCACGCCTGCCCGGTACCCGCGTAGACGACGCTGGGGTCCGAATCCGCCACGGCCACGGCACCGATCGAGCCCGACTCGAAGAAGCCGTCGGACACGTTCTCCCACGTCATCCCCGCGTCGTCGGTCTTCCACAGTCCGCCGGAGGTTCCCGCGAAGAACGTGTGGGGCCGGCCGGGGATCCCCGTCACGGCCGTCGAGCGGCCCCCGCGCGAGGGCCCGAGCAGCCGGTAGCGCAGCGCCTGGTACTGCGACGGCTCGACCGCCGGAGCAGGGGCTGCCAGCGCGATGGCGAGGAGCAGGAACATCAAAGACCTCCTAAATCGAATCCTCGGTGACGATTCCCCGCGCGGCGCGGCGCAGGCTCCCCGCGACCCCCGGCGGCCCGGCCACGACGTTGCCACGGTCGAGATATCGCTTGCCGCCGTCGAAGTCGGTCACCTCGCCGCCGGCCTCCGTGATGAGCAGGGCTCCGGCCGCGAGGTCCCACGGCGCGAGCCGGAACTCGAAGAAGCCGTCGAAGACGCCGGCGGCGACGTAGGCGAGGTCGAGCGCCGCGGAGCCAGCTCGGCGGATGGCGCGGGCCTGGCCGAAGACCGCCTTGAAGAGCGCGAGGTACGTGTCGATCTTGTGGCGGTTGCGGAACGGAAACCCCGTGGCGACGAAGGCGCCCTCGAGGTCGGGCCTGCCGGTCACCGCCAGCCGCGTGCCGTTGCGCCAGGCCCCGCCGCCGGGCTCGGCCGTGTACATCTCGTCGCGCAGCGGGTCCCACACGACCGCGGCCACGAGCTCGCCGGCCTCCAGCGCCGCGATCGACACGCACCAGAAGGGAAAGCCCGCGACGAAGTTGGACGTGCCGTCCAGCGGATCGATGATCCAGACGCGTGCCCCCGCCCGGCCTTCCTGGGCGCCCCCCTCTTCGGCGAGAAACGCGTCCTCCGGATAGCGGCTCCGGATCGCCGCGATGATCCGCTGCTCGCTCTCCCGGTCGGCGAAGGTCACGAAGTCGTTCTTCGTCTTTTCTTCCACCGAGCCGCGCGGAAGGTTGCGCCAGTTGGCGAGGAGGACCTCGCCGCCGGCGCGGGCCGCGTCGACGGCCGTCTCGAGCAGCGCGCTCATGGTCAAGACGCTCTCACGGAGCCTTCGCGAAGACGTCGGCGATCGCCTTCTCCGCCGGCGTGCCGAGGAGGTTGAACCCGCGCTCGCCCGGCCGCGCCGGCCCGCCGTCCGAGAAGACCTTCCACCAGTAGACCCCCTTCCACCAGCTCTCGCGACCGAGCGCGCGACCGACGGCCGCGATCGCGCGCGCCGCGTCCTCCCCGGAAGGCGGCCGTCCGGAGTCCTCGTCGTGCGGCGCGATCCACGCTCCGCGGACCGGGGGATACCCCGCTTCGGTGAAGACGACCGGCTTGCCTGCCCTCCGCGCCAGCTCCGCCACCGGACGCGCGGCGCGGCGGGCGCCTTCCTCGAGGGCGGCGTCGGAGAGCTTCTCGGTTTTTCCGAGCGGGTCGTAGAAGTCCACGCCGATCGCGTCGAGGGCGTCCCAGAACATGATCTTCGGAGCGTTGGCGGCCCAGTTGGCAGCGTAGAGGAGCGGCGCGCCGGTCGCCAGCCGTACCGCTGCGAAGGTGTCGCGCCACTCCTTCTCGCGCGCCTCGGTCCCCGCCAGCTCCGTGCCGGCGCAGAAGAGCGCCGCTCCCGCCGCCTCCGCCACGACCGCGTGGTGGACGATGAACCGCCGATAGGCGGCGAACCAGCGGCGCCAGCCGTCGTCGTCGGGCATCGCGATGTCGCCCACGAACGCGCTCCCGCCGAGCCAGATCTGGGGCTTGACCATCGCCGTCATCCCGA
>JBBDKM010000045.1:0-120224 GCA_040879385.1 Thermoanaerobaculia bacterium | reverse complement strand
GCCGGAGTGGCGGAATGGCAGACGCAGGGGACTCAAAATCCCCCGCTCGCAAGGGCATGTCGGTTCGAATCCGACCTCCGGCACCAGCGCCCGCGTCGGCGCGGAGCAGCGCGGCGATCAGTGCTCGAGGCCGTACTCTTTGATCTTGTTGTAGATGGTCTTCAACGAGAGCTTGAGGAGCTCGGCGGTCTTCTTCTTGTTGCCGCGGGCGAACTCGAGCGTCTTGGAGATAAGGCGCCGCTCGACGTCGGCGAGCGAGTCGCCCACGGCGATCCGGACGACGGGAGGCTTGCGGCGGCGCGTCCGCGTGCGGGGCATAGGCCGGCCGATGACCGAACGCACGACGGTCGGGCCGATGACGTCCTCGGACAGGCGGGCCGCGCGCCGCACGACCTCCTTGAGCTCGTGGGTGTTTCCGGGCCAGTCGTGCGCTGCGAGCGCATCGAGGGCTTCCGCGTCGAAGGACAGTCCGGGTTCCAGGTCGTCGAGGAACCGGCGGGCCAGCAGGGCGACGTCGCCCTTCCGTTCCCGCAGCGGCGGGAGGTGGACGGTGTTTTCCGAGAGCCGCTCGTAGAGCGGCCGCTGGAGACGCCCGGCCTCCAGCGCTTCGCGCGGGTCCTCGTCGATCGCGACGAGAAACCGGGTCGGGCGGGGCCCCGCGACATGGGTCAGGAGGAGGTCCTGAAATCCGGCGGACGTCGCTTCGACGTTCGGGAGGAACAGGGTGCCGGGTCCGGTTTGCCGGGTGGCCAGGTCCAGGGACTCCCCCTCGGAGATGTAGGCGAAGCGTGCGGCGCCGCGCGGCGAGAGCCGGTGCAGCGCCAACGCGGCGGCGTCTTTTTCGGTCCCCGACTCGCCCGTCATCAGGGCCGACGCATTGGACCCGGCCGCGCGCTCGAGCGCGGCGAGGGCCGCGGCCCAGCGCGCGGAACGGCCCGGCAGGGAGTCGCGCAGCTCCGCGCGCGCGAGGCGAATCCGCGTGTCCTCCGCCGCCGCCTCCGCCGCGAATCGGGCGGCCGCCGCGGCGTGCAGCTGCGACACGCGCCCTTCGGAGACGGGCCGCCAGAGGAAATCGTCGGCTCCGGCCGCGACGGCCGCCACTCCCAGCTCGAGGTGCGATCCGTCGATGAGGGCGTAAACGGCCCTCCCGGGCGCTCCGGCGTGGGCGAGGAACGCCGTGGCCTCGTCCTCCGGGGATTCGAACGCAGCCACTACCACCTCGGGCGCGAATTCGGCGAGCGCCTTCTGCCCTTCCGCCGCGCTCCCGAATCCTCGGACGGAACAGCCGAGCGACGAGAACGCGCGGCGGACGGCGTCGCGGGACTCGGGGCTGGGATCGACGACGAGGACCTTCATGAAAAGCTCACGGAAACAGTGAGTTTAGCACCGGTCGCGCGTCTCCCACGCGCCGATCAGGGTCCCGGCTTCCCCGGCCCGATCCCGAGCGACGGCCACAGCGCATCCACCTTCTTCCTGATGTCCGCCGACATGACGATCTCGTCCGGCCACCTGCGGTCGAAGCCCTCTTCCTTCCATTTCCGGGTCGCGTCGATGCCGATCTTGCTGCCGTAGCACGGCAGGCGCGACGCGAAGTCGAGCTCGTCGACCGGCCCCTTCACCAGCTCGATGTCGCGCTCGGGATCGATGGCGGTGAGGGCCTTCCAGACGACCTCCGCCGGGGCGTGGACGTCGACGTCCCGGTCCACCACGACGATCGTCTTGGTGAACATCATCTGGCCCGTGCCCCAGATCGCGTGCATCGTCTTGCGGGCGTGGCCGGGGTACCGCTTGTCGATCGCGACGATCATCAGGTTGTGGAAGATCCCCTCGACGGGCAGGTGCATGTCCACGATCTCGGGGATCATCTTGCGAACCAGCGGGAGGAAAAGGCGCTCGACGGCCTCGCCCATGAACCCGTCCTCCATCGGGGGCCGGCCCACGATCGTCGACATGTAGATCGGACGCTCGCGCCGCGTCAGGGCCGTCACGTGGAAGACCGGGAAGTCGTCGTCCAGCGAGTAGAAGCCGGTGTGATCGCCGAACGGACCCTCGCGGCGGCGCTCGCGCGGATCGACGTACCCTTCCAGCACGATCTCCGCCTCGGCTGGCACGAGCAGGTCGACCGTCTTGCCCTGCACGAGCGGCACCGCCTCGCCGCGGAGGAACCCCGCGAAGAGCAGTTCCGAGAGTCCCGGCGGCAGAGGCGCGATCGCGGAGAACACGGTCGCCGGGTCGCAGCCGATGGCGACGGCGACTTCCATGCGGCGGCCTTCGCGCTCGTATCCGCGCGCCTGGCCCGCGCCGTCCTTGTGCTTCTGCCAGTGCATGCCGGTCGTCTTCCCGTCGTAGACCTGCATGCGGTACATGCCCATGTTCGTCTTCCCGCTGTCGGGGTCCCGGGTGAGGACGAGCGGCATCGTGACGAAGGGCCCCGCGTCCTGCGGCCAGCAGGTCAGGATCGGAAGCGCCGACAGATCGACGGCCTCGCCGGTTGCGACGACCTCCTGGCACGGGCCGCTGCGGACGGTCTTCGGGAACACCGCGGCGAGCTCCGTCACCTTCGGAATCGCCTTCAGCTTGCCGAGGATGCCCTCGGGGGGCTTCGGATCGAGGAAGAACTCCAGACGCGAGTCCCACTCGTCGAAGGACGAGATCCCGAGGGCCCGAAGCATCCGCCGGCGCGACGCGAAGGTGTTGATCGCGACGGGCAGCTCCGAGCCCTCGACGTTCTCGAAGAGGAGCGCCGGCCCGCCGGCCTTGACCGACCGGTCGGCGATCTCCGCGATCTCGAGGCGGGGAGAGACGCGCGTCCGGACGCGTACGAGGTCCCCGTCCGCGTCGAGCGCGTCGAGGAAGGCCGCGAGGTTCCGGAACGCCACGCCGCTACCTCCCGCCGGCCGCGCGGCGCCGCTTCGAGACGATCGTCCGGAAGGCTTTCAGGGGAACCTCGGCGTCGATCCGCCCGACCTCGACACCCCGCGCGTTGTGGAGCTTCGGCTCCGCGTACGGCGCGAGCTCGCGCCGGATCTCCAGGGGCAGCCGCCCGAGCCGCTCGAGCAGATCGAGCGTGACCGCGTCGCGCGGTCGAGCCGAGCCGTCCTCGATCTTGAGCGCGAGGCCGACGGCGCGCCCGCCGCGGTCCGGCGCGAATCCCACGGCGTAGACGCCTTCGGCCCCCTCCTTGCCGATCCAGCGGCCCCGCCCGACCCGGAGAAAGTCGGTCGTGAAGCGGCCCGCTCCCGCGACCATCTCGGGGCTCCGGGTCACGGCGCGGATGACGCGCGCGCGCGCGGCCGCTCCCCCGCGGTCCTCGCCCGGGAGGCGAGCGGCCATCAGCCGCGCGTAGGCGGTCGCCAGAGCGCGCAGGGGCAGGCGGAACACCGGAAGGTTGCAGCCGTCCACGGCGATCGTGATGGCGGACTCGGGGATGTCGGCATGCCGCGCGAGCAGCGTCCGGATGCGGCGCTGGAGCGGATGGTCCGGGTCGGTGTACTCCGCCGGAGGCATCCGGAGCAGACGGCAGGCGAGCAACATTCCGGCGTGCTGGCCAGAGCAGTTGTTGTGGAGCGGTGTCGGCGCCTTGCCGCGGCGGATCAGCTCGCGCGCCGACGGCTCGTGCATGGGAACGTGCGCGCCGCAGAGCAGGTCGTCCACCCGGAACCCGCCGATCTCGAGCAGCTTCTCGGCGAGCTTCACGTGCCGCGGCTCGCCGCCGTGGGAGGCGCACATGAGCGCGATCTCGGCGTCGCCCAGCCGGAACGCCTTCTCGCCGCCGGCCAGAAGCAGCGGCATCACCTGAAAGGGCTTGGCGGCCGACCGCGCGTAGACGGGAGCGGCGTCGTCCCCGCACGCCGCGAGGACGGCGCCCCGTTCGTCCACGACCGCGACGGAGCCCCGGTGCGCCGACTCCACCCGGGAGCCGCGATACACGCGCGCGAGTACGGGAGGCAGCTTCGCCATGGCGCTGATTATGGGGTCGGACGGGACTGCGGGAGCTTTCCGCGGCGCGACGCCCCGTTTTCCGGGCCCTCCCCTGCTATCCTACGAGAGGCCGATGCCGCGGAATATTGGCCGGACCCGGGCCGTTCGATGAACCGAATGCGCACAATCCTTCTCGGCCTGACGCTCGCCGCCGGCATGGCCTGCGCCGCCCTCGCCCAACAGTCCTCCTCGCAGCCGCCTCCGGCCTTTCCGGACCTGGAGTTCGTCGGCGCGGAAGGCGGCAGCGTGCGGCTGTCGCAGCTCAAGGGCAACGTCGTGCTTCTCAACGTCTGGGCGACGTGGTGCGGGCCCTGCAAGAAGGAGCTCCCGGTCGTGCAGAGAATGTATGACACCTACAGCGACCGCAATTTCGTCGTCGTCGCCATCAACGTGGACGCCGATCGCAAGCGCGTCGCCCCCTTCCTCAAGCAGTTCAACATCTCGCTGCCCGTGTACTACGCGTCGCCCGAAGACGCCGGCCCCCTGACCGCCATGGGTATTCCCTCCACCTTCATCCTGGGTCCCGATCGGACCCTGATCGACCGCGCGGTCGGCTACGCCCCCGAGTGGGAGGACCGCTGGAAGAAGGTCGTCGAAAAGCACCTCAAGCCGCGCAGGTAGTCCTGCCGCCAACCCCGAAACCCTTGGAGGCATTACGATGAAGCAGCGCATTCTCCTCGTCATTCTGACGCTGACGGCGACCCTCGCGGGCGCCGGCTCCGCCTTGGCCCAACTGCGGCAGGGCACCGTCGAGATCAACCCGTTCGCGGGTTATCTCGTCGGAGGGCAGTTCGGCCGCAGCTTCGACGACGACTTCGACCGCCACTCCCGTCTCGAGGTCGAGGACGAGGCGGTCTACGGCGGCCGGCTCGGCTTCAACATCACCAGCCTCTTCGAGATCGAGCTCGAGTACGCGCAGAGCGACACGGCCCTCGAGTTCGAGACGCGCGGCGACTTCGCACCCAACGATCGGATCGGGGACCTGAGGTTTCAGTACCTCATGGGCTACGCGACCTTGAACTTCGGACGCGGCCGCGCGGTTCCCTACTTCACGATCGGCTCAGGCGCCGCCAACATCAAACCGCGCATCGCCGGCGTCCCGACGGACTCGGACACGCGGTACACGGCGGGAATCGGGGGCGGGCTGAAGTACTTCTTCAACCCTCATTTCGCCCTGCGTTTCGACGGGCGGGTGTATTCATCGTTCCTCGGGGACTCCCAGGTGATCTGCGGGCCCTACAACGCCTGCACGCAGTCCAGCTGGGTGACCAACGGCGTGCTCAACGGCGGAATCATCCTGGCGTTCTAAGCGCCTGTTCGCCGGGGCGGGTCACGCGGATCCGGCGCGCGTCGCCGGCGACGGTCTCGAGCACGATCTCGACGGTCGGTGGCAGCAAGCGCCGGATCGCCTCGCCGGGCCACTCGACGCAGACCGGCGCGCCCCGGGCGGAGTCCGGCAGCCCCAGAACGGCGAGCTCGCCCGGATCGTCCGCCAGGCGATAGAGGTCGAGGTGGCGCAGCACGATCGCGCCCCCCTCCCCGGCGTACTCGTGGAGCAGCGCGAAGGTCGGGGACGCCACTTCCCGCGACGGGGCGCCGAGGCCCCGCGCGAGGCCCCGCGCCAGAGCGGTCTTGCCGGCGCCCAGATCTCCGATCAGGTACACCACGTCGTCTCCCGACAGGGTCGCGGCGATCGAGGCCCCGAGCCGCTCGGTCTCCTCCTCGGAGCGGGTCACCGTCTCGGAGCTCCTCACGAAGCGGCGGCCGCCTCTCGCAGGCGTCGGCGCGCCTCCGGAATCGCGTCGGCCGCCTCGTGCGCCAGGAGCCCCGCGTCGCCCAGGCGCGGGGCCAGCGCCTCCGCCGCGGCGCCGTGCAGCCAGGCGCCCGCCACGGCCGCGTCGCGAGCGGCGAGCCCACCGGCGAGGAGCGCCCCGATGAGCCCGGCCAGCACGTCGCCCGATCCGGCGGTCGAGAGCAGCGGCGTCCCGGTGGGATTGGCGATCACTTCGCCCGAGGGCATTGCGATCAGCGTGTGCGCTCCCTTCAGCACGCAGACAGCGCGGCTCTTTCGGGCGAGGGCGCGCGCGGCGCCGGGCCGGTCCGCCTGCACGGCCGCGGACGTGATTCCGAGCAGGCGCCCGGCTTCCCCCGGGTGAGGCGTGAGAACGACTGGGCCGAGGCGCCTCGCGAAGAATTGCGGGCGCCCGGCAAAGGCGTTCAGGGCGTCGGCGTCGGCCACGAGCGGTAGCCGCGTTCCGGCGACGAGCGCCTCCAGGAACCGCACCGTTTCGGCAGCCGTCGAGAGGCCCGGGCCCGCGACGACGGCGTCGAAGCCGCGGAGCGCCCGGATTCCTTCCCGCGCGGCGCGCTCGGGTAGCGCCCCGTGCGACTCCGGCAGCGCCGAGGTCATCGCCTCCGGCAGCGCCGCCACGACGCACGGCTCGAGCGACTCCGGACAGAAGACCGTCACCAACCCGGCCCCTCCGCGCAGCGCTCCGCGCGCCGCCAGGATCGCGGCGCCGCCCTTTCCGCGCGAGCCGGCGACGACCGCGAGTCGTCCGAAGTCGGCCTTGTGCGAATCGAGAGGCCGCGGCGGCAGGAGCGCGCGCACGTCCTCCGCTTCCGCGAGCCACAGCCGGCCCGCGCGCCGGGCCAGGATGCGTCGGGCAATCCCGATGTCGGCAACGACGACCCGGCCGCACAGGCCGCTCGACGGAGGGAGGATGTGGCACGGTTTGGGCGCGGCGAAGGCGACGGTGACCGCGGCCCGCACGGCCGGACCGAGCAGGGTCCCGCGATCCGCCGAGAGTCCCGACGGGATGTCGGCGCAGATGACCGGTCTGCCGGCGGCGTTGATAGCCGCGACGGCGCGCCGCGCGCCGCCGGTCAGCGCCCGGGCGAGCCCGGTGCCGAAGAGGGCGTCTACGATGCCGTCGCACTCCCGGAGCGCCCTCCGGAAGCGGCCCAACTCCCCCGCCTCGCCGAGGCAACGGAGGGTCAGGCCGAGAGCCCGGGCGCGGGCGGCGTTGACGGCCGCGCCGCCGGTGTAGGCCGCGGGGTCTCCCAGCGTGAACACCGACGGCGCCACGCCCGCAAAGGCGAGCAGGCGCGCGGCGGCCAGACCGTCGCCGCCGTTGTTGCCCGGCCCGCAGACCACGACCACACGCGTCCACCCCGGAAACGCGCGCTGCAGCTCGCGCGCCAGCGCGGAGGCGGCGTTCTCCATCAGAACCTCGGAGGGGGTGCCCTCCCGGATGGCGTCCGCGTCGGCGGCTCGCATCGCGCGGGCCCCGAGCACCGGGATCACGGGAGTTCGCCCGAAGTCAGCGCCGCCAGCGCACGAGCCGTGGCCGCCGGGTAATCCTCCCCGCTCGCGTCGCGGCCCGCGAGGTCCCGGCGCAGCCGCTCGATGTCCTCCGGGCGGTCTACGTCGTAGGCCGTCTCGAGCACGCGGTGCGGAAGGCCCGCGTCCGCAATCCGGCGGAGCGTTTCCGAGAGGACGGCGCCTGTCGACCAGGGGATGTCCCGGAACACCTGGTCGATCGGCGCGCGCGCCGTCAGGCCGATCGCGCAGTAGCCTCCGTCCTCGGCGGGGACCAGCGCCGCGGAGCTGCCTTTGCGGAGAGCGCCGAACACCGCGTCGAGGAGCCGCAGCGGGAGCGCCGGGTGATCGGAGCCCACGGCCACCGCCGCCGGAGCACCCCGGAGGAACTCTCCCTCGAACGCGGCGGAAAGCCGCCGGCCCAGATCCCCGGGCGCTTGCGCCTGCCGCCTCCAGACCGGTGGAAACAGAATCGCGAGCCGCGGGTCGGAGGGATCGGGGTCGGCGCAGAGAACGCTCGACCAGCGGGACCCCTGGAGGTAGACGCGGGCGGCGTCTTCGAGAAACGCCCGGTAGAGATCCGAGGCGCCCCGCTCGGTCAGGCGGGCGGCCAGGCGCGTCTTCACGCGGCCGGGCTCCGGGACACGCGCGAAGAGCAGGAGACTGGGAAGCATCGGGAGAAGTCTACAGTCGACAGTTCACAGTCGGCAGGAGAGACCCGACGCCGACCGTCCACTGTCGACTGTCAACTCGACGGTTTCGCCTCCTTCGGCAGCACCGAGACGAACACGCTCTTCTGCAGGTAGGACGTCAGGTTCGAGACCGCATCGCGCACGGCGACCGAGAGTTTCTGCCCGCCCGGCACGACGACCAGCGTGGCGTCGTAGTAGAAGTCCTTCCGCTGCGCCGCGTCGAATTCCTTGGCCGGAATCGAGACCTGCTGCCGTTGAATCTGCAGGTCCGACTGGTCCCCCTTGGCGTCGCGCACCACGAAGTAGACGAAGAACTGGCCTTCGTACCGGTCCCCGGAGGGCACCAGGCCGAGCTTGCCGATCGGGACGGAGATCCGCACGGGCAGGCTGTAGTTTTCGCGGTCGTAGGGCTTCGGGTCGCCGACCGAGAGCCCCGCCTGCAGGGGATTGTCCGTGCGCGGGTAGCTCAAACTCGCGACCACGGCCTCGGCCGTCCGCGTCTCGACGGACTTCTCGACGAAGCTCGAACGGTTCCGCACGGTCAAGCCCTTCCGCGTCTTCACCGCGACCTCGACCCGGTGCGGCCGGTCCGCGGCGCCGCGCGCGCTGCGGTACCCCAGCGAATAGAAGTTGGAGAAGTCCGCCGCGACCTGATCGAGCCCCGCCTTCCAGTCGTTGGTGTTGACCGTCGCGAGTCCGCCGGTCTCCTCGGCCATCATGCGGATGGGGCCCTGCATGTTCTGGCGCGAGAGGAACTCGTTGACGCGCACGTCCGTCGTCCGGTTTTCCGCCGTGAGCATGTCCCCCGTCGTCAGTCCCGTGGCATCCAGCGTGTAGATCGTGACGCCGTTCGCGTTGGCGGACTGGACGATCTTGATGTACTTGCTGTTCATGTCGAAGTCGAACTGCTCCATGGTGGCGGCGGTATCCTGGAACTTCTCCCGGATCGCCTCGAACAGCTCGTAGCCCGCCGACGCGGGCAGCCCCTCGGACACGTAGAGAAAGCTCTTGCGCCCCTGCATGCCGGCCAGGCTGTCGAGCGTCTGCTTGATCGCGTCGATGGTGAACTCGAGGTCGTTGCGAACGGACTGCGAGTGCATCCGCGCGATCGAGATCGCCTCGCTCGAGCCGCGGGCGTCGTTGATGCGCTGGACCGCGTCGCGCCGCTCTCCCTGGAGCGTCGTGCCGCCGCCCGTCTCGAGCTCGATCTGATCGAGGGCGCCGAGCAGGTCGTTCACGTCGGAGGTGAACGGCCGGCGCACCTTGACCGACCGGTTGAACGTCACGATCATCCCCTCGGCGTTGGGCCCGATGGCTTCGGGAATGAATTCCTTCAACCGCTTGAACATCCGATTGCGGTTCTGCGGCTGGATGTTCAGGTTGTCGATGTAGAAGATGTAGCGGCCCTTGAGCTCGCGGGGCACTTCCGCGGCCGCCTCGGCCGCGTCGAGCGGAATCGTCTTTCCGCCCTCGAGAAGGACCTTTCCGCCGGTCACGGCGTAGAAGTTGGTGATCGTCTGAGGAACGCTGTCCTGCTTGACCTCGAAGTCGGCGGCCGTCAGGCCCGGGACCCGATTTCCCTTCGAGTCGGTGACGATCACTTCGACGCTCGTAACGGCCACGTCTACGGACTCGGCGACCGGCGGGAAGGGCGTCTCCCCCGGCTTCTGGCCGGGGACGGGCGTGGGCCGCGTCGGCGGCACCGGGGCCGGCGGCGGCTTCTCCTGGCCCGAGAGCGGGCCGGAGGGAAGGGACACGCACAGCAGCAGGGTGATCGCGGCGAGTCTTCTCAAAGAATCCTCCTGGCTAGCGCAAAGCGCTGCTGCGGCCGACATTATTCCCCTCGATCGGGAAAGTCTCCTCTCCCGACGCGGGGGGAGCGCAGCGTCCTCGCGGATCCTCCGGCGTTCGCCCGTCGGCGCGCGCCCACCCGACCGGAGCCCGAAAACAACTCTGTTGCTTTGTTGAAAGGAATTCAACAGAATCCGGCACTCCGGGGCGACCCAAGTCCAGAAGTCCGGTGGGAAAACGAAAGAGCAAGGAGCGATGCGAAGCATGCCACGCTTTCGGCAACGTGCGGCCGCGGCCGCTTTTCTTCTTCTGGCGGCGCTCTTGCTCCCGGGCTGCAACAAGCTGAAATCCAAGCAGGAGATCAAGAGAGGCAACGAGTTCTACAAGGCCGCGCAGTACCAGAGCGCGCTCGCGGCCTACGAAGAGGCCCTGCGGCTGGACCCGGGCGAGACGAAGCTGCACAAGCACCTCGGCATCGCCTACATGGGCATGTACGAGCCCGGCTCCAAGCACCCCAAGGACCTGGAGTTCGCCGAGAAGGCGATCGAGCACCTCAAGAAGTACATCGAGGCCTACCCGGAGGACAAGAAGGCTCTCGAGTACCTCGTCTCCATGTACCTGAGCACGGAGCGGTACGACGACGCGATCGCCTTCTACCAGAACGAACTGTTGAAGCGGGACCCCAAGGACAGCAAGGCGATGCAGTCGCTCGCGATGCTGTACTTCAAGAAGGGCGACTTCGACAACGGGGTGAAGTGGCTCAAGGAGCGCCTCACCATCGAGGGCAACAACCCCGAGGTCTACTACCTCATCGGCGTGCAGGCGTGGGACCGCTCCTACAACTCCCCCGACATCGACCCGGAGCTGCGGGCGAAGATCGTGGAGGACGGGCTGCAGGCCCTCAACAAGGCCATCGAGCTCAAGCCCGACTACTTCGAGGCGGTCTCCTACATCAACCTTCTCTACCGGGAAAAGGCCAAGATCGAGACCGACCCGGTCAAGAAGCAGGAGTACACCGACACGGCCAACAGGTACCTCCAGCAGGCTCTGGCGATGAGGACGGCGGCGCAGGAGAAGGCGAAGGCCGAGGCGGCCCAGGCCACACCGGAACCGGGAAACTAGTTCCGGTGTCTCACTTGGTCGGGGGGATCATTCATGTTTGAGACTTCACTGATCGAGTCGAGCCACCAGAAGGCCAAGACCAGGAAGGTCGTTTCCCTTCCGGTCTCGATCCTCATTCACGCCCTCGTGATCGGCCTGGCCCTCGGCGCCTCGATCTGGTTCGTGGGCGACGTGCCCGAGCCGCCTATTCCCGTGACGTTCTACGCGGCGGCGCCGCCTCCTCCCCCCCCGCCTCCGGCGGCCCCCAAGGCGGCTCCCAAGGCCCCCGACACACCCAAGCCCGTCCAGGTCAGGTCGGTCGAGATGAGCCAGCCGATGGTCATGCCGGAGACGGTCCCCGTCCCGCTCGCCGAGCCGGAGCCGGCGGCGGACGCCGGTGTCGAAGGCGGTGTCGAGGGCGGGGTCGAGGGAGGGGTTCCCGGAGGCGTCATGGGCGGGGTCGTGGGCGGCACGGGCGCCGGCATGGGCGCTGAGCCGCTGCGAGTCGGCGGCGACGTCAAAGCCCCTGTCCTGACGACCCGCGTCGAGCCCTCGTACCCCGAGGCGGCCCGCAAGGCCCGCATGGAAGGGGTCGTCATCCTGGAGGCGATCATCACGGCCGACGGCAACGTCGAGGACGTGCGGGTCCTGAAGTCCGTCAACTCCCTGCTCGACGCCTCGGCCGTCCGGGCCGTCCAGGCGTGGAAATACAAGGCGGCGACCCTGAACGGCCGGGCGGTGCGCGTGTACCTCACCGTGACGGTGACCTTCCGATTGAACTAGGATTGGCGTGGCGTGGGAGCTTCCGGATAACGAACTGAGAAGGAGCGTTGCATGAGTTTCGATCCGATTCACCTGTGGAACGTGATGACCCCGATCGCCAAGGGCGTCGTCGTGCTGCTGATCGTCATGTCAATCTATTCCCTGACCGTGGCCTTCGAGCGCTTCCTCTACTACCGGAGGGCCCGCAACCAGTCCGTGGCCTACGCGAAGATCGTCACCCAGTACCTCAAGCAGGACAAGCTGCAGGAGGCGATCGACGCGTCCAAGAAATTCAAGAACAGTCACGTCGCCCGCGTTCTGGCGGCGGGTCTCTACGAGTTTTCGTACGACCTGAAGAGCGGCGGGGCGAGCATGAAGGGCCACGACATGATCGAGGCCGCCGAGCGCGCCATCGAGCGCGAGGTGCTCATCACGACCGCCGACATGAAGAAGGGCCTCTCGGGCCTGGCCACGATCGGCACGACCGCCCCCTTCATCGGGCTCTTCGGCACGGTCGTCGGCATCATCAACGCGTTCCGCGGCATGGCCATGTCGGGCTCCGGCGGCATCGCGGCGGTCTCGGCCGGCATCGCCGAGGCGCTCGTCACGACGGCGCTCGGCCTCTTCGTGGCCATCCCCGCGGTCTGGATGTTCAACATCTTCATGAACAACATCGAGCGGTTCCAGGTGGAGATGTCCAATTCCGCCAACGAGCTCATCGACTACTTCATCAAGCGGCGCGGCGCCGGCGCGCAGCTGAGCGCCTAGGAGACCAACCATGAGCATGGGAGGCGGCGGAGGCCGCGACAAGCTTCAGAGCGACATCAACGTCACGCCGCTCGTCGACGTGTGCCTGGTGCTCCTGATCATCTTCATGGTCGTGACACCGCTCCTCCAGAAGGGGGTGAGCGTCCAGATCCCGCAGGCCGACAACCCGGCCAAGAAACCGGAAGGCCCCAAGCAGAAGCTGATCTCGGTGCAGTTCTCCAAGCCGCCCGCCTATTACATGGACGCCAAGCAGTACTCCAAGGCGGAGTTCCAGACCGCCCTCGACGAGCTCTACCAGCGCAACGCCGCGGCCGAGCTCGTCATCAAGGCCGACCAGCGGCTCAAGTACGGCGACGTCAAGGAGGTCATGAAGATGACCAAGGACGCCGGCTTCCAGGATGTCGCCCTGGTCGCCGAAAAGAAGCCAAAGGGCATCTAGCCCCCATGACCCCGAGGAGACCAAATCGCATGGGCATGGGAGTCAGCAGCGCCGGCGAATACAAGAGTGACATCAACATCACGCCCCTCGTGGACGTGGTGCTGGTGCTCCTGATCATCTTCATGGTCATCACGCCCCTGCTGCAGATGGGCTACGACGTGAAGGTGCCCCCGAAGAACCCGCCGCAGACCTCGGGCCCACCGCCCACGGACCTGATCATCGTGTCGCTGACACCCGACAACAAGCTGTACCTGAACAAGGATGAGGTCAACGTCCAGACCCTGTCGCTGCGCTTGACCGAGATCCTCAAGAACCGGGCGAACAAGACGATTTTCTTCTCGGGCGACGACAAGGCCAACTACGGCGAGGTGATCAGGGTGATGGACCTCGCGCGCAGCGCCGGCGCCAAGAGCATCGGCATCGTGCTGGAGACCGTACCGGTCGGGCCGTAGCCCGAGTCTCCCGCCCACTTCGTCTGCCTTTTCGCCGTCCCGGCGGACCCTGGTCCGAACGACCCTTCTGATATTCTTCGGGCGCCCCGGCTTGGCCGACAGCGCGGGCCCGGGCCCGAATCACGCGAAAACAGGAGTTGGACGAATGTCTTTCGAGCTTGCTCTGCCCCTCATCCTGGTCTTCTCGGTCGGGTCTCTGTTCGTGGCGGGTTACCTGGCCTCCTGGGTCTTGAAGAAAGACACGGGCACCGCCGCCATGCAGGCGATCTCCAACGCCATCAAGGAGGGCGCCGAGGCGTTCCTGCGGCGGCAGAACCGGACGATCGTGTTCCTCGCCGTCCTCCTGGCCGCGGTCATGTTCCTGCTCTACGGCTTCGTCCGCAGCCACCACGACTTCGACCCCGTTCCGACCGCGCTGCTCCTCGCCTTCTGGACCACCCTCTCCTTCGTGCTCGGCGCGGCCTGCTCGGTCATCGCCGGCTACGTCGGCATGTGGGTCTCGATCCGCACCAACATCCGGACCGCCTCGGCGGCCCGCTCCTCCCTGAACGACGCGCTTCGGATCGCCCTGCGCGGCGGCGCCGTCTCGGGCCTCTTCGTCGTGGCGATGTCGCTCCTCGGCGTGGGAGGCCTCTACTGGCTCGTCAGCCGCTTCACCGAGGTTGCGCCCGCGCAGATCCCGCTCCTGATCGTCGGCTATGGCTTCGGCGCCTCCTTCGTGGCGCTCTTCGCCCAGCTCGGCGGCGGCATCTACACCAAGGCGGCGGACGTCGGGGCCGACCTCGTCGGCAAGGTCGAGGCCGGAATTCCGGAGGACGACCCGCGCAACCCCGCGGTCATCGCCGACCTCGTGGGCGACAACGTGGGCGACTGCGCGGGGCGCGGCGCCGACCTCTTCGAATCGACCGCGGCCGAGAACATCGGCGCCATGATCCTCGGCGCCACACTCGCCGCGATGCTCGAGAAGCAGAGCATGGGCTTCTCGGCGGGTGTCGTGGGCGTGATGCTCTTCCCTCTCGTGGCCCGCGCCTTCGGCCTTCTCGCCTCGATCGTGGGCATCTTCGCCGTCAAGACGCGCGAGGACGCCGACCCCATGGCCGCCCTGAACCGCGGCTACTACATCACTTCGGCCCTGGCGATCGCCGGGTTCTTCGTGGCCACGAAGTGGCTGCTCGCCAACCCGACTCATCCCGAAGCCTGGTGGAAGTTCTTCCTCTGCGGCCTGATCGGCGTCCTCACCTCGATCGCCTTCGTGTTCATCACCCAGTACTACACGGAGTACAAATACCGCCCCGTCAAGGAGATCGCCGAGGCGTCCCAGACGGGTCCGGCGACCAACGTGATCGCGGGCATAGCCGTCGGCCTCGAGTGCACGCTCCTCCCGGTCGTGGCGATCTCGGTCGCGATCCTGGCCTCCTACAAGATCGGGGCGGCGGCGCTGCCCGGAGGCGGCCTCTTCGGCACCGCGGTCGCGACGATGGGCATGCTCGGAACGGCGGCCTACATCCTCGCGATGGACACCTTCGGCCCGATCACCGACAACGCCGGCGGCATCGTCGAGATGTCCAAGCAGCCGGAGGAGATCCGCAAGAAGACGGACCGCCTCGACGCGGTCGGCAACACGACCAAGGCGCTGACCAAAGGCTACGCGATCGGCTCGGCCGCTCTGGCCGCGTTCCTGCTCTTCTCGGCGTACCTGGACGAGCTCAAGAACTACGGCGCGGAACTGACCTCGGTCAACCTCGCCAAGCCGGAGGTCTTCGTCGGCGGGCTCATCGGCGCGATGCTCGTCTTCTTCTTCTCGGGCCTCGCGATCAAGGCGGTCGGCAAGGCCGCGGCCGTCGTCATCCAGGACGTCCGGGCGCAGTTCCGGGAGCGTCCCGGCATCATGCAGGGCACCGAGAAGCCGGACTACGGCCGCACGGTCGACATCGTGACCCGGGCGGCGCTGCGCCAGATGATCGCGCCCGGCCTCGTCGCGGTCGGCACTCCCATCGTCGTCGGCCTCATCTTCAAGCAGTTCGGCGTCGGCGCCGAGGCGGTGGCCGCGCTCCTCATGGTCGGCACGATCGCCGGCGTCGTCATGGCCACGTTCCTGAACAACGGCGGCGGCGCCTGGGACAACGCCAAGAAGTACATCGAGGCCGGTGCCTACGGCGGCAAAGGCTCGCCCGCCCACAAAGCGGCCGTCGTCGGCGACACCGTCGGGGATCCGTTCAAGGACACCGCCGGCCCGTCGCTCCACGTGCTCATCAAGCTCCTCGCGACGATCACCCTGGTGCTGGCGCCGCTCTTCATCTGACGCTCGCGGAGCGAGCTACACAAACCGGCTCAAGACCTCGTTCGAGACGAGGAACCCCCGCTCGGTGAAGCGCAGGCGGCCGTCCGCCCGCTCCAGGATGTCTTCCGCGACCCATCCTTCGTAGTCGTTCCAGAGCCGCACGTCCTCCTCGGCTGCAACGAGCGCCTCGACCCAGGCGACCGGCACGCCCTCGGTCATCCGCAGTCCCAGGAAGACCCTCTCCCGCGCCGCCTCGCCGGGCGTCACGGGCCGATCGAGGGCGATCGGGCGCCTTCCCTGCGCGAGGGCCCCGACGTATTGCTCCAGGCTCGACACGTTGGCCCGCCGGCGGCCCCGCCAGAGCTCGTGCGCCGCCACGCCCAGGCCGAGCGTGTCCGCGCGGGTCCAGTACTTGAGGTTGTGCCGGGCCCGCCGGCCGGGCCGCGCCCAGTTGGAGATCTCGTAGTGCTCGAAGCCCTGCGCGGCGAGGCTCCGGCCCATCTCGAGCCACGCGTCGGCCTGTGCGTCGTCGGAGAGGTAGCGCTCCGGACGCAGGCGCTTGTCCTCCTCGAGCGCCTTCGACTTCTCCGCCTCCAGGAGATACACCGACACGTGCTCGACGCCCGACTCCGCCAGGCCCGAGAGACTCTCGCGAAAGCTCTCGCGCGTCTGTCCCGGAAGGCCCAGGATCAGGTCGCCGGAGACCGAGAGGCCGGAGGCGCCGAGGAGCCCGAGAGCTTCCCGCGCCCGAAGGGCGTCGTGGCGGCGGCCGACGGCCGCGAGCTCGCCGTCCGCCAGCGACTGGATGCCGGCCGAGATCCGATTGACGCCGGCGGCGCGCCACGCGTGCACCGCTTCCGGCAGGACGTCCTCGGGATTGGCCTCGAGCGTGACCTCGCAGTCGGGGTGGATCGTGAATCGCGCCCGGAGGAGCTCGAGCAGCCGGGCGATCGCCTCGGGCAGCAGCAGCGACGGCGTTCCTCCGCCGAGATAGATGGAGTCGAACAGCGCCGTCTCCACCTCACCCGCGACGAGCCCGGCCTCGCGCTCGAGGGCTTCGAGGTACCGGGCGCGGCTCGAGCCATCCGTCGTGACGACGAATGCGCAGTAGCCGCAGCGGGAAGCACAGTACGGCAGGTGGACGTAAATCCCGGCCAAGCTCATCGCTTCTGGCGCAACGCCGAGGCGGCTTCTCTGGCCAGCTCCTCGCCGAACGGGAAGATCCTGCCGAAGTTGCCCTCGCGTTCGACCGAGGCCAGATCCCGCCCCGACTCGTCGATGAAGCGCACCGCGGCATGGAGAAGGGCGATGCGGTGGTCGCCGGTCCCCGGAAGCTCCGCCAGCTCCTCGAGCCGCGCGGAAGCCGCGGCGTTGCCGCCCGGCTCGCGGCTCCCGACAGGCCGCGGCGGCAGCGAAGCCAGACCGCGCCTGCTAGCCGCCTCGCGGACCTGTCCGATGGAACCCGGAAGCCTCGCAGCCCAGTCGCCATGGTGGACGAGCTCGAAGAAGCGCTCGGCTTCCCCGGGATCCACCGCCGAGCGGGCTTCGACGATTCCCCGGCGCCCCTCGCCGTCGGTCGAGGGCGCGAGCGCGGTCAGTGCTCCCGCGCCGCCGGATGCGCACGCACCGACCAGCGCTTCCACGGCCCGGGGCTCCCCAGTCCAGCCCGGCAGGTAGGGAAAGAGGGCCGCGCAGCGGAAGCCTGCCGCCCGGGCAGCCGCGAGGCCGGGAAACGCCGCCTCAGGGCGACCCGCCCGCCAGGAGCACAGCACCACCGCCGCGGGCTCGGCGGGCTCCGGAAGCCCGGAGGGTTCCGGGTCGAGCAGATAGACCGCCCGGCCCTGGCCGAGAGCGGCCTGCGCCGCCGCGCGGAACGCCCCCCGCACATCCTCGGAGGCCGCGCAGGGGCCGACCAGCACAGGCCCGGGAGGCACGCGCGCCAGAGCTTCGCTCCAGGGCCTGAGATCCGAGGGGCCCACCGGCACGGTGACGTCCGGGCGACGAAACAGAAACCGCCGATCCACGGGGTCGAACCGGAATGCCGCGGCGCCGGCCTCGGCACCATACGGATAGAGGCGACCGGCCAGACGCCGTCCGGCCAGGAGAAACTCGCCGGCGCGGACCGACGGCGCGGCGGACTCAAAAACGATCATCGGCGCCGCGCGATGCGGCGAACTCGTCGGAGCGCTCCGGTGCGCTCGTACCGCGCGAAGATGTCGCACTCGAAGTTCACGCGCGTTCCGGGCGCCGCCGTTCCGAGGCTCGTCCGGCGATGCGTCTCCGGAATCACGGCCACCGCGAAGGAGCGGCTCCGGCGCGAGGCGACGGTCAGGCTGACCCCGTCGAGGGCGACCGAGCCCTTCGGCGCGATCAGGCCGGCTAAGCCCGGCGGGATCGAAAACCGGAAGGTCCAGGAGTTGCCGGCGCGCGCGATCGAGAGCACGCGGGAGATTCCGTCCACGTGGCCCATCACGAAATGGCCGGACAGCCGGTCGCCCCAGCGGAGCGCCCGCTCCAGGTTCACGGGGGCGCCCGGCTCGAGGTCTCCGAGGGTCGTCCGCGAGAGAGTCTCGGACGAGAGGTCGGCGATCAGCCGGCGATCCGACGCGACCGCCGTCAGGCAGACCCCGGACACGCAGACGCTCTCTCCCGCCGCGAAGCGCCCGTATCGCGCGGGGGAGGCAATCGTCAGCCGCAGGCCGCCGCCGCGCCGGCGCTCGACCGCGCCGACCCGGCCGACGCCGCTCACGATGCCGGTGAACATCGGCGAAGTCTACGTGACGCGCCCGGTCACGAGGAGGTCCCCGCCGATCTCCTCGATCCGCAGCGCGGCGAGGCGGGGTGTTCTCGCAAGCGCGAACCCGGCTCCCCCGACGGCGCCGGGCGCGGCGGCGCCGCCGAGGATCCGCGGCGCGAGAAAGACCGCGACGCGGTCGACCAGCCGTTCCGAGAAGAAGCTCCCGAGCGTCTCGGCGCCTCCTTCCACGACCAGGCTCGCGACGTTTTCCCGCGCGAGCTCCCGGAGCAGCCGCTTCAGGTCCACACGTCCGCGGGCCCTTGAGGGAAGGCTCCAGACGAGAGCGCCGCGCGCCGCAAGACGCCGCGCCCTGGGGTCGGCGAGAGACGCCGCCGTGGCGACCAGGACCGGTCCGGATCCCCGGAAGATCCGCGCGTGCTCGGAGATCCGGAGTCGGCCGTCGAGCACGATCCGCCAGTGCGGCGTCGCGCGGTTCCACCCGAGCCGTCGCGTGAGGCGCGGATCGTCGGCGATCACGGTCCCCGCGCCCACGAGAACCGCGTCGTACTCCTCGCGCAACCCGAGCGCGCGCCGGCGCGCGGCCTCGCCGGTGATCCAGCGGCTCTTCCCGGCGGCCGATGCGATGCGGCCGTCGAGCGTCGAGGCCCATTTCGCGAGGACGAGCGGGCGCCCGGCAGCGATCCACGTACGGAACTTCGCGTTCTGCTCGGCCGCGCGCTCGCGCCAGGGCCGCGGAGCCAGGACGGCCTCGATCCCGGCTCTCCGCAGCGCGGCGATCCCGCGGCCCGCGACGAGCGGGTTTGGATCCGAGGCGGCGATGACGACCCGACGCACGCCGGCCGCAACGACCGCGGGCGCGCACGGCGGTGTGCGGCCCTGGTGCGTGCACGGCTCGAGCGTCAGGTAGAGCTCGGCGCCGCGCGCCCTCGGCCCCGCCGCCCGCAGAGCCAGGACCTCGGCGTGCGGGCCTCCCGCCCGCCGGTGGTACCCCTCCCCCACGACCCGGCCCTGCCGGACGACGACCGCGCCGACCATCGGGTTGGGTGAGACCGAGTACCGTCCGCACTCGGCGAGCGAGAACGCCCGGTCGAGGTGAGCGAGATCAGTCAACGGCATCGTCCCCGAGGAGCGCCCGGGCGTACTCCGCCGGGTCGAAGGGAACCAGGTCGTCCAACCCCTCTCCAACCCCGACGTAGAGCACGGGGAGCTGGAGCTCCCGGTAGATCGCGAGCACGATCCCGCCCCGTGCGCTGCCGTCGAGCTTCGTGAGCACGACGCCGGTGGCTCCCGCGGTCTCCACGAAGCGGCGGGCCTGGGCCAGGCCGTTGACCCCCGTGGTGGCGTCGAGCACGAGCAGCGTCTCGTGGGGCGCGCCGGCCACCTCCCTTCCCGCGATCCGGCGCATCTTCGAGAGCTCCTCCATCAGGTTCTTGCGCGTGTGGAGACGCCCGGCCGTGTCGACCAGCAGCGACTGGACCCCGCGCGCTTTGGCTGCCGAGAGGGCGTCGTAGAGCACCGCCGAGGGGTCCGCGCCTTCTTTGTGGCGCACCACCGGCAATTCCAGACGGTCCGCCCAGGTCTGGAGCTGCTCGATGGCGCCGGCCCGGAACGTGTCGGCCGCCGCCAGCAGGACGCTGTGTCCCGACGCCTTCTCCCGCGCCGCGAGCTTGGCCGTCGTCGTCGTCTTCCCGGAACCGTTGACGCCCACGAGAAAGGTGACGAAGAGCGGCACCTCCGGCCGGCCGGCCGCGCGCGGCGCGGTCGCGAGCAGGCTCTCGATCTCCTCGCGGAGCATGGTCCGGAGCGCCTCGAGGTCCGTCCGCTCGGAGCTTCCGGCGCGCTCGCGCACGGCATCCGTGAGAGCCGCGGCGGTGTCGGCGCCGACGTCGGCCGAGAGCAGGGCCTCCTCCAGGGTCTCGAGCACCGACTCGTCGAAGCCGAGGCCTTTCTTCACGGCGGTCTCGAGCTTCTCCAGGATCTCGGTGTGCGTCATGAAGAGACCACGCCGCACCTTCGCGAAGAAGCCGCGGCGGACGGGTTTCTCGGCGGGAACGGGCTCGTCGGTCATGGGGGGGAAGGGGGAAGATACCGCGAAAGGGGCGGGTGTGATCGCCAGACTACTTCGACTTCTCCAGGAGCATCCGCGCCTTGGCGCCGGTGTCGCCGTTGGGGTCGAGGTCGATGGCGCGCTGCAGATACCGGCGGCCCAGGTCCGGCTTCTCGAGCGAGACGAGGCACAGACCCAGGCGCAGGTTGGCCTCGGCGTTGCCCGACTGAAGCTTCAAAGCCGCGAGATAGTCTTCGGCCGCGCCTTCGAGATCCCCCCGGGTCTCGCGCGCCACGGCGCGCCCGAAGGTCGCCGCGAACGACTTGGGGTCGCGCGCCATCGCGAGGGTGAACTCCCGCTCGGCCCCCGCGAGGTCTCCCTGGCGCTGCCGGAGCCGCCCCCGGTTGATCGCGGCCGAGATCCGGTCGTCGGAGTTGGCCGATCTCTCCGCGGCCGCGAACGCCTGCTCCGCCTCCGCGAACTGGCCGAGCTCCATCTGGGCGACGCCCATGTTGTTGCGGTAGGACCCGTTCTCCGGCGCCGCCTGCACCGCCTTCTGGAGCGGGGGCAGCGCCTCCTGATACCGGCCTTGCATCACCAGCGACACGCCGAGGCCGTCGAGCACCTCCGGGTTCTTCGGCTCCTCTTTCAGGGCGTCGCGAAACGCCTTCTCCGCGTCGACGGGATGGCCATCGCGCAGAAGCACCTGGGCCATCCGCTGCGTCAGGAGCACTTCCGCCGCGGTCTTCGACTTCTTCGGCGCGCAGGCGGCGGCCAGAAGCACCAGCGACAGGGCGGCGGCGGCGCGGCCGGCGCTCTTCATCGCGCCGCCGAGACCGCGCGGGCGCGCGGGGCGGCGCCGTCGGTCGGAATCAGGTCTCCCTTCGCGTGCGACCGGACGAGGGCTTCCACGACGGCCGAGTCGAACCGCTTGTGGGCTAGATCCCGCAGGCGCTCCAGCACGTACGTGACCTCCATGGCCTTCTGGTAGGGGCGCGTGGTCGTCATGGCGTCGAAGGCGTCGGCGACCGCGACGATCCGCGCTTGGAGCGGGATCTGCTCGCCCTTCAAACCTTCCGGATAGCCGCCCCCCTCCCACTTCTCGTGGTGGTACTTCATGCCCGGGATGATATCGGCAAGCTGAGGGATCGCCTCCATGATCGCGGCGCCCTTGGACGGGTGCGCCTTCATCAGCTCGAACTCCTCGTCGGTCAGGGCCGTGGGCTTGCGGATGATACGGTCGTCGATCCCGATCTTCCCGACGTCGTGCAGCAGGGCGGAGAGCCGCGCCTTGCGGACTTCGTCCGGCGCCAGACCCATCTCCTTGGCGATCGCGGAGGAATAGCGGGCCACCCGCTCGGAGTGGCCTCGCGTGTAGGGGTCTTTGGCGTCGATGGCGGCGGCCAGCGCCCGGATCGAGGCGATGAAGAGCTCCTGATTCTCGCGCGCCGCTTTCTGCACCTTTTCGAAGGCGTCCCGGATCGACTCGCTCATCCGGTTGAAGTTCTCGGAGAGGTCCGCGATCTCGGCCGTCCCGGTGACCTCGACGCTCGCGCCGTACTGCCCTTCCGCGATGGCGCGCGTCGATTCGGCCAGCTGCGCGATCGGCCGTGACAGTCGCCGCGCGAAGATCAGTCCGAGCATCAGGGCGCCGGCCAGACAGGCGGCGCTCCAGAGAACGGTGTCCCGGACCATGCGGTCGACCGACGCGAACGCGATGTCGCGGTCGCGCTCGACGAGGACCCCCCAGGGCGGATCGCCCACGGGGGCGATCGAGGCGAGGACGTCGCCGGCCGGCGTGGTCTCCGAGCGGGTCAGGCGGGCCGGGAAGCGGACGAAATCGGCCACGAGCGAGGAGGCGTGGGCCGAGCCCGGCCCCCGGGTGGCGGGCGGAAAAAGAATCTTCCCCCGCCGGTCCACGAGCGTGGCCCGGACTTCGCGGCGCGCCTCGTCCTGGAACTCGCGCACGATCGGCTCCCAGGACACGAGCGCCTCGACGACGCCGATGCGGCCGCCCTTCTCGTCTAGGATCGGAGCCGCGAGAACCGCCGCCACCCCGAGCTCTCCGACGCCGAAGGGGTCGCCGGCGTAGCGGGCTCCGTCCCGCGCGGACTCGAAACCCCTCCGGAACTCGAGGTCGATTTCCGGGAGGCGGATGTCGGGGCCTACGAAGCTGCCCCGCCCCTCCAGATTGACCCCCCGCAGCGCGACGAGGGGCTTCTGCCCCCGGAGAACGCCGCCGAGAATCTCGGGCGCGTCGGCCGAGCCGAAGGGGTCCTTGCCGGTCAGCTGAAAAGCCAGCCGGATCGAGTCGGCGGCGGTCGTCAGCTGCTGGCCGGCCGCCGCGTAGTAGGAGGCGATGTGGTCGGCGATCGCGGCCGAAGACCGCGTCAGGTACTTCTCTTCGAGTGTCTCGAGCGTGCGCCGGTTGCGCCGGATCAGGACAGCCTCGGCGACGAGAAGGGGGACCAGAGAGGCGAGGATCAGGGCGCCGGCGAGCAGAACGAAAAGACGGATCCGACGCCGGCCCGAGCGTCCACTCACGATAGCGACATTATAGCCGCCGCATCGAGCCACTCCCGAACCGAGACCGATTCGTCCACGCGCGCCCGCCCGAGACTATCGAGAAGGACCGACGCGAGCCCCCGCGCGGTCGTCTTCTTGTCCCGGACGAGAAGCTCCGCGAGGCGCCCGGGATCGCGCTCCGGACTCGGAAACGGCCCGAGGCGGGAGAGGGCGTCGCGGACCGCGCGGACTTGCTCCTCCGGCAGGCCCGTCCGCCGGCGGGAGATCTCCAGGGCCGCGGCGATGCCCCAGGCGACCGCCTCGCCGTGCCGCAGAGTCCCGAAGCCGCTCGCCGCCTCGAGCGCGTGCCCGAGCGTGTGACCGAAGTTGAGGAGCCGCCTCTCCCCTCCGTCGCGCAGGTCCGCCGACACGAGCGCCGCCTTGACGCGGATGGCTCCCGCGAGCAGGTCGAGCACGGCTCGCGGCTCCCGGGCGAGCAGCGCCGGCAGCGACGCGGCCGCGCGCGAGGCCAGGGCGGCGTCCCCGATCCAGGCGGCCTTGAACGCCTCGACGAGCCCGGCCCGGTAATCGCGCTCCGGCAGCGTCGCGAGGCAGTCCGGGTCGATCAGGATCGACCGCGGAGGATGAAACGCGCCGAGCAGGTTCTTGCCGCGCGCGTGGTTGACTCCGGTCTTCCCCCCGATCGCCGCGTCGGCCATTCCGGCCGTCGTCGTCGGAACCGCGTTCCACGGCACGCCGCGCAGGAGGACCGCGGCAGCGAAGCCGACGACGTCGGTCGCGACGCCGCCGCCGACGGCCACGAAGGCGTCGTCGCGGTGGAGCCCCGCCGACAGCGCCGCGTCGGCGATCGCGTCGACGGCCGCGAGCGTCTTGGACGCCTCGCCGTCCTCGAGCGCGAGGTCGAGCAGGACGCGCCCGGACAGCGCGGCGCGGACCGTGTCGGCCGCGGCGTGGGCGGAGGGAGGGGAGACCAGAAGGAACCGGCCCGAGGGAGACGCGAGAAGACGCGCCGCGTCCCGGAGAGTCCCCCGGCCGACCCAGATCGTGCTCCCGCCGGCCGCGATCTCTACGGGGGAGGACGCCGCGCTCACTCCGAGGGCCGGCCCGGCGGCTCGATACCGAGCTCGCGCAGCTGCTCCGGCAGGACTTTCGCCGGCGCCTTCGTCATCAGGCAGATCCCCGAAGTCGTCTTGGGAAACGCGATCACGTCGCGCAGCGAGGAGGCTCCCGCGGCGATGGCGCAGATGCGGTCGAGCCCGAGGGCGATGCCCCCGTGCGGGGGCGCGCCGTACTGCAAGGCCTGCAGCAGGAACCCGAAGCGCTCCCGGCCCTCGGCCTCGGAGATGCCGAGCACGCGAAAGACGCGCTCCTGAAGGTCGGAGCGGTGAATGCGGATGGAGCCCGACCCGAGCTCCCACCCGTTGACGACCACGTCGTAGGCGCGCGCCCGCACGCTGCCCGGATCCGACTCGAGGCGGTCGATGTCCTCTTCGTGCGGCCCGGTGAACGGGTGGTTCATCGGGAACCACTGCTTCCCGTCTTCGTCGTAGCCGAGGAGGGGGAACTGCGTGACCCAGCAGAATTCGTATCGAGACTCGTCGATCAACTCGAGCTCCCGCGCCGTTTCGACACGGAGGGCCGCCAGTGCCGCCAGCGCCGCCTTCTCCCGGTCCGCCACGATCAGGAGCAGGTCGCCCTCGGCCATCTCGCCCTTCGCGAGCAGGCGCGCGAGGTGGCCCTCGGGGAGGCCCTTCTTCGCCGGCGAGGCGACCTCGCCCCCGGCCTTCTTGACCCAGAGAAGCCCCGCCGCGCCGTGCTCCCGGGCTTTTTCCGTCAGCCCGTCGAGCCGCTTTCGCGAGACACCCGCGCCGCCCGGAACACGCAGTCCCCGGACCGTCCCGTTGCCGGCGAGAGCCTTCTCGAACGGCGCGAACCCGCTTCCCGCGACGGCTTCCGAGAGGTCGCACAGCGGGAGGCCGAAGCGCAAATCGGGCCGGTCGGTTCCGTAGGTGTCCATCGCCTCCCGGAAGGTCAGCCGGCGAAACGGCCGCGCAACGGCGATCTGAGCGGCGGCGAAGGCCTCGACGAGGAAGGCCTCGACGATGTCGAAGATGTCCTCCTCCGTCGGGAACGACATCTCCAGGTCGATCTGGGTGAACTCGAACTGCCGGTCCGCCCGGAGGTCCTCGTCCCGGAAGCAGCGCGCGATCTGGAAGTACTTTTCGAAGCCCGAGATCATCAGGATCTGCTTGAAGAGCTGCGGCGACTGCGGCAGGGCGTACCACTGGCCCCGGTGCACGCGGGAAGGCACCAGGAAGTCGCGCGCCCCTTCGGGCGTCGAGCGCGTGAGCACCGGGGTCTCGACCTCCAGGAAGCCACGCTCGTGGAGCACCCGGCGGATCCGGAAGGCGATCTCGTCGCGCAGCACGAAGTTCTTCTGGATCACCGGCCGGCGCAGGTCGAGATAGCGATACTCGAGGCGCAGCTCCTCGCTCGCGTTCGTCCGGTCCTCGACGACGAAGGGAGGGGTCTGCGAACGGGCCAGGAACTCGAGGCTCGAGGCCACGACCTCGATATCGCCGGTCGGCAGCTCCCGGTTGCGCTGGCCCTCGCCGCGCAGGACGACCTCTCCTTCGAGCGCGACGACATCTTCGCTGCGCGCCTCGGACGCCGCGGCGACGGCTCCGGCCGGGCAACGCGCCTTGTCGAACACGGCCTGCACGAAGCCGCTGCGGTCCCGGATCGTCAGGAAGATCAGATCGCCGAGGTCCCGCCGACGCGCCACCCAGCCCTTGAGCTGCACCGTCTTTCCCACGTCGCCGGCGCGCAGGGCGCCAGCCGGCTGCCGGGGCCGCGTCATCGCTCCCTCGCGGCGCCGAGGCGCTCGGCCAGTTGCCTCCTCGGAAAGGTTTCCTGGACGCCGGTCGCGAGGTCCTTGATCGTCACGGTCCCGTCCTCCCGCTCGCGCGACCCCACGAGCACGGCGTGCACACCGCCCACCGCGAAGGCGTATCGCTCCGGCTCCATGAGCACGTGCGCCGCGCGCGCGAGGCCCTTGACCAGGCCGCGGCCGGTCAGATCGCTCTCCACGACCGCCTCCGGCAGGGCAGTCCGGATCTCGGCCGCCACCTCGAGCGCGCCCGCCAGCTCCTCCCGGGAATCGGGCACGACCCAGAAGACGGCGCGGGGCCGTCGGGCATCGGCGGTCATCGCCTCGAGGAGGCGGTCCTCGCCGATGGCGAACCCGACCGCGGGCGTCGACGGACCGCCGAGCTCGGCGACGAGGCCGTCGTACCGGCCGCCGCCGAGCAGAGCGTTCTGCGCCCCGAGGCGCTCCGAGGCCACCTCGAAGACCGTCAGCGTGTAGTAGTCGAGGCCTCTCACGATCGCCGCGCTCTCGCGGAAGCGCACGCCGGACCGGGAAAGCAGCGCCTTGAGCTCCTCGTGATGCCGGCGGGAGGCCTCGTCCAGGAAATCGAGCGTTGCCGGCGCCCCGTCCAGGAGCCGACGCGCCTCGGGGTCCTTCGAGTCGAAGAGGCGGAGCGGATTCTCTTCCAGGCGGCGCCGGTCCTCGGGGCCGAGCCGGTCGGCGCCCCCCCGCACGTGGTCCTGCAGCGCCTTCGAAAAGGCCTGCCGCGCCTCGCCCTTCGGGATGCAGTTGAGCGTGGCCGTCAGATCCGTGAAGCCGAGCGCCCCGAGAAAGTCGAACAGCATCGAGAGGACCTCCGCGTCGCCCGCGGCCGACGCGACGCCGAGCAGCTCGACGCCGATCTGGCGGAACTCCCGGTACCGGCCGGCCTGGGGCTGCTCGTACCGGAACTGGGGCCCGGCGTACCAGAGCCGGATCGGCCTGGGGATCTCCTGGATCCCCTTCTCGACGAGGGCGCGCACGACGCCGGCCGTGTTCTCGGGGCGCAGCGTCAACGACCGCCCCTTGCGATCGGGGAAGGTGTACATCTCCTTGTGGACGATGTCCGTCGTCTCGCCCACCGAGCGCGCGAAGAGCTCGGTCGACTCGAACACCGGAGTGCGGACCTCCGCGTACCCGAACGAACCGAAGACCCGGCGCGCAACGGCCTCGGCCGCCGCGAACTTCTCGCTTTCCGGCGGCAGCAGATCGTGGGTTCCCTTGGGCGCCTTGAGACGCACGCTCATCGGGCCCACGCCCCGTCGACCCGGGAGTACTCCTCCTTGTAGCCGAGATAGTTGCGGTGGTAGTGCTTCAAGTCCTCGACCTCCGCGTCCGAGAGGACGCGCGCCTGGCGCGCCGGCGAGCCCAGCCAGAGCGTGCGGGGCGGGACGATGGTGCGGGGCGTCACGAGCGCCCCGGCGCCGATGAAGGCCGACTCGCCGATCTCTGCCGCGTCCATGACCGTGGCGCGGATCCCGATGAGCGCGCCGCGCCGCACCGTGGCGCCGTGCACGATCGCGCCGTGCCCGAGCGTGACTTCCTCCTCCAGGATCGTCGGGTGCGTCCCCTGCGTCACGTGGACCGCGCAGTTGTCCTGGATGTTCGTGCGCGCGCCGATCCGTATCCAGTGGCAGTCGCCGCGGACGACCGCGTTGTACCAGATGGACACGTCGTCGCCGAGCACGACGTCGCCGATCACGGCCGCCGTCTCCGCGAGATAGACGCGGAAGCCGAGGACGGGCCGCTTGCCCGCGTACTCTTTCAGGATGCCCATAAAGGCGGGCAATTTAGCATGGAACCCGTGCGGCTCAGCCCGGATTGCTCATGATCACCCGGCCGGAACACGGAGACGTGATCCGCAACGAGGGTTGTTCCCGGAATGCCGCTGCGCCGCCAGACGATACCTTGTCCGCGAGAGAGATTTTCCGCCGAGACGAGGAAGCGCGACGACGGCGATGCGGAGGCATCGCCGAGGAGCGGTGACGACGTATTAGGCGGAAAAGATCCGAGCGGCGGCCGGAGTCGATCATGAGCAATGCGGGCTAAGGCCACGCGAACGCGCCCGTCCGCAGGACGCGCGGCGGCTCGACCGTCGCGTCGACGATCGTGGAGGGAAGCCCGCCGGGAGTCCGGCCGCCGTCCACGAGCACGTCGATCTCTCCGCGGAATTGCCTCGCGACCTCGTCCGCCTCTTCGCACGGGACCTCGCCGGAACGGTTCAGGCTCGTGCCCGTGACGGGCCCGACGCGCGCGAGAAGCTCCCGAAGCGCCTCGTGAGCGGGCACGCGGACCCCGAGCGAGAACGCATCGCGGGACGCGGGGATCGGAGAGCGAAGCGGAAAGACGACCGTCAGGGCCGCCGGCCAGATCGCGAAGAAACGATCGAGAGTCTCCCGGCCCGCGGCCACGCCGAGCGATGCCAGCTGGGCCCGCGTGCCGAACAGAACGAGAAGCGGTTTCGCCGCCCCTAGACGCTTCATGGCGAGAACCCGCCGCACACCCGTTTCGCTCTTCGGGTCGGCGGCCAGGCCGTAAAAGGTCTCGGTCGGGATCGCGGCGAGACCCCCGCGGGAGAGCAGCGCGGAGAGGTCGGAGAGCTCGTCTCGAGAAGCCAGCAGGTCCTCCATCCGCACGCGCCGCACGGGTCATCCCCCCACGTAGCGGTCGTAGAGCGCCCGCGCCCGCGCGGTGTCGTTGGTGCCGCGCACGACGCAGCGGCCGTCGGGAAAGATGGTCAGGCTCACGTCCTCGACGTCGGCGTTTAAGAGTTGCGGCGAGCGGCGCACCCGCGCCAGCGGCGACAGCCGCGCCTCGAGCTGGGCGAAGTCGGGCCGGGCGCGGCCGGCCGGCGTGACCTGCACCGATTGCCTCCCGCAGAGCTTCACGGTCTCCGAGACCCCTTCGCCTTCCAGCGCGGGAAACCGGCTCCGGGCGCAGACCGGGCAGGCCGCCGAGCTTCGCACACGCTCGAAGAGCCGCCGCGAACGGAAGCCCCCGTCCCAGACGTCCACCGTCAGGATTCCCGGGGCCGGCGGCTGGCCCACGGCGAACCGGACGACCTCGGTCATACCGACGGCGGCGACGAGCGGCGGGAGCGTCGGGACCACCCCGACGGTGTCGCAGGTCGGGCCCGACCCCGCCGGCGGAAGCTCCTCGAGGTAGCAGCGCAGGCAGGGGGTCTTGCCGGGCAAGAGGAGGGCGACGCGGCCCTCCGCCCCGACGCAGGCCGCGTAGAGGAGCGGCACGCGCAGGGATTGTGCCGCGTCCGAGACGAGGAGCCGCGTCTCGAAGTTGTCCGAGCCGTCGAAAACGAGGTCGTGCCCGGAGAGCAGGTCCCGCGCGTTGCCTCGGTGGAGGTCCGCGACGACGGGCCACACGGGGACCGACGGATCGATCTCCTCGAGGCGCGCCGCCGCGGCCTGCGCTTTGGGCGCGATACTCGCGGCGTCTTCGGCGTCGAAGAGAAACTGCCGCGCCAGGTTCGACGGCTCGACGACGTCGCGATCGATGAGCGTGAGCCGCCCGAAGCCGGCCCGCACCGCCGACTCTGCCGCCGCCGCTCCGACGGCGCCCACACCGACGAACGCGATCGAGAAGCCCGCGACGCGCCGCTGACCCTCTTGACCGATGCCCGAAAAGAGGATCGAGCGCGAGTATCTCTGCCGGTCCTCCTCCCGACTCCTCCCGACGCCCGACTCCCGGCTCATCTTGCCGCCTCGAGCAGCGTGCGCGCGTGCTCGAACGCCGTCTCCGGGACCTTCTCGCCGGCCAGCATCCGCGCGATCTCCTCGATCCTCTCGCGCCCCTCGAGGAGCCGCACCGAGGCCACCGTGCGGCCGCCGGATTCTCGCTTCTCGGCGAGGAAATGGCGATCCGCCAGCGCCGCGATCTGCGGCACGTGCGTCACGCAGAGCACCTGATCGTGCTCGGCTAAGTCCCGGAGCTTTCTCCCCACGACTTCCGCCACACGGCCGCCGATGCCCGCGTCCACCTCGTCGAAGACGAGCGTCCGATTCCGTCCCTTTCGGCCGGCCGCGACGGTGCGGATGGCGAGCTGGAGCCGCGAGAGCTCCCCTCCCGAGGCGATCTTCTCGAGCGGCTTCTCGGGCTCGCCCGGATTCGGGGCGAAGAGAAACACCGCGGTCTCGCGGCCGTTCGGGCGGGGGGCGTCGTCGGACAGAGTCTCGACGGCGACGCGCAGCCGCACCTTCTCCAGAGCGAGGGCGCGAAGCTCCTTCTCGACCGCCGCGGAAAAGCGGCCAGCCGCGGCGTTGCGCCGGGACGAGAGCACCTCGGCGGCCGCGAGGTAGTCCTTCTTCGCCGCGGCTTCGTCCCGCTGGCGGCGGTGGAGGGCGTCCTCGAAATTCGAGAGCTCGGATTGCTCGGCTTTCATCTGCGCGAGGCGGCCCAGGATCTCGGCAATCGAGCCGCCGTACTTCCGCTTCAGACGCCCGAGGCTCTCGAGGCGCGTCTCGAGCGCGGTGAGCCGGTCGGGGTCCGCCTCGATCGCTCCGGCGGCATCGCGAGCCGCCGCCGCCAGGTCCGCGATCCGCCGCTTGAGCTCCTCGGCTTCCTCGCGGTGGGCCGCCTCGCGGGGGTCGATCGCGGCCAGCTCGGCGAAGGCGCGCGCGGCCTCACCCAGCCGGTCGGCCGCGGACCCCTCCTCCTCCGAGAGGGCCGCGAGGGCGGCCTCCCCGGCGCGGCGGATCCGGTCGGCGTGCAGGAGCCGGTCCCGCTCGGCCGGCAGCTCCGCGTCCTCGTTGTCGACGGGAGCGACCGACTCGATCTCCCGGATCTGGAACTCGAGCATCTCGAGCCGCTGTCCGCGCTCCCGCCGCGAGGCCTCCAGACCCGCGAGCGCCTCGCGCGCCTCAGTCCAGCGCGCCGCGGCCGCGCCGACGGATCCGCGCTCCGACTCTGCCTTCGCGAACGCGTCCAGGAGGTCGAGCGGCGCCCCGGCATCCACGAGCTCCTGCTCGGAGCTCTGCCCGTGGATCGCGATGAGACGCTCCCCCAGTCGGGAGAGCGTGCGCACCGACGCCGGCTCGTCTTCCACGAAGGCGCGCCCCCGGCCGTCGCTCGACAGCTCGCGGCGCACGAGGATGCGCTCGGACTCCGGAAGGCCCGCCTCCGACAACAGCGCGCGGAGCCACGGGCCCGCGTCGAACTCGCCCGCCACCGTGAGACGGCCGGAGCCCTCGCGAATCAGCTCCGAGGAGCCGCGCCCTCCTGCCAGCAAGGCGAGGGCGTCGACGAGGATCGACTTCCCGGCTCCCGTCTCGCCCGTGATCACGGTCAGGCCCTCGGACAGCTCGATCTCGAGATCCTCGACGATGGCCAGGTTCCGGACGGTCAGCCGCCGCAGCACGGAGGAAGTCTACAGTCGACAGTCCACAGTTGACAGAGCTTGCGCCCCTGTCGACTCTCGACTGTGAACTGTCGACTCTTCTTTACGGCTTGACGCTCTTCTGCGCGATCAGCCTGGCCGGAATGCCGCCGACGATCCAGCCGGGCTCAACGGGCTTCGGGGCTACGCCCATGGAGCCGACGATCGCGTCCTTCCCGACCTTGACCCCCGAAAGCACGACCGCGTGGTAGGTGATCCGCGCCCGGTCGCCGATCTCGGTCTTGCCGAGCGTCACGTCGTGGATGTCCTCCACGGCGTGGGAGTGCGAGTAGATGTTGGCGTAGTCCGAGATCGAGGCGTCGTTGCCGATCAAGACCTCGCCGCGGTCGTCGATCAGGACGTTGCGGTGGATCGTGACGCCGTCGCCGACTGACAGGTTGTAGCCGAAGGAGAACTCGACCTGGTGGAAGATGCGCACGCCCTTGCCGCACTTCCGGAAGACCCGCTGCGCGAGCATGTACCGGAGCTGCGTGCCGAGGCGGATGTTGCGCCCGACGGGTGAGTGGTCGAACATCTGCCAGAACCACAGGAGAGGCTTGACCGCCTTCCACTTCTCGAGGTCGATCTCCCGGTAGTACTCGGCCTCGAGCGTCGCGTTGCGCGGATCGAAGGAGGCCAGCAGCGTCCTCGTCGCCAGCGGAAGCTCGGGCTCCGCCGCGGCAGCTTCATAGTCGACCGTCCGGCCGAGGTAGAGCTGTCCGAGCGCGTCGCGGACCGTGACGTTGCGGTCGAGGGAGGGATCGTCGAGCTTCTCGGCCAGGCCGCCGATGAAGCGGGGATAGAGCTCCTGGCCAAGCGGCCCGATCGGAAAATCGCGGAGGGGCATGGTGGCGGCGAAGCTAGCAAAGCGATCCGGGCGAGTCAAACTCGCCCGAAGCGCCTCTTGAGAAATTCCATCGTGAGCGCGACACCGAAGCCGGTGGCCCCGGCGGGCCAGCCGCCCTGCGCCTTCTCGAAGTGCGCCACCCCGGCGACGTCGAGGTGGGCCCAGCGCACGCCTTTCGGCACGAACTCCTTGAGGAACACGGCCGCGTTGATCGTGCCGGCCGTGCGGCCGCCCGTGTTCTTCATGTCGGCCCATTCGGACTTGATGTTCTCGCGGTAGTCCTCCCAGACCGGCAGCCGCCACACGCGCTCGCCCGTGGCCTCGCCGGCGGCGATCAACTCGTCGGCGAGGTCGTCCTCCGGCGTCATGAGGCCGGCGCACTCGTGCCCGAGCGCGATCAGAACCGCGCCCGTCAACGTGGCGTAGTCGATCAGGACGTCGGGGCGAAATTTCTCCGCGTAGGACAGCGCGTCGGCCAGAATCAGACGCCCTTCCGCGTCCGTGTTGTCCACCTCGACGGTCTTGCCGTTGCGCATGCGCAGGATGTCGCCGGGCCGCGTCGCGGAGCCGCCGGGCATGTTCTCCGTCACCGGGGCGAGGACCACCACACGGACGGGCAGCTTCAGCGCCTTCGCCGCGGCCAGGCACGCGAGCGCCGTCGCGGCGCCCATCATGTCGTACTTCATCTCCCCCATCGACGCCGCGGGCTTGAGCGAGATGCCGCCCGTGTCGAACGTGATGCCCTTGCCGACGAGGACGGCGGTGCCGCGCGACTTCGCCGGGGCGTGCTCCGCGACGAGAAAGACCGGCGGGCGGGCGCTGCCGGCATTGACGCCGAGCAGTCCCCTCATCTTCTCGCTCTCGATCTCCTTGCGGCCGAGCACGCGCAGCCGAAAGCCGCGCTCTGCCGCCAGGGCCCGGGCCTCCCGGGCGAGCTCCAGCGGGCCGAGATCGTTGCCCGGCGTGTTGCCCACGTCGCGCGCCCACGTCACGGCCGATGCGATCGCCTCGGCTTCCCGCGCGGCGCCGGAGAGAGCGCGCGCCGAAACCCCCGGGGGCGGCAGGACGACGGCCTGCCCCGCGCGAGGCGCAACCTCCCGCTTGCGGGACTTGTATCGGTCGAAGGCGTAGTCCGCAAGGACGATCTGCGGCAGGAGCGCGCGGAAGGACGCCTCGGACAGACCCGCGTCGAAGCACAGCACGATCCGTCCGCGGCTGCGGGGATTCGTATCGCGCACGGCCCGGCGCAGCGCCGTCCGCAGGCGGGCGACGGTCGCGGGCGCCTTCCCCAGCCCACAGAGCATCCAGCCGCCGCTCCACGCGGTTTCCCGCTCCTTGCCCCGGAAGCCGGAGTCCCGGACCGCGCTGCGCAGCGCCGCGCGGACGGACCGCGGCGCGCCCGCGGAGGGGTCGCGGCCTTCGTGCAGGAACGCGATGCGGACGGCCGAGCCGCTGGCGGGTGCCGCGTCTGTCAATCGAATGTGCATGGGCCTCCTTACGATAGCAGAGCCGCGTTTGTGCTAACTTCCTTTGCCCATGGCGACGATCACCGAAACGCACCTTTCGGTCGCCCGCCTCTCGCGGCGCGGCAAAGTCCGCGAGCTCTACGATCTCGGGGACTCACTTCTTCTTGTCGCGAGCGATCGGATCTCCGCCTTCGACGTCGTGCTCACACCGGGGATACCGGACAAGGGCAAGATTCTGACTCAACTGTCCAATTTCTGGTTCCAGAAGTTTTCCGACGTCGAGAACCACCTGCTCGAGACCGACGTCGCTCGCTTTCCCGAAGAGCTTCGGGCCGACGCGGGCGTCCTGGCCGGGCGGTCGGTCATCGCGCGCAAGTGCGAGGTCGTCCCGTTCGAGTGCGTGGCGAGAGGGTACCTCGCCGGATCGGGGTGGGCGGAGTACCGGAAGACCGGGCACGTCTGCGGAATTCGGCTGCGGGAGGGGCTTCGGGAGGCCGACCAGCTTCCCGAGCCGATCTTCACGCCCGCCACGAAGGCAGAGACCGGCCACGACGAGAACATCTCCTTCGAGACCATGGCCCGCGCTCTGCCGCCGGGCGAGGCCGCGACGCTGCGCGACCTGACTCTGTCCCTCTACGAGCGCGCGAGCGAGCACGCCACGTCCCGCGGGCTGATCCTCGCGGACACGAAGCTCGAGTTCGGCCGGTTCGACGGCCGCATCGTGTGGATCGACGAGGCTTTCACGCCCGATTCCTCGCGCTACTGGGACGCGGCGCACTACGCGCCGGGCCGCGGCCAGCCGTCCTTCGACAAGCAGTTCGTCCGCGACTGGCTCGACTCCACCGGCTGGGACAAGCGCCCCCCCGCCCCGAAGCTGCCCGAAGGCGTGGTGCGGACGACCCGCGAGAAGTACCTGGACGCCTACCGGAAGCTCACCGACGCGATGCCGGAGCATCTGGAGGGCGAGCGGGGGATGGCCCAGTAGGGGACGGGGCCGCGGGAGGGGCCAAGCCTCTCCCCTATGTCCTCCGGCCGACCATCTCCAGGAACTCCGCGACCCGATCCACAGGGCGCCGGTCGAGGTCGGGAAAGGCCGCGGCGTCGCCGGCGTTGCCGGACGGCAGGAAGACGGTGCGGAACCCGAGCGCGGCGGCTTCCTTGAGGCGCGACGCCGCGGCCGGAACGCGGCGCACCTCGCCGAGCAGGCCGATCTCGCCGAAGAAGACGCTGCCTTCGGGCAGAGGACGGGACCGCGCCGACGAGACGAGCGCGGCGACGATCGCCAGGTCTGCCGCGGGCTCCCCCACGTCGATTCCCCCCGTGCAGGAGACGAAGATCTCGCGGGCGGAGAGGGGCAGGCCCGCGCCTTCCAGGACGGCGAGGAGGAGCGCGAGACGGCCTCCATCGACACCGATCGCGACGCGCCGCGCAGATCCGGCCGGGGAAACTCCGACGAGGGCCTGGATCTCCACGAGCACCGACCGGGCGCCTTCCCGCGCCGCCGTCACGGCGCTGCCGGCGAGGCCGACACGCCGTTCGGCCAGCAGGGCCGCCGAGGCGTCCGGCAGCTCGACGAGCCCTTCGCCGGTCATCTCATAGAGCGCGATCTCGTCCACGGGCCCGAACCGGTTCTTCGTCGCCCGGAGAATGCGCCGCGCGGAGCCGCGCTCTCCTTCGATCGAAACGAGAGCGTCGACGAGGTGTTCGAGGGACTTGGGCCCGGCGAGCGTGCCGTCCTTGGTGACGTGCCCGACGAGCAGGACCGGCACGCCGCTGGTTTTCGCGTACCGCGTCAGCTCCGCCGCCGCGGCCCGCACCTGCGAGACCGTGCCCGGCGAGGACGCCAGGGCGGGGTCGCGCACGGCCTGAACGGAGTCGATGACGACGACCGCGGGAGGCCGCGCCTCCGCCTCCGCGACGATGCGCGAGACGTCGGTCTCGGCCAGCACCAGCAGGCGGCCGTCGCGGATGCCCAGGCGCTCGCCCCGCAGCCGCACCTGCGGCGCGGACTCCTCGGCGCTGGCGTAGAGGACGTCGCGCGACTGCGCGGCGAGCCCCCGTCCGGCCTGGAGCAGGAGGGTGGACTTTCCGATCCCCGGCTCTCCGCCGAGCAGGACGACGGACCCGGCCACGAGACCTCCGCCGAGCACGCGGTCGAGGCCCGGAAGCCCGGTCGTGAGCCGCGGTCCCTCCTCGCCCGCGATCTCGCCGATCGCGACCGAAGCCGCCGCTGCGCAAGCCGCCACGGCGCGCGGCGCCTCGGCGCGTCGCTCCTCGACATACGAGTTCCATTCGCCGCAGTCCGGGCAGCGCCCCAACCACTTCGGCGCGGTCGCGCCGCAGGCCTGGCAGGCGAAGACGGTGACCGCGCGCGCCGGCAAGGCTTTCCCCTAGCGGGGTATCGCTCCGGCCAGGTACTTGATGTCGTCGTCGCCCCAGCGGATGCCGGCGCCGAAGAAGAGCGAGTCCCGCTTGGCCTTGCTGTTCAGGAAATCGTCCCAGCCGCCGAGCACGAAGACGGACGGCGAAAAGTAGTAGCGGCCCGTGACCTTGGCGTGGGCGCTGAGGTTGTCGCGATCGAAGTTCCAGATGTCGGCCGAAACCCGCAGCCGATCCTTGAGCGTGAGGTAGTCGAGGCCGGCTCCCCCGCTGTTCTCGATCAGCCCGGCGCGCCCGATGAACTGGCCGAGGCGGTAACCCACCTCCGCGGAGACGGCCATCGTGTCTTTGTAGGTCTGCTGGTCCGAGCGCGTGGTCTCGGTGTGGCCGTCCGGGAACGTCGTCGTCGTGATGGTCGTGGTGTCTCTCCGGACGCCAAAGGGCTGGCTCGAGAGCTCGAGCCGGTAGAAGCGCGGCTTGCCGGAGGGCTGAATGTCGACCGTGAAGTACGCCTTGCCCTTTCCGGGCCCCGTCAGGTACTCGGAGCGCAGGCCCAGATCGACATTGAGCGTCTTGGCCGTCGACAGAGCCGCGGACAGGCTGTTGACGCCCTCCTTGACCGCGACCAGCGCGTCGTTCAGGTTCTTGTTCGTCTCGTCGCTGTTGACGAGTGCGCCGACGGTCCCGGTGCCCTCGTTGATCTTGCCGGTGATCGCGTTCATGTTGTCGACGGTCGTCTGCAGTTTCGCCGTCAGCTCCTTGGCGTTGCCGGTGGCGTCCGTCAGGTTGCCGGAATTGGACGCGACGAGCCGGTCGATCCGCGACACCAGCGCCGTCATCTGCGTCGAGAACTCGCGGAAGTTGGCGGTCGTCGAGTCGATGTTGGCGCGGTTGGCCTCGAGCAGCTTGCGGAGCTCCTGGGACAGGACGAGCACGTTCTCGACGATGCCGCCCAGCCGCTCCTCGCCGAGGGCGCCGCCGAGCGAGCTCTTGAGGTTGCCGGTGATGTCGCGGAGATCGACCTCGATGTCGCGGGCGAGCTTGGTGATCTGGTCGAAGCTGACCGGGGTGTCGCCCTGGATCGTCACGCCTTCGGCCAGCGCCGGCGCTCCCACAGGGCCGGGGATCAGCTCGACGTACTTGTCGCCGAGCATGCCGAGGCTCTGGATCGACGCGGAGGCGCCGTTGCGCAGCGCGATGTCGCGGGTCAGCTCGATGTCCACGAGCGCCTTGCCTCCGACCAGCCGGATGCGGGCGACCTTGCCAACCAGCACGCCGGCCATCCGCACGTCCGACTTCTCCTTCAGCCCGGCCACGTCGTTGAACTGCACGGACAGCGTCTTGCCCGTCACGCGCCCGAACTTCAGGTCCTCGATCTTCCAGATCAGCAGCCCCGCCAGGACCAGGGCCACCAGAAAGAACGCTCCGACCTTCGCCGTTGTGCTCATCGCCCCTCCCAAATAACCTTCCGAGACGCCCGTTCGAACTCCACGGTCAGCGGGCCGTCGGCCCGCCCTTCCACGAATTGACGCACGGCCGGGTCGGTCGAGCTCATGAACTCCTCGGGCCCGGCTTCGGAGAGGATACGTCCGCCGAAGAGGAGCGCGAGGCGGTCGCCGATCTTCCGCGCGCTCGACAGGTGATGGGTGATCGTCACGATCGTCGGCTGCAGCTGTTTCCGGATGCCGAGGATCACCTCGGCGATGATGTCCGTCATGATCGGATCGAGCCCCGTGTTGGGCTCGTCGAAGAGCAGGATCTCGGGCTCGTGGGCGATGGCCCGGGCGAACCCGACCCGCCGGCGCATGCCGCCGGAGAGCTCCGACGGCCGCCTCGTGGCGACGCCGGGAAGCTGCACGAGCTCGAGGCATTCCTCGACGCGCGCCCGAACCTGGGCGGGTGTGCGCCCGGACCGCCGGAGGGGGAAGGCCACGTTGTCGTAGACGCTCATCGAGTCGAAGAGCGCCCCTTCCTGGAACGCCATGCCGAACTTCCGGCGCAGGGTGTTGAGCGCGACCGCGTCGAGCGCCCAGAGGTCCTGCCCGTCGACGTAAACGTGGCCGCTGTCCGGACGCAGCAGGCCGATGAGGTGCTTGAGCAAAACGCTCTTCCCCGTCCCCGAGGGCCCCACGATCACGAGCGACTCGCCCGCCGAGACCGACAGGTCGATCCCGTCGAGAACGGCGCGGCCGCCGAAGGACTTGCGGAGATCCTCGACCCGCAGCTTGGCAGGGGCCGGCGACGGCGCGGCCGCGGTCAACCGGGGGGAGCCGCTCAAAACAGGAGCCTCGTCAGGAAGAAGTCGACCAGCAGGATCGCGAGGCTGGCGGCGACGACCGCCTGGGTCGTCGACCTCCCGACGCCCTCCGCGCCGCCTTCGGTGTAGTACCCCTTCACGCAGGCGACGACCGAGAAGATGAGTCCGAAAACGGCCGCCTTGATCAGGCCGGACGTGAAGTCGATCATGTCGAGTCGCTCGAAGGAGCTCTCGAAGTACGTGATGGGATTCGCGCCGAGCAGCTTCACCGCCACGAAGTAGCCCCCGTACATGCCGACGACGTCCCCCATCACGACGAGCAGGGGCATCATCACGACGGACGCGATGACGCGGGGCACCACGAGGTATTGGACCGGCTCGGTCGCCAACGCTTTCAGCGCGTCGATCTGCTCGGTCACGCGCATGCTGCCGATTTCAGCGGCCATGGAGCTGCCGACGCGGCCCGTGACCATGAGCGCCGACAGCACCGGGGCAAGCTCGCGCAACAGCGAGAGCGCCACGACGCTGCCCACGAGGCTCTCCGCGTTGAAACGGGCGAAGCCGTTGTAGCTCTGGAGCGCGAGGACCATGCCCGTGAAAAGGGTCGTCAGGAAGACCACCGGGACCGAGTTGACGCCGACCCGCACCATCTGCCGGAAAACCTCCGCGACGTCGTAGGGCGGCCGCGGGGCCCACATCAGCACCCGGCCGAGCATCGTGAAGAACCGGCCGAGGTCTTCGAAGAGGCCCAGGACCGCGCGACCGATCGCCTCGAAGAAGCGGGTGATCACGGCTCGGCCTCGGTGTACTGGCGGAGGACCCGCGGGCCGATGCCGCAGAGAATCTCGTAGGGGATCGTCGAGGCGGCGCGGGCGAGATCCCACGCCGTCACCGTCTCGCCGCCGTCCGCGCCGAGGCAGACGGCGCGGTCGCCGCGCTCGGCGCCGGTCTCGGTCGCGTCGACCAGAGTCACATCCATGCTGACTGATCCCACCACGGGCGCTCGCCTCCCCCGCAACAGAACCGCGACTTTTCCCGAGAAGCTGCGACGAAAGCCGTCATGATAGCCGATCGGGAGAACCGCGACGGTCGTGTCCCGTGCCGTCACGAATCGACCGCCGTAGCCGAGGGCCGTGCCGGCGGGAACCCGGCGCACCGCAACGACCCGCGTCTCGACCGTCATCGCCGGGCGAAGGCTCGACCCGTCCACCGAGCCCGAGGGCGCAACGCCATAGAGCGCCAGCCCGGGCCGCACCGCATCGAGCCACGTGGCCGGGTGTGCGAGAACTCCGGCGGAGTTGGCCAGGTGCGCGCAGCCCGGCTCGACGCCCGCAGCGCGCAGGCGCCCGATGCCGGCGGCAAGCCCCGCGACCTGCCGTGCCGTCTCGGGCGACTCCGGGTCGTCCGCCGCGGACAGGTTGGCGAACGTGCCGCCGAGCGAGAGTCCCGTCGCCTTCCGGAGCAGGGCGGCGACGGCATCGAGCTCCTCGGGGCGAATCCCCGCGCGACCCATTCCGGTGTCGAGCTCCAGATGGACTTTCACGGGCTCGGACCGCTTCCGCGTGGCCAGCTCCAGGACCTCGATCTGGCCGCGGTCGTAGAGCGTCGGCATCAGTCCGAAAGCGCGCTGCCGGGGGAGATCCGCGGGCTCGGCGTGGGAGAGCAGCAGGATCTCCCCCTCGACACCCGCGCGGCGAAGCGCGACGCCCTCCTCGGTCTGGGCCACGGCGAAAAAGGCGGCACCCTCGCGCTCGAGCCTCCGGGCCACGGCGGGGGCGCCATGCCCGTACGCGTCTGCCTTGACGACGCAATACACCGCTCGGCCCGGGCCCACGCGGTCGCGCAGATGCCGGTAGTTGGCGGCGATCGCGTCGAGGTCGACGAGCGCGCGAGTCGGGGGTCCGGAGTCCTGAGTCGGGAGTCGGAAGCTCACGTTGGACGGATTCTCTCCTCCACCCCGACAAACTCCAAGCTCCGAACTCCCGACTCCCGACTCAGAAGGGCTGCCCTTCCGGCTGCGCGGCAGGCCCGGCGTAGTTGGCGAAGGTCATGTGGTCGGCGAGAAAGACGAGCGGGAAGTCGCCCGTGGGGCCGTTTCGCTGCTTGGCGATGATGACGTCGGCGATGCCCTTGCGCTCGGTCTCCTTGTCGTAGAGCTCCTCGCGGTACAGGAACACCACGACGTCGGCGTCCTGCTCGATCGACCCGGAGTCGCGCAGGTCGGCGAGCTGCGGCTTGCGGAGCTCCCCCTTGCGCTGCTCGGGCTGGCGGGAGAGCTGCGACAGGGCGATGATGGGGACCTTCAGCTCTTTGGCGAGCAGCTTTAAGCCGCGCGAGATCATCGAGACCTCCTGGGTGCGGTTGTCGAAGCGCCCGTGGCCGGCCATCAGCTGCATGTAGTCGACGATCAGGAGATCCAGGCCCTTCTCGCGTTTCAGCCGCTGCGACTTGGCGCGCATCTCGGGAACGTTCAACGCCGCGCTGTCGTCGATCCAGAAGTTCGCGCCGGCGATGCGGGTCTGGGCCGTCACCAGCCGGACGGCCGCCTCCTTCGAGGCGTACCCGTCGCGGACCTTCTTGGCGTCCACGTCGGCCTCCGAGCAGAGGACCCGGAAACCGATCTGCTCCTTGGACATCTCCAGCGAGAAGAACCCGACCGCGCGTCCCTCCCGGAAGGCGACGTGCTGGGCGACGTTCAAGGCGAACGAGGTTTTCCCGACCGAGGGGCGGGCCGCCACGACGATGAGGTCCGTCAGCTGGAGCCCGGAGGTCATGCGGTCGAGCTCGGTGAAGCCGGTCGGCAGGCCCGACAGCATCCCCTGCCGGCCCCGGGCCTCCTCGATGATGTCGAGGTTATGGCGGACGATCGGACCGATGGCCTCGAAGCCGCCCTGGACGGCGCCCTCGGCGATGTCGAAGATCTCGCCGGTCGCCTCGGACAGCAGAGCCTCGGCGCTCCGCTCCCCGGTCACGCCTTCGCGCACGATCCGCTGGCCGGCGCGGATCAGGCGCCGGAGCGTGGACTTCTCCTTGACGATCCGCGCGTAGTGCTCGACGTTGCCGACGTCGGGCACCCCGTCGACCAGCGCCGTCAGGTACGCCGATCCGCCCGCCTTCTCGACCGCGCCCGTGCGGTCGAGCTCTTCCTTGAGCGTGAGGACGTCGATCTCCGCCGACTTTTGCGACAGCTCCAGCATCGCGCCGTAGATGCGCCGGTGCGTGTCCGGGAAGAAGTCCTCCTGCGAGAGGAGAGGAACGACGAAGGACAGCGAGGTGGGGTCGAGGAGGATCGCCCCGAGCACCGAGCGCTCGGCTTCCAGATTTTGAGGGAGCTTCCTCTCGACAGTGAGTTCTTCGAGCATCGGGGAGTTGTCCGCGATTCTTGTTCCGCTCTCCGGCACTGTCAATCGGTTCCAGGATTTCCGCATGCGCGTTGGCGATCTCCCGAGCGACGCTCACGGAGAATAAAATTTCTTTTCCGCAAACGTCGAGTTTTCCGCAGCTCTATCAGAACGCGCGGCCACGGACAGATGGTGTCCGAGGCCGGGAGACGAGGAGACGAGGAGACGAGGAGACGAGGAGACGAGGAGACGAAATGCTAAGGCACGCGCGCGCGGAGGGCGTCGAGCATGCGGGCGTCGCCGCAGACGGCGCCGGGGCGCTTTCGTCCCTCGGGTGTGCCGTGGAAGTCGCTGCCTGCCGTCGCGGCGAGCGAAAACTCCGAGGCCAGCGCCGAGAAGCGGCGCTCCTCGTCGGGGCCGTGATCGGGGTGGAAGACCTCGATCGCCCCGAGCCCCTCGTCCGCGAGCGCGCGAATCAGGGCGTCGGTCTCTTTGTACCAGACGGCGTGAGCGAGCGATGAGACGCCCCCGGCTTCCCGAATCGCCCGGAGGACGTCCACGGCCCGCCATTTCTCGTACGCCACGTACCAGGGGTGCTCGCGCCCGAGGAAGCGGTCGAAGGCGTCGTCGTTGGAGGAGGCGTGCCCGGCGCGTACCAGCGCCCGGGCCAGGTGCGGCCTGCCCCAGACCCCGTCGCCAACGTCCGCGCGGATCGCGTCGAGATCGAGGCCGAATCCGTGCTCCACGAGCTTCCCCGCCATCCGCTCCCCGCGCGTGCGCCGTTCCTCCTGCCGGAGGGCGAGCTGGGCGTTGAACGCCTCGTTTTTCTCGTTCACGAAGAGGGCCAGAATGTGAATGTCGTCCTGGCCGCCCCATTCCGACGAGATCTCCGCGCCCGAAATCAGCTCGATACCGCGCTTGCCCGCCTCCGCGCGGGCTTCCGGCAGCCCCTGCAGCGTGTCGTGGTCGGTCAGCGCGAAGGCCGTCAGCCCCGCCTCGGCCATGCGCCCGACGAGCACGGCCGGAGGGTCGAGGCCGTCGGAGACGGTCGAGTGGCTGTGGAGATCGATCTTCACACGCGGAGTGTAGCGTTTCGTCGGCCGGGCGGCCGGGGCCGGCCCATCCCCGAGTCGCTGGACGGCGCCCCGCGATAGAATCCCCGGCTCAAGTCGCCCGGAACCTCGATAGGAGCGCGCGGATAGGCAGGAGAGATCGGTCGCCCATGAGCGAAACCCAGACTTCCGTTCCGACCCTGGCGGACACGGATCGCATCCGCGACATCGCGGGGCACTTCCGGAAGATCATCGAGCTGCTCGGCCTGGACCTCGAGGACCCCAACCTCGTCGAGACGCCGCAGCGCGTCGCGAAGATGTACCTCGAGCTCTTCGATGGTCTCTCCGAAGGGGCCGAGCCCCGGGTTACCTTCTTCCCCAACGACGAGCACTACACGTCGATGGTCATGGAGAAGGACATCCCCTTCTATTCCCTCTGCTCCCACCACTTCGTGCCGTTCTACGGCCACGCGCACGTGGCCTACATCCCGAACGAATCGATCGTCGGCCTGTCCAAGATGGCCCGGATCGTGGACTTCTACGCCCGCCGCCCCCAGCTCCAGGAGCGTCTGACGGAGCAGATCGCCAGCTACATGGCGGAGAAGCTCGATCCCCAGGGCGTCATGGTCGTCGTCGAGGCCCGCCACCTCTGTGTCGAGATGCGCGGCGTCAAGAAACCCGGGGCGCTGACCGTGACCTCCGCCATCCGCGGCATCTTCAACTCGCAGTCGGTGCGCGAGGAGTTCCTGGATCTGCTGAACAGGCGGGGCGCGTAGGCAACGGTCAACGGCCGGCGCCGGAGTAGATCTTCCCGTCCTTCATCACGAAGCGGATCCGCTCGAGGTCTCCGATGTCCTTCAGCGGATCCCCTTCCACGGCCACGATGTCCGCGTAGGCGCCGGGAGCGATCACCCCGAGCTGTCCCGACATCCCGAGCATTTCCGCGGCCCCGGAAGTGGCGGATCGGATCGCCGCCATCGGCGTCCGTCGAGCGCGCGCTTGAGACCCACGCCGTTGTACGCGTGGCACCGGTTCTTTCGTCGTCTGCCCGAAAACGGGGATAGCGAGAAGGAAGAGGGTAAGCGCAGGTTGCCGACTAAAATAAGGAAAATATGCTCTACAGCCTAAGTTTATTAGGATCCGTCTCCCAACCCTACGAACTCTCGCAGGATGCGCGCCGCTTCCAGACCTTCGAGCGTTCGAACGCCATGCCAGCAATAGTCGTCCCCGTCGACGAAGAGCCGCCGGATGTCCTTGCCGAAGAGCTGGTCGACCAAGGCGCCGTGCTTCTCCTCCGAGAACGGATACGGCTCGCTCGGCAGGATGTGGACCGCCGGCTGCCGGGCCAGCGCTTGGGCCGGATGCGTCGTCGGGTAGCGCACGGCCTCCGCGCCGTACACGTTCTCTCCCCCGGCCAGCCGGATCAGGTCGGCGACGTAGGTGTCGTCGGACACGGTCATCCACGGATCCTTCCAGATCCAGTAGGCGTATCGAAACCGGTTGGCGGGAGGATCCGCCTCCAGCGCCTTCCACTCCATTTCGATGCGCGCCGCCAGCACCTCCGCCTGGTCCACCGATCCGAGCCGCCGGCCCCACTGCCGCACGGCGCCCGGAACCTCGCCGACTCTCTTCGGAAGCGAGACGTCGACTTCGATTCCCGAATCCCGCAGCGCCTCCACGTCCTCCCGGCGGTTTTCCTCAGCGTTGGCGAAGACGAGATCGGGCTTCAAGTCCAGGATGCGCGCGATGTCGGGGCTTTTCGTTCCGCCCACGCGCGGCAGACCCCAGAGCATGCCGCTCGGCCGCGTGCAATACCGCGTGACACCGGCGAGCGACCTCAGCCCGCCGATCGCAACGATCGTCTCGGTGATCGATGGACAGAGGGAGACCACCCGGGGGGGAGGCACGCGGCAAGTCTATTCCACGCCTTCGCTAGACTAGGCCGAGTTTGGACGTCGCGGCAAAAGACCTTGCCCTCCTGTTCCGGTCCCGCCACCCCCTGGTCGTGTGCGAGACCGTCGAGGAGCAGCGCTTCGAAGCACTCGTGCGGGCGGTCTCGAGCGAGCTCACGATCCCGTTCTGGAGCTGGAGCGCCGCCAGCGGCCTGTCGCCCGCCCACCCTGAGGACGCCGAGCGCTCCGCGGAGCTCGCCTTTGCGCTCCGCTTGATCCGCAAGACTTCCGGGGATGGGACGTTTCTGCTGAAGGACCCGATGGCGCACCTGGAGCACGCCTCGACGCTCAGGCTCCTTCGCGAGACGGCGCAGGAGTTCGCGGGGTCCGCGCGCACCATCGTTCTGGTCGCACCCGTGCTGGCCACGAAGGCCGAGCTCGAGGACATCGCCGTGCGGTTCGAGTTCGCACTGCCGGGGCCGCCGGAGCTGCGCGCGCTTCTCAACCGGGTCGTCCGTCGAATCACACGAGACACGCCCAAGATTCGCGTCGCGCTGTCGGCGCCCGAGGCAGAAGGCATCGTTTCCGACCTCCAGGGCCTGACGATGTCGGAGGCCGAGCGAGCGCTGGCCCGCGCGATCGTCGAAAACGACGCACTCACCGTCGCGGACCGGCCCCGCATCCGGGACATGAAGAAAGGGCTCGTCGAGGGCGGCGGGCTCCTCGAGTTCATCCCGACGCCCGACGGGCTCGACCAGCTCGGAGGCCTCGAGAAGCTCAAGAAGTGGCTCTCCACCCGCCGCGTCGGTTTTCTGCCGGAGGCCGGCGAGAAGAAGCCGCTCGACCCGCCCCGCGGCCTGCTGCTGCTCGGCGTCCAGGGCTGCGGCAAGTCCTTGGCGGCCAAGGCGATCGCCGCCACCTGGCAGCTGCCCCTGCTGGCCCTCGACGCCGGCAAGCTGCTGGCGCCGTACATCGGCGAGTCGGAGCGCAACCTTCGGGAGGCGCTCCGGCGCGTCGAGCGCATGGCGCCCTGCGTCCTGTGGATCGACGAGATCGAGAAGGCCTTCGTCTCGGCGCGCACCTCCGAGTCAGACGGCGGGGTCTCCAAGCGGCTGATCGGCACCCTCCTGACCTGGATGCAGGAGCGGGCGTCGCGGGTCTTTTTCGTCGCCACCGCGAACGCGGTCGACGAGCTGCCGCCGGAGATGATGCGCAAAGGCCGCGTCGACGAGGTCTTCTTCGTGGACCTGCCGCAGCCGGAGGCCCGCGCCGACATCTTCCGACTGCACCTCTCCCGGCGCGGCGAGGACGTCTTTCGCTTCGACCTGCCCGCCCTGGCGCAAGCTTCCGGGGGCTTCTCGGGAGCTGAGATCGAGCAGGCGATCGTATCGGCTCTCTACGAGGCGCGGGCGGGCCGCTTCCCGCTCGACACCGAAGCGGTCCTCGTGGCCCTGCGCTCGACCCGGCCGCTTTCGGTTCTGCGCGCGGAGTCGATCAACGCCCTCCGCGCCTGGGCCGCGGGGCGCTGCGTATTCGCGGACTGAGGGGACCTGGCACGCAGGATTGTCGCGACGCCTCCTCCTCCCGACCCCCGACGTCCAACTCCCGACTCACCTCGTGACGCTGTACGCCTTCGCCAGCGCGGCCGGATCCGCCTCGGCCCCTCCCAGGTAACGGTGCAGCCAGTCCATGACCGAGTTGTGCCACAGGCTGGAGTTGCCGGGCTTCAAGACCCAGTGGCCCTCGTCGGGGAACATGAGGAGCTTCGAAGGGACGTTCTGGACCTGCAGCGCGGTGAACATCTGGAGTCCCTGGCCGAAGGGCACGCGGTAGTCCTTCTCGTTCGTGATGACGAGCGTCGGCGTCTTGAAGCTGCCGGCCGACATCATCGGGTTCCACTTCGTGTAGAGGTCCGAGGTCCAGGGCCAGCCGCGGAACTCCCACTTCGGAAACCAGAGCTCCTCGGTCTCGAGATTGGCCGACGCGAGGTCGAAGGTGCCGTCGTGCGACACGAGCGCCTGGAAGCGCTGCGTGTGCCCTGCGATCCAGTTGACCATGTAGCCGCCGTAGGACGCGCCCGCCGCGCCGATCTTGCCGCGGTCGACGAAGGGCAGCGACTCGAGGTCGTCGGCCTGCCGCATCAGGTCGTCGTAGACCTGGCCGGCCCAGTCGCCGCTGATCGCGTCGAGGAACGCCTGACCGAAACCCGTCGAGCCGCGCGGATTGGCAGCGTAGACGACGTAGCCGTACGCCGCCCAGACCTGCGGATTCCAGCGATACGACCAGCCGTCCGTCCAGGCGCCCTGCGGGCCGCCGTGAATGTAGAGAACGGCCGGGTACTTCCGGGACGGGTCGAAGAAGGGCGGCTTCACGACCCAGGCCTGGAGCTTGCGGCCGTCGGAGGAGTCGGTGAAGCGCTCGGACACTTCGCCGAGCGCGAGCTCCCGGAAGAGCCCATCGTTGAGGTGCGTGAGCGGCGCCGCCCCCGTCCCATCCGGGGCCGCGGTCCAGAGCTCCGCCGCGCGGGACAGGGTGCTGGCGCCGAAGACGATTCGGCTCGGCGTGACCTCGAGGCCGGCGACCGTGCCGCCCGTCCAGAGCGGAGCGGGGGCCGCTCCCGAGAGCGAAACCCGGTACAGCATCTCCCGACCCCGCACCTGCGAGGCGAAGACGAGGCTCTTGGAATCCGGCGCCCAGCGGAAGTCGTCGACCCAGAAGTCGAAGGCGTCCGTCAGGCCGCGGATCTGGCCGGTCGCCCGCTCGAGAAGCATCAGGCGGAAGCGGTCGGACTCGAAGCCCGGCCGGCGCTGCGAGCGAAAGGCGATCCACCGGCCGTCCGGCGAGAAGCGTGGGGAGCCGTCGAAGGCGGGGTTCGAGGCCGTCAGGTTCCTCGAAGGCGCCCCGCCCGCGAAGGAAACGATCCAGAGATCGGCGTTAGTGGACAGCGCCTCGTCCTCGTCGGCGTTCGAGGCGTAGACGAGCTCCCGGCCGTTCGGGGACACGTCCCAATCCGTGCCGCCGTTGACCGAAAAGGGCGGGGCGTCGCGGTCGCCGGGCGTCAGGTCCACGGCGGCGCCGCCCGACGCCGGCACCTTCCAGATGTGCGCTCGGGTGCCGTCCTTCCAGGAATCCCATCGCCGGTAGAGCAGCCGCTCCGCCACGCGCGCCTTGATTTTCGCCTCCGAGCGCGCCTTTCGGATCCTCTCGAGGCAGGCGGTGTCGGCGCACTCCGGAAAGACGTCGGAGGAGAGGACGAACCACTTCCCGTCGGGCGACCAGGTGAAGCCGTTGACCTCGGTCGGAAAAGACGTCGCCTTCACCGGATCTCCGCCCGAGAGGTCCATCGTCCAGATCTGCGAGCCGCCGTCGCGGTTCGACAGGAAGGCGAGCCGGCGCCCGTCGGGCGAGAACCGGGGATCCGAATCCCGTTTTTCGCCCGAGGTCAGCCGGCGCGCCTCCCCTCCCCCCGCCGCCACCACCCAGATCGCCGAGCGCGAGGTGTTGGCCTCCACCTCCGGAGTGGACACTGCAAACGCCACCTGGCGGCCGTCCGGAGAAACGGAGAACGCGCCCAGCCGGCGAACCTTCGCCAGCTCCTCGAAACGAAGGGGGCGCTCTGCCGCCGCCGCGAGCGGCGCCGCGGCGACGAAAGAGCACAGAACGACGATCCGGGACAAGCGCATGCGAGCACCTCCGGCGGCGGATTCTATCCGCCGGACAAGACAGGGTTCGCCGTCCGTATCCCTTTGGTATCATTCGAGGTCCCGCGGGACCAGACCCGCCAGAAGGAGACCCATGTCGACTGCCGTCCTCGAAGAGAAACACTCGGAGTCCCCGAGCCAGCCGCCGGTGATCAACGACTTCTCGATCCACGTGGCGACGGCCAACGGCTCCGGCAGCATGTCCTCGAACAACATCCTGATGCGGGCCATCTTCCAGATGGGCATTCCGGTGTCGGGAAAGAACCTGTTCCCCTCGAACATCCAGGGCCTGCCCACCTGGTTCACCATCCGGGCCTCGAAGGACGGCTTCGTCGCCCGCCGGCGCGACGTCGGCGTCCTGATCTGCATGAACCCCGAAACGGCGCACGAGGACGTCCGGACCGTCACCCCCGGCGCCGCGGTCATCTACGAGGAGAGCCTGAAGCTCGACACGCTCCGCAACGACGTCATCTTCTACCCGGTCCCGTTTCAGAAGCTCGTTCTCGAGCTCGTCTCCGACGGAAAGCTGCGGCGCTTGGCGGTCAACATGATCTACGTGGGTGTGGCCGCGTGGCTCCTCGGGATCGAGATGGCCGAGATCGAGAAGGCCGTCGCCAGGCAGTTCAAGAGCAAGGCGGCGGCCGTCGAGATCAACATGAAGGCCATCCGCGGCGGCCTCGAGTGGGCCGAGAAGAACCTGGCCAAGCGGGACGCCTTCCGCTTCGAGCGGATGAACGCGACGGCCGGCAAGATCATCATCGAGGGCAACGCCGCCAGCGCCATCGGCTGCATGATGGCCGGGGTCCAGTTCCTCGCCTGGTATCCGATCACGCCGTCCTCCTCGCTCGCCGAGTCCCTCATCGACTATGCCGGCAAGTACCGCCTGGATCCCGAGACGGGCGCGCCCACGCTCTCGGTCGTGCAGGCCGAGGACGAGCTCGCGGCCCTCGGCATGGTGCTCGGCGCGGGCTGGGCGGGCGCGCGGGCGATGACCACGACCTCCGGGCCGGGCATCTCGCTCATGGCCGAGTTCACCGGCCTCGGCTACTACGCGGAGGTCCCCGCCGTGATCGTGGACATCCAGAGGGTCGGACCCTCGACGGGCCTGCCGACGCGGACCATGCAGGGCGACATCACGTCGACCTACAACCTGTCGCACGGCGACGCCAGGCACATTCTGCTCCTTCCGGGCTCGGTCCAGGAGTGCTACTCGATGGCCATGGACGCCTTCGATCTGGCGGAGCGTTTCCAGACGCCGGTCTTTCTGATGTCGGACCTCGACCTCGGCATGAACAACTGGATGGCCGACCCGTTCCCGTTCAGCGATCGGCCTCTCGACCGCGGCAAGGTCCTCCGGACGAAGGAAGAGCTCGACGCGCACATCGCGAAATTCAAGGAGTTCGCTCGCTATCGCGACGTGGATGGCGACGGGATCCCCTGGCGCACGCTGCCGGGCTTCATCGACGCGCCCGCGGCCACCTACTTCACGCGCGGCTCCGGACACAACGAGCGGGCGACGTACACCGAGCGGCCCGACGACTACAAGAACAACATGGACCGGCTGGCGCGCAAGTTCGAGACCGCGAAGTCCTATGTCCCCCGTCCGGCCGTCTCCGACGGCACCGGCGCACGAGTCGGCATCATCGCCTACGGCTCCTCGGATTTCGCCGTCGAGGAGGCCCGGGGGCTGCTCGGCCGCAAGGGGCTTGCGACCGATTACCTGAGGCTGCGGGCGCTCCCGTTCACGCCGGAGACCACGGCGTTCATCGCCGCGCACGACCGCGTCTACGTCGTCGACCAGAACCGGGACGGGCAGATGTACGACCTCCTGCGTCTCGAGATCGGCGGCGACACGTCCAAACTGCGCTCCATCCGCCACTACGACGGCTTCCCCCTCGACGCCGAAACGGTGATCGAAGGGATCGAGGCCGGGGAGAAAAACTGATGTCTTCCACCGCCGAGCCCAAGGCGCCCCCCGTGAACCGCGTCGGCCTGACCGTCAAGGAATATGGCGGATCCAAGTCGACGCTCTGCGTGGGCTGCGGCCACGACGTCATCACGCGCCAGATCACGCAGGCCCTCTACGAGATGTCGATCCCGCCCTACAAGGTGGCGAAGATGTCCGGCATCGGCTGCTCGTCGAAGACGACGGCGTACTTCGCGGACCGGGGCCACGGCTTCAACGCCGTGCACGGGCGCATGCCCGCGGTCGCCACCGGCGCGATGATGGTCAACCCGTCGCTTCTGGCCGTCGGAGTCTCCGGGGACGGAGACACGGCCTCGATCGGCGCGGGGCAATTCGTGCACATGCTGCGGCGCAACGTTCCCATGGTGTACATCGTCGAAAACAACGGCGTGTACGGCCTGACCAAGGGCCAGTTCTCCGCCACGGCCGACGCCGGCTCGAAGCTCAAGACCGGGGTCGTGAACGATCTGCCGGCGATCGACCTGTGCGCGATCGCGATCGAGCTCGGGTGCGGGTACGTCGCCCGCTCGTTCTCGGGCGACATGAAGCAGCTCGTGGCGCTCCTCAAAGGGGCCCTGGCCCACCGGGGCACGGCGCTGCTCGACGTCATCTCGCCGTGCGTCACCTTCAACAACCACGACAGCTCGACGAAGTCGTACAAGTGGGCCAAGGAGCACGAGATCCCCATCCAGGAGATCGGCTTCATCCCGTTTTACGAGGAGATCTCGGTCGACTACGAGCCGGGCACGACCCAGGACATCGAGCTCCACGACGGCTCGCACATCCGGCTGCGCAAGCTGCGCGCGGACTACGACGCGACGAACAAAGCCCAGGCCCTCGCCCTCTGCCAGGAGGCCCAGGAGAAGACCGAGTTCCTGACCGGGCTTCTCTACGTCGAGCCGACCAAGAAGGACTTCCTGGAGCTCTCGGGCCTTTCCCGCGATCCCATCGTCACGATGCCGGAGACGAAGTTTCGCCCGCCGAAGAAGGCTCTGGACGAGATCATGGAGTCGCTCAAGTGATGCGCGCGCTGCGAGCACTCTCTGCGGCCGTCCTCTGCCTCTCGGCCCTCACCCTCGTCGCCGCGGCCCCCAAGTCCAAGCCAACGCCCGAGCCCACCAACTCCTGCACCTCCTGCAAGGAGCGCCGCCCGACCCTCGACCCCGCCAGGTTCGACAAAGGGTTCGAGCCCGAGGTCCGGCAGGGTTACGAGATCGCTCGCAAGCACCCGGCTACCCTCGACCAGCTCCACTGCTTCTGCGAATGCGCCGAGAGCCCGATGTTCAAACACCGGACGCTCCTGACCTGCTTCGTCGACACGCACGCCGCCGGCTGCGGCATCTGCCTTTCGGAAGCCCGGCTCGCCGCTGAACTCGAGGACCGCGGCGTTTCGGACGCCGAGATTCGCGTCACCGTCGAGTCGGTGCATCGGACGGACGGGCATCCGGCGACGCACTAGCCCCCTCCCCCGCCGCAAAGGCAGGCAACCCTCCAGATCACGCGGCGCGTGAGCTGCCACAGATTCCGGCACTCTTTCGCGACGCGCCTTCTCGAGGAGGGGTACGATATCCGGAGAATCCACGAGCTTGAGCTCCTGGGCCGTCGGGACGTGAAGACCACCATGATCTACACACACCTCTTAAACCGCGGTGGACGCGGGGTGCGCAGCCCCGTCGACCTTCTCTGGCGCGGTTTTACGGCTCCGCCGGATTTTAGACAGCTTTCGTCGCAGTCTAATTACCTCGGCCCGGTCGTGCCTTCGGACCATCAAATGACCTTGGAGAGGAGGATCCCGACGCTCTCACGGAACCGGACGTAGAAGAATGAGGACGAAACCGATGCAGCGATTGGGTGCGAGGCTCAGGCAGTCTAAATTAAGTATGAGTTGGGCGGAAATCAAGCCGCACAGCACTGTCAAACAAAAGGAGAAATAATCCATGTGTAACCAGGTTCTCTTCGGTCGCTCCTTGCGGGTGGCGTTTTTGTTTTTGTCGAGCCTTGTCGGCTCCTTCGCATTCGCTCGAGCGCCTGTTCCTGAGCAGGCACTGACACAGACTGCCGATGATGCGCAGCTCAAGTGGGGCCCCTGCCCGCCGTTCTTACCCAAAGGGTGTGTGATCGCCGTACTTCACGGCGACCCGGCGAAAGCCAACGTAGACGTTTTCTTCAAAGTACCCGCCAAGTCGACCATCCCGCTCCATTGGCACACGTCAGCGGAGCGCATGGTGCTCGTTGCAGGCGAGCTTCATGTTACCTATGACGGTCAGAAGATGGTCGTTCTCAGGCCGGGGACTTATGCGTACGGCCCCGCCAAACGACCACACAGTGGCTTTTGCGCAAGTGCCGACCCATGTGTCCTCTTCATTGCCCTCGAATCGCCGTTGGATGCAGTACCGGTCGAGAACATAGGAAAGTAACGGCATCGCTGCCCAACAAATCGTTCCAGCGGACGCGCTTCGCTCGCCGCTGAACTTGATATCGTTGGGCGGCGCGAGGCGAAGCTTCAACACCGAGGAGATGCACATGCCTTACATCCGATCTGCTCCAGTGGCGATCATGGTGACGGCTTGGTTGACGGCTTTCGGCATCCCGTGTCACGGGGCGCCGCCGGCCATGGAATCCCAGACTCAGGCTGGGCGAGAAACGGCAGTCGGCGAAGAGTTTCAAGCCATGATGGCGAAGGTCGACGCCGCGCAGCTCGAACTCCAAAACGGGCGGCCGGCAGCCTTTAAGGCGCTCTGGTCCCATGCTGATGACGTCACCCTTTCCGGTGGATTCGGTGGCGCAATCGAAAAAGGATGGGAACAGATCAGCCGCCGGCTCGATTGGGTTGGTTCGCAGTATTCGAAGGGCGCACATACCCATGATCGGATTGTGGCAAATGTGAATGCGGATCTTGCCTACGTGGTGCAGATCGAGCATATCCGTTTCCACGTTCCAGGGCAGGCAAAAGCGTCGACGCGCGACTACAGGGTGACGATGGTGTTCCGACGCGAGTCTGAGGGTTGGCGAATCGTCCATCGCCAAGCAGATTCACAGATGATGAAGCAGGCGCCGCAGTGATCGTCGTTCCTACAAGATTCGAGGCGCCGCCTAACAACGGCATGCAGCGGTTGCGCTACCGCGTGCCGCTGATGCCTGGCGTTAGGCGACGTGGGGAAAATGAGGTCCCCGATCGCTACCTTCCTGGCCGGGGCTTTTCCTTCGCGGCGATTCGCCGGGGTCGGCAACAATGGCCGCGAGAGTATGGGCGCAGGCGGGTGCAACGACGAGCCTTGGGTCAACCCCGGCAACCGGAGAATGCAGGTTGTGGCCGTAGAAACGGCTAGTCGCCTGCCAGCCTAGCCATCGCTTCGATCTCCACCACCTCCGCCCGGTCTCCCGCCCATTCGTTCGACGCGATCAGGTTGTAGGCCCCGACCGACCCGATCACCAGGAGATCCCCCTCCCGCGGGAGGCCGATCGCTTCCGACGACGAGAGCACGTCGAGCCCGACGGGCAGCGGCCCGGCGATCTGGCTTCGCCGCGTGCGGCTGCCCCGGAAGGGAATCGGCCGGAACGGATGCTTCCCGCGCGGCACGAAGAAGGCGTGGGACAGGCGCGAGGCGTCCACGTACACCCGCTTCCCGCGGACGCGAATGACTCGGCTGACCAGATGAAAGGCGTCGGACGCCACGGCCCGGCCGGGCTCGACGAGCAGCCGCGCGCCCGGAAACGCCCGGGCCGCTTCGGCCGCGACCCGCCGGACGAAACGCTCGAGCGGCGGCACCTTTGGGGCCCGGCCCCGGGTATCCCGTCGCGCTTCCCCGGCGGCCGCGAAACCCCCGCCGAGGTCGAGCACGCGGACCCGGATCCCGAGCGAGCCGAGCCGCTTCGCCAGTTCCGCAGCTTCCCGCAGCGCGCTCGAATAGGGCGCCACCGATGTCAGCCCCGTTCCCAGATGAAACGCAAGCCCTTCGGGAGCCGCCTGGCGTTGCTCGACGGCGCGCCGCGCGACCGCGACGACCTCCGCGGCGACCATCCCGAACCCCTGCTGCTCCGGCTGGCACGCCGCCGCCCGGAGGCGCAGCAGATATCGCGGCTTCCCCCCGAGCGCTCGGGCCCGGCCAAGTATCGCCGCCGCGTCTTCGGCGCTGTCGGCCACGATCCAGGCTCCGCACGCGAGCGCGCGGTCGAGCGACGAGGGATCCTTGGCCGGGCCCTGAAAAACGATGCGGCCTCCCGCAAGCCCCGCCGCGAGGGCCGCCGCGAGATCCCGCAGCGAGGTCACTTCCGCGCCCAATCCCTCCCGCGCCACGGCCGCGAGGAGACCGGGATGGCGGTTGCACTTCCAGGGATAGAAGACGTCGAGCCGCCCGATCTCGCGTGCCGCGCTTCTCGAGCGGCGGGCGCTCTCCGCCGCCGCCCCCGCGTCGAAGAGGTAGAACGGCGTCGGCCGGCCGCGGGCCAGCTCCGAGGCCGCCGCCAGGACTCGCCGGCTCACTTTTCTCTCAACCATCGCGACACGGCGGCGCGGTCGATCTTGCCGGCGGGAGTCCGGGGAAGCGCGCCGACCCGCACGATTCTGCGGGGCCGCGCGAAACCGGGCAGGCGGCTCTCGAGGTGCGCGCGGACGGCCGCGTAGAGCGCGTCGGAGTCCTCGCGTAGGACGACCAGAACGCCGAAAGCGCGCTCGCCGGGCGCCGCCGCCGCCTCGGCCACGCCGGGATGCTCGGCGATCGCGGCCTCGACCTCCTCCGCGCAGAGCACGCGGTCGCCCGCCGCCAGCGAGAACGCGAGCCGCCCGTGCACGTGGAGCTCTCCGGAGCCGTCCACATGCCCGACATCGCCGGTCCGGAGCCGTCCCCGCCCGTCGAAGGGTGACGGATCCTCGGCAGAGAGGTAGCCGGAGAAGACCGCCGGCCCGCTCAGCCGGATCTCGCCGGCCTCGTTGCCCGGCCGATCGGTCTCGTCGCCTCCGACGATCGAGACTTCGATTCCCGGAGCGATCTCGCCGCACGAGCCCGCCCGGCGCGGCCTGTCCCCCCGCTGTCGCGCGCCGAGTCCCGCCGATTCCGTCATGCCGTAGCCCGAGCGGACTGGCACTCCCCGAACCGTCTCCACCGCGTCGGCCGCGGCTTCCGGGACCAGGCCGCCGCCGCACCGCAGGGCCCCGAGCGCCACACGGGAGGAGCGCCGTGCGGCGAGCGCCACCAGGGCGCTCGGAAGCAGGACCGTCGTCGCGCCGAGGTCCGCCGCCTCCTGGAGCGGGTCGCGCCGCGGTGTGAAGAACACGGCTTCCGCGCCGACGAGCAGGCCGTTGAGCGCCCCGCGCACGAACCCGAAGATCTGCGCCGGCGACAGACCCACCGCCAGCCGGTCGGCGGGAGTCACGTCGCCCCAGGTCTCGAACGCGAGCGCGGCGGCGAGGAGGTTGGCCTCCGACACGGGCACGGCCTTGGACGCGCCGACGCTGCCCGAGGAGAAGAAGACCGTCGCTCCGCCGGCCGGCCAGTCCGCCTCGCTCGCGGCGCTTTCCCGCATGCGACTCAGGGCGGCAGGAGCCGACGCGGGATGCGCGATCGCCCGCAGGCCTCTCGCGCGCGCCGCGAAGAAGTCGACCACGAATCGGGCGGGATCGCCTCCGTCCAGACGAACCAGAGGATCGTCTTCGCCAAACGCGTCCGCGCGCCGCTCGATCGCATCCACAAGGGCTCCGTACGTCTTCCTCTGGCCGCCAGCCCGGAGAGCCGGGCGTCCCGGCTCCTTCCTCGCGATGTCCCGCAGGCGCGCCAGGAGGCTCACCCGCGTCTCCGCGCGAAGCTCAGGTAGACGAGCCCGTCCAGATCGAGCGGCGCGGCCGCGGCGACCCGGTCGAAGAGGCGCGCGAAGGCCTCGACCGCCCGGGAGGGATCGGATGGCAGCCGTTCCCCCACGGTCAGCCTCCAGCCCGCCTTCGGAAGCGTCAGGAACGCCGCCCGGCATGCGGCCCCGGCCGCGCGCGCCAGCCGAAAGGGGCGCGGGTCGAGCTGCACCGTGGCTCCCAGGAAGGGCGCCTCCGCGAAGGGCCCCTCCGGCAAGTCGGCGGCGACGATCAGGCTGCCCACGCGCAGGGCGCGGGCCAACCCGTGCGGTCGCGTGGACGGGAGCGCGTGGGGGAAGTCGAGCGAATGTCGGCGATCGAAGATCGGATCGGATCGCGCCGTGACCGTGCGATCGAGGTTGAGGCGGCCGATGACCGAGGCGACCGGAATGCCGCGGGAGCGCAAAACGTAGCGCAGCGCCTGGAGCGCCCCGACGTGGCCCGTGACGTAGACCGTGGGCTCCGGCCCCGGAGGCTCGCCCTCGAGCTCGGTCTTCCAGCGGCCCGTCGCGAGGGCGCGCGACGCCAGGCGCGCCAGCCGCGCGCGGCGGCGGGCCGCCAGCCGCCCCGGATCGGACGGGACGCCCGGAAAGGCCTCCGCGATCTCCCGCCACTCTTCCTCGCCGATGCCCGTCAGGACGCGCACGCGCTCGCGCCCGCGCGGCACCAGCCGTCCGAGCCAGGAGGACGCCGCCCGCGACACGGAGAGCGGCATCAGGCGGCGGCCGCGGAGGCGAACACCATCTCCCACGGCACGGCGCAGCGGCCGGGGGAGTCGGCGGCTCCGAGGAAATCGAGCGCGTCACCCTGGAAGCGCCCCGCGTGTCCGGTCTCGGTGTGCGCGTTCACGAAGCCGTTCAAGAAGCGCGAGGCCTTCGCCCCGGCGGCCACGTCGCCGACACCCGCACGGCCGCCGCGGCGGGTCACCCGGATCATCTCGGCGATGACGCGGGCCGGGTCCTCCGCATGGTGGAGCACCGCGAGGCAGGCCGCCGCGTCGAAGGTCCCGTCGGAGAACGGCAGCCGCGTGTAGTCCGCGACGGCGCGCAACGCGTAGCCCGTGGCCTCGGACACGAAGGCCGCCGATTCGTCGCAGCCGACCGGCACGCTGCCCTCCGGCGCGCGCGCGGCGAGGAAGCCCCCGCCCGCGCCGACGTCCAGCCAGCGCGCGTCCGCGGGCAGCGCGAGGTGCGCCAGCATGCCGGCCGCCTCCTGCCGCCGCGCGCCGGGAAACAGCCGGTTGGCGAGGTTGTAGCGCGAGCCGCGAGCGTCGAAGAGGGCGCGGTACTCGGTGGTCATTGGTCCCTGATCCCTGGTCCTTCGTTCGAATGTGAACCACGGACCACGGACTATGGACTAAGGACTCCGGACGATCTTCGCCGCCTGGCTCGGCGCATTCAACGGGCCGGGGCCGGGATCGCGCTCGGGCAGCGGGATCCCCTCTTCGCGGAGCCGGTCCCGCTCGCCGCTGCCCGGCAGAACCGGAAGGAGCGAGGCGTCGGTCGGGGGCGTCGTGCCGTCGCCCGGATAGTACGGCCGGTAGCCGTAGCCGTGCCGGGCGACCTCCTCGGGCGTCTCCCGGAGGCGGTCGATCGAGAAGACGGCGTCCTCGCGCGAAAAGAACACCATCTCGTAGTTGCGCGTCATCCAGATGGCGTCCTTGGGGCACGCGTCCACGCAAAACCCGCAGAAGACGCACCGCAGCATGTCGATGTCGAAGACGACCGGGTACTTCTCGTACGCGAGCTTCGGGTGCTCGCCGGCCACGATCGTGATGCACTCGGCCGGACACGCCTGCTGGCACATGAAGCAGGCCACGCACTTCATCGTGCCGTCCTCGCGGGTCTTGAGGATGTGCTTGCCGCGGAAGCGCCCGGAGTAGTCGCGCTTCTGCTCGGGGTAGAGAATCGTCGGGAGTCCCCGCATGTTGGCGAGGTTGCGCAGGAGATGGCGTAGCGTCACCGCCATGCCCCGCAGGATCTCGGGGATGTAGAGCTTTTGGAGGAAAGTCAGTTTTTCCGGAATCCGCCGGCTGACGTCGATCACGCCGCTCATCGGTCGAGCTCCCCCGCAATGATGTTCAGCGTTCCCAGCGTCGCCACCGCGTCGGAGACGGTCCCGCCGACGACCATCTTCTCGAAGGCCGCCATGCTCGGGAAGCACGGCGGGCGCACCTTCAGGCGGTACGGTCCCCCGCGACCGTCGGAGACCGCGTAGAACCCGAGCTCGCCGTTGGCGCCCTCGATCCACTCGTAGCGCTCCCCCGCGGGCACGCGGATCCCCTCCATGACGAGCTTGAAGTGATAGATCAGCGACTCCATGTCGTGGTAGACGGCGTCCTTCGGGGGCAGGACGACGCGCCAGTCGTCGGAGTTCACGGGCCCCTTCTCGGGCAGGATCTCGAGGGCCTGCCGGATGATCTTCAGCGACTGCCGCATCTCCTCCATCCGCACGAGGTAGCGGGAGAAGTTGTCCCCGTCGTTGGCGATCGGGACGTCCCAGTCGAACCGGTCGTAGAAGTCGTAGGGCCGGGCCCGGCGCACGTCGTAGGGGACGCCCGACGCGCGCAGCATCGGCCCGGTCATTCCCCACCCGATCGCCTGCTCCTTCGTCACGATGCCCGTTCCCGCGAGGCGATTGCGGACGATCCGGTTGTTGTCGACGAGCTTCTCGACGTCGGCGAGGAACTTCGGGATCGATTCCAGGAGACCGCGGCAGCGCACCGCGAAGTCGTCCGGCACGTCGATCGCCAGGCCCCCGACCCGGACGTAGGACACCGTCAGGCGCGCACCGCAGCAGGCCTCGAGCAGATCGTAGATGCTCTCGCGGTTCTCGTAGAGGTAGATGAAGTTCGTGAGGGCGCCGATGTCCACGAGGTTCGCCCCGATACAGACACAGTGGTCCATGATCCGGGAGAACTCGGAGAGGATCGTCCGGACGAGCTGGCCCCGCTCCGGGATCTCGACGCCGAGCATCTTCTCGACGGTCCTCACGTACCCGACGCCGTTGATCATGGCCGAGACGTAGTTGAGGCGGTCCGCGTACGGGATCACCTGGTTCCAGTGGTGCGTCTCGGCCATCTTCTCGAAGCACCGGTGGAGGTAGCCGATGTTCGTCTCCGCGCGCACGATCTTCTCGCCGTCCAGTCGCGCCATCAGGTGGATGATTCCGTGCGTGGCCGGATGCGAAGGGCCGATCGAGATCGTCTGCGTCTCGAAGTGCCCGGCCCTCTCGTCGGTGTTCTTGGCCCACTCGGGGATCCGCATGTCCTCTTCGGCGAAGAACCAGCGCTGCCCGGGCGCGTAGTCCTTGCGGAGCGCGTGGCCCACGAAGGCGTCGTGGCAAAGCAGGCGGTAGAGGTTCGGGTGACCCGGGAAGTCGAAGCCGTAGAGGTCGTAGGCCTCGCGCTCGAACCACTCGGAGGCCGGATAGACGTCCGTCACGGTCGGAAGCGACGGGTTGGCGGCGTCCAGAGGCACGCGCACGCGGATGTGCTCGTTCTTCGAGAGCGAGTGCAGGTGAACGACCGCCTCGAAGCGCGTCTTCTGGCCCCGGCGCCGCAGGTTGTCGACGCCGCAGAGGTCCAGGAACAGGTCGTACTGGCAGCCCGGATCGTCGCGGAGGAAGCGGGCGAGACCCGGCCAGTCCCCGGGCTCCACCTCGATCGTCGGCAGGTCGCGGTCGGCGACCGATGTCCGCGCCGCCATCGGCGAGTCGCCCAGACGCTCGCGGAGCTTCTCGGCCGCCGGCGAGAGGGTAGAAACCTCGGCGACCGTCACGCGAGCTGTTCCGCAGCGAACTTCGCCGAGCGGCTGTCACGCGACTTCTCGCCGGAGGCGATCTTCTTCTGCAGCTCCATGACCCCGAGGATGAGCTGCTCGGGAGTGGGCGGACAGCCGGGCACGTAGACGTCGACGGGGACGATCTCGTCGATGCCCTGGGTCACGTGGTAGGCCCGGTAGAAGCCGCCCGAGGAGGCGCACACGCCCATCGAGATGACCCACTTGGGCTCGGGCATCTGGTCGTAGATCTTTCGCAGGACCGGGGCGAGCTTGTCCGTCACGGTGCCGGCCACGATGAGCAGGTCCGCCTGGCGCGGGGAGAAGCGGACGACCTCGGAGCCGAACCGGGAAATGTCGTAATGCGCTGCCGCGACCGACATGAACTCGATCCCGCAGCAGGCGGTCGCGAACGGGAACGGCCAGAGCGAGTTCTTCCGCGCCCAGCCGACCAGAACCTCCAGGCGGGTCACGAAGAAATCGGCGCCCGACGCCCCGCCGGGAGGAGGCGGGTGGGTGGGCAGAGAGCTCTTGCCGCCGAAGAGAGCCATCGAAACCGGATTCTATTTCAAAAGCGGCGGCGCCGGCCGCGGGCTGTCGAGGGTCTCACCCGAAGTTGACCGTGTAGGCGAGACTCTTCATGTCGGGCATGCGGTCGAGGTAGACGAGGCCGTTTAAGTGGTCGATCTCGTGCTGCAGGACCCGCGCGTGGTAACCCGAGGCCTCGAACGCCACGACCTTGCCGGAGCGGTCGAGGGCATCCACGCGGATCGTCTCGAAACGCGGCACAACGCCGCCCGACAGGAACGGAACCGAGAGGCATCCCTCCGAGTCCTCTTCCATCTTCGTGCCGACCGATTCGTAGCGCGCGTTGAAGAGAGCGGTCAAGGGCACGTCCGGCTCTTTGCGCTTGCGCGTCTCCGGGTGGACCTCGTAGAGGAAAACCCGCAGGGGAGTGAAGACCTGGGGGGCGGCGATGCCCGTGCCGTCGTACTCGCGCATCGTGTCCTCGAGGTCCGACAGGAAGGGCTCGTAGTCGCCCCGCGCGACGGCCTTCGGGTCGACTTCCTGCGAGGGCTGGCGCAGGGTTTTCACGCCGAGCTTGGCGACCTTGAGGATCATGCGCGAATCTTAACCGGGCTGCCGCGCCGCGGCGAGTTGTGGTGCCCAGGGACGGAATTGAACCGCCGACACAGGGATTTTCAGTCCCTTGCTCTACCAACTGAGCTACCTGGGCCCGGAACGCCGGCAAACCGGAGCGCGAAGTTTAGCGGATTCCGGGGGACGGGGGCAACGGAGGGCTCAGGGACGCGTGACGATCCGCGGTGAACCGGAGCGCGCCTCGGGACGCTCGGGGGTCTCGCGCGGGCTCCTCGCCTTGCCGACGGCGAAAAGCCGCCCGTAGTTTTGCGAATAGACGCCGCCGTCGGCGCCGATCGAGAGCGACGTGTAGGCGGCGCCCAGGGAGAAGTTGAGGAAGATCCGCTCGCGGATCGCGCCGCTCGGGCCGAGCGCGTACACGTATCCGTCCTCGGCGTTGGCGTAGGTCACGCCGGCCGAGTCGACCGCCGGCTGATTGACGCACCACTCGAAGCCCGTCTCGTCGTGCCAGTCGGGAGGCGGCGATCCGGCAGCGGGCAGCGCCAGCAGCAGCCCGGCCGCCAGGCCGATCCACGGGATCCTCTTGCTCGACAACGGCCTTGCGAGGATCATGACCACGCATCATAGGCGCACGGCGGGACCTGGGGAATTCAGACCGCTCGAAAGGGGTTTCTCCGGCAATATGCAGAGCAGATTTCGCCGCCCGGGGAGAGCCTCGGCGCTTCTCGCCCTTGCGCTCGCCTCCGGCGCGACAGCGCAGCAGTTGACCGCCCCGAATCCCGCAGCCGCGAACCGCCCGGTCGGAAGTCCCGGCAACGCCGTGTGGGCGAAGGACGCCGCCGAAGCGAAGGCGAAAGCCACCGCGGAGAAAAAGCTCATCTATTTCGAGTTCGTACGCCCCGGGTGCGGCGACTGCCGCCGCATGCAGGCGCTTCTCTACCCCGCCTTCGATTTCGAAGCGCTCCTGATCGGGATGGTCCCCGTCCAGCTCGATCTCGACTCCGCCGGGGGCAAACCGCTCGCGGAGCGATTCGGGATCCGCGACGTCCCGGCGGTGCTCATCACGACGCCGGAGGGGCGTCTCGTGTTCATGGTCGAGGGATTCAAGGACGCTCCCGACTTCTACAGCCACGTCCGCAAGGATCTCGACCAGTATCGGAAGTTCGCGCAGCGGATCGAGGGCCAGAACATCGCGACGCTGTCGGCCGACGAGGCGTACGCGACGGGCCGCGAGCTTTACGCGCGTCGAGACATCGAGGCGGCGCGCCCTCGCCTGAAGCGCGCGACCGTGGCGGGGAACCCTAAGCCCGGAGTCCGCGAAAGCGCGTTGGAAGGACTGGCCGCCGCCGAACTCCAGCTCGGCCAGACGGCCGAGGCGCGCAAGACGATCGACACCCTGATCGCGACGACCAGGAACCCCGAGCAGAAGGAGCGCGCGGAGCTCTTCCGCGCCCAGATCCCGCTCTCCGAGAACAAGCCCGCCGAGGCGCTCGCCCTGTACAAGAAGTTCGCCAAAGACCATCCCGACTCCAAGCATCTCGACACCGTGCGCTCCTTCATCGAGCGCCTCGAGGCGCCGCCGGCCCCTTCTAAATGAGACGCCTGGCCCTCGCGTTCGCGCTCGTGGGGCTCGCGCTGACGTCGGTCCTCGCGGCGCAGGCTCCGGATCCCGCCACACTTCTGACCGTCCACGCGGCGCTCCAGCGCGAGAGCGGCGGCGCCGGGCAGGGCGCGCTCGTCCTGCGGGCGAGGCTCGCCCCCGGCTGGCATGTCAACAGCCACCGCCCCTCGGAGGAGTACCTGATCCCGACGACCGTGAAGGTCGAGCCGGTCGGGGGCGTGACGATCGGCGAGCCGCGTTATCCGGACGGCAAGATGCTCAAGTTCTCGTTCTCGGAGACGCCGTTGTCCGTCTACGAGAAGGAGTTCGAGATCCGCGTGTCCGTCGCATGGAACGGTACGGGGCCGGCTCCTCCCCTCTCGGGCTTGGTGGACTTTCAGGCCTGCAACGACACGCAGTGTCTGGCGCCGGCCTCGGCCCCCTTTCGGACCGGTCCGCCGTCCTCGTCGGCCTCCGCCCCCGCGGGGCTCGCCACGACGACGCTGACGGGCGGCGCCGTTCCGCTCTCCGAGGCGCGCCGTGTGTCGGCTTCGACGGCCGTCGCCGGCGGTTCCCGCGATTTCGGCGCTCTGCTCGAACGGCGCGGCCTGTTCCTCGTCCTGCTCTCGATCTTCCTCGGGGGCCTGGCCCTGAACCTGACGCCGTGCGTGTATCCGGTCATCCCCCTGACGGTCGGCTTCTTCGGCCGAGCGGCGCAGGGATCGACCGGGCGCGCCTTCGGCCTCTCGACTCTCTACGTGCTCGGGATGGCGACGACCTACTCGGTTCTCGGGGTCGCCGCGGCGCTGTCGGGGAAGCTCTTCGGCGCCTTCCTCCAGAACCCTCTGGTGCTCGCGGGGATCGCCGCGATCCTCGTCGCCATGGCGCTGTCGATGTTCGGCCTGTGGGAGATCCGTCTCCCGACCGCGCTGATGAACAAGGCGGGAGCGCGCCAGGGTCCGGCCGGCGCCTTCGGCATGGGGCTCTTCGTGGGCGTCGTCGCCGCGCCCTGCGTCGGCGGCTTCATCGTCGGCCTCCTCGCCTTCGTGGCGGCCCGCCAGGACCCCTGGCTCGGGTTCCTGTTCTTCTTCGTGCTCTCGCTCGGCCTCGGCCTCCCCTATCTCTTCCTGGGGGCCTTCTCCGGCAGTCTGTCGCGACTGCCCCGCGCGGGCGCCTGGATGGAGTCGGTCAAGAAGGTCTTCGGCTGGATTCTGCTCGCCATGGCCGCGTACTTCCTGCGCAGCGTCGTGCCGGCGCCGCTCGGGGCGTGGCTGCTGCCGGCGACTCTCGGAGTCGCGATCCTGGTCCTCCTCATCCGCGGGCTCGGCCTCGCCTGGCCCGTGCGGGTGGCCGTGGCAGTCCTCTTCCTCGGGATCGCCATCTTCTTCGTGCCCCGAACCCTCTCCGGGTGGCAGCCCTACGAAGCCGAGAAGTCCGCGCGCTCCGGACGCCCGGCCGTCATCGACTTCTCCGCCGAATGGTGCCTGCCCTGCCTGGAGCTGGAGAAGCGGACTTTCTCCGACGACCGCGTCCAGAAGGCGCTGGCGGGACGCGAGCTCTACAAGGCCGACATGACGAAGGTGGCCTCGCCCGAGACCCTCGCCCTCGCCCAGAAGTTCGGGATCCTGGGCGTGCCCACGGTCATCTTTCTCGACGCGTCCGGACAGGAGCGCCAGGACCTGCGCTTGGTGGGATTCGAGGACGCCGACGCGTTCCTGAAGCGGCTGGAGAAGGCGCCCTAGGTCGGCTCCTCGAGGTCGGGATGACGGTCGCGCTTTCGCGCGATAGGGTCACGCCGGAAGCCGGCCCAGCTTCTTGAGCGCGTCTTTGGCGGCCTTGCGCTGCGCCTCGCGCTTGGAAGATCCCCGCCCGTGGGCGAACGCCTCGCCGTCCCAGAGGAGCTCGACGACGAAGGCCTTCTCGTGATCGGGGCCGGACTCCTCGACGACGCGGTACTCGGGCAGCGACAGGCCGAGCCCCTGCGCCGTTTCCTGGAGCGTGGTCTTGTAGTCGTGGAAGGAAAGGTCGCCGATGTCGATTCCCGAGACCTCGGCGTCGAATACCCGCCGCACGAAGGCCTCCGTCGCGGGCAGGCCTCCGTCCAGATAGATCGCGGCCACGACCGCCTCGAACGTGTCGGCGAGCAGGGAGAGTTTCTCCGCGCCCCCCGATCGGGCCTCGCCCGCTCCCATCCGCAGGAACCGCCCGATCTCGAGGGCCCGCCCCTTGGCCGCCAGCATGGTGGCCGAGACCAGATGGGCCTTGATCTTCGAGAGCGCGCCCTCCTGGAGGTTCGGGAAGGATCGATAGATCATCTCGCCGATGACAAAGCCGAGCACGGCGTCGCCGAGGAACTCCAGGCGCTCGTTGTTGGGCGCCCGGACCTCCCGGTTCTCGTTCGAATAGGACTTGTGCGTGAGGGAGCGCTCGAGAAGATCGAGGTCGCGGAACGTGTGCCCGAGCCTTTGCTGAAAGTCGGCGACCGTCTCCGTCGTGGCGCCGCTCATGTTCGGTTCAGTGGTGCCGGAGGCCGGAGTCGAACCGGCACGGGCCTTTGGGCCCTCGGGATTTTAAGTCCCGTGCGTCTACCAATTCCGCCACTCCGGCACGAGGGGACGGGGGGCTTGGAAAACGGCAGGCGTAAGACGGGAGAGGGTGAAGCAACTCGTTTTCGCATGTACGTCGTCTGCCAACTCCCGTCTACCGTCTACCGTCTCCGGTCTCCCGTCTCCCGCCTCCGGGTTTGCTCTGGAGGCGACGGGCGGATTCGAACCGCCGAATAAAGGTTTTGCAGACCTCTCCCTTAACCACTTGGGTACGTCGCCGCAAGGCGCGATTCTACCGCAGCCTCCCGGGTCCCGGCCTCAGCGCGGGGCGTGAGCGTAGTCTCGGATCAGGCCGGTGACGACCCCCTGGATCGTCACGTCGCGGGCGTCCACGGTCATTGGTTTCATCGCGGCGTTGGCGGGCTGCAGCCGGACGCGGGCCCCTTCGGCGTAGTAGCGCTTGAGGGTCGCCTCCCCACGCACGAGCGCGACGACCGTCTGCCCGCTCTCGGCCTTCTCACGCCGAGCCACCACCACGTAGTCGCCGTCGAGGATGCCGTCGTCGACCATGGACTCGCCGCGCACGCGGAGCACGAAGTGCTCCCCCTTCCCCAGGAGCGTCGAGGGCACCTCGATCGACTCCTCCTGCGGAAAGGGCTCGATCGGGCGCCCCGCCGCGACCAGGCCGAGCAGCGGCACGCCCCGGGCGCCGGCGGGTTCTTCCCTGAGTGAGATCCCGCGGCTGCGATTCCACTGGCGGGCCAGCGCTCCCTTCTCCTCGAGCCGCTTCAGGTGCTTCTGCACGGTTCCGAAGGAGGAGAGCCGAAACCGCTCCCGGATCTCGCGCTGGGTCGGGGAGATGCCGTGCTCCAGCCTGTAGGCGCGGATGAAATCGAGAATTTCCTTCTGTCGTTTTGTCAGATTCATACCTATCCTAATTTCATTAGGAGAATCAGTAGAAAATCAGAAATAAATAAGGCCGAGGGAACCACCGCGGCTGCCCGTTGGCCATCTCGGGCAAGCCCATCGGCCTTGTTTTGGGACTCTAGGCGCAAAAGGGGCGTAAGTCAAGCGGCAATCGTGGCGCGCGGTTATCGTCCGACCGTGGCAAGCCGGCGGCGCGTCGCGGTGATCGGGGCCGGTGCGGCAGGCTCGATGGCGGCCCTGTTCTGCACCTGCGCCGACGTCGAGACGCTGCTCCTCGAGCGCACGCCCGACGGGGGGCGCAAGATCCTGATCAGCGGCGCAGGTCGCTGCAACGTCCTGCCCGCCCGCTCGGACGAGTCGCGCTTCGTCACCGACTCTTCGCCCCACACCCTGCGCAAGATGCTGCGCTCGTGGCCCCTGCCCGACCAGATCCGCTTCTTCGAGGCCGACCTCGCGATCCCACTGTCCGAGGAGACGGAGACCGGCAAGCTCTTCCCCGCTTCCAACCGGGCGCGCGACGTGCGCGACGGGCTCCTGGCCCTGGCGCGGCGGCGCGGCGTGGAATTCCTCGCCGGCACGCTCGTGACCGGGCTCGAGCGCGGCGCCGGCCGCTGGCGCATCCTGCGCGAGGCGGCGCCTCCCCTCGAGGCCGACGCGGTCGTCGTCGCGACCGGAGGCCTTTCGGTGCCGAAGTCCGGAAGCGACGGGATGGGTCTCTCCATCCTCGAACGGCTCGGCCACACGCGCCACCCAACCTACGCCGCGCTGACGCCGCTCACGGCGGCGCCCTCGCCTTTCACGGCGCTTTCCGGCGTGTCCCTCCCGGTCGCTCTCACCGCCCGCGGCGCCGATCGCAGAGCCGCGGCCGAGGGCGGGTTCCTGTTCACGCACCAGGGATACAGCGGGCCGGCGGTTCTGGATGTCTCCCACGTGGCCGTGCGCTCGCAGGCCGACGGCGGCCAGCCGGCTCGCCTGGCAGTCCGCTGGACGCGCCTCGACGAAAGGGGGTGGGAGGCGGCGCTGTCCCCGCAGGGTTCGCGCACGGTCGCCGGCGCGCTGCGCGTCGAGCTGCCCGAACGGCTTGCCGCCGCCCTCGCGGCAATCGCCAGGGTCGCCCCGTCGCGGACGCTGGCGCAGTTGCGCCGCGAGGAGCGCCTCCGCTTAGTCGAGACGCTCGTCCGCGGCGACCTGCCCTGGTCCGGGCACGGTGGCTACGAGAAGGCCGAGGTGACGGGCGGCGGCGTCAGCCTCGCCGAGGTCGACCCTCGCACGATGGAGAGCCGGAAACAGCCGGGGCTCTTCCTGTGCGGCGAGCTGCTCGACGCCTTCGGCCCGATCGGCGGCTACAACTTCCAGTGGGCGTGGGCGACCGGCCGCGCGGCGGGCATCGGCGCGGCGCAGCGGCCGCCGCGCCCCTGACCCGTCAGGATTCCCGCGGCGTCGGGGACTTCGCGTCGGGGGCGCGGAGATCGGCCGCGATCGCCGGCTCGGGCGAAGCGTCGGAATTCCCGCCGCCCTTTCGCAGAGAAACCAGGCGCTGCCGCGCGGCCCGCAGACGGCCGGCCAGACTATCCAGAACGGCGCCCCGCCGCGCGCGGACGGTTTGCGTCAGGTCGTCGAGGTAGGAGTAGGCCACCGGCGTCACGATCAGCGTCAGGAGCAGGCACAGCGCCTGGCCGCCGATCACGACGACCGCCACGGCGCGCCGCTCCTCGGACCCGGGCCCGGAACCGAGGGCGAGCGGCAGCATGCCGGCGATCAGCGCCAGGGTCGTCATGAGGATCGGGCGCAGCCGGTCGCGGTTGGCCTGCAGGATCGCCGGCAGACGCTCCAGGCCGGCCTCCCGCAGCTTGTTCGTGTGGTCGACCTGGAGGATGGCGTTCTTCTTGACGACGCCGAAGAGCACCAGGATGCCGAGGGCCGAGTAGAGGTTCAGCGTGTTTCCCGTGACCCAGAGCGCCAGCAACGCGAACGGGATCGACAGGGGCAGCGAGAGCAGGATCGTCAGCGGATGCACGAAGCTCTCGTACTGCGCCCCCAGGATCATGTACATGAAGATCACCGACAGGAGGAACGCCCAGAGGAACTCCCGGAACGTGCGCTCGAGCTCGCGGGCCCGCCCCGAGATCGCGGTCGTGTAGGCCGGCGGGAGGTTCATGTCGCGCACCGCGGCGCGCAGCGCCTCGAGCCGGTCCTTGAGCCCGTAGCCCGGCGCCACCTGAGCGCGCAGACTGACCTGTCGCTGCCGGTCGAGGCGGTCGATGCGGGACGCGGTCTGGCCCCGCTCGATCGAGACGACGCTGTCCAGCCGCACGAGGCCGCCGCCGCGGCGAGCCACGGAGAGCCGCGAGATCGTGTCCGAGTCGCTCCGGTCCTTCTGTTCGAGCCGCAGCTCCACGTCGTAGTCGTCGTTGACCACGGGATCGCGGAAGCGGGAGACCTCCTGGTCGCCGCCGACCATCAAGCGCAGCGCCTCGGCGATCTCCCCGGTGTCCACGTCGAGGTCCGCCGCCCGCGCCCGGTCGATGACGACCCGAAGCTCCGGCTTGTTGAGCTTCAGAGTCGTGTCCGCGTCGACGATGCCGAGTTTGGGGGCCTGCTCGCGCAGCCGCTCCGCGTACCGGGACAGCGTCGCGAGGTCCGGCCCCCGCAGCACGAAGTCGATCTCGAAGTTGCCTCCGCCGATGTTGAAGGACGGGGCGTTGCGCACCGATGTGCGCAGGTCGGTGAACTTCTGGAGGCGTCCGCGGACCTCCTGCATCACCTCCCGTTGCGAATAGTTCCCGATGAACGCGGCCCACGGCCGGAGTCGGAAGAGCTCCGACACCACCCGGCCGGGCGAGAGGGTCCGCTCCTCGTGCGGCGCGATGCGCACGTAGGCGCCCCCCTGGTTGACGCCTCCGAGGAACCCGCCCCCGACGGACGTGAGCACCACGCGCACGCCGCGGGTCCCGCGGATCTCGCCTTCCACGGCACGCATCATCTCGTCCATCGAGGCGAGGCTCGTCCCCTCCGGCGCCGTGACGTTGACGTCGAACTCCGCCTCGTCGACGTCGGTCGGGATGTACTCCTGCCGCACCAGCATGTAGAGCGGTACCGCCGAGGCCATGACGGCGACTGCCAGCCACGCGACCCGGCGCCGGTTCCCCATCGCCCAGGCGAGGAGCCGCGAGTATCCGGCGTCGATCCGGGCGTAGAAACCGCCGCGGGATGCCGCCCCTCCGCCGCCGCCCGCCGCGTCCCCGGCGCGGAGCAGGCGGGCGCTCATCATCGGCGTCAGCGTGAAGGAGACGAGCAGGCTCACGAGCACGGCCACGGACGCCGTGAGCCCGAACTGGTAGAGAAACCGCCCCGAGATGCTGGACATGAACGACACGGGGACGAAGATCACGACGAGCGAGAGCGTCGTCGCCAGAACCGCCAATCCGATCTCCGCAGTGGCCGCCCGGGCCGCCTCGAAGGGCGCCATCTTCTTCTCCTCGACGAACCGGAAGATGTTCTCGAGCACGACGATCGCGTCATCGATGACGACGCCGACCATGAGCACGAGCGCGAGCATCGTCACGCTGTTGAGCGTGAAGTCGAGCGCCCACATCATGCCGAACGTGGAGATCACCGAGGCCGGAATCGCCACGGCCGCGATCAGGGTCGTGCGCCAGCTCCGCATGAAGGCCAGCACGACGAGCGAGGCGAGAATGCTGCCCAGGATCAGATGGCGATCGATCTCGTGCAGGGCGCTGTAGATGTAGCGGGACTGGTCGCGGATCGGCTCCAGCTTCACGTCGGGCGGGAGCTGGGCGACGATCGTCGCCAGGTTCGCCTTGGCCGCCTCGATCACCGCGACGGTGTTGGCGCCGGCCTGGCGCCGCACCACGAGAGTGACCGTGGGGACCCCGTTCAAACGCGCCAGCGACCGCTGCTCCTTGGTCCCGTCCTCCGCGCGCCCGATGTCCCGCACCCGGATCGGCGTGCCGCCGACGGTCGCGATCACGAGCTCGTCGAACCCGCGGGCGTCCTCGATCCGGCCCATCGTGCGCAGGACGTCCTCGCGCGACCCGGAGGTGACGTTCCCGCCGGGCGCGTCCGCGTTCTGGCGCACGATGGCGTCGCGCACGGCTCCGATCGGGATCTGGTAGGCGGCCAGCCGGTCCGCGTCGATCCGGATGCTGATCGCGCGTTCGAGGCCGCCGACGATCTCGACTTCGCCCACACCGGCCGAGCGCTCGAGCTGAACCTTGACGACCTTGTCGGCGATCTCGGTCAGCTCGCGCAGCGGCCGGTCGGCCGACAGGGCCACGGTCAGCACGGGGGAAGAGCTGTTGTCGAACTTGCCGACGACCGGCGGCTGCACGCCGGGGGGCAGGTCGCGCACGACGGTCGCGACCCGGTCCCGCACGTCCTGCGCCGCGACGTCGATGTCGCGCTCCAGAGCGAAGGTGGCGATGACGAAGGAGTTGCCCTGTCCCGAGATCGAGCGCAGCTCGCTGATGCCCTCGACCGTGTTGACGACTTCTTCGATGGGGCGCGAGATCTCGGATTCGACCTCCTCGGGGGAGGCGCCCGGGAGGCTCGTGCGCACGCTGACAGTCGGCAGGTCGACGGAGGGAAAACGGTCGACGCCCAGCCGGAAGAAGCCGGCGGCGCCCACGACCGTCAGCGCCAGGATCAGCATGACGGCGAAGACCGGGCGGCGGATGCAGATTTCGGCGAGCTTTTGCATGGCTTTCGGGTCGCGGCGTCACTGCGTGACGCGGACCTCCTGGCCTCCCACCAGGTTGCCGGGCTCGACGACCACGTTCTCGCCCGCCGAGAGTCCCTCGGCGATCTCCACCCTCCCCTCGAGGTGCCGTCCGGTCCGCACGCGCTTCTCCACCGTTTTGTCGTTCTCGACGACGAGCACCTTCTCGATGCCGGCGAACCTGATGATCGCCGAGGACGGCACGAGCACGGCGGGTTGATCCGCGGACGTCAGGATCTCCGCGGCGGCGAACGCCCCCGGGCGAAGCGCTCCGTCCCGGTTGGGCACCTCGGCCTCCACCATGAGCGTGCGGTTGCTCTCCTCGATCGCCGGGGAGAGCCGAGCGACCCGCCCCGTGTAGGTCCGCGGATCGCCGTCCACGTGGACGCGGACCTCCTGGCCCAGACGCACCCTCGCGGCGGACCGTTCCGGCACTGCCAGACGGAGGCGGAGAGGGTGGATCCGCACGAGCGTGAGTACGGGCTGGCCCGCGGTGACGAACTCTCCGGGGGTTGCATGCCGTTCGCGCACCGCCCCGTCGAAGGGCGCGACGATCACCGAATCGGCGAGCTGCTGCCGCGCCAGATCCAGTTCGGATTGCCGCTGGGCCAGGACCCCCTGCCGGTTGAGCACTTCTTCCTGCGCGGTCTGGTACTGGCTCTCGGCGGACTGGTACGACGCCTCCGCGGTGTCGAGGTCGGCGCGGGGCAGCACGCCTTCCTCGAAGAGGGCCCGCGCACGATCTCTCCGAGCCCGCGCCTCCGTCAGGCCCGCCTGCGCCTGCCGCACGACCGCGGCCTCTTCGGGCACGACCACGTCGCCCGCGCCCGGGGCCAGACCGAGTCGGGCGCGGGCCTGAGCGAGAGCCGCTTCGGCCTGCCGCACACGCAGCTCGAACTCCGCCGGCGCGAGGCGCGCGAGCGCCTGGCCCTCACGCGGCCGGCTCCCGAGGTCCACGTGGATCTCGCTCAATCGCCCCCCGACCTTCATGCCGAGCACAACCTGCTCCTCGGCGCCCAGCGTGCCCGAGACAGCGACGACGTCCGGCAGCGACACGCGGGCCGCCGGAGCGACCCGGACCGAGCGGCGCGCGGCGGCCGCCTTGTCCTGGTCGGCCTTCGATTCACGGCCGCAGCCGACCAGCGCCAGAAGGGCGCCGGCCAACCCGGCAAAAAACGAGGCCTTGTATCCGAGAGCTCTCATGATCGGCTGCCGCCTGATCTAACCCGTTGCACGGGCTAATATGCCAGAGGAGCGGGCCGGGCGGCCGCTCGAGCCTCCGGCCGGACCTCGAAATTCGCGCGCAGACGTGGTAATGATGGACCCACAAGGGGGTTCCCCATGCGCTTGCCGGAACGAAAGCTTCCCTTGGGCGTTCTCGCAGCCGTCGCGGTTCTCGCGCTTCTCCCGGTCGGCTGCAAGGAATCGAATTCAATCGCCGGTCCCTCCTCCGTTTCCGGCGCCAACCTCGCGGGAACGTGGGCGGGGACGTACTTTTCCGACGACCCCGCCCAGTGTTCCTCAGCCTCGCCCTCGGCCTCCGCGATGATTCGGCAGGATGGGTCGAACGTCACGGGAACCTTTGCGGCGGCCTCCTGCGGGATTTCCGGGAACCTGAGCGGCTCGGTCCAGGGAAACACCTTCGTGGGCAGGGTGAGCATGAACGGCTGCATCGGCGGCGCGGTCTCGGGCACCCTGACGGGCTCGGGGCTCTCCCTGAGCGTCGGCGAGTTCTACAAGCCCCTCGTCACGGGAGACCAGGAAGTGTTGCCGGGCGGAATCGTCACCCTCCAACGCTAGAAGAGGGTCAGGGCCAGAGCTCGCGCAGGCGCCGCTGATCGAATAGCGTCAGCGGGAAGAAGCGCGTCGCGCATTCCCTCGGGTGTCGATCTCCGCGACACACCGGGCCCAGTTGGCTCAGGACCGGAGAGGCGGCTCCACCGAAGCCGCCGGGATAGTTGGTCGGGGCGAGAGGATTTGAACCTCCGACCACTCGGTCCCGAACCGAGTGCGCTACCAGGCTGCGCTACGCCCCGAGAAGGGGGCTTTATACGCGATCGGCGGCTTTTCTGCAAAGGCGAGGAAGGTCCTAGGAACACCGTCAGGGCGCTTCGAGCCCGGGATCCATCGCTACGCGCTCGCTGACGCCGTGAGCGCCAGTTCGCGAAAGGCGGGTTCGCCTACTGGACGCGGGCCGTCAGCTTCCCGCCGGAAAGCTCGAGACGGAGGGTCTTCGAGTCCCCGCCGGAGAACTGCGCCGTCGTGGTGGTGAAGCTGGAGGGCATGTCCGGGCCGGACAGCCACGCTTTGATCGCGGCCTGGCCGGACGGAACCGTCATGCTGGCGAGCACGCTGTGGCTGTCGTTCTTTTTGAACGAGAAGGGCTTCCGAAGGAGGATCTGATCGTTGACGGCCACCATCACGTGCCCCGCGTTGATCGGCGAGTCGAACAACAGGCGCAGCGTCGCGGTGCCGGGAACAGCGGCCGGAGCCGGGCCCTGGACCGAAGCCGAGCCGGTCGCCTGCGCCGGCCCGGGCTGCGGCGCCGGCGAGGTCTCCTTCTTGCGCGCGACCTGCGTCTCCCGGGCCTTCGCGTCCTTCTTCCTGGCCGCGGCGGCGGCCTTGTCCACCGCGATCTTTTTGTCGGCCTCGTCGCGGACCGCGAGAGCATCCGCGTTGGCTGCGTCGAGCGCGAGGACCTCCTCGGCTTTCTGCTTCGCCTCGTCGGCCCGTCCCTCCGTCAGCGCCGTCCTCGCCGCCTCGACCGCCGCGGCGGTCTGCTGCGTCTTCTGCTCGTCCTGCTGGCGCGCCACGACCGCGTTCTCCAACATCTGCGCGTACTTGCGCGCTTCTTCGTTGTTGGGACTGCGCGCGAGGACCTGCCGGAACTTCGCGAGGCTCTGGTCGTACTGGCCGGCGTCGAAGAGCCTCTTGCCTTCTTCCAGCGCCTGGCGCCTTTCCTGCACCTCCTGCTCGAGCGCCACGTCCTGCTCGACGGTGGGAGTGGCGGCGGACCTCGCCCGGAGCACGAAGAACCCGACGATGAGGACGAGGACTCCCAGAGCCGCGGCCGAGACGAGCCAGAAATACCGGGGGTTCACGTCGGCCTTCGCGAGCTTCTTCCAGTCCTGAGGCAGGGGCGCCGGAGCGACGGTCGCATCGGCGGGGGGCGGCGGCAGGTCCTCCCATGCCGGCGCCTCCGGGAATTCCGATTTCATCGCCGCCGCCAGCTCCGGTGCGGCGGTCGTCGATTCGAGATCCTCGAAGCTGTCGTCGAACGAGGGGGATTTCTTCGGCGCTCCCGCGGGCGGACCCGCGGGCGGACCCGTCGGGGAGCTCGCCGGCGGGATCGGCGGAGGCACGACCGTGGTGTCGCGGGGGGCGCCCTGGGCCGCGAGCTCCTGCAGATTCGCGAGCTTCAGCGTGGGCAGATTCTCGGCGGCCGAGACCATCGTGCCGAGCTCCTGCAGCGCCTTCTGCTCTTCCAGGTGCGCCTTGAGCTGGTAGAGCGCCAGGGCCAGGTCCTTGCCGCGCTGATAGCGATTCCAGGGGTCCTTGGCCATCGCCCGCGCCACGATCGGGTTGAACTCGGGCGGGATGTCCGGTGAGAGCTCGGCCGGCGGCGTGAAGTCCTCATGGACGATCTTGTAGGAAATCGCGGTGAGATTGTCGCCCTGGAACGGCTTGCGATTGGTGAGGAGCTCGTACAGCACGACGCCGAGCGAGAAGATGTCGCTCCGGCCGTCGACCGGAGCCCCCGAGACCTGTTCGGGCGACATGTAGTTGGGGGTGCCGAGGAACTGCCCGGTGGTCGTCAGGTTCGAGGAGGCGATCTTGGCGATCCCGAAGTCGGTGATCTTCACCTTGCCGTCGGTGGTGAGAAGGATGTTGGCGGGCTTGATGTCGCGGTGGATGATCCCCTTGCGGTGCGCGTAGTCGAGCGCTTCGCCGATCTGCGCCACCAGGTCCGCGATCTCGTCCCAGGTGAACTTGTTCTTCTCGGTCACGAGCGACTTGAGGTTTCTCCCCTCGATGTACTCCATGGCGATGAACGAGGCCCGGCTTTCCGTGTCTTCGCCGATGTCGTGGATCGTCACGATGTTGGGGTGGGACAGGATCCCGGCCGTCTGCGCCTCGCGGACGAACCGCTCGCGGAACTCGCGCGACTCCGAGTCGTCGTCGCCCCCATGGGAGGACTTGATCGTCTTGATGGCGACGAGGCGGCCGATGACGGGGTCTTTGGCGAGGTAGACCACGCCCATCGCCCCCTTGCCGAGCTCGTTCAAGACCTCGTAACGGCCGAGCTTGCCCACGCGCGCGCCTGTCGTTACCTTTCCCGACATAGGTTTGGAACGAGTCCCTCCCGGCCCGGCGGTAGACCCGCGGTTGGCAAGTGGACGCCGGACCGCGAAATTCTAGCAGGTTGCCGGGCCGGGAAGGGGCGAATCTGTCCGGATGCGACGGGACTTCGCCCCGGGCCGCCGCCGCAATCGAGCGTATTCTGCGCTCCATGGAACACCCGGCCGAGGCCGTCCGCAGCGAGCGCATCCGGCACAGCGCCGGGGGAAGGCTCGAGACACGGGAAGACCGCGTCGCCGTCGAGGAACCCCTCGAGATCCGCGTGGGCGCCGACACGCTCGCCGTCACGATGCGCACGCCGGGACACGATTTCGAGCTGGCCGCCGGCTGGCTCGTGGCCGAAGGCATCGTCCATCGGCCCGAGGAGATCGTGCGCGTCGAGCACTGCCGCGAGGTCCAGTCGCCCGAAGAGGAGGGCAACGTCGTCATCGTCCGCGCGACTGTGCCGGCAGGCTCGCTGCTCGATCGCGCCCGCCGCTTGACCGTGACGACCTCGTCCTGCGGCCTCTGCGGCAAGGGCTCCATCGAGGCGGTGCACGGGCGCTTTCCGCCGGTCTCTTCGAACGCGCGCGTCGAGGCCTCGGTGCTCGCCTCGCTGCCCGACACCCTGCGCCGCTCCCAGGCGGCTTTCGGCGAGACCGGCGGTCTCCACGCCGCGGGAGTCTTCACGCTCTCGGGCGAGCTCCTGGTCCTGCGGGAGGACATCGGGCGGCACAACGCGGTCGACAAGGTCGTGGGATTCCTGTTCCGGGAGGGCCGGCTCCCCCTCTCGGAGTCGATCCTGCTCGTTTCGGGGCGGGCGTCCTTCGAGATCGTGCAGAAGGCCGTCGCCGCCGGAATCCCCATCGTGGCTGCCGTCTCCGCTCCCTCTTCGCTCGCCATCGACCTGGCGCGCGAGTCCGGCGTGATGCTCGCGGGCTTCCTGCGGGAGGGCAGCTTCAATCTGTATTCGGCGGAGGAGCGCCTCGCCGGCGGCGCGATCGCCCGATGAGCTCGGGCAGGATCCAGCCCAGCAGGACGCCGGCCAAGACCAGCAGCCCCACGGCCAGCAGAAACGCCACCCCGATCGCGAGACACGAAAGCGCCGTCATGGGGTCGACGCCGTGAGGGACCCGCAGCCCGCCGGAGGCGGCCCGGAGGAGCGGCTCCGGAGCGGCAAGGCCGTCGCGGCGGCGCTGCTTCTGGCGGGAATTCTGGCGGCGGCGGGCATGGTATTTCTCTGGGTAGTCTTTTCGCGGGCCTGCGTGAGCCCTTCAATATAATCCGGCCCCATGAAACCACTTTCCGCTCCCGAGCTCCGCAACGTCGCCGTTGTCGGCCACAACACGGTCGGAAAGACCACCCTCGTCGCCTCCCTCCTGCACGCGGCCGGGGCGACCACGCGGCCGGGCAAGATCGACGACGGCACCTGCCCGACCGACTTCGACGGGGAGGAAATCGACCGCAAGATCTCGATCAATCTGTCGAGCGCGCACGCGATCCACCGCGACACCCGCATCAACTTCCTGGACGCCCCCGGATACGGGATCTTCGCCCCGGAGGCGCGCTCCGCCGTCTACACGGCCGACGCGGCGATCATCGTTCTCGACGCGGTCTCGGGGGTCGAGGTCCAGACCGAGCGGGTCTGGAAGTTCGCGGCCGAGTTCGAGCGGCCGGTCCTGTTCGTCGTCAACCGGATGGACCGCGACCGCGCCTCGTTCGATCGGACCGTGGAGTCCCTCCGGAAGAAGTTCGGCCACGGAGTCATCCCCCTGCAGATCCCCGTCGGCGAGGAGAAGACCTTCAAGGGCACCGTCGATCTGGTGCGGATGGAAGCGCATCTCAACGAGGGCGGCAAGCGCGCCGACGGCCCGATCCCGGCGGACCTGGCTGAGCGGGCGAAGGCCGAGCACGAGGCTCTCGTCGAGGCGGTCGCCGAGGGCGAGGACGACCTGATGGAGAAGTTCTTCGCCCAAGGCACCCTCGAACCCCAGGACATCCTCCCGGGCTTGAAGCGCGAGATCGTAGAACGCAAGATCTTCCCGGTCTTCTGCGCGTCCTCCGCCAACGGGATCGGCTCGCTCCGCATCCTGGACGCCTGTGTGGCGCTCCTGCCCTCGCCCGAGGGCCGGAAGAACGAGGGCGTCGGCAAAGACGGCAAGCCCGTCATGGTCTTCTGCAACGAGAAGGACCATGCCGTCGCCCAGGTGTTCAAGACCGTCTCCGACCCCTTCGCGGGCCGGATCTCGTACCTGCGCGTGCTCGCGGGCCATTTCCAGTCCGACGGCAACTACTGGAACGCCACCAAAGGCGTCCACGAGCGCTTCTCCGGGCTCTTTCTCCCCCAGGGTAAGGAGCACGTCAACGTGCCGGAGGCCAGGGCGGGCGACATCGTCGCGGTGGCCAAGCTCAAGGAGACGCACACCGGAGACACGATCACGACCAAGGACCATCCGGTCGTCCTGCCGGCGCTCGCGGTCCCCGAAGCCTCGATCGCGTACGCCATCGAGCCCAAGGCCAAGGGCGACGAGGACAAGATCTCGACGGCCCTCCACAAGCTCATCGAAGAAGATCCGTCGCTGAACTTCCAGCGGGACGAGGAGACCAAGGAGTTCCATCTCGCCGGCGCCTCGCAGCTGCACGTCGAGATCGCCGTCGCGAGGTTGAAGAAACGGTACGGCGTCGAGGTCATCCTGCACCCGCCCAAGGTCCCGTACCGGGAGACCATCACGAAGAAGGCCGAAGCCCACGGCCGCCACAAGAAGCAGACGGGGGGCCACGGCCAGTTCGCCGACTGCCGCATCCGCGTCGAGCCGCTCCCCCGCGGCAAGGACTTCGAGTTCGTGGACGATATCTACGGCGGCTCGATCCCGCGCAATTTCATCCCGGCCGTCGAGAAGGGCATCCAGGAGGTCCGCCGCAAGGGCTTCCTCGCCGGATATCCGATGGTCGACTTCCGCGTCATCCTCTACGACGGTCAGTACCACGACGTGGACTCCTCGGAGCTCGCCTTCAAGCTCGCCGGCGCCCTCGCCTACAAGGAGGCCATGGCCGCGGCCAGGCCCACGCTGCTCGAGCCCGTCATGAACGTCGAGATCACCGCCCCCAACGAGTACGTCGGCGACCTCATGGGCGACCTCTCCTCGCGGCGCGGCCACGTCCAGGGCATGGACGCCACCGAGGACGACACGGTCATCAAGGCGCAGGTCCCGATGGCCGAGCTCCTGACCTACGGCGCGCAGCTTCGGTCGATCACCCAGGGACGCGGGTCCTTCCACCCCGAGTTCTCGCACTACTCCGAGGTCCCGCACGGCCTTCAGGACAAGATCATCGCCCAGGCGAAGGCGGGCAAAGCCGAGGCGAAGGAAGCGTAGGGAGCCGGCCCTACAGCGTCCGCCAGCGCCGGCCGTCCTTCTCGAGGAACTTGTCCGCCGCCTCGGGGCCGAAGGTACCGGCGGCGTAGTTCGGGAAGTCATCGGGCGCGTTCTTCTCCCAGGCGTTCAGGACCGGCGTGAGCACTTCCCAGGCGTGCTCGGCCTCGTCGCCGCGGATGAAGAGCGTCTGGTCGCCGTAGGTGACGTCCAGGAGGAGGCGCTCGTAGCCGCCGTGGATCGGCGCGCCGAGCTTGGCGTACGGGAAATCCATGTAGACGGACTGGATCTGCAGGGCCGGCCCCGGGATCTTGACCCCGAACTTCAACGACACGCCCTCGTCGGGCTGGATGTGGAGCCGCAGCACGTTCGGCAGGAGTCCTCCCGACGCCTTGTGGAAGAAGCGGTGCGGCACGGCCTTGAACTCGATCGCGATCTCGGTGACGCGCTTGCCCAGACGCTTTCCGGAGCGCAGGTAGAAGGGCACCCCCGCCCAGCGCCAGTTGTCGATGGCGATCTTCAGGGCCGCGTAGGTGGGAGTCGTCGACTTCGGATCGACCTTGGGCTCTTCGCGGTAGCCGGGGACTCTCTTTCCGTCGACGACCCCGGGTCCGTACTGGCCGCGCACGGCCCAGTCATCGATCTCTCCTTGCGCGAACGGCCGGATCGACCGCAGCACCTTGACCTTCTCCGCGCGGATCGCGTCGGCCTCGTAGGCGGCGGGCGGCTCCATCGCCGTCAGGGTGAGAAGCTGCATCAGGTGGTTCTGGAACATGTCGCGCACGACGCCGGCCTTCTCGTAGAAGCCGGCGCGGTGGCCCACACCGACCGACTCCGCCACCGAGATCTGGACATGGTCGACGTAGCGGTGGTTCCAGAGCGGTTCGAAGACGCCGTTGGCGAAGCGCAGCACGAAGATGTTCTGGACGGTCTCCTTGCCGAGGTAGTGATCGATCCGGTAGATCTGCTTCTCGGGGAACACCCGCAGGAGCACTTCGTTCAAGTGGCGCCCCGACTCCAGGTCGTGCCCGAAGGGCTTTTCGACGACCGCGCGCACCCAGCCGTTCTCGCCCCTGGCCAGCCCCGCCTCGCCGAGGGCCGTGACGATCGGCTCGTCGGCCTCGGGAGGTGTCGCGAAGTAGAAGATGCGGTTGCGGGGGCCCGCGCGCCGGACCTCGATCTCCTCGAGCCGTTCGCGCAGGGTCTCGTAGAGTCCGCGGTCGCCAAAGTCGCCGCGGATGTACTCGACGATCGCCGGCAGGTCCCCGGGGCGGCCCTGTGTCGACGGCGTGAACTCGCGCGCGCCGCTCTCGAGCTGGGCGCGGAAAGCCTCGTTCGAGAACTCCGTGCGGCCCAGGCCGACGATCGCGAAGTCCGCGGAGAGGGCGCCGTCGCGGTTCAGATGCGCGATCGCCGGGGCGAGCAGCCGGCGCGTCAGGTCTCCCGACGCGCCGAAGATGACTAGCGTACAGGCTGGGCGGATCGCCTCTTCGGATCTTCGCCCGGACGGGCCTCCGGGGTCCGCGGTCAAGCCACCCTCATCGAGCGCTCCTTCTGCTCGATGGCCTCGAGGAGGCTGTCGTAGGAGGCGGAGAACTTCTTCACGCCTTCCTCCTCCAGCTCCCGATAGATCTGATCGGCGGAGATGCCGAGCCCGGCGAGCGCGCGGAAGGCCGCGTGCGCTCCCTCGCGGTCGTCGCGGATGCGCACCTGCGGTTTTCCGTGGTCGCGGTAGGCCTCGAAGGTCTCCGGCGGTATCGTGTCGACCGAGTCCGGCGCGACGAGCGCCTCGACGTAGTAGGTGTCGGGGAGCCCGGGGTCCTTCGTCGAGGTCGAGGCCCAGAGCGGCCGCTGGAGCCTCGCGCCCTTCGCCTTCAGGGCCGCAAAGCGCGCCCCGGCGAAGACCTCTTCGAAGGCCTCGTAGGCGATGCGCGCGTTGGCGACGCCGATCTTGCTACGGAGCGCCTTCGCCTGCTCGTTGCCTGCCGCGATCAGGACGTCGAGCTTCTTGTCGGCGTTGGTGTCGACGCGCGAAACGAAGAAGCTGGCGACCGACCGGATGCCGTCGATCGGCTTCCCGGCCTGGACGCGGTCCTCGAGGGCCGAGAGGTACGCATCCATCACGTCGCGATGGCGCGCCACGGAGAAGAGAAGCGTGATGTTGATGTTGATGCCCTCGGCCAGACACTGCCGAATGGCCGGAAGGCCTTCGACCGTGCCGGGGATCTTCACCATCACGTTGGGCCGCGCGCACTCGGACCAGAGGCGCCGCGCCTCGACGATCGTGCCCCGCGTGTCGCGGGCCAGATGCGGCTGGACCTCGATCGAGACGAAGCCGTCGCCGCCGCCGCGTGCGTCGTAGACCGGGCGGAACACGTCCGCCGCGCCGCGCACGTCGCGGACCGCCAGCGCCTCGTAGAGCTGGGCCGCCGACTTTCCGGCTCCGCCCCCGATGTCGTCGTCGTAGAGCGAGCTGTCCGCGATCGCCTTCTCGAAGATCGTGGGGTTCGAGGTCATGCCCGAAAGGCCGTCCTCTTCGATCAGACGCTTCAGGCCTCCGCCCTCGACGAGGTCCCGGCGGATGTAGTCGTACCAGACGCTCTGGCCGAGCTCGGAGAGCCCTTTCAGCGGGTTTGCGTTCATGCTCGTCCTCCCTTTTTCAGCAATCCGCGGGCGTGCTCGACGACATGCTCCACGGTGAAGCCGTACTCCTTCATGACGATCTCGCCGGGCGCGGAGGCGCCGTAGCGGTCGACACCGATCGACCCGCCCTCCTCCCCGACGTACTTGTGCCAACCGAGCGTGACGCCCGCCTCGATCGAGAGGCGGGCCTTGACCGCGGGCGGCAGCACCTGTTCGCGATACTCGCGGGGCTCTGCGTCGAAGAACTCCCAGCACGGCATCGAGACGACGCGCGTGGGGATCCCCTCCGCCTCGAGCTTCTCGCGCCCCGCGACTGCGAGCTGGAGCTCGGAGCCCGTCCCCATGAGAATCAGCCTCGGCGCCCCCCCAGACGCCTCGGCGAGGATGTAGCCGCCTCGCGAGACGTCGCCCGAGGCTGTCGAACGGTCCAGCACGGGGAGATTCTGCCGGGACAGGGCGAGGCCGATGGCGCCGTCCCGATGCTCCATCACCGCTCTCCAGGCTTCGGTGGTCTCGTTGGCGTCGCCGGGCCGGATCATCGAGAACCCCGGCATGGCGCGCAGCGACATGAGGTGCTCCACCGCCTGGTGCGTCGGCCCGTCCTCTCCGAGGCCGATCGAGTCGTGAGTCCAGACGAACACCGTCGGGACGCGGCTCAGGGCCGCCAGCCGGACCGACGGGCGCATGTAGTCCGAGAAGCAGAAGAAGGTGGCCACGAACGGCCTCACCCCCCCGTGGTAGGCCATGCCGTTGGCGATTCCGGCCATGGCGAGCTCGCGCACGCCGTAGTGGATGTTGTTTCCCTGGCCCGTCTGGCCGTCGAAGTCGCCCGCGCCCTCGATCTTGGTCTTGGTGGATTCCGAAAGGTCCGCGTCGCCGCCGACGAGCCACGGGACGTGCCGGACGATCGCGTTGATCGCCTTGCCCCCCGCAACCCGGGTCGCGAGCGATTCGCCCGGCTTCCATTTCGGAAGGTCCGCGTCCCAGCCCGGCGGCAACGCTCCCTTGCGCGCCAGCCGCCATTCCTCGGCCAGGCCCGGCTCCAACCTCGCCCAGGCGTCGAAGCGCTTCTCCCAGTCGCCCTGCGACTGCGCGCCGCGCTCCAGAGCGGTCCGAAGGTGCTTCAGAGCCTCCGGCGGCTCGTGGAAGGGCTCGGTCCACTCCCAGCCGAGGGCCCTCTTGGTCAGGGCGACCTCTTCGACGCCGAGAGGACTGCCGTGCGCGGCCGAGGTCCCCGCCTTGTGGGGCGAGCCGTAGCCGATCGTGGTGCGGACGGCGATGATCGTGGGGCGCTCCTCCTGCGAGACCGCGATCCGGATCGCGCCGTCGATCGCCTCGAGGTCCGTGTTCCCCTTCTCGACGCGCAGCGTCTGCCAGCCGTACGCCTCGTAGCGCCGGAGGACGTCTTCCGTGAACGCCTGCGATGTGGGGCCGTCGAGCGACACGCGGTTGTCGTCGTAGAGGTAGATCAGCTTGCCGAGCTTCAGGTGTCCGGCGAGCGATCCCGTCTCCGACGAGATTCCCTCCATCAGGTCGCCGTCGCTCACGAGGCAGAAGGTGCGGTGGTTGACGATCTCGTGGCCGGGCCGGTTGTAGCGGGCCGCGAGGAAGCGCTCGGCGATCGCCATGCCCACGGCGTTGGCAGAGCCCTGGCCGAGGGGCCCCGTCGTCGCCTCGACGCCCGGAGTCAGGTCGAACTCGGGGTGACCGGGGGTGCGGCTGCCCCACTGGCGGAAGGCCTTGATGTCGTCGAGCGCCAGGTCGTAGCCCGTCAGGTGCAGGAGGCTGTAGAGCAGCATGCTGCCGTGGCCGGCGGACAGCACGAAGCGGTCCCTGTCGGGCCAGTGCGGATCGCGGGGGTTGTGCTTGAGGTACCGCTGCCACAGCACGTAGGCCATGGGCGCCGCGCCGAGCGGCAGGCCCGGATGGCCGGAATTCGCCTTCTGCACCGCGTCGATCGACAGGGTTCGGATCGTGTTGACGCAGAGCTCGTCGAGAGATCTGGAGGCAGTGCTCAATCGGCCCTCCTTCGGAACGGATCTTATTACGGCGTTTCCGCCAACCTCGCTCGAGGCTCGAACTCCTCGCTCATCTGAGAGAGAATCGCCGCGAAAGGTTTCCGCCCGTGTCGAATCAACAACCCCTCATCGCCGCCCGCGGCTCCGGAAAGCCCCTCGAGTGGTCCCGCTCCGACCTCGAGGGGCGCGAGCTCGCGCTCGAGTGGCTGGAGACCGACGGCGCGGGAGGCTTCGCATGCGGGACCGTGGGCGGCCCGCGCACCCGGCGCTACCACGGCTGGTACGTGCCCGCCGTTCCGCCCCCGCGGCGGCGCTGGATGATGGTCGCGGGCTGCGAGGAGTTTGTGACGTGCCGCGGCGCGACCGACGGGATCTCGACGCAGATCTACCGCGACGCGACCGCACCGGACGGCATGAAGAACCTGTCGGGATTCCGGCTGGAGCCGTTTCCGACCTGGCGGCACGAGACCGAGGACTTCTGCGTCGAGCGCTCGCTCTGCCTCGTGCGCGACCGCTCGTTTACGATCGTGCGCTACGTCAATCGGGGCTCGACCGAGATCACGCTGCGCGTCCGCCCCCTGCTGGCCCTCCGGGGCTCGCACCGCCTGCAGCACGAGACGGCGGACTGGGACGCGACGACCGAGGTTCGCGGCGAGACTTCCTGGGTGCGTCCGCTGCCCTATCTGCCCCGGCTCTACCTGCGGGGCGTCTTCGCCGCGACGCACCTGGACCCCGTGTGGTACCGCAACTTCTCCTACCCGGAGGAAACGGCCCGGGGGTACGCCTGCGCCGAGGACCTGTGGAGCCCGCTCGAATGGGAGTGGAAGCTGCGGCCCGACGCCCAGGCCTTCGCGCTCTTCTCGCTCGACGAGGTGGCGGCCGATCCGGACCGGTTCCTCGACGAAGAGCGCCTGCGGCGGGATGCCTTCGCCCGCACCGGCGACTCGGTCTTCGACGAGCTCTCCCGCCGCGCGGAAGCCTTCCTGGCCGAATCCGACCCGCGCCACGCCACGATCCTGGCGGGGTTTCCGTGGCTCGCGGACTGGGGCCGCCAGGCCATGATCGCGGCGCCCGGGCTCGCCCTCGCCAACGGGCGCTACGGGACGGCGGCGAAGGTGCTGAACACGTTCGCCGGAATGCGGCGAGACGGGCTCATCCCGAGCCACTTCTCGGGCGAGGAGGGCGACCCCCAGTACGACTCGATCGACGCCTCCCTCTGGTTCATCCTGGCCGTCGAATGGTTCGGCCGGGTCCGGCGCAGTCCCGAACGCCCCTCGCCGATGCTCGGCGCGGTGCGCTCGATCATCCAGGCGTACCGGCGAGGGACCCGCTTCGGCATCGGCGTGGGCCCGGACGGCCTGCTCGCGGGGGACGCGCCGGGACGCGCGCTGACGTGGATGGACGCGGTCGTCGATGAGAAGCCCGTGACGCCGCGCTCGGGCCGCGCCGTCGAGGTCAACGCGCTGTGGCACGCGGCGTTGCAGAGCGCGGCCCGGCTCGAGCGGCAAGCCGGCGAGATGGGACGGGCCCGGGAGCTCGAGTCGGAGGCCTGGCACGTCGCCCGCCGCTTCAACGAAACGTTCTGGCACACCGAGACGGGCTACCTCTACGACGTCGTCGGCGGCTTCGCTCCCGATACCAGCCTCCGTCCCAATCAGATCCTGGCGGTCTCCCTGACCGAAGACCTCCTGCCGCCGCACCGCGCGCGGTCGGTCTACTGGGCGGTGCGCCGCAGTCTGCTCACGCCCTTCGGCCTGCGCACGCTCGATCCGCAGGACCCGCGCTACCGGGGGACCTGCGCGGGCGACGAACGCGCGCGGCTCTCCGCGGCGCACCAGGGGTCCGTCTGGCCGTGGCTGATGGGCCCGTTCGCCGACGCGCACTTCCGAGTCTTCGGCAACACCGAGAGGTCCCGCCGCACGATGCGGGCTCTGCTGGCGCCGCTGCGCGCCCATGTGCGCGAGGCCGGACTCGGCTACGTCTCGGAGATGTTCGACGGCGACTCGCCCCACACGCCCCGCGGTTGCTTCGCCCAGGCGTGGAGCGTCGCGGAAGTCGCGCGTGTGGTGTACACGCACCTGGCGGGAGGAGAATAAGAGGATTTGCCAATGCGCGTCCTCATGTTCGGCTGGGAGTTCCCACCTTCCATCAGCGGGGGGCTGGGCGTCGCCTGCGAGGGCCTCGTCCGGGGGCTGCTGGAGAACGAGGCAGACGAGACCGGCGTCTTCGAGTTCGAGGCATGGGCGCCCCGGTGCGCGAGGTGGCGTCCGACCCCCGAGCCGCCGCGTCCCGCCCCCTTCGCTTGAAGACCGCGCCGGTGTTCCTCCTGATCTGCGACGGCTGGGGCCATGCGCCGCCCTCCGACGGCAACGCCATCACGCTCGCCCGCACGCCGATCTTCGACCGGTGGCTCGCGGAGTACCCGTGGACGCTGCTGGAGGCGTCGGGCGAAGCCGTGGGCCTGCCGGCGGGGGTCATGGGCAACTCCGAGGTCGGGCACCTCACGCTCGGCGCCGGGCGGATGGTCCCTAAAGATCTCCTGCGGATCGAACTCGCCCTGCGCGACGGGTCTTTCTTCGCGAACCGGGTTCTTCGGGCCGCCGCGGAGCACGCGAAGCGCAGGGGCTCGACGCTCCACCTGATGGGGCTCGTCTCCGACGGGGGCGTGCACTCGCACGAGCGGCACCTCGAGGGGCTGATCGCGCTCGCGGCCAGGGCGGGCGTGCCGCGCCTCCGGGTCCACGCCTTCACAGACGGGCGCGACACGCCGCCGAAGTCGGCGCTCGTCTACGTGTCGCGGCTCGAGGCGGCGCTGGCACAGGCCGGCGGCGGCCGGATCGCCACGGTTTCCGGCCGCTACTACGCGATGGACCGGGACAAGCGCTGGGACCGGGTCGCGCGCGCGTACGCCGCCCTCGTCTTCTCTTCCGGCCTCCACGCCGAGAGCGCCGCCGCCGCGATCGAGGCCGCCTACCAACGCGGCGAGTCCGACGAGTTCGTTCAGCCTACCGTCCTCATGGACGCGGGCGAGCCCGTCGGGCAAATCCGGGACGGCGATGCGGTCGTCTTCTTCAACTTTCGCGCGGATCGCGCGCGCCAGATCACGCGGGCGCTGACCGAGGCGGAGTTTGCCGACTTCCCGCGTCCCAGTCCACCCAAGATCCACTTCGTGGGCTTCACCGCGTACAAGAAAGAGTTCGGGCTGCCGGCCGCTTTCCCGACCCTGGACCAGACCCACATCCTGGCGGACGTGTGGGCCGAACGGGGGATCAAGAACCTGCGGCTGGCGGAGACCGAGAAGTACGCGCACGTGACCTATTTCTTCAACGGCGGCATCGAAAAGGCCTATCCGGGCGAGGAGCGCATCCTCGTTCCGTCCTGGAAGGGCGCGACCTATGACCTGCACCCCGAGATGAGCGCCGCGCAGATCACCGAGGAGGCCGTCCGCGCCGTGCGCGGCGGCAGGTTCGACGCCTCCGTGGTCAACTTCGCCAACGCCGACATGGTCGGCCACACGGGGAAGCTCGCCGAGACGATTGCAGCCATCGAGACGCTCGACCGCTGTTTCGGCATCCTCGAGGCCGCCTGCCACGAAACGGGTGCGCGCCTGCTGATGACCGCCGACCACGGCAACGCCGAGCAGATGATCGACCCCGTCACGCGCCAGCCCCACACGGCCCACACGTGCAATCCCGTGCCGCTCGTGCTCTGCGCGAAGGACGGCGCCTTTTCCTCGGGAGGCACGCTCGCCGATGTCGCCCCGACGCTGCTGGCGCTCCAGGGCTTCGAGGCACCGAAAGAGATGACGGGCCGGAACCTGATGGTCCCCGGCCGGTCAGCCTGAGGAGCGCAGCGCCGAAATAGCCGACCACCGACCCGACTGCTGAGGGCCTGCGTGACCGCCGTCCTTCGGACGGCGTTCCCTACTGCCCGGGGGTTTGCCTTCGGGGGTCGGGTCGGTTGTCGGCTATTTCGCTTCGCTCAGGATGACTCGCGGCGCTCTTTGGCCTCCGGAAACCGCCGCTGCAGATCGGCGCGGATCTCGCGGGCGCTGGCAGGATCCCCCAGGATCTCGTAGGTCCGGATCGCCGCGAAGTAGGCCTCCGGAGAGCGGACCTCGAAGACGAGGTCGCCGAGAGTCTTGCGGGCTTCCGTTTCGCGCCCCTGGCTGGCGTAGAGCATCGCGAGCGCGGCCCGCGGCGCTGGGTTGCCCGGGAAGTCGCGGATCTCCTCGCGGAACGCCGCCTCCGCCTCGGCCTCGCGGCCAAGCCGGGCGAAGCTGTCGCCGCGCAGGAAGTTCAGGTTCTGCAGCAGGACCGTGGACTCCTCGGCATGGGGACGGCGGACCCGCTCGAGCTCGACGAGGGCGCCGGCGTAGTCGCGCCGGTCGTGCAGGACGCGGCCCAGGATCAGGCGCGGGACCCGCCGCGACGGGTACTTCTCCAGCACCGCCCGCGCCGAGCGCTCGGCGGCGTCGAGATCACCTTGCGCCAGCGCGATTCGAGCGAGCGTCTCGTGGGGGCTGGCCGTGCCCGCATCCCCGACCGCCTCGGCGTGCCTGCGCGCCTGCCCGAAGTTTCCGATCTGCAGGTAGTAGTCGGAGAGGGCCATGAGGACCTGGGGATTCCCCGGCGCGAGCTTTGCGGCGGTCTGGAGCGCCCGAAGCGCTTCGGCGTCGCGCCCGAGCTTCAGGGAGGCCTCCGCGTACATCTGCCAGACGTCCGTCATGCCCGGCTCGCTCTCGAGGAGAGCGCCCAGAACCTTCACCGCCTCCGCGTGCCGGCCCGCCTGCAACGCGCCGAACCCGGCCGTCAGGTTCTCGACGGCCCCGATGCGGTCGCGGGGCGCCGGCAGGTTCTTCTTCGCGAGGTCCGCGGACGAGGCGCTGATATATCCGAGCGCCGCGAGCTTCTTCATCTGCTCGGGATCGGTGCTGCCGGGGGCCTGGAGCGGCCGCGGCATCCGCGAGAGCTCGGCGCGCAGCGCGCGGAAAGCGGGGGGCAGTCCCGCCGAGAGGTCTCTTTTCTCACCCGGGTCGGCCACGATGTCGTAGAGCTCGGGACGCGGCGACTCGATGTAGTGGCTCCGGTCATCCACCAGCGAGGCCAGGTCGCTCCAGCCCAGGTGGAGGCGCGGATAGAGCGTCTCGCTGTAGATCCGGCGCGCCCCCCCCGCGGAGGCCGGCGCCGCGCCGGCGAGGCCCTCGGTCAGCGAGCGGCCGGGAAGCCCCGGCGGGGCCGGGTGGCCGGTCAAGGCCGCCACCGTCGGAAAGAGGTCGGTCAACCCGACCGGCCCTTTCACCGTCGCGCCCGCGTGCCGCCCGCCCGGGAGCTTGACGATCAGCGGGACCCGGATCGCCTCGCGATAGAGCAGCACTCCGTGCTCGTCCTCGCCGTGGTCGCCCAGGCCCTCTCCGTGGTCCGAGAGAAAGACGACGATCGCCTCGTCGTAGAGGCCGCGGTCCTCGAGGAACTTCAGGAAGCCTCCGACGATCTCGTCGGCGCGCGCAACCTCCCCGTCGTAGGACAGCGCGTACCGGCTGCGGAACGGCTCGGGCGGCTCGTAAGGCGAGTGCGGCTCGAAGAGGTGAAGGAACGCGAAGAAGGGTTTCCCGCCGCGCCCGCCGATCCACTCGGTGAGGAGCGCGGCGGTCTCGTTCCCGCGGCGCTGGACGCGGGAAAGCGTCTGGTTGACCTTCGTCGGCTCGACGGCATCCTCGTAGAACTCGAAGCCGCGGGAGATCCCGGTCGCGTGCGACAGCACGATCGCGGAGACGGCGCCCCCCGTCGCATACCCCTTCTCCTCGAGAAAGGACGCGATCGTCGCCGGCTCCGCCCCGAGCGCGTATCCGAGGTTGTCGCGCACGCCGTTCTGCGGCGGCAGCAGGCCGGTGAAGATCGTGGCGTGCGACGGGAGCGTCAGGGGCACGTGGCTGTACGCGTTCTCGTAGAGGACCGCATCCCGTCTCAGCGCGTCGATGTTCGGCGTCGCGACCCCCCGATACCCGTACGCCGGGAGGTGGTCGGCCCGGAGAGTGTCGACCGTGATGAGAACGACCGGCGCGCCGCGAAACTCGAGGCGGCCGTCGCGCCGGCACCCCGGAGCCAGGAGCAGACCGGCGGCCGCGGCTACGGCGGCGCACGCCCGTACAGGCCGGGCGGGTCTCCGGCGGCTCGACTCTGCTAGCATCCGCACCATGCCGACCAAGCGTGAAATCTATCTCCGGCGCCTCGAAACCGTGCGCCAGCGCCTGCGCACCCTGGGAGCCGACGGGCTCTACGCGACCCCTTCTTCCAATCTCTTCTACCTCACGGGCATCGACTTTCACCGGAGCGAACGTCTGACGGCCCTGCTTCTCTTCCAGGATACGGACCCGGTCGTGGTCTGCCCGTCCTTCGAGGCATCGCGTCTGCGCACCATGTCGGCGGTCGGCCGGGTCGTGACCTGGGAGGAGACCGAAGACCCGTTCGCGATGGCGGCCGCGCTCTTCCCCGCCTCCGTCGGGACCCTGGCCATCGAGCCCTCGACCGCCTACGACGACGTCGAGCGCCTGCTCGAGGCCCGGCCGGGCTGGAAGCCGGCGTCGGCGGCGGGGCTCTTCGGCACGCTCCGGATGATCAAGTCGGCCGAGGAGATCGAGATGATGCGCCAGGCGATCGCAGTGGCGATCCCGCGCTTCCGGAAGGCGTTCGCGGCGCTCGCGCCCGGCTGCCTCGAGGCCGACATCTCGGCCTTGGTCGGCGGCGAGAACATGGTGCAGTTCGGCCCCTCGTCGGCCTTTCCGCACGGCGCCTCGGGATCGACACCGCTGGCGCGCGATGAGGCCGTGCTCATCGATGCCTGGGACCGGCCGGACGGCTACTACTACGACATCACGCGTTCGACCTACTACGGCACGCCGACCGACGAGTACCGCACCGTGTGGTCGGTCGTGCTCGACGCCCAGACCGCCGCGATCGAAAAGGCCGGACCGGGCGTGCCCTGCTTCGAGGTCGACGCGGCCGCGCGCCGGGTGATCGAGAAGGCCGGCTACGGGGAGTACTTCACGCACCGCCTGGGGCACGGCCTGGGAATCGACGTGCACGAGCCGCCCTACATGGTGGGACACGACCGGACGGAGCTCGAGCCCGGCATGACCTTCACGTCCGAGCCGGGGATCTACCTGCCCGGCCGCTTCGGCGTGCGCATCGAGGACGACATCGTGTGCACGGAGGGGGGTGCCGAGTCGCTGTCCCCGCGCGTCTCGCGCCTCGAGCCGCTGGCGGCCTGACGCAGACGGCTCGTCCCGAGGTTTGGCCGCTTCGTCCCGCCGCCCATGGAAAGTTCCCGGAACGGTATAGTGTTTTTCTCGAGACCCGATGACGTTCCGCTTTGGAAGTCTGACGCTCGATACAGACTGATCCCGGCGCGGCCATGAGGGCGCGGCGCATCGGCGGTCTCCTCGCGCTGATGGCGGCCTCGCTCTGGCTGCCCGCCGCCGAGGCCCGTTCCCAGGAGACGACCGCGCCCGCGGCGGAAGAAGCGGCCGACTTCGCGCGGCGGGAGGCGTTCGCCGCGCTCCACGGGCCGCAAAAGATCTTCCTGGAATCGATCGACGCGGACGGGATCCTGCGCCGCCTCCTCAGCAACTCCGTCTGGAGCGCTCTGACGAGCCGCCAGCAGAGCCTTCTGCGCACGGCCGTCCGGGAGCACTTCGCGCAGGCCCTGGCCCCGGCTTCCAAGGCCCCGGGCGAGGTTGCCTGGGCTCGGGTGGCCGAGTCGGGCGAGGGCCCGATCCTCGTCGACCTGGGAATGCGTTACGAGTCCTCGATCCTGAAGACCCGGTGGACGGTCCGCCGCACGCCTCGGGGCTGGACGATCGAGGACATCCTGCTGGTCGACCCGGGACTGTCTCTGGCGACGGAAGTCGGACGACTCCTGGGGCCCGATCCGGTCCGGCGGCGCAACTCCGGGCGCGAGGCCCGTGCGAAGGTCCTTCCCAGGCTGATCGGCCTCGCAGCCATCGCTGCCCTCGTGGCCGTCGTCGCGCGCCGCCTGCCGCGGGAGCGGCGCCCCCTCCTCTGGCTGACCGCGTCGGTGCCCGCCGTGCTGTTTCTGGTGGATGGTTCGCTTGCCCTGCACCGCACCCTCTCGGAGCCCTACGCGCTGGCTCCGGCGCCTCCCCCCCAACCCTGGAGGCACCTGGAGAAACGAGCCCTCGAAGCGCAGGGCGCGGGCCGCGCGGACGAGGCCCGCGACGCGTGGCTCCGCGCGGTCGACGCGGGAGCCCCGGCGGCACCCGTCTTCTACCAGATGGGGCTCCAGGCAAGAGCGCGCGGCGACGCCGAGAAAGCGCTGGCGGATTTCGAGCGCGCGCGCGCCGAGAAGCCCTCCGCTCCCGGAGCTCTCCGCGAGCTCGCCGCGATCCGGCTCTCCCGCGGAGAGCTCGGAGAGGCGCGGTCTCTCCTCGAGGCCTACCGCGCCGAGGCGGGGCCCGATCCCGAGACCCTCGCGACCCTGGCCGTCGTCCTGACCAATCTGGGCGATACGGCGGCCGCCGTGCGCACGATCGAGAAGGCCCGATCGATGGTCCCGGACGTGTGGCGCCGCGCCGAGCTCGAGGCCCAGATCCACGGCCGCTCGGGGAACGCCTCGGCGACCGTCGCGGCGCTCGAGCCGCTCGAGTCCGAAGGGCGCCTCGACCGATCCGCGCTCCGGGCGGATCCGGCATATCTGCCGATCGCGACGGACCCGGTCTGGGTCGCGTTTCTGGCGGAGCCATCCTCCGCGTCGACCCGACCACCGACCCGACCACCATCGGCAAGCCCTCAGCAGTAGGGAACGCCGGTACACCGGCGTTTATCGATAGTCAAGAGTCAATAGCCGGCCCACTTCCGCCAACCGGCATACAGCTCCTCCCCCGACAGCCCCGTCTCCGCGCGCAGCGCCTCCGGAAACGACTTCCCTTCGCCCAACACCGAGACGACGCAGGCGAGCGCCCCCTCGCCCCGCAGCGCGGCCAGGTACTCGACCGTCGACAGCGCCTGCGCGTAGCTGGCGCTCGCGGCGCTGCGATCGAGGGCCCTGTGAAAGCGGGCATCGAGCGCCGCGAGCGATTCGGCGGGGTACTCTCCTGCCGCCGCCCGGACTTCCCGGCAGGGAATGCGCCGCCCCTCGAGCCACTTCGCCATGCCCTCGTGCAGCCAGCCCGGGGCCCGATCGCGGGCGGACACCCGCAGGAGCGCGTGCGCCAGCTCGTGGGCGAGGACTCCCGACAACGCCGCGGGCGTGTCCGCCTCGACCGACACGCGGATCTTTCCGTCATACAGGCCGGAGACCCAGTCGGGCACCGAGACGAGAGAGAACCACGCGCGTCCCGCATAGAGGACCACGACCTGCGGCCGTGGCAGCCGCGCCCCGAGAAACGCCGTCTGCTCGCGGTAGGCGGCCTCCAGAGCGTCCCCGGCCTGCCGGGCGACCTCTTCGGAGACGCCGGGATCGGCAAAGATCGCGAAGTGGTCGAGCAGGAGCGACCTCTGTCCGCGGGTGACCGCCAGCTCGTCGCGGGTGCGCGCCACGCGCGCCAGAAGCACAGGATCCTGGCCCCCGAAGCGCACGAACTCGCTCCAGGCCGCGACCGCGTCCTCGAGCCGGTGAAGCGCGTCGTAGACCTCGCCGAGGACGCCGTAGATCCGGGGCGGGGCCCGCGTCACCCGCTGCTCGGCTCGCTGCAGGTAGAACCGCGCCGAGTCGAAATCCCCCGCGCGGATGTAGCCGAGCGTGAGCTCGGCGAGGGTGAGCCCGTTTTCCTCGTCGAGCCCGTAGGCCTCTCCGAGCAGCTCGATCGCCCTCCCCGTCTCTCCCTCCGACAGGTACGCGCGGCCGACTCGGGCGAAGGACTCGGCGAGCTCACGCGCTTCCGGTGTGCCGGGCGGGACCGCTTCGGCGCGCCGGTGCAGGGCAGCGACCGCGCGTTCGCGGTCTTCCCCGCCGGCCGGCGGGCCCGGGAGCAACGGTTGCTCCTGGCCTGCCAGCGCGGCGGCCAGGAGGAGCGCCGCGACCGTCGGCGTCAAGGCACGAGGAAGGGTGCGGAGGCCTGTCGCGCCTGTCCGGTCGACGCGTCCTGCAGAAAGATCCGCAGTCCGTAGCGGCCCGGCGCCAGTCCCTGCGGCACCTGGAAGGAGAGCAGGAGCATCCGCTTCCCATCGGCCTCGGGCGTGGACTTCCCGAGAACGGAGAGGGTGCCTTCGGAGAGCGGACGGCCGTCCTCCGCGAGAATCTGACTCCCGACCTTGAGCGTCTCCGCGCCGGTCGCGGGCCCGAAGTGGTAGGCGACGAGGCAGACCCGGGAAGCCGTGCCCGACGGCACTTGCGGCAGGGCGGCCGGCGCGAAGCTCTCGCTGCCGAGCGCCAGGACCGGGTAGCCCGCCGTCCCGGCGGCGCCGCTGCTGCGCCCCTGGAGCTGGAGCCACTCGCCCTTCTCTTCGAGGAACATCGGCGGAAGCAGGTAGGGCTGATGGGCCGAAAAGGCCGGGACGTGGAGAGACGAGACCGACAATCCCATGCGCCCCGTGTCGGCGTTGCGCACGAGCGCCCGGAGGCGGTACGTGCCGGGCGGCAGGACCAGCTCGCCGTAGTACTTGAAGCCGCCGGCCTTCAGCTTCTCCCGGCTCTTTGTCAGGTCGACCCCGATAGTCTGCACGAAGTAGTCGGCGAGACGATTGTCCTGGTCATTGGCGTAGACGTAGATCTCGAGGCCCGTCCGGTCGCCCTTCTCGCCCTCGAGAAAGTCGGCGCCGGGGATCTCGAGGAGCACCGGCACGGCCGCCGCCGCCCCGGAGGTCGCAAACGGCGTCGCGAGAACGCGCGTCCGGATGTCGCGGACCGGAATCTCGTTGGCGATCACGTCGGCGGCGGAGAGGTTGCGTTCGAGCGGCGTCAGATGTTTGAAGCCCTTCCGCTCGAAGTAGCCCGCACGCGCCGAAACGCGCGCGCCGGCCACCGCGACCTTCACTTTGAGCTCGTGGAACTTTCCCTCCTTGCCCGCGCGGTCCGGGCGGAAGGCGAGCACGTACACACGGCTCGTCTGGCTCATCAGCCGGTCGAGCTGCCCGCCGAGGTCGTTGGCGTTGCGAAAGACCTCGCCTCCGGTGCCGCTCGCGATCTCGTAGAGAGAGTTCTCGATCTCGCGCGGGCCGACCGAAATCGCGTCGGCCTCGGCGTCCGCCTCGCCGCGGATCCCTGCGATGTCGACGGCGTGGATCACACAGTCGGCGCGGCGGAAGACCCTCCCCATCTCGGCCAGATCCGACCGGAGCGGTGTGTTGCCGAACCGCTTGTCCGAATCGACCTTCCACAGATCCCCTTCGATCAGCCACTGGCGCTCCTGGTCGGACTCGCGCTCCCCAACGAGATACCGGCCGCTGAATCCTTCCGAGAGATAGATGACGTCTTTGCGTCCTTCGACGGCGTCGAGCGCCTGCGCCAGTTCCTTGAACGACTCGATCAGGTGCCGCACGCGGCCGCGGGCGTACTCATCGACCCGCGCCCGGGTGAGCGACGACAGCGTCTGCAGATACTCGATCAGGGCCGCGGCCTGAGCCTCCTGCCGGCCCCCGCTTCTGCCCGCGCCTGTGCTTCCGATCATGGCCGTGTCGAACGCGAATGCCAGAGGGTCCCGAAGGTCGCGAGGAGCTTCGAGCCCGAGCGTGTCGATCGCCTGGGCGAGCTGGACCCGATCCCGGGAAAACGTCACGAGCAGCCGCACGCCCTTCTCGACAGAGTACGTCGCGACGGCGGCGAGGTCGCTGTCCTGGAGCGCCTGGAGCACGAACTCCTTGGCGGCACGCCGCGCGGCGACGATGGCCTTCGGCCGCGCAAACGAGAAGTCGAAGAGAAACAGGAATCGCCGCCGGGCCGCGGGCGGTAGCGGCTCGCTGGCGAGGGCCACTTTTTCCGCCAGATCGATCGCGTCGAAGCCCACGATCTGCTGTGTCCTCCCGTCGTCGAAAAGCGTGAAGTCTTTCGCCAGAAGGTCGGGGATCGGCTTGCCGTCGCGATCCGTGACGCGCACGGGGACTTCGACGAGGGAGACCTCCGCGCTTTCGCGGACCGGCGCGGGGTCCTGCGCCTTCTGCGCCCGCGCTCCCGGGGTGCAGAGCCCTGCAAGCGCGAACACCGCGATCAGACGCAGCGACCTCATGGAACCCTCTTGTGCGACAGAGCCCATTATGCCCCTCCCGGTCGCCCGGACGCCGATTTCACGAGCCGTTGCTCGGAAGCGAACGCAGCAGCCGGCGGGCCTCGGCGAGGTTGGCCGCGTAGCGTTCTCGCGGAGCCGAGCCCACGAAGCGCTCCAGAGCCCTTCGGGCCTGCTCCGTCCGGCCGCTGCGCCCCTCGAGGATCGCGAGATTGAACAGGGCGTCGAATTGATCCGGGCCGGAGGCAATTGCCTTTTCCCACGCCTCCCGCGCGCCGGCCGGGTCCCCGAGAGCCGCCCGGGCCACACCCAGCATCGTCAGAGTATCCGGCGCCCCGGGCTTCTGCCGGAGCGAGCTCTCGAACCAGTCGCGGGCCTTTGCGGGATCCTTTCGGCGCAGGGCGAGCGAGCCCTGGTGGAAGAGGACGGCCGCATCGGCGGGCCGCGCCGCCAGCGCCTTTTCGAACGCCCTCTCGGCCTCCTCGAGCCGTCCGGCCTCCGCCAGGGCGACGCCCAGCCGGTCGAGCGTGTCCGCGTCGCCTGCGCCAGAGAGGGCGGCGAGCACGGACAGGGCCTCCTCGGCCCGGCCACTTTCGGTCAAGAGCCGGGCCAGCTCCCGCCGGGACTTCTCGGTCGCGAGATTGCGAGAAACCGATTCTCGCAGCACGCGTTCGGCCCCCCGGCGGTCTTCGGCCTTTTCGAGAAGCCTGGCCAGTTGCTCGTACGCGGGCGCGATCTCTTCCCCCACTCCGGTCTCACCGACCTCCGCGATTCCCTTCTCGAGAACCGACGCCGCCTCGCGCGGCTTGCCGAGCCGGTCGAGACTCTCCGCCATCATTCGCCAGGCCGCGAGAATCCGCGGATCGGTCGCGACGACCTCGCGGGCGGCCGCGACGGCTTCGGCATCCTTCTTCGCGTAGAAGAGGGCGAAGAGCTTCTTGTAGCGCCGCAGCTCTCGGACGCGATCCTTCGGGTCCGGCAAGCCCTTTTCCGAGAGCGTGCCCGACATCACGCTGATGTAGCCGAGCGAGGCCAGCCGCGCGACTTCTTCGGGCGTCGAGGCCGCGGGCCCCTGCAGGGGGCGTTCGATCTTCGAAAGCTCCCATCGCAGCGAGCGAAACGCCGGCGGCATCTCTCCGGCCAGGTTCCGAAGTTCGCCGGGATCGGCGTCGAGATCGTACAGCTCGGGTCGGGGCGCTTCGATGTACTGGTATCGCGCGTCCGTCAATGACGCCAGATCGCTCCAGCCGAGCTGCAGACGCGGATAGAGCGTCTCGGCGTAGATGCGGCGCGGCGGGCGCTGCGCGGCTTCCTCGCCCAGAGGAAGCGGCCTGCCCGCCAGATCGGGCGGCGGCGGCAGCCCCAGAAGGGCCGCGACCGTCGGCACGATGTCGGTCAGGCCGACCGGCTCGCGGACGACGCCGCCTGCCCGCTTCGAGCCCGGCAACTTGACGAGGAGCGGGACTCGCGTGGTCTCCCGATACAGAAAAACGCCGTGCTCGTCTTCGCCGTGGTCGCCGAGACCCTCGCCGTGATCCGAAGCGAAGAGCAGGAGGGCGCGGTCGTAGATCCCCTTCTTGCGCAGGGAGTCGACGAAGCGTCCGACGGCGGCGTCGGCCGCCGCGATCTCGCCGTCGTAAGGGCGCGTCCGATAGCGGGTCCGATAGGGCTCCGGCGGTTCGTACGGGAAGTGCGGCTCATAGAGGTGGAGAAACAGGAACTGGGGCGTCGATCCGGCGGAATCGCTCCACGCCTCGAGGCGCAGCGCCGTGACGTCGCCCGGCCGCTCGTCCGGGCCGCCCTTCGGGAACTCGTCGTCGTAGAAGTCGAAGCCCGAGTCCAGTCCGCGGCTGCGCTCCAGCACGTAGGACGAGACCGCGGCCCCGGTCGCGTACCCGTTCGATCGCAGCCAGCCCGCGAGCGTGACGTGGCGCGGCGACAGCAGGAAGCCGATGTTGTCCCTCACGCCGTTCTGGAAAGGCAGCAGCCCCGTGAGCATGGTCGCGTGGGACGGCACAGTGAGCGGGGCGTGGGACCAGGCGTTCTCGAACAGGATCGCATCTCGGCGCAGGCGATCGAGCGCCGGTGTGGCGACGCCGCGGTATCCGTAAGCCGGCAGGTGATCGGCGCGGAGCGTGTCGACCGAGATGAGCACGACCGGCGCTTTCGGAAAGGTCTCGGCACGCCGTCCGCAGCCCGCAGCCAGCAGCAAGCCGCCCAGCCAGAGGATCGAGGAGGACCGCCGCATTCCCCCCATTAGGGCACAAAAAAAGGCCGCCGGTGCTCCCGGCGGCCTCGAAGAGACAGGGTGCGGTTCAGAACGAGACGCGGGCTCCAAAGCGGATCACGCGCGGGCTCTGGACCTCCTTGATCTGGTTGGTTTCGGACCGGCGCAGCCGGTTGTAGCGCTGCAGGACCGTGTTCGCGTTGGCCACGTTGAACATGTCGGCCGAGATCGTGAGCGACCCGGTGCCGAAGATCGGGACGACCTTCTGGATCCGGATGTCGAGCTCGTAGAGGTTGTCATAGCGCGCGTCATCCGAAGGGGTGACCATGACGTCGCGGGAGAGTCCGTCACCGGCGTTGGCCCTGCGGAAGTAGTTGAGCGGGTAGCCCTGTCGCCCCAGGAAGCTCGCCGCGAAGTTGAAGTTCCAGGGAAGCTGGTACATCCCGTTGATGTTGAACTGCCACCGCGAGTTCAGGAAGACACTGCCTTTACTGCCGCTGCCAAGCGAGCGTGTCGCCACGTAGTTGCCATCCCGGCACAACTGGCCGTAGCTGGTCGACTGGACGTTGGTCGGATCGCTGCAGCCGTTCGGCCCGACCTGTTGCTTGTGGTTGTTGTAGCTAAACCATCCGCGCATCATCCAGCGATTGGATAACCGCTTGGTGATGGTGAAATCGACGCCGTTGAAGGTCTGGCTGTAGTCCGGCCGATTGCTGTAGAAGAAGCCGCGCGGCGTGCCGAACGCTTCCAGGGCGGCGTCGGTGAGTTTGTAATAGGGCTCGGCATATGCGATGGGATCGGGGTCGAACGTGGACTCATCGGTGTTCGACAGCGTTCCCGCCAGCTCGAAGTCGGTCGGCGTGTAGATGTGGCCCGTCGCCACGTCGAAGTACTGTTCCTCAAAAACGAAGTTGTCGAACTCCCGGTGCGTGTAGGCCACGCCCACCGCGAGGTTCGGGAAAAGCTCGTGGTCGATCCCGAAGACAAACTCGTCCGTCTGCGGCGCCGAGAGATTCGGATCGAAGCGGCTCGGTGAGGACGTGTCGCCCGGGTTGTCCGGATCAACGTACCTGGCATAGTACAGGCGGCTCAAGTCGATTTCGCCCGGCTGAGCGAGGTTGTCGGTGTTGGCGTCGGTCCAGGCGTAGTAGATGTAGGAGGGATAACCGAGCGGATTGGTCAGACCGACCGTCCCGGTGCCGAGGGTCCCCGTGTAGCGGGCGTAGCTCGCTTTCACCAGCGTGTTGCGATTCTGGCCGATCGCGTAGGTGATGCCCGCGCGCGGCTGCCAGTCTTCCCAGGTGAACTGCCTCTCAGCGTCTCCCGGGTAGTTTATATCGGGCAGCGCCTCCGGGAAGGTCGCGTTGCCGGCGGTGAAGCGGGGGAGGTTTTTGCCATACTGCTTGTCCCACCGCACGCCGACGTTGATGGTCAAGCGATCCCACGTCATGGTGTCGCCGATAAAGGCGTTCCAGTACGTCGCCTCGGCGCGGAGGCCCGAGTCGCGCGTGATGGCCACGCAGTCGACCTCATCCGAGCACGTGGCGTTCTTGAACGCTTGCGTCTTGGCCGCGAGAGGACCCGAGTCGCCGATCGGCGATCCGTCGCCCCCCCAGCCGAAGATCGAGTCGCCCTGAGTGTAGAGGTGGCCGAAGCCGACCTTCAGCTCGTGGCCGAGGTTGCCCGTGTTGAAGAAGAAGGAGAGGTCCCCCTTGACCTGCCGCTGCGGCCGGCGCGAGTCGAGGAAGTAGTAGCTGTTGTGAGCCGTGCTGTTCGCGTCGAAGAAGATCTGCTGTTCGAGACCCCCCTGGGGGGTCAGGGTGAAGTTGCCGTCCTCGCCGTTGTACTGGACGGTCCCGAAGAAGTTGGAGGAGAAGACCTGCGCGTCCTGGACCTTCCAGACGTTGGCCGGAGTGGTCTGGTTGGTCGTCGTCTCCTGAGAGCGGCTGATGCCCGCGCCGCGGCCGAACTTCAGCTTGTCGGAGCGCTGATAGTAGATGTCGACGGAGTTGGACGGAAAGGGTTGCGCGTTCAACTTGGCGTTGAAGTTCTCGAGGGTCGTCTTGTCCGTGCGCGTGCCTGCCGCCAGGAGGTCGATCTGGTTGCGGCCGTAGGCGCCCCAGAGCCAGAGGTGGTCCTTGATCACCGGGCCGCCCGCCTCGGCGCCGTACTCCTGGACGCTCGTGATGAGGTTGCCGGCGCCCACGCCGACCGACTGGGTCTTGGCCTCGTCCGGAACGTTGGTCCACTCGAAGTGGTCGCTGACGACGTTCACACGCGACGACCCGTGCACCTCGTTGGTGCCGCGCTTGGTGAGCATGTTGATGTGCGCGCCGTCGCCGGAGATCGACGGGTCCGCTCCGCCCGTGATGACCTGGATCTCCTGGAAGGTGTCGAAGTCATAGTATCCCGCCGAGGCGCCGAGAGCGGTCAAGTCGGTGAAGTTGATGCCGTCCACTGTGAAGCTGCCGCCGCTGGAGCCCTTCGAGGTAAACACGGACTGCTGGCCGCTCTCGCTGCCGGCCACGTTCATCCGGTCCATCATGATGCCGGGAACGCTCTGCAGCATGACCCAGGGGTCGCGCGCTGTCGGAATCGTTTGGAGCTCCTCCTGCGTGATCTGCGCGCCGATCGTGGTCTTGCGCGTGTCGAGCAGCGGCTCGACCCCCGTGACGGTCACGGCCGCCGCGACGGACGAGAGCTTCAAGGTGTCGGTAATCTCCGTGGTGCGCCCCAGATTCACGATGACGTTCTCGTGCGTGACCGTCGTGAAGCCCGCGAGCGCGTGGACCACCGAATACCTGCCCGGGGTGAGATTGACGAAGCGGTACTCCCCCCTCGGATTGGTGACCTGGGTTTGCGGAGCGCCGACGCCCGACAACGTGGTCGAGACGCCGGGCAGCGCACCCCCTTGCTCGTCAACCACCCTCCCGAAGAGGCTGCCCACGTTCTCGCCGAACTGAGCCAGAACCGGAGAAGCGAGAAGCAGCATCGCGGCCAGAGCGATCGCCGAGCCGTAGAGCCGTAGAGCCTTCGGCATGGAACCCCTCCTTCCAAATTTCGAAACTTCGCGGAAATCCTGACCGAATCATTGGCTAGTTCTTGGAAGAAAGCAAGAAGGGAGCCATGGACCCGTCCCGAGCGGCCTCGTCGGGCTCACGTCTAACTGCTTTTGGCCGTGCGAGCTACGCGAGGCGCCCGACGGACGGAAACGAGATTGACCTGGCAGTCAATCGAGATTTGTGAATGCTGATCCGAGGGAATGAACTCATCCGGCTTTTCGGGTCGCGAGCTTTCTTTTCCATTCCGCGGCCCCCTCCCGATCCCCGATCACCGACGAAACGTGGACGGCCGCCTCCAGGGCGCGTCGGCTCGGCACGCGCGCGGCCATCTCATCGAGGGCCTGCCGGAGGTCCGACAGACGCTGCTGGCTCGCATAGAGAAAGGCCAGCCGCTGCCAGGCGTCGAGGTTCTCGGGAGAGCTCGCGAGCTCGGCGCGAAAGGCCTCCTCGGCCTCCTTCTCGCGCCCCAGGAGGGCCAGAACGTCGCCGCGCGTGGACTGAAGGCTGAAGACGGGTTTTTCACCGTCGCCCGAGCCGATCCGAAGCGCCTCCTCCAGGTACTCGAGCGCGCCGGGCAAATTGCCCGCCTGCTGTTCGATGCGGGCGAGCTGCAAAAGCGGCGTCTGGGAGGTGGGCCGGTTCGCTCGCGCGATCGCCGCTTCCTTTCGCGCCGTCGCCAGGTCTCCCTCCCCGAGCGCGATCGCCGCAAGCTCGGCATGGATGTTGGTGGCCCCCACGGCCAGCGCGGCTTCGATGTAGTAGCGAGCGGTTTTGTAGTCCTTGATCTCGACTGAGAGGTCGCAGAGTGACACCAGAATCTGCACCGTGCCCGGAGAGAGGCGGTCGGCCTGCCGAAGCGCCTCGCGCGCCTCCTTGGGCCGCCCCATCCGCCGCAGCGTCCGCGCGAGCGTCTCCCAGGTGTCGAGCATCCGCGGGTTCTCCTTCGTGACGGCCCGCAGGATGGCCAACGCTTCCTCCTCTCGGTGCTGCGCCAAGAGCGTCCCCGAGTCCTTTAGCCGATCGATCGTGTGGATGCGGTCCTTGGGATCGGGAAGATCCTTCTCTTCCAGATTCGGTGAGGCCATACCGATGTAGCCCAGGGCGGCCAGCTTCTTGACGGCTTCCGGATCGGCCGTGCCCGGCGCCTGCAGAGGCCGGCTCATCCCCGCAAGCGCCACGCGCAAGGACCGGAAGGCCGGAGGCAGGCCCGCCGCCAGGTTGTTTTTTCCCGCCGGATCCGCCTTCCAGTCGTAGAGCTCCGGCGTGGGCGCCTCGATGTACTGGTATCGGTCGTCGGTCAAGGACGCGAGGTCTCTCCAGCCGAAGTGGAACCGCGGATAGAGCGACTCACTATAGACGCGCCGGCTCACGGGCGCCTGCGCGAGGGCGATCAAGGAAGTCCCCGGCAAGGGCCGCGGAGGCTTCTCGCCGAGCACAGCGAGAACGGTCGGAAAAACGTCCGCGACCCCGGCGGGTGCGGAGACTCGCCGTCCGCCAAGCCTCGATCCCGGCAGCTTGACGAAGAGCGGCACCCGGATCGTATCCCGATAGACGAAGATGCCATGCTCGGACTCGCCGTGCGCGCCGAGGCCCTCGCCGTGGTCGGAGAGAAAGACGAGGAGCGCCCTGTCGTAGATCCCCTTGTCCTTCAGAAACCGGACGAAGTCTCCGACGATCGCGTCCGAGGTCGCGATCTCGCCGTCATAGCGACTCGAGGCGAAGCGGCTCTTGTAAGGCTCGGGGGGAGCGTAGGGAGTGTGTGGCTCGTAGAGATGAAGGAAGATCAGCAGAGGTTTGCCCGCAGGCTGCTTCCCGACCCAGGCTTCGACGAGCTTCTCGGTGGCCCCGCCCGAGCGCTGGATGTGGCCCATGGCCTCGGTGAGGTCACGAATCTCGATCGCGTCGTCGTAGAAGTCGAATCCCTCGCCGATCCCGGTCCCCTTCTCCAGGACGACCGCCGAGATCGCTCCGCCTGTCGCGTACCCCCGGTTCCGGAGGAAGGTCGCGAGCGTCATGTGATCCTTCGACAACCGATAGGCCAGGTTGTCCCGGACGCCGTTCTCGAAGGGCAGGAGGCCCGTGAAGAGCGTGGCGTGCGAAGGCAGCGTCAGCGGGACGTGGGAGAGGGCGTTGTCGAAGACGATCGAGTCTTTGGCGAGGGCGTCGAGGACGGGAGTCTCGACGTCCTTGTAGCCGTAGACGGGGAGGTGATCAGCCCGGAGCGTGTCGACGACGATGAGGATGACCGGCGCCTTCGGAAACACAGCGGCGTCCCGCCGGCAGGAAGCCCCCCCGGCCACGGCACCGGCGATCGCCAGGGGGATCAGTCGCCGAAAGACTCGGCAAAAGGGGCTCGCCGGGGACGAGCGGATCACGGAAGCGACTTGAGCAGCTCCTTGATTTCCTTGGCGTCCGCGCCATCCGGCGCGAGCTCGAGCGCCTTCTGCAGGTCCGCTTTGGCGCCGGCGTTCTTCTTTTGCTGGAGCCGGGACAGGCCGCGGTAGTAGTAGGCCTCGGCCAGGTCCGCCTTGATCGCGATCGCCTTGTCGAAGGCCGCTTCGGCTTCCGCGGGCTTCTTCTTATTGACGAGCAGGATGCCGATGTTCAAGTACGGCTGCGGATCGGTGATCTTGTCGGCGGGGACCTTTTCGAGGGCGGCGAGACCGGCGTCGAGGTTGCCCCTCTGCAGCTCGATCTCGGCGATCATGCGCCAGGGCGCAAAGTCCGCGGGATCCTTCTCCGCCGCCATCCGGGCGTACCTGATCGCCTCATCCTCGTTGCCCTCGGCGAGGTAAGCGGCAGCCACGCGTTGGATCAAAGGCCCGTGGTCTGGCAGCTCCGCCAGGGCCTTGACGTAATTCTCCCGTGCGACGGCCCAGTTCCTTTCGTTCAAGGCAGCGTTGCCGGCCTCGATCGCCTCGGCCGTCTCCTCGGAGACTTTCTTGCCGGCGACCATGATGATCTGCTCGCCCGGCCCGGCCTGGGACGGTACGTCCGGCTCGAGCTGCACGTCGATCGACGGGTTGCGCGAGGCCTCCGTGAGCTCGACCGAGATCTTCTTGGGCTGGTACCCGGCGCACTCGAAGTCGACGTCCCAGGGCCCGCCGACGAGGCCGAAGATCGCCCAGCGACCCTTCTTGTCGGTCGTCAGGTCAGGGCCACCGCGCCCGCTCTTGCCCCAGCGCAGGGACACCTTGCAGCCTTCGACTGGCTCGCCCTTGTCGCTTTTCACGATCCCGTCCACCCGGGCCTTCCCGCCCCGCCATTCCTGGGCGGCGGCCGGAGAGAGCGAGACGGCTCCGAGGACGGCGGCGAGAAACATGGAACGCAGACGCATGAGAGCCTCCACAGAACGGTCCGGTCGAAGTATATGCGCTGGGCGTCGGGAGTCGGGAGGACTACTTCTTCCTCGTGGCTTTGCTGCCCGATTTCTGGCCGCCGTAGAAACCCACCAGCGCATTGACCAGGGCCTCGGCAATCTTTTCCCGATAAGCCCGGGTCCGCAGCAGCTTGCGGTCGTCCGGGTTGTTCAGGTTGCAGACCTCGACGAGCACGCGCGCGGGAATCCGGTTGTACCGCAGGATCGCCGGCACCCATTCCCGGCCGCCCCGGATGACGTTGCGGCGCACGGGCTGGAACTCGTGGAGCGGGAGATCCGCTTCCCGAAAGGACCCGACGATCCGATCGGCGAGATCCCGCGACACGCCCTCGGCCTCGATCCGCTCCTTGCGCGAGAAGGACACCCGGGGCGCCTCCCGCACCTCGCGGCGCGACGCGTACGGCTCGCCCTTCTTCCCGAAAGAGCCGGCGAGGAACTTCTCGCCGGGAACGTAGACCATCGTGCCGCGCACGGCCGGGTGGAGGGAGTCCGCGTGCAGGGACACGAAAACGATGCGGCCCTCGAGGCCCTCCTCCTTGCGGGCGCGCAGGGAGACCGAGTTGGCGAGATACCACCGGAGGTTGACGCCGACCACCGCGTCCTCGATCGGGTACGGCGGGGTGGTCAGCACCCGCGCGCTGCGGGTGTCCCCCACGGCGTCCGACTCGGCGCGCGCACACGGGGCGTCCCGGTCGACCGTCCGGACGACGCGCCCGCGGGTCCGCGACCGGACGAGCCGCTCGACGCGGCACGCGATGTCGTAGACGTGGGCCGCCTCCTGGAGGCCGGCGACGATCGCCCCGGTGTCGCGGCCGCCGTGCCCCGCGTCGAGGACGAGGGTCACCCCGTCGAGGTCCTCGCTCCGGACCTTGTTGGTGAACTGCGACGCCTCGAGGCGAGCCTTCTCTTCCTCGATGCGCCCCGGGTCGTCGGAGGGCCGAAACTCGGGCGACAGATCGGCGACCGGAATCTTGATCGGGAACCCGACGGGGATCGCGTGGACGTTGGAGATGCCGTTCCTCTCGGCGATCTCGGCGGCCTTGGCGTTGACGTCCTCGGCGTGCACACGGCCGGTGAAACGCACGACGACCGCGGAGTAGAGCGCCTCGCCTCTCTGGAGACGGTAGATCGCGTAGCGCCCGAGCGCGTCCGACCCGTACTCGAGCGCGGGCGGCGTCTCGGCCGTCGGCGCCGCCGCGGCCACGGCCTCGCGGAACGACGGCGTCAGCAGCTTGCCCGGCACGACGACGCTCTGCCCTTCCTGGGTCTCGAGCGACGGGATCTTTTCGGCCTGCCGGATGAGACGATAGTTGGCACCGTCGCCCGTGAACCACTCCGCGATGCGCCAGAGGCTCTCGGGCTTTCCGGTGAGCGCGGCGACGCGGTGCTGCCAGCCGGCGGGGAGGGCGCGGTCCTCGGGAAAGAGCGCCTCGATCGCGATCTTCTGGAAGTTGTCCGCGAGGAGGCGGTAGGGAACGCGGACGAAACGGTCGTGCCGCAGGCGGCGGAGGTCATGGTTGCCGGCGAGGATCTCCTTCTTGGCGCCGGGATCGTCGGTCAGCCGCCGGACGAAGGCGTCGAGACCCTCTCCCGGCAGCGGGCGGGCCGACAGCGTGATCTCGTCGGCGCCGGCGATCGACACGTGGATCTCCGGCGAGACCTCGACCGTCTTCTCGCGGGGCAGCGCCCGAGCGGCCGCGGGAATCGCCGCAGCCACCACCGCCGCGGCAAGCGTGAACATCTTGAGCGGCGCTCGACGCGCCGACGAGAGCGGAGAGTGGTTCACGGCTCGAGTCACGGTGCCGACGTCGCTCGTAGAGCCCCGCCGGTCCGTAGGGAGCAACCTGTTATGCGACGGCAGGAGGAAGCGCATCCGGAAAGCCGGCGCCCGCCTCGAAGGCGCGGGCCGCGGCGAAGAGCGCCTCCTCTCCGAAGCGCGGCCCGAGGACCTGGATGCCGAGCGGGAGCCCGGTCCGGGTCAGGCTGGAGGGCACCGAGATCGCCGGCAGTCCCGCCAGCGAAGCCGGCACCGTGAAGATGTCGGAGAGGTACATCGTGAGCGGGTCCGCCGTCTTCTCGCCGAGGCGGAAGGCCGGCGCCGGGATCGACGGGCAGACGATGACGTCGGCTCGCGCGAACGCCCGATCGAAGTCGTCGCGCAGGAGCTGCCGCGCGCGCATCGCCGCGCCGTAGTACGCCTCGTAGTAGCCGGAGGCCAGCGCGAAGGTGCCGAGCAGGATCCGTCGCTTGACCTCGGGGCCGAAGCCGGCCGTGCGGCTCTCGACGTACAGGGAGAGCAGATCCTGCTCCGACGCGCGCGGCCCGAATCGCACGCCGTCGAAGCGCGCGAGGTTCGAGGACGCCTCGGCGCTGGCGATGACGTAGTAGATCGCGATCGACACGCGGGCCCGCGGCACGGAAACCGAGACGACCTCGGCGCCGGCGTCGCGGAAGATCCGGCGGGCTTTCTCCAGGTCGGCCGCCACTTCCGGATCGAGGCCCTCCCCCGCGGCCTCCTCGAGGAATCCCACCCGCAGAGCGCGCACGCCCCGGGAGAGCGCGGCCTCGGGGTCGCCGATCCCCGTCCGGACCGTCGTCGAATCGAGGGGATCGGCGCCCGCGATGACGCGATAGAGGCGCGCGGCGTCGCCGACCGTGCGTGTCAGCGGACCGATCTGATCGAGCGACGAGGCGAAGGCCACGAGCCCGTACCGGGAGACCCGGCCGTAGGTGGGCTTCAAGCCGACCACCCCGCAGCAGGCCGCCGGCTGCCGGATCGAGCCTCCCGTATCCGACCCGAAGCCTCCGGGAACGAATCGTGCCGCCACCGCCGCGGCGCTGCCCCCCGACGAGCCTCCGGGGATGCGCTCGGGGTCCCACGGGTTGCGCGTCACCTGGATCGCGCTGTTCTCCGTCGAGGAGCCCATCGCGAACTCGTCCATGTTCGCCCGCCCGACGAACACCGCGCCGGCCCGGCGCAGGCGCGCCGCCACCGTCCCGTCGCCGGGCGGCCGGAAATCCTCGAGGATCCGCGAGGCGCAGGTGGCGCGGCGGCCTTCCACCCACATGTTGTCCTTGATCACCAGAGGGACGCCGGCGAGCGGGAGGTCCTCGCCCGCGGCGACGCGGCGATCGACCGCGCGGGCCTCCATGAGGGCCGCCTCCCCGGTGACCTCGAGGAAGGCCCTCAGACGGCCGTCGCCCCCCTCGATCCGGGCGAGCGCCTCCTCCGCGACGGCGACGGCGGACCGCCGGCCTCGGGCGACCTCCGCCGCGGTCTCGACCACGCCGGGCACGTTCACGGCCGGCTAGTCGCCCGATCCGACCACGCGGGGCACGACCCCGTAGCCGTGGGAGAGCCGCGGGGCGTTCTCCTCGAGCGCTTTCTCGCCGCCGCCCGGACGAGGCTCGTCGGCCCTCAAAGGCGTCGGCGCCCCGGCGGGCCCGGCGCCGAAGGCGCCCTCGGGGATCTGCTCGAGCTGGTCGATGTACCCGACGATGCGGGAGAGCTGCTCGGTCCAGAGCGGGAGCTCGGTTTCCGGGAGGCGCAGCCGCGCGAGCTCCGCAACCCTGCGGACCACCTCGGGCGTGACAACCGCAGAGGAAGATGCCATCCTGAAAATTGTAACCTGTTTGGAGCCGATCCCATGCGCACCGAGCCCACACGCCGCGAGAGAACCGTGCTCGCCGGGCTCCGGCGGCGCACGCCGCTGGCGGCGTTTCGCCGGGCCGCCTCCCGACGCGGCCGCGAGGCCTGGATCGTGGGCGGCGCGATCCGCGACGCGTGCCTCGGAGTCGTGCCGCTCGAAATCGACGTCGCCGTCTCCGGCGACGCGGACCTGCTCGCGCAGGATCTCGAGCGCGCGGGCGTGGGCCGCGCCGTGTTCCTTTCGCGCGACCGGCCCGGCCCGCGCGTTTTCCGCGTCGCCGGCCGCCGCCCCCTCGACATCGCCGAGATCGAAGGCGGATCCATCGCCGCCGACCTGGCGCGCCGCGACTTCACGGTCAACGCCGTGGCCGTCCCGTTTCATGGAGGCGCGATCCTCGATCCCTTCGGAGGGCTCGCGGACCTTTCCCGCCGGCGCCTGCGCTGCGTCCGCGCGGAGAACCTGCTCGACGATCCGCTTCGCGCGCTACGGGCGGCGCGTTTCCTCGCGAGCCACGGGCTCTCCCCCGACCGGGCGACGCTCGACGCCGCCCGGCGCGCCGCCCCGGGGCTCGCGGGCGTGGCGCCCGAGCGGATTGCCACCGAGCTTGCCCGGCTCCTCGGCAGCCCGGCCGCGGCGCCGGCGCTCCGGTGGGCGGCCCGGGCAGGCCTGCTCCCGGCCGCTCTCGGTTTCGAGCTGTCCGCCGCGCGGGCGTTCGGGCTCGCGCGCTCACTGCGCGCCCTCGACGACCGCGCCACACGCCGCCTTCCCGAGCCGAGGCGCCGGCGGCTGCGCCTGGCCTTCCTGGCCGGCCGCCTCGGCCTGTCGGAGGGACAGACGCGCCGCTGGCTCCAGGAGCGGCGCTGGGGACGCCGCGAGGCCGACGACGCCGCCCTTCTCAACGCCCTCGCCGCGGCGGCGGGAGCGATCTCCATGCGCCGCGACGCGTGGCGCTGGGTGGTCGGGGCCGGGCCGCTGGCGGCCGACGCCGCGCACCTGGCGGCGCGAACCGGCGCCGCCGCCCGCCGACGGGCGCCGCTGCTCGCTCGGCTGGCAAGAACGCCGCGGCGCCGGCTCGCCGTGAACGGCGGCGACGTCATGCGCTGGCTCTCCCTGCCGCCGGGGCCAATGGTGGGGGCGTTGCTCGCTGCGCTCGAGGTGTCCGCCGCCGCGGGAGAGGTGAAAAATCGGCGTGAAGCCCGGGACTGGCTCTCCGGACAGGTCCGGAACGGCCTGTCCCCGGCTATAATCGTCGCACATTGACACTCGCCGAACTGCTCAAGTTCATGGCCAAGAAGGAGGCCTCGGACCTCCACCTGAAGCCCATGAGGCCCCCGCTGCTCCGCATCAAGGGGCGGCTGATCCCCTTGAACGCGGACGCTTTGCAGCCCAAGGACCTGGAGGAGATGCTCCTCTCGATCCTGACCCCGGCCCAGCGGGAGCGGCTGGAGCGCAACCAGTCGGTCGACGTGGGGTACGGCCTGACCGGGGTCGCCCGGTTCCGCTGCAACATCTTCGTGCAGCGCGGCTCCTTCGCGGCCGTCTTCCGGCGCATCCCCTTCAAGCTTCCCTCGATCGCCGACCTGAACCTGCCCGAGGTGCTCGAGAGCTTCGTGCACCTGCAGAAGGGGCTCGTCCTGATCACGGGGCCGACCGGCTCGGGCAAGTCGACCACGCTGGCGGGGCTCATGCGCTCGGTCATCGAGAAGCGCCCGGTCCACATCGTCACCATCGAGGACCCCATCGAGTTCCTGTTCGCCGACGGCAAGGCCGCCGTCTCGCAGCGCGAGGTCTCGACGGACTCGCCGAGCTTCAACGAGGCGCTCAAGAACATGTTCCGGCAGGACCCGGACGTCATCATGGTCGGCGAAATGCGGGACTGGAACACGATGCAGACGGCGATCACGGCCGCCGAGACGGGCCACCTCGTGTTCTCCACCCTCCACACCAACAGCGCCGCGCAGTCGATCGACCGCATCATCGACTCCTGCCCGATCGAGCAGCAGGCGCAGGTCCGCTCTCAGATCTCGATCGTCCTCCAGGCCATCGTCTCGATGAGCCTCATCGAAACCTCCGACGGAACCGGACGCGCGCCCGTCGTCGAAGTCATGGTCAACTCGCCGAAGATCGCGAAACACATCCTCGCCGGCGAGGTCAAGGAGATCCACGAGGAGATCGAGAACTCCGTCAACTACTACAAGATGCAGTCGATGAACCAGTCGCTCATCGCGCTGCTCGTGAACCGGCGGATCACGTACCCGAAGGCGATGGAGCTGTCGACGGATCCCGAAGACCTGTCCCTGAAGCTCCGGAAACTCTTCCCTCAGATCGAGGAGAACCAGCGAGGAGGCCTCATGGCGTCCGACAACGACTTTTCGCAGATCACGCAGCTGCTCGAGATCAAGCGGTTGTATGAGGAGCAGGAAGACAAGTTCAAGCTCCGGCTCACCGAGAAGGACGAAGAGGTCAACAAGTACATGATGGAGCTGCGCGACCAGCGTCGAGTCATCGAGGGTCGCGACCAGGTCCTGGGCGATCTCGAGAACGAGAACAACCGGACGAAGGCCGACAACGAGCGGATGAATCGCGAGTTTCAGCAGAAGATCGCCCAGTTGAACGAACGCATCAAGGAGCTCAACCAGCGCGTCGTGCTCGCCGAAGGCGGCCCCAAAGCCGCCGCGGGCCAGGGCGGATTCTTCAAGAAGTAGGTAGTCGGCAGACTCTCCCCACTCCCGACGCTCTTCGGCCTGGGCGAGGAGCCGAGGGTCAAGAAGCTCACGATCGCCTAGCCGTCCGGGACCTTTCAGAGGTTGGAGGACATGCCGGCAGGGAAGTACCTGAAGGTCGTCGAGAAGGAATCGGGAGGAGTCGGGCGGAGTCAGGAACGGCGCGACGCCCACGATGCCGCCAACCCTCCCAAAAAGCCCCCCACCGCGTCCACCAGCGCGTCCCCCGCCTCCGGCATGCGGCCGGGAATCCAGGCCTGGTGAATCTCGTCGAGCGTGCCCCAGACGGCGAGTGACCCGGAGATCGTGAGGGCCCGCAGCAGAGAGAACCGCCGGGGGCCCGGCCAGGCGACGGCGAAGTAGAGGAAGAACCCCTCCACCCCGTAGAGCAGGCCGTGAACCACCTTGTCGATGTTCGGGATCGCCGAGACGACAGGCACCTCGGGCGGCGAGGGCCATGAGGTCAGGACGAGCAGGAAGAGGCCCCAGAGGAGGGCAGCGCGGCGGGCACGACGGAGGGTCATCGCGTTAGCCGTTGGCCGTTGGCCGGGACCCCCGCTCCACCCGGCTCACGGCTCAGGGTCCACGGCTAGCGAGCCGACCGGGCTACGCGCCGCGCTTGGACGGGCCCGTCCGGGACGGACCCTTCTTGGGCGCGGGCTTGGAGGCCGGTTTGGTCCTCTCGGGCTTCCCGGCCCCTCCGGCCTTCCGATCCGGCTTGCCCTCCCCGCCTTCCGACCCTTCCGGCTTCTCCTTGCGGACCGTCTCGACCCGGCCGGCGGACGCGCGGCGCGCCCGATCGGCCAGCGACTCCTTGCGCGGGCCCTTCTCCTTCGGCTCGAACTTGAAGTCCACGAGCTCCAGGATCGCCGCTTCGGCGGCGTCGCCCCTGCGGGCGCCGAGGCGGAGGATCCGAGTGTAGCCGCCCGGCCGGTCGACGAAGCGCGGCGCGACCGTATCGAAAACCCGCTTGACGGTGGTGCGGTCGGGAATCCACCGGGCCACCCGGCGCCGCGCCGCGACGCTGTCAGTCTTGGCCGCCGTGATGATCTTCTCGGCCAGGGGCCGCAGCTCCTTGGCCTTGGACAGCGTCGTCTCGATGCGCTCGTGCGTCATGAACGACGCGAGCTGGTTCGAGAACATCGCCAGCCGATGTGAGGTGGTGCGGCGGAGCTTGCGCCCCGCTCGGTTGTGCTGCATGGCTTACTCGCTCCGAACTTCGGCCGGCTCGATCTCCATGCCGAGGGACAGGCCCATCGGGCGCAGGATGTCCTTGATCTCGTTCAGGGACTTTCGGCCGAAGTTCTTGGTCTCGAGCATGTCCTTCTCCGTGCGTTGAACGAGATCGCGGATGGTCCGGATGCCCGCGTTCTTGAGGCAGTTGGCGCTGCGGACCGAGAGCTCCAGCTCGTCGACCGACTTGTTGAGGTACTCGGCCAGGTTCTCGGGCAGCTCGCCGTCCGCCGCGCCCTCGAGCGCCGTCTCGTGCTCCGCGTTGACGAAGATCGTGAGGTGGTCGCGCAGAAGAGTGGCGGCCAGGCCCACCGCGTCCGTCGGCGAGATCGTGCCGTTGGTCCAGACCTCCAGCACGAGCCGGTCGTAGTCGGTCGCCTGACCGATGCGGGCTGCCTCCACGTGGTAGTTCACGCGCCGGACCGGCGAGTGTACGGAGTCGATCGGGATGTACCCGATCCCCATGTCGTCGTCGAAGTTCTTGTCGGCCGAGACGTACCCGCGGCCCGTGGAGACGCGCATCTCCATCCGGAGCCGGCCGTTCTCCGACAGCGTCGCAATCGGCGCGTCGGGCTCCAGGATCTCGATGGCCGAGTCGCCCTGGAGGTCGGACGCGGTGACCTTCCCCTTGCGCTCGACGTCGAGGGTCATGATCTTTTCGTCGGTGGTGTGCATCTTGATGGGGATCTGTTTCAGGTTGAGGATGATGTCGGTCACGTCCTCGACCACGCCGGGCAGCGACGAGAACTCGTGCAGCACGCCCTCGATCTTGACGGCCGTGATCGCCGCCCCCTCGATCGAGGACAACAGCACCCGCCGCAGGGCGTTGCCGATGGTCGTTCCAAACCCGCGCTCGAAGGGCTGGGCGTAAAACTTTCCGTACGTCGACGTCAGCGTCTCGGAGTCGATCTCGAGCCGCTTGGGCTTCTGAAAACCTTTCCACAGGGTCATGGTGTGCTCTCCTCTTTCGCGGCTACTTGGAGTACAGCTCGACGATCAGCTGCTCCTGAATCGGCAGTTTGATGTCCTCGCGCTTCGGCAACTCGACGACCGTTCCGGAGAAGCTCTCCGGGGTCAGGTCGAGCCACGCCGGAACTCCTCGCGCCCGCGCCGTCTCGACGGACGCTTTGACCTGTTCGTTGGCGCGGCTCCGCTCCTTGATGGACACGACCTGGCCCTTGCCGACGCGGAAGGAGGGGATCGAGGCCTTCTTCCCGTTGACGGTGACGTGCCCGTGGAGCACGAGCTGGCGCGCTTGCGCGCGCGAGGCCGCGAATCCGAGCGCGTACACCACGTTGTCCAGGCGGCGCTCCAGCTCTTCGAGCAGGTTGGCGCCGGTGATGCCCTTGCGCCGCTCCGCCCGCGCGAACGCGAGACGGAACTGGCTCTCGAGCAGCCCGTAGATGCGCTTGACCTTCTGCTTCTCGCGCAGCTGGATGCCGTAGCCGAGCAGCTTCGACCGCCTGCGACCGTGCTGGCCCGGCGGGTAGTTGCGCCGCTCGATGGCGCACTTGTCTTTGAAACAGCGGTCCCCCTTCAGGAACAGCTTCATCCCCTCGCGCCGGCACAGCCGGCAGACCGACTCGGTGTATCGAGCCAAACTGGAACCTCCCGGATCCTCTCGTTTGCTTTACGTCCTTCCTCCCGGCCAGGATCCGTGAGCCGGTTTACGGACGAGCTGTCAGCTTTTGGCTGTCAGCTCTCAGCCTTCAAAACACGTCGGAATTCCCTAGACCCTCCGCCGCTTGCGCGGCCGGCAGCCGTTGTGCGGGATCGGCGTGGTGTCCTTGATCGACTTGATGTCGATCCCGTTGGCCTGCAGTGCCCGTATGGCCGACTCGCGGCCGGCGCCCGGGCCGGTCACGCGGACGTCGACCGAACGTACACCGTGCTCCTTGGCGTGCTCGGCGCAGTTGGCCGCGGCCAGCTGGGCGGCGAAGGGCGTGCCCTTGCGCGAGCCCTTGAACCCGATCCGCCCCGCCGAGGACCACCCGAGGACGTTGCCCTCCTGGTCTGCGATCGAGACGACCGTGTTGTTGAACGACGCGTTGACCGTCGCCGTCCCGTGCGGGATGTTCTTCTTCTCTTTCTTGCCCGCCCGAACGCGCTTGCCCTTGCCCTTGGCCGCGCCCTTTTCGGGGGTCGCGCTCACCGGTGTCGGTTCAGCCATTCTGTCTCTCCCAGTTTCGAGTGACACGTGACAGGTGACGAGTGACGAGCAAGCCCGTCTCCCCCTTGTCCCTCGTCACTTCTTCGTCGCCTTCTTCTTGCCCGCGATCGTCTGCTTGCGCGGTCCCTTGCGGGTCCGGGCGTTGGTGTGGGTGCGCTGGCCGCGGGTGGGCAGGTTCCGGCGGTGCCGGGTCCCCCGGTAGCAGCCGATGTCCATCAACCGCTTGATGTCCACCGAGATGTCCCGCCGCAGGTCGCCTTCGACTTTCACGTCGTCGGTGATGACCTTGCGGATTCGGACGACCTCTTCCTCGGACAGGTCCTTGACCCGGGTGTCGGGCCGCACATCGGCCTTCTCCAGGATGAAGTTCGCCTTCGGTCGCCCGATGCCGTAGATGTAGGTCAGGCCGATCTCGACCCTCTTGTTGAGAGGGAGGTCGACTCCCGCAATACGTGCCATGTTCTACCCCTGCCTCTGCTTGTGCTTGGGCGTCACGCAGATGACCCGCACGACTCCCTTGCGGTGCACGATCTTGCACTTGGCGCAAATCTTCTTGACGGACGCTCTCACTTTCACGATGGCTCCCTACTTGTACCGGTAGATGATGCGGCCCCGCGTCAGGTCGTACGGCGAAAGCTCCACGAGCACCTTGTCGCCCGGCAGGATGCGGATGAAGTTCTTCCGCATCTTCCCGGAGATGTGCGCGAGGACTTGATGCTTGTTCTCCAGCTCCACCTTGAACATCGCGTTCGGCAGCGGCTCGACAACCGTCGCCATGACCTCGATCGCTTCGTCCTTCGACATCGGCTTACGCGCTCACGGCCGCCGCCCGCATCGCGGACAGGCTGCCGGTCCCCAGAATCACCGTCCCCTGCGGCTCGAGAGCGATCGTGTGCTCGAAGTGCGCCGAGTTCGACCGGTCGCGAGTCCGGACCGTCCATCCGTCCGGATCGACCGAGACTTCGGCGCGCCCGAGGTTGAACATGGGTTCGATCGCGAGGACCATTCCGGCTTTCAACAGGCTGCCACGTCCCGCCGGGCCGTAGTTGGGGATCTGGGGCTCTTCGTGGAGCGCGGTTCCGACTCCGTGCCCGACGAAGTCGCGAACCACCCCGTATCCGTTGACGATCGCCACGGCCTCGACGGCCGCGCCGATGTCGGAGACGCGGCCGCCGGGCCGGGCCGCGGCGATGCCCTCCATCAGGGCCTTTCGAGTCGCGTCGAGGAGCCGGCTCATCTCGGTGTCGATCTGCCCCACCGCCACCGTCCGCGCCGCGTCGCCGTAATAGCCGTCCAGGACCGCGCCGCAGTCGATGCCGACGACGTCGCCGTCCTGAAGCTTGCGCTTGCCGGGGATCCCATGCACCACTTCATCGTTGACGGACGTGCAGAGCGTCTTGGGATAGCCGCGGTACCCCACGAAGGCCGGCCGGGCGCCCCGGGCCCGGATCTCCGCTTCCGCGATCCGGTCGAGGTCGTCGGTCGTCACGCCCGGAGCGACCGCCTTCTCGACGACGTCGAGCGTCTCGAGCACGATGCGCGACGCCTCTTCGAGCTTCCGCAGCTCTTCCCGGCTTCGAATCGTGATCACGCGGTTCCCCCCGCCCGGCGGACCGACATCAGCGCGCCGTCGATCCGCGAAGCGACCTCCCCTGTGGTGCCCACCCCGTCCACGTCAGCGAGCAGGTTGCGCTTCCGATAATAGTCGACGAGGGGCTCGGTCTTCTCGCGGTACACGCGCAAGCGCTCCCCGATCGTCTCCGGGCGGTCGTCGGCCCGCCCCTCCGCCTTTGCCCGCCCCAGCATCCGGGCCACGAGTTCGTTTTCCGGCACAAGAAAATTGATAACCCCAGAGAGAGAGTCGACATTCCCGGCGAGCATCGAGTCGAAGGCCCCGGCCTGCGCGATCGTGCGCGGGAACCCGTCCAGGATGAATCCCCCGCGGGCGTCCCGGGCGGCCGTCCGTTCCCGGATCAGGGCGACGATCAGGTCGTCGGAGACGAGGTCTCCCTTCTCCATCACGGCCTGGGCCTGCCTGCCGAGCGGCGTTCCGTCGCGTACGGCGGCCCGCAGGATCTCGCCGGTCGAAATGGCGGCCACGCCGAAGCGCTCCGCGAGGAGGGCGGCCTGGGTCCCCTTGCCGCTGCCCGGAGGGCCGAGGAAAACGACGCGCATGCGCCCTTCAGCTCCGCCGTCCGCGGATCCTGGTCTTCTTCAGGAAACCGGTGTAGTGGTGCTCGACGAGCTTGGACTCGATCTGCTGGACGGTGTCCATCGCCACGCCGACCACGATCAGCAACGACGTGCCGCCGAAGTAGAAGTTGAAGCCGAACCCCTGCGTCAGGAACCGCGGCAGCGCCGCGTCGAGCCACGGCCCGACGCCCGGGATGCCCTGGACCTTCAAACCGTTGTTGAGGATGTCGGGAAGCAGTGCCACGAAGGTCAGGTAGGTGGCGCCCACGATCGTGATGCGCGAGAGAACCGTGTCGATGTAGTCGGCGGTCTTCTTTCCCGGCCGGATGCCGGGGATGAACCCGCCGTACTTGCGCATGTTGTCGGCGGTGTCGGTCGGGTTGAAAACGATCGACGTGTAGAAGTAGCAGAAGAAGAAGATGCCCGCCGCGTACAGCAGCAGGTAGAGCGGGTGCCCCATGCCGAGCGACTCGGCGGCCCTCTTCATCCACTCTGCGCCCGAGATCTGCGCCAGATAGCTCGGCAGCGACAGGATCGAGATGGCGAAGATGATCGGGATCACGCCCCCCGTGTTGACCCGCAGCGGGAGGTACGTGTTCTGACCGCCATAGACGCGACGGCCCACGACCCGTTTGGCGTACTGCACGGGTATTCGCCGCTGCGCCCTCTCGACGAAAACGACGAGCGCGATGATGGCGACCATGAACACGAGGACGACGAGCAGCGTGAGGACGGAGAGCGTCTGGTTCCGGAGCTGCTGGAAGAGTCCAAAGATCGCCTGCGGCAGGTTGGCCACGATCCCGGCGAAGATGATGAGCGAGATGCCGTTTCCGATGCCCCGTTCGGTGATCTGCTCGCCGAGCCACATGATGAAGATGGTCCCGGTCGTCAGCGTCAGAACCGTCATCAGCAGGAATCCCCAGCCGGGATCGGGCACCAGCGGCGCTCCCCCCGGGGCTACCTGCTTCTCCAGCCACAGCGCGATGCCAGTCGCCTGGATGAAGGACAGGAGCACGGTCCCGTACCGCGTGTACTGCGTGATCTTCTTGCGGCCCATCTCCCCTTCCTTGGAGAGCTTCTCGAGGTAGGGCCACACGACCGTCAGCAGCTGCAGGATGATCGAGCTCGAGATGTACGGCATGATGCCGAGCGCGAAGACCGACAGCCGCCGCAGCGCGCCTCCGGAGAAGATGTCCAGGAAGCCGAAGATCGAGCCGGCGGACGCCTGGAAGAACGCGTGGATCGCCGCCGGGTCGACACCCGGCGTGGGGATGTGCGCGCCCAGGCGGTAGACCGCGAGCACCAGAAACGTGAACAGGACCCGCTTGCGCAGGTCCGGAACGTGGAAGATGTTGGCGAAGCTCTGGAGCGCGCTCAACGGGACAGCACCTCGCAGCGGCCGCCGGCCGCCTCGATACGGGCCTTCGCGGAGGCCGAGAATTTGTGGGCCGAGACGGTCAGCGCCTTCTTGATCTCGCCGTCTCCGAGGATCTTGATTGGCCGGTTCTTGCGGGCCAGCCGCAGGGCGCTGAGCGATTCGGGATTGACCGCCGTCCCCGCCTCGAAGCGGTCGAGGTCGGCCAGGTTCACGATTTCGTACTCGACGCGAAAGATGTTGGTGAAGCCGCGCTTGGGGAGCCGGCGGTGGAGCGGCATCTGGCCGCCCTCGAAGCCTCGCTGGTGGCGGTAGCCGGTTCGGGACTTCTGGCCCTTGTGGCCCTTGCCCGCGGTCTTCCCGTGGCCGCTGCCCGGGCCGCGGCCGATGCGCTTGCGGTCGTGGGTTGCGCCCGGCGCCGGGGCGAGATCATGGACCCCCGTGGCCGGCGGACGCGTGTCGACCCGCGCCGAGGCCGTCGACGAGGCTTTCTTGACCGGACGCGGCGGGCGCGCGACCGCCGGAGCAGCCGCCGGCGGGGAGGCCGCGCGGGCCGTCTTCGCGGGCGCCTTGCGCGCCGCCTTGGCCGGTCTGGCGGGTTTCTTGACGCGCCGAGCCGGGGGCTTCGTCGTCTTTTTCTTTTCGACCATGTCTTAGCCCTTCGTCACTTCCACCAGGTGGCGGACCTTGCGGACCATGCCCCGGATCGCCGGCGAGTCCTCTCGCACGACCTGCTGGCCGCGGCGGCGAAATCCGAGACCCTTCAGCGTCGCCTTCTGGTCCTTCGGCGTGCAGATGCCGCTTCGGACGAGCGTGATCGTCACGCGGTCCCCGCCGTCCTTCTTCGTCTTCTTTCCGGCCCCGGTCACTCTTTCTCCTCCGCCGGAGTCTCGGCCGCCGTGCGGCCGCGGCGCCGCGCAAATTCTTCCTCGTTCTTCAGGCGCAGGAGCCCGTTGAACGTGGCCTTGATGACGTTGTGGGGGTTGGTCGTCCTCAGCGACTTCGTGAGGATGTCCTGGATCCCGACGGACTCCAGGACCGCCCGCACCGGCCCGCCCGCGATCACGCCGGTTCCCGGCGCCGCCGGCTTCAGGAGCACGCGCCCGGCCCCGTAGGCGCCGATGATCGCGTGCGGGATCGTCGTCCCCTTCAGGGAGATGCGCTTCATCCCCTTCTTGGCCATCTCGATCCCCTTCTTGATGGCCATGGGAACTTCCTTCGCCTTGCCGGACCCGTAGCCCACCCGGCCCTGCCCGTCTCCCACGACGACCAGCGCCGAGAACGAGAAGTTCTTGCCGCCCTTCACGACCTTCGTGACGCGGTTGATGTAGACGACGCGGTCGATCAGTTCGCGGCCCTGCGCGTCGCGTTCTTTTTCGCGCTCGCGCGGCGCCCGCGGACCCCGGTTGCTGCTCATCGTTCGATTTCCCCCGTCCTTCTCCCCATGCCTAGAACTCCAGGCCGCCCTGCCGGGCCGCCTCGGCGAGGGCCTTGACCCTGCCGTGATACCGGTAGCCGCCGCGGTCGAAGACGACCTTCGTGACCCCGGCCTTCTTCGCCCGCTCGGCGACCAGGACGCCGACCTTGCCCGCGGAGTCCCGGGAGGCGCCGCCGGTTTTGGCCTCCTTCCGAAGACCCGGATCCAGCGAGGAGGCGTGCGCCAGAGTCGCTCCGCTGCCGTCGTCGATGACCTGCGCGTAGATGTGCCGGCCGCTCTTGAAGACGGCCAGGCGCGGGCGCTCTTTCTCCCCGCGCACCCGCTGCCGGATCCGCATGCGGACCCGTCCGCGCGCTTCCGTGCGTACCTGCGATGTGTTCATGGCTACTTCCCGCCCGCCTTGCCGACCTTGCGGCGGATGACTTCGTTGGCGTACTTGATGCCCTTGGCCTTGTAGGGATCGGGCACTCGCAGCTTGCGAATCTCGGCGGCCGTCTGGCCGACCCGCTGCTTGTCGGCACCCGTGACGGTCATGCGCCCCGCCTTGGCGTCGATCGCGATCGCGATCCCATACCGGATCGCGAAGTACACCGGGTGCGAGTATCCGAGCGTAAAGACCACCGACTTGCCCTTGACCTCGGCCTTGTAGCCGACGCCCGAGATCTCGAGCTCCCGGCTGAAGCCTTTCGTGACGCCCTCGACGTTGTTGGCCACGAGGCTTCGGAGCAGGCCGTGGACCGCGCGCGCGTGCGGCTCGTCCGAGGCCCGGGCGATGCGGACTTCTCCCGCGTCGACCGAGACCGTCAGCCCCGCCGGAATGGCGCTCACGAGCTCGCCCTTGGGCCCCTTGACGCGCACCGACGCGGTATCCACCTCGATCTCGACCCCTTTGGGGATCGGAACGGGCATTCTTCCTATGCGAGACACGGCTGCACTCTCCTCACCAGATGTTGCAGAGCACTTCGCCGCCGAGGCGCGACTGCCGCGCAGTCTTGTCGGTGACGATGCCTTTCGAGGTCGAGACGATCGACACCCCGAGACCGCCCAGGACCTGCGGAATCGCCTCGGCCTTGGCGTAGATCCTCCGCCCGGGGCGCGAGATGCGCTCGATACCGGACACGATCGGCTCTCCCTCATGGTCGTATTTCAGGCCGACGCGCAGCACGGGCCGGCCGCCCTCCTGCACCTTGCGGAACGAGGCGATGAAGCCCTCCGCCTCCAGGACCTTCAGGACGGCTTCCTTGACGCGCGAGGACGGCACGTCCACCCGGTCGTGGCCGGCGCGCATGCCGTTGCGCAGGCGGGTCAGGAGATCGCTCAGGGGATCGCTGGTTTTCATCGGCTCACCACGACGCCTTGATGATGCCCGGGACGTATCCCAACAGCGCGTTCTGGCGGAAACAGATGCGGCAGAGTGCAAACCGCCGGTAGACCGACCGGGCGCGCCCGCAGATCCGGCAGCGCCGGACCGTCCGGGTCATGAACTTCGGCTTTTTCTCCGCTTTGATTCTCATTGCCCTGGTGGCCATCAATAACTCCCTAGGCGTCCGGGGGACCGCAAGGTCCCCTGCTCAA
>JBBDKM010000044.1:23346-26914 GCA_040879385.1 Thermoanaerobaculia bacterium | reverse complement strand
CGCGTGTAGAAAAATCCTGATCCGTCCGCATTCCAGGCGACGTCGCCGCCGGCCGTTCCGCCGTTGACCCGGGGAACCACGTCGGAGAGTTTCCGGCCCGAGGCCGCTTCGTACACGTGGATGTCTCCGGCCTCGCTTCCGCCCCGGGAGAGCGACACGGCCACGCGCCTCCCGTCCAGGGAAGGGACGAAGAAGTCGATCGCCGTGCCCCCCTGGGGGTCGAGGAGGTTGGGGTCGACGAGGATCCGCTCGGACCCCGGCTCGTCCGGGGACTTCACCACGACCAGAAAGGGCTGCTGCTTCGGGGGCTCGTTCTTGATCGCGAAGAGCGTCTCTCCGCGGCGGACGAGCGAGCCGTAGGACGGCGAGGGGAACGTGGCGATCTGCCGGACGCGCTCCCGGATCGCCTCCACCGCAGGGAGCCGGTCGAGCACCGAGCGCGTGAAGGCGTTCTGCGCCTCGCTCCAGGCTCGCGTGTCCGGATCGTTCCAGTCCTCGAGCCATCGGTAATCGTCCTGCACCGTCGTGCCGAAGTACGTGTCGGCCGCGGGCCTGCGGGCGGCCCGGGGCGGGCCTGTGGCCACAGGGAGCTCGATCGCGGCGAGAAGGACGGGGCAGAAAACGGCGAGGGAGAAGATCAGGTCCCGGTGCATGCGGGCCGGATTCTACTCCCGCGCCGCGGCGTGCGGCCGGAATGCTAATCTCCCGCGCGCGATGAGCTCCCAGCCTCCGGCCTCGCTTTCTCGCGACGTCCACTCGTACGCGAATCCCGACGAGGTCCGGGTGCGCCACGCGGATCTCGACCTCGACGTGCGCTTCGACCGGAAGATCCTGGAGGGCACCGCGACGCTCTCGCTGGAGCGTCTCGCTCCGGCGGCGGCGCTGCGGCTCGATACGCGCGGCCTCGACGTTCGCTCGGTCGAGACCGGATCGGGAGACGGCTGGTCCCCGGCGCGCCACGAGCTCGGGGCGGCGGATCCGATCCTCGGTGCGCCGCTGACCGTCGCGCTCGGGGCGGGGGCGGACCGGGTCCGGGTCGCCTATGCCACGCACCCGGGTGCCTCCGGTCTCCAATGGCTCGAACCCCAGCAGACGGCCGGAAAGGCGCATCCCTTTCTCTTCTCGCAGTCCCAGGCGATCCACGCGCGTAGCTGGATCCCGATCCAGGACACGCCCCAGGTCCGGCTGACGTACGCGGCGACGATCCGGACGCCGCCCGAGCTCGTCGCGGTGATGAGCGCGGCCGGAAACCCGACGGGCGAGCGCGGCGGCGTCTACCGGTTCGCGATGCCGCAGAGGATCCCGGCGTACCTGCTCGCGATCGCGGCCGGGGACATCGCGTTCGCGCCGCTCGGCGCCCGCGCGGGCGTCTACGCGGAACCCTCGGTCGTGGCGCGGGCCGCCGCCGAGTTCGCCGACACCGAAAAGATGATGGAGGCGGCCGAGCGTCTGTACGGGCCGTACCGCTGGGACCGCTACGACATCCTCGTGCTGCCGCCGAGCTTCCCCTTCGGCGGGATGGAGAACCCGCGGCTCACGTTCGTGACACCCACCGTGCTCGCTGGGGATAAAAGCCTCGTGTCGCTGATCGCCCACGAGCTGGCCCACTCCTGGTCGGGCAACCTCGTCACCAACGCGACCTGGAGCGACTTCTGGCTGAACGAGGGGTTCACGACGTACATCGAGAGGCGTCTGGTGGAGGAAGTGTACGGGCCGGAGCTCGCGGGAATGGAGGCGGTGCTCGGGCGGCAGGACCTCGAAGAGGAGATCAAGCGGCTCGAGGACCGGGACGAGATCCTGCACATCGACCTCTCGGGGCGCGACCCGGACGACGGCGCGACGCGGCTTCCCTACGAGAAGGGGTCCCTCTTTCTGCGCTCCCTCGAAGAGCTGTTCGGCCGCCGGACCTTCGACGAGTTCCTGCGGGGATACTTCGACCACTTTGCGTTCCGGAGCATCCGGACCGCCGACTTCGTGGCGCACCTGCGCGCGCATCTCTTTGCGGGCGACGCCGCGAAGGCGGCGTCGGTGCCTCTGGACGAGTGGATCGAGCGGCCGGGTCTGCCCGCCGTGGCGCCGCGCCCCGCCTCGCGGGCCCTGCAGGAGGCCGCGCGAGTCTCCTCCGAGTGGTCCGACGAGCGACTGGCCGCCTCGGGCATTCCCTTCGACCGCTGGAGCACGCAGGAGCGCATCCAGTTCCTGCGCCGTCTGCCCTCGCCGCTTTCCCCGGGGCGGATGGCCGAACTCGACGCGGCCTTCGGCCTGACGGCCTCGGGCAACTCCGAGGTCGCCTTCCACTGGCTCCTGATGTCGATCAAGAGCGGGTACGGCCCGGCCGACGGCCGGCTGGGGGAGTTCCTGGTCGGGATCGGACGGCGGAAGTACATCAAGCCGCTCTATGAAGAGCTCGTGAAGACTCCCGCGGGCCGCGAGCGGGCGCTCTCCATCTACCGGACGGCGCGGCCGGGTTACCATCCCATTGCGGTGGACACGGTGGATCGCATCGTCGGCGAGCCGGTGTGAGCGCTCGGGTCGATCCCGCGGCGCATGCGGTGGCGAGCGCCTGCCCGCTCGATTGCCCGGACGCCTGCAGCCTCGAGGTGACGGTCTCCGGCGGACGAGTCACGGCGGTCGGCGGGTCGCACGTCAATCCCGTGACCAATGGTTTCATCTGCGCGAAGGTCCGCGACTATCCGGAGCATCTCTACGGGGACGCGCGCCTTCGCCATCCCGGCGTGCGCGCGGGCCGAAAGGGGGAGGGGCGCTTTCGGGACGTGTCCTGGGACGAGGCGCTCGACCTCGTCGCGGCGCGTCTGACCGCCGTGCGCGCGGGGCGCGGCGGAGAGGGCATCCTGCCGTTCTCGTACGGCGGATCAAACGGGTATCTGTCCCAGGACACGACCGACGCGCGGCTCTTCTTCCGGCTGGGAGCCTCGCGCCTGGCGCGGACCGTCTGCGCCGCTCCCTCGGGGCGCGCGGCGATGGGTCTCTACGGCAAGATGCCGGGCATTGCGCTCCAGGACTATGCGCACGCCGACCTCGTCGTGCTCTGGGGAGTCAATCCCTCCGTCTCGGGAATCCACCTCGTGCCGTTTATTCAGGACGCGCAGAAGCGTGGCGCCCGACTCGTGGTCGTGGACCCCCGCCGCACCCGCCTGGCCGAGCGAGCCGACCTCCACCTGCCTCTCCAGCCCGGAACCGATCTCCCCCTGGCGCTCGCGGTGATCCGCTGGCTCTTCGCCGGGGGTCGGGCCGACGGCGCGTTTCTCGCCGCCCACGCGACCGGCGCGGAGGAGCTGTCGCGGCGCGCCGCGCCCTGGACGCTCGACCGCGCCGCCCGCGAGACGGGCCTATCCGCCGGCGACATCGAGCGCTTCGCCGCGATGTACGCCGATGCGAGCCCCGCGGCAATCCGGTGCGGCTGGGGCCCGGAGCGCAGCCGCAACGGCGGCTCGGCCACGGCGGCGATCCTAGCGCTGCCGGCGGTGGCCGGCAAGTTCGGCGTGCGGGGCGGCGGCTACACGCTGAGCAACTCGGCGGCATGGAAGGAAGTGGACGGCATGGCGGG
>JBBDKM010000044.1:4327-23246 GCA_040879385.1 Thermoanaerobaculia bacterium | reverse complement strand
GCGACGTTTCTGGAGCGCACGGAGCTCTCGCGCGGGTACGGTGCCTTCGTGCTCCAGTTGGCGGAGCCGGTCATCGAGCCGGTGGGCGAGGCGCGGGCGAACCACGAGGTGTTCGCGGCGCTCTGCCGCCGCACGGGCGTCGCGCTCCCCGGCGACCCCGAAACGGCCGCGGAGCTGACGGCGACGCTGCTCGGATCGAGCCCTCGGGCGGCCGAGCTGAAAGATCGTCTCGCGGCGGACGGGATCGCCTTCGCCCCCGACGGCGCCGCGCCCGTGCAGTTCGTGGATGTCTTTCCGCGGACGCACGGCCGCAAGATCCATCTGGTTCCGGAGGACCTCGACCGCGAGGCCCCGGGCGGTCTCTACGCATACCGGCCCGACCCGGCGACCGACCAGTTTCCGCTGGCCCTCATCTCGCCCGCGACTGACCGCACGATCAGCTCCACGCTGGGCGAGCTGCGTCGCGGGCCGGTCCCGCTGGAGATGCACCCTGCCGATGCCGTTGCGCGCGGCATCGCCGACGGAGTCCGCGTCCGCGTGTTCAACGCGCTCGGCCAGGTCCGTTGTCCGGTCCGGCTGAATCCCGGCATTCGGCCCGGGGTCGTGTTTCTGCCCAAGGGACTCTGGAGCCACAACACGGAGAGCGGGACGACCGCTACCGCCCTCGCGCCGGACACTCTGGCGGACCTCGGAGGCGGCGCCTGTTTCAACGACGCCCGCGTCCAGGTCGAGGCGGCAGGCCCGGCGTGACCGCCGGCGTCTCGCGCCCGCAACCCGCCGTCGGCATTCCCGAGACGCGCCGCCGCTGGCGCAAGTCCCGCCTGCGCGCCGCGCTCGTGCTGACGCTCGGCGTTCTGATCGTCGAGGTCGTCGGAGGGTTGGTGTCGGGGAGCCTCGCGCTCTTAGCCGACGCCGCCCACATGTTCACGGATGTCGCGGCACTCACGCTGGCGTACGCGGGAATGGCCCTCTCCGACCGCGCTCCCACGCGTCGGCACACGTTCGGGCTGGCGCGGGCCGAAGTGCTGGCGGCGTTCGTCAACGCCCAGCTGCTTCTGGTCGCCTCGATCGGCATCCTGATCGAAGCCTGGCGCCGCTTCCACGCGTCCGCTCCCGTTCAGACCAGTCTGATGCTGTGGGTGGCCGCGCTGGGGCTCGCGGCGAATCTCGTCGCGATCGGGCTTCTGCGGAGCGCCCGGGGAGAGAGCCTCAACATGCGGGCGGCGTACCTCGAGGTGATGACGGACGCTCTCGGCTCCGTGGCGGTCCTGATCGGCGGCGCCATCATGGCGCGCACCGGATTCTGGGGCCTGGACGCAATCGTCTCGGCGGGCATCGCGCTGCTGATCCTTCCGCGCGCGGTCGCGATTCTGCGCTCGGCGGCGCACATTCTCCTGGAGGGCGCGCCGGAGGAGATCGACATCCCGGCGCTGCGCTCCGAGATCCTCGCAGTTCCGGGCGTGCTGGCCATCCACGACCTTCACTTCTGGACTCTGACCTCCGGCCTCCACTCGGCGAGCGTGCACATCCGCGCGGCCGCGTCCTGCCCCCGGGGCGAGCTGCTCTCGAGCGTGCAGCGTCTCCTCAAGCTCCGGGCGGGAGTCGACCACGCGACGATCCAGGTCGAGTTGGACGAAGAGGCGTCCTGCGCTTCCTCGCCGAGCCATGCCTGAGATCCGCGCCGGCGAGGCTCTGGAGATCGTCGGGGCGGGGCTGGCGGGCCTGTCGGCCGCGCTGACGGCCGCCCGCGCCGGCCGCGAGGTGACGCTGTACGAGCGGCGCGCGGAGTGCGGCGGCCGGTTCCACGGCGACCTCCAGGGCCTGGAGAACTGGACGACGCGCACCGACGTGCTCGACGAGCTCGCGGACATGGGGATCGCGCCCACCTTCGAACATGCGCCGATCCGGGAAGGGCTCTTCTTCGACTCCGACGGCCGCGAGCGCAGCGTCCGGTCCGACCGGCCCGCGTTCTACCTCGTGCGCCGCGGCCCCGGGCCCGGCACGCTCGACCAGAGCCTCAAGGCTCAGGCGCTCGCGGCGGGCGCCCGGATCCGTTTTCTCGAGGCGCCCGAGGCGCTGCCGCGGGGGGGCATCCGGACGCCGGGGCCGGACCGCTGCGACGCGCTGGACGTGGGGTACGTCTTCGAGACCGACATGGCCGATGGCGTTTTCGCCGCGCTGTCCGATCGTCTGGCGCCCAAGGGCTATGCCTATCTCCTCGTCTGCCGCGGCTGGGGGACGGTGGCCTCGTGTATCTTCGACGACTACGCCAACGCGCGCGAGTACCGCGAGCGCTGCCGGGACTTCTTCGAGCGCAGGGTCGGCCTGCGGATGCAGGCGCCCCGGGCCTTCGGCGGGACCGGGAAGATCCGGGCGAGGCCGCTCGTGCGGCACGGCGACACGCTGTACGCGGGCGAGGCCGCGGGCCTACAGGACGCGCTCTGGGGGTTCGGCATGCGTTACGCCCTCGTCTCCGGGCACATGGCCGCCCGCGCGGTGCTGGCGCGCGCCCCGCACCAGTACGACCGCTTGCTTTCGCGGCGCTTCGCCGGCTTCCTCCGGACCGCGATCGTGAACCGCTACTTCTACGAGCGGATGGGCGACTCGGGCTACGCGCGGCTGCTGCGGCACATCGCCCGGGCCGCGGACGCGCGCGAGTGGCTCCGCCGCTTCTATGCGCCGCGCCTCTGGAAGACCCTCTTGTTTCCGGTGGCCCGCGGCGCGTTCGAGTCGGGCCGGCGGCACGCGGAGGCCGCGGCCCGCCGCCCGGCGGTTTCCCTGGGCCGTTGAGGCCGCATGCCGCCGACGCCGCACATCGAGCACCACTTCACGGCGAACGCCACGGTCCGCGACGTGGTCATCGGGATGGCCGACGGACTGACCGTCCCGTTCGCCCTGGCGGCCGGGCTCACGGGAGCGATCTCGCATACGGGCATCATCGTGACCGCGGGGCTCGCGGAGATCGCGGCCGGGTCGATCGCGATGGGCCTCGGGGGCTACCTCGCCGGCCGCAGCGACGCCGAACACTACGCCAGCGAGCGGGACCGCGAGCACCGGGAGGTCCGAGAGAAACCGGCCCTCGAGGCCAGGGAGGTCGCGGACATTTTCCGCGGCTACGGGCTCACCGAGGAAGAGGTCGAGCCGATCCTGCGGTCCTTCCAGGAGCGTCCGCAGCAGTGGATCGACTTCATGATGCGCTTCGAGCTCGGCCTCGAGAAGCCGGATCCGCGCCGCGCCCTCCGGAGCGCGCTGACGATCGGCGGCGCCTACGCCCTCGGCGGCCTCATTCCGCTCGGACCCTACATCCTGCAGGACGACGTGGGGACCGCGTTGAAGATCTCGGTCGTCCTGACGCTGGCGGCGCTGGCCGTCTTCGGCTACGTGAAGGGGCGCTTCACGGGGGCGGGGCCCTGGAAGAGCGCGCTCCAGACCACCCTGATCGGCGGCATCGCCGCCGCGGCCGCATTCGCGATCGCCCGCGCCGTCGGGGGCGGGTAGCGCGCGCGAGGTGGCTTCTCTCCGGAAGGTCGCGCGCCGCTGGCGGCCGGCTCTGCGGCCCCGCGCCCGACGGAAGCTCCCGAGCGAGCTCGAGGCCGGCATCGTCGGCCGCCTGGCTGCGGCCCTGCCCGGGGGGGTGGCCGATCCGGGCTTCGAGAAGCTCCTGGAGCGGATCGACGAAGAGCCCTTTCACGCCGGAAACCGCGTGGAGGTCTTCTTCCGCGGCCAGGACGCCTTCGCTTCGATGCTGGCGGACGTGGACGCGGCGCGCACCGAGGTCCTCCTCGAGGCCTACATCTTCAAGGACGACGAGGTGGGCCGCACGTTCGCCGGCCGCCTCATCGAGGCGGTGCGGCGCGGCGTGACGGTGCGCGTCCTGGCGGACGCCTTCGGCTCTCTCGACACGCGGAGGAGCTTCTGGGAGTTCCTCCGCGAGAACGGCGTAGATTCGCGCCTGTTTCATCCCGTAGGATTCGGGCTGTGGTTCTTCGGCTTACGGGATCACCGCAAGATCCTCGTGACGGACCGCAAGGTCGCCTACACCGGGGGCATGAACATCGGCGAGGAATACGGTTCGAGCCTCCTCTCGAGCGATCGGGTCTGGCGGGACACGCACGCGCGGGTGGAGGGATCGGCCGCCAACCAGATGGCGGTCGTGTTTCAGGAGGGCTGGAAGCGGGCGGGCGGCGCGGCGATCGGGCTCCACGCGGGCGGGCAGCAGCCGGCGGCCGGCGCGCGCGTGCTCATCCTGGACTCGCGGCCCGGGCGGGGAGTGCAGGAGACGGCCTCGATCCTGGCGGCGATCGTCGGCGCCGCGCGGCGGCGCGTCTGGGTCACGATGGCGTACTTCGCGCCGAGGAGGCGCGGTGTCGGCATCCTGCGCCAGGCGGCGGCCCGGGGGGTCGATGTGCGCCTCATCCTCCCCGGCAAGAGCGATCTGCCGATCGTGCGGCACGCCGGGCACGGCTTTTACTCCGGCCTGCTCGAGAGCGGCGTGCGGATCTTCGAGTACCAGCCGGCCGTCCTGCACGCCAAGACCCTGGTCGCCGACGGCCTGATCTCTGTGATCGGCTCGACGAACTTCGACTTCCGCTCCTTCGAGCTCAACGCCGAGTGCAACTTCGTGATCCGGGACGCCGAGACGGGCGAGCGCATGGAGCGGCAGCACGAGGAGGATCTGGGGAACAGCGAGGAGATACGGCTCGTCCCGTGGCGGCGCCGCTTTTTCCTCCATCGCGCGGCCGACGTCGCGGCCCGCCGGCTGGCGCCGCTCCTGTAGTCAGCCGGCCGTTCGCGGCGACGGCACGACGAGCACCGGAACGCCCGCCCGCGACAGCACGCGCTGCACAGTACTCCCCATCAGTAACGTTGGAACCGCGCCGCGCCCGTGGCTCCCGAGGACGATCGTGTCGTATCCCCGGCGCGCCTCCCGCAGCAGGGCGACGTCGGGCGCGCCCCGCAGCAGCAGGACGCGCTCGTGCCGGCGCGGGCGGACCCACGCGGCGAGCTTGCGGTCATAGTGCTCCTCGATCGCGCGGGACAGCGAGCCGGAGCCCGCCCGGAGCAGGTCGCCGCGCTCTTCCGCGACAGCGGCGCGCATGTCGGACGACGGACGCACGTGCGCCACGCCGAGAGCGGCGCCGGTCCGCCGGGCGAGCTTGCGTGCCGCCTCGAGAGCGCTCCGGGAGCCCGGAGAGAAGTCCGTCGCGACGAGGTACCGGGGTTTTCGTGCCATCGGCGCAGCGTATCAAAGGGTCCCGGCGGGACTGCCGGCGTGGCGTAGGATCTCCTCGAGGAGGGGGCGATGAAGTTCCTGTCGGGAATGCTGGCGGGTCTCCTGCTCCTGGGGCTCGGCGCCGCGGCCTTCGTTCTCTCCGGAGTGTTCGACGTTTCCGCGACCGTTCACCCGAGCAAGCTCGAGAAACAACTGGCGGGCGCCGCGTTGGACCGCTCGGTCGCGCGCCGCGCGCCGAACACGTCCAACCCGGTGGCGCCGTCCCCCGAGGTGCTGCGGGCCGGGCTCGCGCACTACCGCGGGATATGCGTGACCTGCCACGGCGCCCCGGGCGTCGACGCCTCCGAAATCGGCATTGGGCTCAATCCGCCGGCGCCGGACCTGACACTTCGGAAAGTCCAGAGGCGCACGGACGGCGAGCTGTTCTGGCTGGTGTCGCACGGCATCCGGATGACGGGAATGCCGGCGTTCGGCCCGACCCACGAAGACGAAGACATCTGGAAGATCGTGGCGTTCCTGCGCCACCTGCCCGAGATCACGCCGGAGGAGGAGAAGGAGCTCGAGGCGGGCGGCGCGGTGACACATTAGTCACCTCTAATATGTCGCCGCGGCTCCGGCCGCTTCCACCACGTCCCCGACCGACACGCCGCCCCGGTAGTTTCCGGCGAACCGCAGCCCCGGCCAGCGGGCCTCGGCCTCCGCGAGGGCGCGGAGGCGATCGCCGTGGCCCAGCTCGTACTGGGGAATGGCGCGCTCGAAACGCGTGAGCAGGACGAGCAGGGGTTCTCCGGCAACGAGCCCTTCCGCCTCCAGGTCGCGCGCGGCGAGCGACACGAGGGCCGCGTCCGCGAGCTCCGGCGCGCCGGGATCGCGCGTGCCTCCGAGAAAGACTGTCAGGAGCACGCGGTCCCCGGGAGCGCGCCCGGGAAAGAGGCTCGAGCTCCAGACCGCGCCGAGGATGCGCCGGGCCGCGTCCGGCACGACGAGGTGACCGAAGCCGCGCAGAGGCCGCCGGAGCGCCGCTTCGGGCCAGGAGAGATGCAGGACCGCCAGAGGCGGGTGCGGGATCGCGGCCAGGGCCGCGGCCGCCTCGGGGTCAAACGGCGCGACGAGCGGCGCTGCCGCCCAGGCGGGAACCGCCAGAATCACGCGCTCGGCTTCGAGGCGCCCGGACCCGGTCTCGACGCCCCAACGCCCGCCTTCGGGAGTCAGCGCGCGGACCCCGGTCTCGGGCCGGAAGGCGCCGCCGAGGGAACGCGCGAGGGCACGGGGGAGCGTCTCGAGCCCGCGGCGAAACGACAGGAGTCCCCGGGGCGCCGCCGGTGCGCCGCGCCCGGCCCGGCGCTCGGCGATCGCGCCCGCCAGGAGGCTGCCGTGGTCGCGCTCGAAACGCGCGAGCGCGGGAAACGCCGCCGAGACGGAGAGTCTCGCGGCGCTGCCCGCGAAGACGCCCCCCACGAACGGCTCGACGAGCCGGTCGGCGACCTCGGGCCCCAGCCGCCGCGCGAAGAACTCGCGGACGCTCTCGTCCCCGCCGCCGCCCCGCGGGCGAAAGGGCTCCGAGAGAAGCCGGAGCTTCCCGGCCGCGCTCAGGAGGCGGGTCCGCGCGAGGGATCCCGGCGACATCGGCACGGCGTGCAGCCGTCCGCCGAAGTCGACGTAGCGAGGCAGCCGGACGTCGGCCAGGAGCACCTCACCGGAGAGGCCGAGCTCGTCGATGAGCGCCCGAAGCGGCGCCGTCAGCCGCACCGTGTTCGGGCCCGCCTCGAGCAGGTAGCCATTGCGCTCCTCGGTGCGGATCACGCCTCCGGCTCGCCGAGAGCTCTCCAGGAGCGCCACGTCCCCGCCTCCGCGGGCGACGCGGAAGGCCGCCGTGAGGCCCGCCAGGCCGCCTCCGACGACGAGCGTCGAGCCGTTCATTCTTTCCAGAAGGCCTCGGCCGAGGCTGCCAGATCGGCGAGCGCACGCAGGAACGTCGGCCGATCGTTCAAGCCCGGCGTGCGGCGGAAGTGCGCAATGCCGGCGCGGCGGGCGACTTCTCCGAAGAGCTGGTCGATCTCGTACAGCGTCTCGACGTGGTCCGTGACGAACGCGATCGGTACCGCGAGCACCTGCCGCGCCCCGGAGCGCCCGAGCTCGCGGATCGCCTCGATCGTGGGCGGGCCCAGCCACTCGACGGGCCCCAGCTTCGACTGGTAGGCCAGCGTCGACGGCCCCTTCCAGTCGAGCCGTGCGAGGATCGCGCGAATGGAGGTCTCGACCTCCCTCGGATAGGGATCTCCCTCCTTCGTGACGAGCTTCCTCGGGATCGAGTGCGCCGAGAAGAGCAGGTGCACGGCCTCGGGACGGGGATCGGGGAACCGGGCGAGCTCCTCGCGGATGAGCTCCGCGTGCGCCGCGACGAAGCGGGGATGCGCGGGCCAGGAGGAGAGCTCTTCGAGCCGTCCACGCGGCGCGAACCGCCGAACGGCCGCGCGGCTTCTCTCGAGAGCGCCTTTGGTCGTCGTGAGGGAGTACTGCGGGTAGAGCGGAAAGGCGAGGAAGCGGTCCACGCCGTCGGCCGCGAGATCCTTCACGACGTCCTCCACGAGCGGCGCGGAGCAGGTCATCGCCGCCCGCACGACGACCTCACGGCCCTCCTCGCGCAGGAGTCGTTCGGTGCCTTCCGCCTGCTGCTGGGTCAGGCGGCGGATCGGCGACCCGCCTCCGATCGTCGCGTAGAGCTTGCGGGACGCGTTCGCGCGCCCGGCTGCGATTGCGGCGGCGATGGCCTTGCGCAGGGGAGCCGGGCGCACCCGGATGACGTCGGGGTCCGAAAAGAGTCGGTAGAGAAACGCCGGAACGTCGTCGAGCGTCTCGGGCCCTCCGAGCTGGATGAAGAGGATCGCCCGCCGGCTCACAGCGTGCGGGAGAAAACCGGCTTCTCGGAGGCCCCGCCGAGGTAGGCGTCGAAGGGCATGGCGAGGTTGCGCAGGAAGATGTGCCCGAGCGGCGTCGCCCGGACCTCTCCCGGAAAAAGCTCCACGAGCCCGTCCTGCCGACACGGCTCGAGCTTCTCGAGGGCGTCCGCGAAATAGTCGTCGAAGTCGATCCCGAAGCGCTCTTCGATCTCGCGCTTGACCAGCACGCCATGGCACAGGAGACCTTCGATCACCGCGCGCCGCAGCTCGTCGTCGGCCGAGAGGTGCGCCCCGCGGAAGGTGGCCGCGCCGGACGCGTCGACCGCCGCGCGCCAGGCCGGCAGCTCCCTCCGGTTCTGGACGTAGCAGGGGCCGATCGATCCGATGGCGCTCATCCCGAAGCCCACGAGATCGGTGCCCGCCTTGGTCGTGTAGCCCTGGAAGTTGCGGTGGAGCGTTCTCTCCCGGCGCGCCCGCGACAGTTCGTCCTCCGGCCGGGCGAAGTGGTCCATCCCAATGTACTCGAATCCGGCGGCGGTGAAGCGGTCGAGCGCCGTGCGGAAGATCTCGAACTTCACGGTCTCCTCGGGCAGGTGCGGCACCAGAACGTTCTGGTGCTTCTTCATCCAGGGCACGTTGGCGTAGGAGTAGACGGCGAGCCGGTCGGGCGAGATCTCGAGCACCCGGTCGATCGTGGCCGAGAAGCTGTCGGGGGTCTGGAAGGGCAGGCCGTAGATCAGGTCCATGTTGATGCTCGGGAAGCCGAGGTCCCGCGCCACTCGGACGAGGTCGCGCGTCGCCGCGAAGGGCTGGATCCGGTTGATCGCCTCTTGGACGCGCGGATCGAAGTCCTGAACGCCCATGCTGAGGCGATTGAAGCCGAGGCGGGCCAGGGTCACCAGGTGCTCGCGCGTCGTGACCCGAGGGTCGACCTCGACGCCGAGCTCCGCGTCGGGCGCGATCGCGAACCGCTCGAAGATGCGCCGGCCGAGCCGTTCCAGAAGCTCCGGCGGAAAGTAGGTCGGCGTCCCGCCCCCCCAGTGGAGCTGGACGACGGGCCGCCCGGTGCCCGCGCGCCCTGCGACCCAGTCGATCTCCTTCTCGAGGGCGTCGAGGTACGGGGACTCGGGATCGTGCCGGCTGCCGGTGATGACGACGGTGCAGCCGCAGAAGTAGCAGAGCTTCTCGCAGAAGGGGAGGTGGAAGTAGAGAGACAGGGGGGCCGACGCCGGGGCCGCCGCGCTCTCCTCGAGGATCCGTTCGTAGTCGGCCGGACCGAAGCTCTCCTTCCACATGGGCGCGGTCGGGTAGGAGGTGTAGCGCGGTCCCTGCACGTTGTAGCGGCGCAGCAGCTCGAGCGGGACCACGGCGGACCTCATGCGTGGGCGGCCGAAGCGGCCTCCTGGCGGGCCGCTGCGAAGAAAGCCTCGACGCAGTCGATCCGCGCTCCCGGCAGGATGCCGTGGCCGAGGTTGACGACGTGGCGCTGCCCGCCCGTCTCCTCGAGCATCGCGCGCGTCCGTCGTGCCACCTCTTCCGGCGTGCCGAGCAGGGCGCCCGGGTCGAGGTTGCCCTGGAGGGGAGTCGCCGGGAGCCGGCGCCGCGCTTCGGCGAGCGACACGCGCCAGTCGACCGATAGCGTGTCGGCGCCGGAGGAGGCCATGGCCTCGAGGAGGTGCCCGCAGCCGTTGACGTAGAGGATCACTGGCGCGCCCTGACGCCGGATGCCGGCGATCGCCCGCGCCGTCGCGGGCAGGGCCCACTCGCGGTAGTCGGCCGCCGAGAGCTCCCCGGCCCAGGTGTCGAAGAGCTGCACGGCGCGCGCCCCCGAGGCGATCTGGAAGGAGAGGACATCCCCGGCAACGTCCGCGAGCAGGTCGAGGAGGCGGCGCAGGGTCGAAGGATCACGGCCCATCATCGCCTTGATCGCCGCGAAGCTCTTCGAGCCGCCGCCCTCGACGAGGTAGGACGCCAGCGTCCACGGCGCGCCGCAGAAGCCGAGCACCGCCGCGCGGTCGCCAACCTCGCGCCGGAGCCGGCCGAGAATGTCTCCGGTGAAGGCGATCTCGGAGGCCGGGTCGAAGCGGCGCAGTTTCGCGACGTCTCCGGCGGTGCGGATTGGCTCGGGCAGGTTGGGTCCGCCGTCGCCGAACTCGACCCGGGCGCCCATCGCGGCCGCCGGGATGAGGATGTCCGAGAAGAAGATCACGCCGTCCGGCGCGAAGCGGCGGAAGGGCTGCAGGGAAACCTCGGCCGCGAGATCCACGGATCGGCAGAGCTCGAGGAACGAGACGCGCTGTCGGATCTCGCGATACTCGGGCAGGTAGCGCCCCGCCTGGCGCATCATCCAGACCGGGGCGCGGTCCACAGGACGGCCGAGACACGCGGAGAGGAGGCGCTCAGCCGACGGGGAAGCGGAATCGATCATCCGAGAAGCTGCCGCAGGACGAAAGGCAGGATGCCGTCGTGCCGGTAGTAGTCGACCTCGATCGGGGTGTCGATCCGCACGCGCAGCGGGACTTCCGTCGTGGTGCCGTCCGCGCGGCGGATCGCGAGAAGGGTCTCCTGACGCGGTCGGAGGTTCTGCTCGAGGTCCGGCAGGTCGAACGTCTCGGTCCCGTCGACTCCGAGCGTCTGGGCGCTCGAGCCCTCCCCGAACTGGAGCGGCAGGACGCCCATCCCGACGAGATTCGCGCGGTGGATGCGCTCGAAGCTCCGCGCGACGACGGCGCGCACCCCGAGGAGTCGGGTCCCTTTGGCCGCCCAGTCGCGGGAGCTTCCGGTTCCGTACTCGTGCCCCGCGAAGATCATCAGGGACACGCGGTCGTGCTGGTAGCGCATGGCCGCGTCGTAGATCGGCATCCCCTCGCCGTCGGGCTGGTACCTGGTGACGCCGCCCTCGACTCCTGGGACCATCAGGTTCCGGATTCGGACGTTGGCGAACGTGCCCCGCGTCATCACGCGGTCGTTGCCGCGGCGCGCTCCATAGCTGTTGAACTCCGCAGGGGGAACGCCGAGCGACTGCAGATAGAGCCCGGCCGGGGAGTTCGGCTTGATGGCCCCGGCGGGGCTGATGTGGTCCGTCGTGACGGAATCGCCGAAGATCGCCAGCGCGCGCGCGCCCTGGATCGGCTGGAGGGGCGGGGGCGTGAGGCGAAAGCCCTCGAAGAAGGGCGGCTCCTGGATATAGGTGGACTTCGGATCCCAGGCGTAGACCGTCCCGACGGCCGAGGGAATCTCCGCCCACAGCGGGTTGGCGGCGGCGAGATCGGCGTACAGCCGTTTGTACGTGGCGGCGTCCACCGAAGCCAGCAGCGCCTGCTGCACGTCGGTCATGGACGGCCAGATGTCGGCCAGGAAAACGGGCTCGCCGGTCTTTCCGGTGCCCAGGGGCTGGCGGCTGACGTCGATGTCGACGGTCCCCGCCAGGGCGAACGCGACGACGAGCGGCGGGCTCATCAGGAAGTTGGCCCGTATGGACTGGTGGATGCGCGCCTCGAAGTTCCGATTGCCCGAGAGCACCGCGGCGGTGATGAGGTCGTTCTTCGTGACGGCGCCTTCCACACCGGCGTCGAGGGGCCCCGAGTTCCCGATGCAGGTCGTGCATCCATAGCCCACGAGGTTGAACCCGAGGTGGTCGAGGTAGTGTTGCAAACCGGTCTTCGCCAGGTACTCCGTCACCACCCGGGAACCCGGCGCGAGGGAGGCCTTGACGCGCGGCGAGACGGTCAGGCCTCGCTCGACCGCGTTTTTCGCCAGAAGCCCGGCGGCGAGCATGACGCTCGGGTTCGACGTGTTGGTGCAGGAGGTGATCGCCGCGATCAGGACGTCGCCGTGGCCCACGTCGACCTGGACCGGCGGCAGGACTTCCAGGCTCTCGACGTTGGGGGTGGGACGGTTGTTGGCCATCTCCGCTTCGGTCCAGGGATTGATGTCCTCCTGCTTCGCGACGCGCGGGCTCGCCGGCGCCTGGCTCCCTCCTCCCGGCTTCGCGCGCCCGAGGGCGCACGGAAACCGGAGCCCGAGCTCCGCCGGGTCTTCCCCGTACCCGTTCTCCGACGCGGGCTTCGCGAAGAGGTCGCGGAAGCGCTCCCCGAGGTCGGGCAGGTCGATCCGGTCCTGCGGCCGCTTGGGCCCGGAGACGCTCGGACGCACGGACCCGAGCTCGAGCTCGAGGACCTCGGTGTAGTCGCAGTCGCCGCGGCGGGGGATCCCGAAGAGCCCCTGGGCCTTGTGGTAGTTGCGGAACGTCTCCACGTGCTCGGGGTCGCGGCCCGTCGCGAGCAGGTACTTGCAGGACTCCTCGTCGACCGGAAAGTAGCCCATGGTCGCGCCGTACTCGGGCGCCATGTTGGCGACGGTGGCGCGGTCCGTCACGGGCAGCGACGCGGCGCCCTCGCCGAAGAACTCGACGAACTTGCCGACGACCTTCGCGTTGCGGAGCATCTCGGTGACCACGAGCACGAGGTCTGTGGCCGTCGAGCCCTCCGGGAGCCGGCCGGAGACGTGCACGCCCACGACGTCGGGCATGAGGAAGTAGACCGGCTGTCCGAGCATGCCGGCCTCGGCTTCGATCCCGCCGACGCCCCAGCCCACGACGCCGAGGCCGTTGATCATGGTCGTGTGGGAATCGGTCCCGACGAGCGTGTCGGGGTAGTAGACCCCGTCCTTCGACAGCACACCCTGCGCGAGGTGCTCGAGGTTCACCTGGTGGACGATGCCGACGCCCGGCGGCACGACCGCGAATCCCTGGAAGGCCTGCATGCCCCACTTGAGGAATTCGTAGCGGGCGCGGTTGCGGCGAAACTCGATCTCCATGTTCATCCGCAGAGCGTCGGGCGTGTTCCACTCGTCAACCTGGACGGAGTGGTCGACGACGAGCGCGACGGGGACGAGCGGCTCGATGACTTTCGGGTCTCTCTCCAGGCGCGCCACGGCCGAGCGCATCGCGGCGAGATCGGCCAGGAGCGGTACGCCGGTGAAGTCCTGGAGGAGGATCCGCGCGACGACGAAAGGCACCTCGGCGGTCCGGTCGGCTTTCGGCTGCCAGGCGGCCAGGGCGCGCACGTCGTCCTCCTTGACGCGGCGGCCGTCGCAGTTGCGCAGGAGCGTCTCCAGAACCACCCGAAGGCTCACGGGGAGCCGGGAGATCGGTCCCAGCCCGTCCTTTTCGAGCTGCGGGAGGGAGTAGAGATCGCCCGTGCCGCCCGAGGGGAGCGGAAAGGCCTGGCGGACCGAGTGGAACGGACTCATCGGGCTATCGTATTACGCACGCGATCGCGATCCATGCCCGCGCGCGTCATCCCGAGGAGCGTAGCGACGAGGGGTCCCAAACTGGATCGGCAGTAAAATCCTGACCCTCCATGGGTTCTCATCTTCTTGGCTGGGTCGCCGTCGCCTGCTACGCGGGCGCGGAGGCTCTGTCGATCCGGTCTCTCGTGCAGCCGCGGGCCAGAGGCGCCCGGGCGGCGCCGCTGTTGGTCGCGGCCGGGCTCGTCTTCCACTTCTCGGATCTCCTGCATCGGGCTCGGGAGCTCGCGTCGGTGCCCTACCGCACGCTCGGCGGCTCGGTGTCCTTCTTCGGCTGGATGCTCGGCATCGCGTACCTCCTCCTGCTGCTGCGCCACCGGGAGCGCGCGATGGGACCCTTTCTCATCCCCTTCGTGATCCTGGCGACCGGGGTGGGCCTGCTGCTGCCCGATTCGGCGTCCGCTCCCGCGGTCGGGATGCACGGCTCGGTCTTCGCCTTCCACGTGACGCTCGCGATCCTCGCCTACGCCGCCTTCACGTTCTCATTCGTCCTCTCGCTCCTGTACCTGATCCAGAACCGGCAGATCCGGGGGCGCAGGACCGGGATCCTCTTCGCCCGCCTGCCCGCGCTCGAGGTGATGGGGCGCATGAACCGCACGAGCGTCACCGTCGGCCTGGCCTCCCTCGCTCTGTCGCTCCTCCTCGGCTTCGTCTGGGCCGAGCGCTTCTGGCCCAGCCTCGCGGACCCGAAGATCGAATGGGCCCTGGCGACCCTGGCGATCTACGGGCTTCTCCTCTGGAAAGACCGGCGGGGCTGGGAAGGGCCGCGCGTGGCGCTGCTGTCGATCCTGGGATTCGGCGTCGTGATGTTCTCCTACACAATCGTGAACCTCTACTTCAGCCGGGCGCACAGCTTCCGATGAGCATGGCGAGCGACGCGCGGCTGCTGCTGCTCGGCTGGAACTTCCGGTCGGCGGACGTCTCGGTCCGCGAGCGGATCGCCCTGTCGAGCGACGAGGTGCGGGAGGCGCTCGACCGCATCCGCCGGCTGGGCCTGGTCAGCGAGGGGGTCATCGTCGCCACCTGCCACCGCAGCGAGATCTACGGGGTGTCCGACGGCGACCGGCCGCAGGAGCGGCTGGCGGAGCTGATCTCGGAGTGGAGGGGCCTGGATGCCCGCGAGGTCGTGCGTGCGAGCTTCTACCGGGAAGGCGCGGAGGTGGTGCGCCATCTGTTCCGCGTCGCGGCGGGCCTCGACTCCATGGCGCTCGGAGAGGGCGAGGTTCTGGGGCAGGTGCGGACGGCGCTCCGGCTGGCGCGAGAGGCCGGCTCCGCGCGATCCGTGCTCCACCGGATGTTCGAGAGCGCCGTCGCCGCCGGCAAGCGCGTGCGCTCCGAGACCGCGATCGCGCGGCACCCCCTCTCGGTGCCCTCGATCGGGTTCGAGCTCGCGACGAAGGTGTTCGGGGAGATGGCGGAGCAGACCGTCCTCGTGCTCGGTGCCGGTGAGACGGGCACGCTCTTCGCGCGTCAGGCGATCGAGGCCGGCGTGCGGGACGTGCGGATCGCCAACCGCAGCCCGGAGAAGGCGGCGGAGCTGGCGGCGCGGATCGGAGGCCGGCCCGTGCCGTGGGAGCGGCTCGCGGAGACCCTTGCCGAAGCCGACGTCGTCGTGGGCACGACCGCGAGCCCGGCCCCGGTGGTCAGCCGCGCAGACGTGGAGTCCGCCATGCGCCGGCGGCGGGGCCGGCCGATGTTCTTCCTCGACCTCGCGATGCCCCGCGACATCGATCCGGCCGTGGCCGACGTCTACAACGTGTACGCCTACGGCTTGAGCGACCTGGAGGGCCTCGCGGAGGAGAACCGGCTCCGGCGCGGCCGCGAGATTCCGGAGGCCGAGGCCATTCTCGAAAGTGAGCTGGATCGTTTCCTCGCGTGGTTCGGCAACCTCGCCGTGGTCCCGACGTTGAACGACCTGCAGCGCCGGCTCGCAGCGCTTCGCGACGCCGAGCTGGCGCGGCTCCCGGCCGAGGATCGGGAGCGTTTTCGCGCCTTCGCCGACTCGATCGCGGGAAAGCTCCTCCACGAGCCGCTGCGCAGGCTGAAGGCGGAGCCCGACGCTTCCCGCAAGCTCGATCGGGTGGAGGCCATCCGGCACCTCTTCGACCTGGACCGTGACGACGAATAACGCCGTCGCCGCGGAGCCGAGTTGAGACTGCGGCTCGGAGCGCGGGGGAGCGCACTGTCGCTGGCGCAGGCGGCCCTGGTCGCGCGGAGCCTCGCAGCCGCCGGGATCGAGACCGACGTCGTGACCGTGCGAACTACGGGCGACCGGCTTTCGGCGGCCGGCTCTCCGATCGGGTGGAAGGGCGATTTCACCCGGGAGCTCGACGAGGCCCTTCTCGCGGGTCGGATCGACCTGGCGGTGCACAGCCTGAAGGACGTGCCGTCGTCGATCCCCGCGGGCCTGACGCTCGCGGCCGTCCCGCCCCGGGAAGACCCGAGCGACGTGTTGATCGCGCATCCGAGCCGAAAGCTCGCGGACCTTCCCGACGGGGCCCGCGTCGGCACCTCGAGTCCGCGGCGGCGCGCGCAGATTTCGACCGCGCGGCCGGATCTGGAGGTCGTCGAGGCGCGCGGAAACGTGGACACCCGGATCCGCCGGCTCGAGGAAGGCCGCTGGGACGCGATCGTGCTCGCGCGGGCGGGCCTGGCGCGGCTCGGGCTCCTCGACCGGATCTCGGAGATCTTTCCGCAGTCGGTCCTGCTGCCGGCTCCCGGACAGGGAGCGCTCGCGATCGTCGCCCGCGCCGGCGATTCGGAGACACGCGCGGTCGTCTCGCTCCTCAACGACGCCGGCTCGCGCTCCGAGGTGGACGCCGAACGGGCCTTCCTCGCGGGCCTCGAGGCGGGATGTCGGGCGCCCGTCGCCGCCCGCGCCAGTGTGACCGAGGAGCGCCTCGAGCTCTCCGGCGCCGTCTTCTCACCCGACGGATCGCGCGCGCTCCGGGACGCCCTCGAGGGGCTTTCCCGCGACGCGGAATCGATCGGCCGTGTCCTCGCCGAGCGGCTGCTCGCGGCCGGGGCCGGCGATCTCATCGCGGCAGCGCGGCCTTGAAGGGCCCGCGGGTTCTGGTCGTGAGGTCCGGGACGCGGGCCTTCTCCGCTCCGGGAGCCTCGCTCGAGATCGTGATCGTCGAAAAAGTCAGCCACGCCGTCGTTGCCGTGGCGCCTCCCGCTTGCGCGCTCGAGCGCCCCGCGGACTTCATCGTCTTCACGAGCGTCACGACCGTCGAGCAAGTGTTCGCGGATGACGCCGTGGCCGCCGCGCTTCGGCGTGCCCTCGGCGGCGCGCGAGTCGTGGCGGTCGGGGGCGCGACCGCCGCCAGCCTGCGGGAGCGGGGCGTGACTCCCGCGGTCGTTGCCGGCGGATCGGGAGAGGCGGTCCTGGCGAGCCTGCCGCACCAGCTCGAGGGCCGGCGCGTCCTCCTGCCCTGCGGGGAGGATGCTTCGCCTCGGCTGGCGGACGGGCTCGAGGCCCGGGGGGCGTCGGTCACCCGCCTCGTCGTGTATCGCAAGGTCCCGGGTCCCGTCGACGCCGGGCTCGACGTCGAGATCCTGAGGCGGCCGTTCTCCGCCTTCTGCGCGACCTCTCCGGCGGCCGCGAGCTGGCTCTTCGCCGGGCGGTCCGAGCCGGCGGCGCTGCGGCTGCGCGAGACGCCGGCCGTCGTGCTCGGTCCATCCACGCGCCGGTACCTCGAGTCGCGTAAGGTCGACCGGATCTGCGTGACCTCCGAACCGCGCTTTCAGGCAGCGGCCGCCCTGTTGGCGATGGTCGCGACACTTGCCACGCCGCCGGCCGGGAAATAGGCTCGGAGCTCCATGACCGGATATCCGACGACGCGCTTGAGGCGCCTGCGGCGCCTTCCCGCCGCGCGCGCGCTCGTGCGCGAGACGCGCCTGACCGCCGATCGCTTCGTCGCGCCGCTCTTCGTGCGGCACGGAAAGGGCCTCCGCGAAGAGATCTCGTCGCTGCCCGGTGTCGACCGCCTGTCGCCGGACGCCGCCGTCGAGGCGGCCCAGGAGCTCCGATCTCTGGGCGTGCCGGCGGTCATCCTCTTCGGCATCCCCGAGCACAAGGACGAGACCGGAAGCGAGGCCTGGGAGGACGGAGCGGCCGTGCAGGAGACGGTCCGGCGTCTCAAGGAGGCCATCCCGGACCTGCTCGTCATGACGGACGTCTGTCTGGACGAGTACACGTCGCACGGCCACTGCGGCGTCATTCGCGACGGGGAGGTCGATAACGACGCCACGCTGCCTCTTCTCGCCAAGGCGGCGCTCTCGCAGGCGCGCGCGGGCGCGGACGTCGTCGCGCCCTCCGACATGATGGACGGCCGCGTCGGGGCGATCCGGCAGGCGCTCGACGAGAGCGGCTTCGAGCGCGTCGCGATCCTCGCCTACGCCGCAAAGACCGCTTCCGCCTTCTACGGCCCTTTCCGCGAGGCCGCCGACTCGGCGCCGAAGTTCGGCGACCGGCGCGGCTACCAGATGGACCCGGCCAACCGGCGCGAGGCCATGCGCGAGATCGCCCTGGACCTGGAGGAGGGCGCCGACGCGGTGATGGTCAAGCCCGCCCTGGCGTATCTCGACGTGATTCGCGAGGCCCGGGACCGCTTCGACGCCCCGCTGGCGGCCTACAACGTTTCGGGCGAGTACGCGATGGTCAAGGCCGCCGCCGCCAACGGATGGATCGACGAGAGGCGGATCGTCCTCGAGATCCTGACCGGGATCGTGCGCGCCGGAGCGGATTTCGTCCTGACGTACCACGCGCGCGACGCGGCGCGGTGGCTGAAGGAAAGTTGACCGTCGACCGTCGACAGTCGACAGGGGGGCGACGGAAGAGCGCCCGTTCCTCCGCTCTGTTTCGCCGCGCCGTGCGCGTGATGCCGGGCGGCGTGAGCTCGCCGGTTCGCTCCTTCGCCTCGGTCGGGGGCGAGCCCTTCTTCGTGACCGCGGGGCGGGGAGCGCGGGTGCGCGACGCGGACGGGCGCTCGTATGTCGACTTCGTGATGTCTTACGGCCCGCATCTCTTCGGGCACGCCCCCGCGTTCGTGCGCCGGGCCTTGAGCCGTGCCACGAGACGGGGAACCTCCTACGGCGCGCCGACCGAGCTCGAGGTGCGCCTGGCCGAACGGGTCGTGAAGGCCGTCCCGTCGATCGAGATGGTCCGCTTCGTGAGCTCCGGGACCGAGGCCACGATGACCGCCGTGCGGCTGGCGCGCGCGGCGACGGGGAGGAAGCGCATCGTGAAGATCGACGGCGGCTACCAGGGCCACGCCGACGCGTTCCTCGTTGCGGCGGGCTCCGGCATCGCGACGCTGGGGATCGCGGGAAGCCCCGGTGTGCCCGAGGAGATCGCCGCACTGACGACGGTCATCCCCTACAACGACGCCGCCGCGCTGGAGGCGGCGTTTGCGCGATTCCCCGGCGAGATCGCGGCGTTCATCGTCGAGCCGATCGCCGCGAACATGGGCCT
>JBBDKM010000044.1:0-4227 GCA_040879385.1 Thermoanaerobaculia bacterium | reverse complement strand
GCGCTACGCCGCTTTCTTCCACGCGATGCGCGAGCGGGGCGTCTTCCTTCCGCCCGCGCAGTTCGAGGCGTGGTTCCTGTCGACCGCGCACAGCGAGACCGATCTGCGTCGGACCGCGCGGATGGCAGGCGAGAGCCTGTGCGTCGCCTTCGCGTAGGCCCCTACTCCGTCCCGGGGGCTCGGAATTTCCGGAAGCGGTCCTGCCTTGTGCTTCGGATTTCCGCGGCTTCCGACTCGACCCACGGCACGGGGAACCCCAGGTGGCGGAGCGTCCGGCTCGCGATCTCGAGGGAAGATTCAAACTCCTCGGCCACCACCTCGTTCGCCCCCTCGGAGGCGAGAGCCGGGATGTCGGCAAGGTAGCGGGCTCGGGCCAGCAGAAAGAGGTTCGCGCTCAGGGCCCGGCAGCGCCGGATCGTCTGGCGGGTCGCGCGCGGATCCGAAAGCAGCACGATGGCAGCGCGGGCCTTCTCGATGCCGACGCGCTTGAGCACGATGTCGTTGGTCGAGTCGCCGTACTCGATCGGAACGCCCAGCTTCGTCCCCCGCTTCACGCGATCCGGGTCGAGATCGATGACCCGGAAGGGAACGCCGGCCCGTTTCAGAACCCTCGCGACGGTTTCGCCCATGTGGCCGAACCCGATCACGATCACGTGATCCTCGGCGGCGCAGGCCGAGGAAGGCGACGACCGGCTGCCCGCCCCGGCCGTGAGCCGCTGCGCGAAGGCGTGACTCGCCTCCGAAAGGAACGGGGTCGCGAGCATCGTGATGATCGCGGCCGCGAGGAACGTCTGGTAGGCGTCCTGGGTGATCAGCCCGGCGGCGAGGCCCTGGCGCAGCAGCACGAAGGAGAACTCGCCGATCTGAGCGAGCGACAGGCCCACGACGAGCGCGACGCGAATCCCGTGGCCGAGCGCCAGCACGGCGGCGCCGCCCGCGATCGTCTTCCAGACGAGGATGAGCCCGAGGAGGACGGCGACGAGCGCGGGTTGCGAGAGCAGGACCCTCGGGTCGAAGAGCATGCCGATCGACACGAAGAAGATCGCGTTGAACGCGTCGCGGAACCCGGAGATGTCCGCCATGGCCTGGTGTCCGTACTCCGACTCGGAGAGCACGAGGCCCGCCAGGAACGCTCCCAGCGCCGGCGAGAGGCCCGCCCACGAGGTCGCCAGCGCCGACCCGAGGACGAGGAAAAGAACGGCGACGACGAAGATCTCTTTCTGGCGCGTCCCGGCCAGCGCCCCGATGAAGCGGGGCACGAGAAACCGGGCCGCGACGACGAGCCCGACGGCCGTCAGGGCCATCTTCCCGATGGAGAGGAGCAGGGCGAAAAGGCCCGCGCCCTCGCTCCCGGCCAGAAACTCGAGAGACAGAAGCATCGGGACGACTGCCAGGTCCTGCAGGATCAGGATCCCGATGAGGAATCGGCCGTGGGGTGAGTCGAGCTCCCGCCGGTCCGCCAGGAGCTTGAGCACGATCGCGGTCGAAGAGAGGGCGACGAGGTACCCGAAGAAGAGGCTGCGCGCCGGGGGAAGGGAGAGGGCCGAGGCGACGGGGAAGACGATCGCGATCGTGCCGAGCACCTGGATCGGTCCGGCGATCCACACGATTCGTCGAAGCCGCCGCAGGTTGCCGAGCGAGAGCTCGAGCCCGACGGTGAAGAGCAGGAGCACGACGCCGAGCTCGGCGAGCGTCTCGACAACGTGGACGTCCTCGACGAGCGCGAGCCCGAACGGTCCGAGCAGCGCCCCGGCCAGCAGGAAACCGATCAGCGGAGGCTGGCGAAGGGCGTGCAGCAGGTAGGCGGCGCCGAGTGCCACGAGAAAGATGAGCGCCAGGGGCCCGAGAAACATGGGGGCCTGCACGCATCGATTATGCGCGCTCCGGGATCTCTGGTAGCCTCCCGCCGCTCCTCATGGCTTCAGGATCCCGAGCAGACGCGCCGGCCGGCCGAGAGTGGTTCGGCCATCCGCGCGGGCTCTCGACACTCTTCTTCACGGAGATGTGGGAGCGGTTCAGCTACTACGGGATGCGCGGCATCCTGATCCTCTTCCTGGTCGCCGCCGCGCAGACTGGCGGCTTCGGGATGACGGACGAGAGGGCCGCCGCGATCTACGGGCTCTACACCGCGGGGGTCTACCTGCTCGCTCTGCCGGGAGGGTGGATCGCCGACCGCATCCTCGGTCAGCGCAACGCCGTCTTCTTGGGCGGCTGCATCATCGCCGCCGGCCACTTCAGCATGGCGATCCCTTCGGTGCCGAGCTTCTACCTCGGCCTCGCGCTGATCGTCTGCGGCACGGGCCTCTTGAAGCCCAACGTGAGCGCGATGGTGGGAGACCTGTACCCCGAGGGCGGCGCCCGCCGCGACTCGGGCTTCTCGATCTTCTATGCCGGCATCAACACGGGCGCCTTCATCGGCCCGCTCATCTGCGGGTTCCTCGGCGAGAACGTCAACTGGCACATCGGGTTCGGCGCCGCCGGCGTCGGCATGGTGTTCGGATTGATCCAGTACAGGCGAGGGGGGAAGTACCTCGGGGACGCCGGGCAGCGCCGGACCGAGGGCGATCACCCCGAGGCGCGGTCACGCGCGGTGCGCGGGCTGCTGGTCGCGCTCGGGGGTCTCGCCGCCGCGGCCGGCGTGGCCGCCCTTCTCGAGAGCGCCGGCGTGCTCCACCTCACGCTCCAGGGTATCGCCCGCGGCACGGGCGTCTTCATCGTCGCGATCGTGCTCCTCTACTTCGCGTGGGTGCTCCTGTACGGGGGCCTGGCCTCAGCCGAGAAGAAACGCGTTGTCGTCATCTTCATCTTCTTCGTCGCCTCGGCCCTCTTCTGGGCGGGGTACGAGCAGGCCGGGTCCTCCTTCAACCTCTTCGCCTCGCGGCTGACGGAGCGGATGATCGGCTCCTGGGAGATGCCGGCTTCGTGGCTCCAGTCGGTTCCGCCGATCTTCGTGATCCTGCTCTCGCCCGTGTTCGCCTGGGTCTGGATCCGGCTCGGCTCGAAGGAACCGTCGATGCCGGCCAAGCTCGGCCTGGGCCTCGTGCTCCTCGCGATCGGCCTCTTCGTGATGGTCGTTGCGGCCGTGCAGACCCGCGGCGGGAGCGTCAAGGTGGGCGCCGGCTGGCTCGTTCTGACCTACTTCATCCACACGGTGGGGGAGCTGTGTCTTTCCCCGGTGGGGCTCTCGAGCGTGACGAAGCTCGCTCCGCGGCGCCTCGTCGGGCAGATGATGGGCACCTTCTTCATGGGCAACGCCCTCGGTAATCTCATCGCCGGCCTCACCGCCGGGAGCTTCTCCTCGATGCCGCTCCCCGTACTGTTCGGCACGATCGCGAAGGTCACCGGTGTCGCGGGGCTCCTGCTGCTCGTGCTCTCGAAGCCGATCGTGCGTCTGATCGGGAAGCTGCCGACCTCGAAGCCGGGTTCCGTCGAAGCCGAAGTCCCGGCGTAGCCGCCGGCTGGTCCGGGCAGAGCCGGCGCTGAGGCTCGAGCGGCCGGCCTGGCCGGTCTTTTGCATTCCGACACTTGATGCCTTAGAGTCAGTCGACCCGGAAATGTGTATTTCTGCGCCTAAAAGGCGATTCTCACAGGAGTTCTGCCGATGAAGACTTTGTCGTCTCTTTCGATAGAGCCCAATTCCCCTGGATCAACGCCGCCCGGAAGACGCTTCGCGGCGTGGATCCTGGTTCTCCTCGGGGCGTGTTTGGGCGTCGCGCGCGCTCAGGTCATCACGGAGTTCCCCATCCCCACGGCCGACAGTGAACCCGAGGGCATCGCGGCCGGCCCGGACGGCAACCTCTGGTTCACCGAACAGTTTGCCAACCAGATCGGGCGGATCACACCGGCCGGCGTCATCACCGAGTTTCCCGTCCCGACGGCCGGCAGCGTTCCCGAGTCCATCGCGGCGGGCCCGGATGGCAACCTCTGGTTCGCCGAGCTCGTTGCCGGCCAGATCGGACGAATCACCACGGCCGGCGTCATCACCGAGTTCCCGATCCCCACGGCCAACAGCGAACCGGAAGGCATAGCGACCGGCCCGGATGGCAACCTCTGGTTTACGGAAGCCGCCGGTAACAAGATCGCGCGGATGACCACGGCCGGCGTCATCACCGAGTTTCCCGTCCCCACGGTGAACAGCCGACCGGAAGGCATCACGGGCGGCCCCGATGGCAACGTCTGGTTCACGGAACAAGTCGGCAACAAGATCGGCCGGATCACCACGGCCGG
>JBBDKM010000043.1:117530-120315 GCA_040879385.1 Thermoanaerobaculia bacterium | reverse complement strand
AACGCGCAGAGCGGGGTCCTGCGCTTCACCGGGACGCACACCCAGACCGCTGGCGGCACGCATCTGACGGGGGGGGATCTCTCGAGCAGCGGCACGGTCAACATCCAGGGTGGCGTGCTCGACGGGAACGGCAACATCACGGGCGGCCTCGTCGTCTCGGACAGCGGGCAGTTGAGCCCGGGCACGTCCCCGGGCGAGATCACGATCACGGGTAACTACACGCAGAGCCCGCCCGCCGCTCTGAACCTGGAACTGTCCGGCACGGGAGCCAGCCAGTTCGATCGCGTGGCCGTTTCCGGCTCCGCCACGATCGGCGGCACGCTCAACGTCTCGCTGCTCTCCTTCGCGCCGTCAGCGGGAGATACCTTCCCCGTTCTCACGTACGCCTCCCACGTCGGCAGCTTCGGTACGCTGAACCTGCCGGCGCTCGCGGGCGGCCTTTCGTGGCTGACCCGCTACGCTGCGACCGCCTTCTCGCTGCGCATCCAGGCGCTCCTGCCCGACCTTCCGCTGCGCGTGGACGACCACGCCCCCTTCGCCGGCTCGCCCGACTTGAACGGCGTCCTCGATCCGGGGGAGCGGGTCTTGGTCGAGCCGACCTGGAAGAATCCAACGACGGGCCCCATCACGTTCACCGGAGCGGCCTCGAATTTCACCGGGCCGGCCGGCGCCACCTACACCATCAACGACGCCGCCGCCGGCTACGGCACGGTGACACCGGGCGCCACCTCCAACTGCTTCGACGCGACCGGCAACTGCTACGAGTTCTCGGTCGACGATCCCGCCCCTCGTCCCGCCGCGCACTGGGACACCACCTTCGACGAGACCGCCTCCAACGGTGACGTCGGCTCCTGGACCATCCACGTCGGCGGCAGCTTCAACGACATCTCCCAGACCGCACCCCAGTATTACTTCGTCGAGACCCTCTTCCACAACCTCATCACTTCGGGCTGCGGCGGTGACGCCTACTGCCCCGACGACCCGGCCACCCGCGCCCAGATGGCCGTCTTCCTGCTCAAAGCGAGCCAGGGCTCGAGCTATGCGCCTCCCGCCTGCACCGGGGTGTTCGGCGACGTGCCGTGCCCCAGCCAGTTCGCCGACTGGATCGAGGACCTCTTCAATCGCGGCATCACGGCCGGCTGCGGCGGCGGCAACTACTGCCCGACCGCTTCCGTGACTCGGGAGCAGATGGCGGTCTTCCTGTTGAAGATGAGCCAGGGCCCGAGCTATGTGCCCCCTGCCTGCGCCGGGATCTTCGTCGACGTCCCCTGCCCCAGCCAGTACGCCGACTGGATCGAGGACCTCTTCAATCGCGGCATCACGGCCGGCTGCGGCGCCGGCATGTATTGCCCCTTCGACCCCGTCACCCGCGGACAAATGGCCGTCTTCCTGACAAACACCTTCAGCCTGCGCCTCAACGGTCCATAGGACCTCGCGATCCCAGCCTCTTCCCGCGCCGGCCGTGCGGTACTTCGCCGGACGGCTTGAGACCTCAGGAGCGCTCGGGTGCCCGGGTAGCGGAAGTGACCGTCTGGGAAGGCCCGGACAATCGCGCCACGTTTCGCCCCACCCCGCGCCGTCCGGGCTGCGATAGAGTCCAGCGGGATCTCAGCCCCTCTTTTGGCACAAGCCAGAAAGGTTGGTGCAGCATGCGGCCGATTCGTGCGAGCCGATGTTTCGCACCCCTTTTCACCCTGGCGCTCTTGCCCTGCTCCGGCTTCGTCCACGCCGCGACCTTCAACGTCACCAACACCAGCGACAGCGGCGCGGGGTCTCTCCGCCAGGCGATCCTCGACGCCAACACGGCCATAGGGACGGACACGATCGCCTTCAACATCCCCGGCGCCGGTGTCCACACGATTACGCCGGCGACCCCGCTTCCGGCGATCACGGATCCCGTGATCCTCGACGGCTACACGCAGCCGGGCGCGGGCGCCAACACCCTCGCGGTCGGCGACGACGCCGTGCTTCTCATCGAGCTCGACGGCGCGACGGCCGGCGGCGCCGCTCTCGCGATCACGGCTGGTAACAGCACCGTCCGCGGCCTCGTGATCGGCGGCTTCAGCCTGGGCCTCGTGCTGTCCACCACCGGTGGAAACACGGTCACCGGTAACTTCATCGGAACGACCCCCACGGGCACGACCGCGCACGGCAACACAACCGGGATCTCCCTCGATTCGCCCAACAACACCATCGGCGGGTCGCTCCCTGCGGCCCGGAACCTCCTCTCGGGCAACGCGGCTGGCGCCGGCCTCGTGATTTCGGGCGCGGCGGCCTCGAACAACACGGTCGCGGGCAACTACATCGGCGTCGACGCCACAGGCTCAGTCGCGCTCCCCAACGCCCTGGGCATTTACGACGAAGTCGCGCCCGACAACACGTTCGGCGGGATCACGACGACCGCGGGCACACCTCCGGGCAACGTCATCTCCGGCAACGGCGCGAGCGGGCTCCATCTCACCACCGCCGCCGGCAATGTCGTCGAGGGCAATCTCATCGGCACCGATGCCACCGGGACGTCGGCTCTCGGCAACGAACCCGGAATCGACATCGACCGCTCCAACAACAGCCGGATCGGCGGCACCGCCGCGGGCGCGCGCAACGTCATTTCCGGGAACCGAGACTACGGGATCGGAATTTCGAGCGGCTTCGTCACCGGGTTCGCCAACACAGTTGAGGGCAACTACATCGGACCGGACATCACCGGAACGGTGGCCTTGAGCCCGAGCCAGACGGCGGGCATCTTCTTCAACGCCGCGGACCACAACACGATCGGCGGATCCGC
>JBBDKM010000043.1:75757-117430 GCA_040879385.1 Thermoanaerobaculia bacterium | reverse complement strand
AACAATCCGAGCGGCATCTCCGGCATCCTGCCCAACGGCTGGATCGCCGACTTCCTGGACGTACCTTCCGCACATCAGTTCTACTCCTTCGTCACGACCCTGGTCCGCAACGCGATCACCGTCGGCGTCGGCGGCGGCCTCTACGGCGTCGACAACAGCACGCTGCGCCAGCAGATGGCCGTGTTCCTCCTGAAAGCCAAGTACGGCGCCTGCTACACGCCCCCGCCCTGCACGCCCGGCTTCTTCGCCGACGTCGCTTGCCCCTCCACATTCGCGAACTGGATACAGGACCTCGCGACCCAGGGCATCACCGGGGGCTGCGGCGGCGGCAACTATTGCCCGGGTAGCCCCGTCCGACGCGATCAAATGGCGGTCTTCCTGCTCAAGGCCGAGCACGGCTCGAGCTACGTCCCGCCCGCTTGCGTCCCGCCGGGCGTCTTTCTGGACGTGCCGTGTCCGGGAACGTTTACCGACTGGATCGAGCAGCTCGCGGCCGAAATGATCACGGGAGGCTGCGGCGGCGGCAACTACTGCCCGTCCAACCCCAACACGCGAGGACAAATGGCGGTGTTTATAGTGAAGACGTTCGCTCTTCAGTAATTTTTCGACCTCAGGATCGGACTCCCGACCAAGGGGCATCGGCAAGTTAACGCTGGCCTTCGGCCAGCGTTGCCTACTGCCGGAGGTCTGCCTTCGGTGGTCGGCTCATTGTGAAGACGTTCGACCTTCAATAGAGGGTCAAGTCTGGATTCTCTCCTGAACGTGATCCAGACCTGACCCCGGGTAGAATCACTCCACCCGTTGAACGTCCAGGCAGCCGTCGAGCTTATACTTCTACCGTGAGCACGAACCTGCTGGAAGAGGCCCTGAGGCTGAATCCCAAGGAGCGCCTTCGGCTGATCGAGGCGCTTTGGAACACGCTTTCGGAGAAAGACCTTCCCGTCACGCCCGAGGAACGTGCCCTGCTTGACGCACGGCTCGCGGACTTCGAGACCAATCCTGGCAACCAGAGTCCGTGGCCAGAGGTCAAGGCTCGTCTCGAACAGCGCCGCCGTTGAAGGCACGAATCCTGCTTCGTCGGGCTGCCGAGCTCGACCTGGCAGGAATCGAGGACTGGTACGAATCTCAGCACCCAGGCCTGGGAACGGACTTCCGGGACGCGGTGGATGCGTTGTTCCGGCGTATCGGCGACAACCCGCACGCATACCCGGAGCCGTATCGAGGCAACCGGAGGGCGATCCTGCGGCGTTTTCCCTTCATCGTTTGGTACCGATTGGACGCAGACGCAGCAGTCATCCTGGCCTGCATTCACGGCAGGCGAGATTCTCGGCTCGCCCGAATCCGCCTTCGCGAGGGCGCCTAAAACTACTGCCCCGGGAATCCGGTTACCCGGGCGCAGATGGCCGTCTTCCTCCTGAAAACCGAGCACGGGCCGGCATACATGCCGCCCGGATGCTTGGGGGTCTTTCTCGACGTGTTCTGCCCGTCCCTCTCCCCGGCACCGGGGGAGAGGGTGTAGCGTTTCGGTAGAATGCTCGGTTCCATGCGATACGAGTCCCTGCGGCCGCTTCTGGATCCGCTTCTCCCGACCGTGGAGAAGCCGGGCCGCTACATCGGCCTCGAGAGAAACGTCACGCGCAAGGACCTGTCGCGGGCCTCGGTGACCCTCGCACTCGCCTTCCCCGACACCTACGAGATCGGGATGAGCCATACGGGGCTGAAGATCCTGTACGAGCTCGTGAACCGACGCGAGGACTTCGCCTGCGAGCGCGTCTACGCGCCCTGGGTGGACCTCGAGGCGAAGATGCGCGAGCGCGGGATTCCCCTCTTCTCGACCGAGTCCTTCGCGCCCGTCGCGGACTTCGACGTGCTCGGGTTCTCGCTCCAGGCGGAGCTCAATTACTCGAACATCCTCAACATGCTCGACCTCGCGGGGCTGCCGGTCTGGCAGCGCGAGCGGCGCGAGTCCGACCCGATCGTGCTCGGCGGCGGGCCGTGCACCGCGAACCCGGAGCCGATCGCGGACTTCTTCGATGCGTTTCTCGTCGGCGACGCCGAGGAGGCGCTCAACGTCTTCCTCGATGCTTACCGCGACGGTCGCGCCCGGGGCCTCTCGCGGCGGGAGCTGCTCGTGCACCTGGCGGGGATCGAGGGCATCTACGTCCCTTCCCTCTACGACGTCTCCTACCGCGAGGACGGGCGCATCGCTTCGATCACCCGCAATGATGATCGCGCGCCCGAGCAGGCGAAGCGCACGTGGGTTCCCGTTCTCAAGCCCGAGTACTACCCGGACAAGCCCATGGTCCCCTCGGTCGAGATCGTGCAGGATCGCCTGGGCCTCGAGGTCATGCGCGGCTGCACGCAGGGCTGCCGCTTCTGCCAGGCGGGCTACTGGTATCGCCCCGTGCGAGAGCTCGATCCGGGCGACGTGGCCGAGATGACGAAGAAGTTCATCGCCGAATCGGGCTGGAGCGAGGTGGGGCTGCTCTCGCTCTCGACCGCGGACTACTCGCAGATCGAGCCGCTCGTGAAGTGCCTCGCCCCGCAGCTGTCCGACCGGCGCGTGTCGATCTCCCTGCCCTCGCTGCGGGCCGAGGCCTTCTCGGTCGGCCTGGCCGACGCGGTGTCGGAAGTCCGCAAGTCCGGCTTCACGTTCGCCCCCGAGACGGGCTCGGATCGCCTGCGCCGCGTCATCAACAAGACCTTCACCAACGCCGACATGATCGCGGCGGCCGACGTCGCCTTCGCGCGCGGCTGGGACCTCATCAAGGTCTACACCATGATCGGCCTGCCCACCGAGACCGACGCCGACCTCGACGAGCTCGTCACGCTGGTCGAGGGCATCCTGGCCCAGGGACGCAAGCACGGCCGCAAGGACGTCAACGTCTCCGTCGGCTCCTTCGTTCCGAAGTCGTGGACGCCCTTCCAGTGGGCGCCCTTCGACGGGGTGCCCGCGCTCGAGCGCAAGCTCGCTTATCTCAAGGACCGCTTCCGACGCATCCGCGGCGCGAAGATGAAGTGGCACGAGCCGCGCGAGGCCGAGATCGAGTGCACGCTCTCGCGCGGCGACCGCCGCATGGGGCGCGTCCTCCACACCGCCTGGAAGTCGGGCGTCAGGTTCGACGGCTGGAGCGAGCACTTCCGGCACGACCTCTGGATGAAGGCGTTCGAGGCGGAGGGCATCTGCAAGGAGTCGTACCTCCGCAACTACGACCTCGACGAGACCCTGCCGTGGGACGTCCTCGACGTGTCGATCAAGAAGCGCTGGCTCCAGATCGAGCTCATCAAGGCGAAGAAGGAGATGCGCACCGAGGACTGCAAGTGGGGTCACTGCTACGCGTGCGGCGTTCCCGGCAACGGCGAGGACACCGTGCTCGCCAAGGGGATGACCACGTTGCCCGCGTTTGACGCCGCGGCCGCCCCGGCAAGCGATCCGGCGGCGTACCGCGTCCTCGCCAAGGGAGCCGCGTACCGCCAGAAGGCGATGCCGGACCTTCCGGCCGCGACCCGCATCCGCGGCGGACAGCCGGAGCGCGTCGTCCGCCACCGCGTCACGTTCTCGAAGACCGGCGACGCGCGCTTCCTCTCACACCGCAACACCATGGACGTTCTCGAGCGCGCGATCCGGGCGGCCGGCCTTCCGGCGCGCTACTCGGAGGGGTTCAACCCGCACATGAAGCTCTCGATGGGCCCGGCGCTCGCACTCGGGCTCGAGAGTCGACACGAAGTGTTCGACGTGGAGGGCATCGCGTCGTTTTCCGCCGACGCCGCGGCGCGCATCAACGCGAAGCTCCCCGCCGGCATCGAAGTCCTCGAGGTGCGTGCGCTCGCCGCCGGCGAGCTCTCGCTCGCGAAAGCCGTTAAGGGAGCGCGCTACGCGGTGCGCCTCGCGTCCGGGGAGCAGGTCAGCCGCGCCGGCGATGCGCTCGCGAACGGCTGGCGCGACGCGGTGCCGGCGCTGCGCGCCCTCTCGCTCGACTCGGACGCGTCGGGCGCGAGCCTGCGCTTCGAGGTGAACCTCGACCAGTCGGCCGGCGAGACTGCCACCGCAAAGAAGGTCCTCGAGGCGCTCCTCGCGATCCCGCCCGAAGCGCAGGCCTCGATGTCCGTCGTGCGCGAAGCCACACTTTTCGCTCCCGAGCCCTCGCCGGAGCGTTGACGCATTATGGTCATCATGACTATAATGGCGACGGTGCGGCAGTGAGTTCCAGGTCTTCGCGAATCAGCGTGGCGGATGCCAAGAGATCCCTCTCCGAACTGCTCGGCCGCGTGGCCTACGGCCGCGAGACCATCACGATCGTCAAGCGGGGACGACCCATGGCCCGTCTCGTGCCCGTCACGCCCGTCGGTGCACGATCCCTGTCCGACGTGAAGGGATGGCTCGACGACGATCATCCGTTCTTCAGGAACATCGAGGAAATCGTCGCCGAGCGGCACAAGCGTCGGCCGCGCCGCGCCCCACGCCTCAAAGGTTGACTCCGCTTGTACCTTCTGGACACGAACATCCTGAGCGAGCTCATCCGGAAGAGACCCAACACCAGCCTGATGGACACCCTCCGAACCTGTCCCGCGGACGCGCTGTCGACCTCGTGCATCTGCCTCATGGAGCTGCGCCACGGTGCCGCCCGATCCCGAGGCCCGCGCGCGCTCTGGCGCCGCATCGAGCACGAGATCCTGGAGCGTGTGACCGTCCTCGAGGTCCGCGCCGAGGATGCCCTGCTCGCCGGCGACCTTCAGGCCGAGCTCTGGGCGCTCGGAAAGCCGATCGAAACGGAGGACCTGCTGATCGGCGCGAGCGCGCTCGCGCGTGGATTCACCGTCGTCACCCACAACGTGAGCCATTTCCGGCGCATCCCCGGCCTACGCGTGGAAGACTGGATGACGTCTTAGCCCCTCCTCGCGACTCCGCCGGAGGCACAGGCCTCGATGTCCATCGTGCGCGAAGCCACCGTCCTCGGCTGAGAGGAGGCTTAGAATTGAGGCCATGGAGCCAATCTCCGCCCTCTTGAACCGCTACACCCGGGTCGTCCGGCTGGACGACAACGGGACGTTCGTCGCCTCCCTGTCGGCGATTCGCGGATGCCATGCGATCGGCGACAGCCCGGCCGAAGCGGAGGCCGAGCTGGCGAACGTGTTTCAAATGATCGTCGAGGAGTACACCGAGCAGGGGCTCCCCCTTCCTCCCGACGTCTCCGTCCTCGCGGTGAATGCTCCCTAGGGCTGCAGAGCTCGAGCGCGCCGCCACGACGATTCTGGCGCACCAGATCCTCGACCAGCTCGGGATCGCGCAACAGCGGTTCGAGCGCCTACGCTGATGTCCTACCGCGTCACTATCACGGCTCGGTTCGAGGCCGCGCACAACCTCCTCGACTACGCGGGCGGCCCCGAGCCGCTGCACGGGCACTCCTACCGCGTCGAAGCCGTGCTCGAGGCGGAGAAGCTCCAGCAGTACGACGTGGCGGTCGATTTCGTGCCGGCCCGGCGCGCGCTCGAGGCGATCGCGAAGGAATTCGACTACGGCTACATCAACGACCACCCGGCCTTCCGCGGCCGCAACACGTCCGCCGAAAACCTGACGCTCCACTTCGCCGAGCGGCTCCAGACCTCCGGGACCCTCGGCTGGGCGCGGGTCGCCGAGGTGACTGTCTGGGAGGGGCCCGACAACAGGGCCACCTACCGCCCGCCCCCGCGATAGACTCCGCCCACACTCGGAAAGGAGACCCGCCTCATGGTTACTCGTGTGCTCCGCGTCGCCGCTCTTTTTCTCGCCGCCAGCCGCCTGTCCGCCCTCACCTACACCGTCACCAACACGAGCGACAGCGGAGCGGGGTCGCTGCGCCAGGCGATCCTCGACGCCAACGCGAACGCGGGCTCCGACATCATCGCCTTCAATGTCTCCGGGGCGGGCTGCGACGGAGCGGGCCTCTGCACGATCACGCCGGCGAGCGCCCTGCCGACCCTGACCGACGCGGTCCTCATCGACGGATACACGCAGTCCGGCGCCTCGCCCAACACGAACGCGCTCGGCGGCACCAACGCGGTCTTGAAGATCGTCGTCTCGGGGGCCGGAACCCCTGCATCGGCGGGTCTCAACTTGAACGCGAACGACTCGACGATCCGAGGCCTCGTCATCAACGCCTTCACGGTCGGGATCCAACCGGCCGGCTCGAACGACAGCAAGATCCAGGGATGCTTCATCGGCGTGGACGCCGCGGGCCAGACCGCTCTGCCAACCTCGTGGGGCATCAATGCGCAGAACGGCACGAACCTGACGATCGGCGGTCCGGCGCCCGCGGACCGCAACCTCCTCTCCGGCAACAGCTACGGCATGGAGGTGCGAAATTTTCCCGGCAGCCTGATCCAGGGCAATCTCATCGGCACGACGGCGTCCGGCGATGCGCGGCTCGGAAACATCTACGGCATCGGGGTGGCCCTCGACTCGGGCGCCCTCACGATCGCCGGCAACGTCGTCTCGGGCAACGGGTCCGACATCAACGGCGTCGGCATCGTCGTCTACAACGAAGGCTCCTCGGGCAACCCCACCTTCTTGATCCAGGGCAACTGGATCGGCACCGACACGACGGGCGTGCTCGACCTCGGTAACTTCCCGCTCGGCGGAATCGCCGTCGGCAACAGCAACGTCACGGTCGGCGGACCGGCACCCGGCCAGGGCAACGTCATCGCTTACAACCGCGGCGGCGTGCAGGTGTACGGCAACAGCAAACACTCCCCGATCCGGGGCAACTCGATTCATTCCAACGACGGGGTTTTCGCCGGCTTCACGACGGTCGGAATCGACCTCTACACCGACGGCGTCACGCCGAACGATCTCGGCGATGCCGACGCGGGGGCAAACGATCGGCAGAACTTTCCGATCATCACGTCGGCGATCTCCTCGGGCGGCAGCACCACGATCCAGGGCAAACTCAACAGCCTGGCGAACACGACGTTCACGATCGACTTCTACGCGAACCCCGTGTGCGTGGGACGGCCGCAGGGGTTCCGCGAGGGCCAGACCTATCTCGGCGCGTCAGACGTCACGACCGACGGCAGCGGCAACGCGACCATCAACGTCGTGCTCCCGGTCACGATCGATCCCGGCTCCCCGGTCACGGCCACGGCCACTGCGCCCGACGGCAACACCTCCGAGTTCTCCCAGCGCCTCGTGCTTTCGTCGACGCCGGGTGGAGGCAGCGCCGCGGGCGGCACCCCGATCACGCTCACGGGGTTCAACTTCCTTCCGGGGGCCGTCGTCACGGTCGGGGCGACTCCGGCGACGAACGTCGTGGTCTCCACCTACAACCAGATCACAGCCAATACCCCGGCCCTCGGTCCGGGCACGTTGAACGGCGTCACCGTGACCAACACCGACGGCACGGCGGGAACGTTGCCGAACGGTTGGATCGCGGATTTCCTCGACGTGACGAGCAGCAACCAGTTCTACTCGTTCGTCACGACGCTCGTGCGCAACGCGATCACGGTCGGCGTCGGCGGCGGCAATTACGGCGTGGACCAGCCGACTCTACGCCGGCAGATGGCGGTCTTCCTGCTCAAGGCGAAGTACGGAATCTGCTACGTCCCGCCCCAGTGCACCGGGATCTTCAACGACGTGGCCTGCCCGTCGACGTTCGCCGACTGGATCGAAGACCTCGCCAACCAGGGCATCACGGGAGGCTGCGGCGGCAACAACTACTGCCCCGCCAACCCGGTGCGGCGGGATCAGATGGCGGTGTTTCTCCTGAAGGCCAAGTACGGGTCGTCCTATGTTCCGCCCCTCTGCAACGGCGACTTCCTGGACGTGCCGTGCCCCTCGACCTTCGCCAATTGGATCGAGCAACTCGCCGCGGAGCTGATCACCGGAGGCTGCGGCGGCGGGAACTATTGCCCGCTGAACAACAACACGCGCGGGCAGATGGCGGTGTTCGTAGTCAAGACGTTCGACCTGCAGTAGGCAGTAAACAGAGTGCGGAGGTGCCCATGAAACGGTTTGCCGGGCTGGTGCTTGCGGCAGCGGCCGCGCAAGCGCCCGCCGCAACCTTCACCGTCACAAACGTCAACGACAGCGGCGCAGGCTCGCTGCGTCAGGCGATCCTCGACTCCAACGGGACCTTCGGCAACGACGACATCGCCTTCAGCATCCCGGGCGCGGGGGTTCACACCATCGCGCTCGCCTCGGGCCTGCCCCCGATCATTCAGGCCGTCACGATCGACGGGTACACGCAGCCCGGCTCCTCGGCGAACACGAATCCGACGGGCCAGGAGCTCAACACTCTCCTGCAGATCGAGATCGACGGTACGGGCGCCGGCTTGAACCCCTGCCTGCAGGTTCTCGCGGGCAACGACGAACTGCTCGTCATGATCATCCAGGGGCTCGTCATCAACCGCTGCGAGAGCGGGGCGATCCACGTCGGCGGCGGCGGAGACGGCGCGTTCCTCATCGGCAACTTCCTCGGCACCGACCCGACCGGGACCTCGGTGCCGGGACCCCAGTCCTTCGGTGTCCGCGTCCAGGGCGCGCCGGGAGTCGTGATCGGCGGCACGACGCCTTTCGAGCGCAACCTCATCTCGGGGAACTCCGACGCCGGGATCATCGGCGAGAACGCGGGCTTCCTGACCCTGCGCGGGAACCTCATCGGCACGAACGCGGCGGGCACCGCGTCAGCCGCTCCGGCGGACTTCGGGGACGGCGTTCGCGTGAACGTGAGCTCGAACATCGCGATCGGCGGGTCCTCGGCCGGCGCGCGCAACGTCATCTCGGGCCTCGGAGGCGCGGCCATCGCGTTCCTGCTCGCCCCCGACGCCTCGAGCACGATCCAGGGAAATCTCATCGGGACCGACGTGACGGGAACGCTGCCCCTGGGGAATCAGGCAGGGATCGAGATCGACGGCGCGTCGCCGCTCATCAAGGGGAACGTGGTGGCGGCGAGCTCCAACGCGGCCATCAGACTCACCGCGTCGAGCTCGGTCATCCAGGGCAACTTCATCGGCACGGACGAGACGGCCACGCTCCACCTCGGCAACCCGGGTGGAGGAATCCACGCGACCGAGGACAATGGATCCATCACCGTCGGGGGCGCTCTCCCCGGCGAGGGCAACGTGATCGCGCATAACGGCCGGTTCGTTTTCGCCTTCATCGGCGGCATTCGGGTGGATGGTTCGACCGTCCGCATCCGCGGCAATCGGATATTCGACAATTTCTTCCTGGGCATCGATCTCATTGGCGGCCGCAGCGGCGGCGTGAGCGGCAATGACCCCGGCGATCTGGACGGCGGCCCGAACGACGGTCAGAACTTCCCGATCATCACGAGCGTGGTCCCCGGCGCCGGGACGACGCACATCGAGGGATTCCTGAACAGCCTTCCGTTCACGACCTTCGATGTGGACCTCTTCTCCAACCCGCTGTGCCTCCCCCGGCCGCAGAGCTTCCTGCAGGGCGAGAACTATCTCGGCTCGCTTCCGGTCACGACGGACGGATCCGGCAACGCCACCTTCGCGACCGACGTGCCCTTCGTGCTCCAGGCGGGCCAGCCGGTCTCGGCGACGGCGACGGATCCCGCCGGCAAGACGTCGGAGTTCTCCCAGCGGATCCTCTTCAAGACGGAGCCGGTGTCCGGACCGGCCGAGGGGGGAACGTCCTCGGACCTGATCGGCATGCTCTTCGAGGCGGGAGCGACGGTGACGGTCGGAGCCGTCCCGGCCACCGGAATCGACGTGGTGGACGAGTACTTCATGACGGCGACGATGCCGGCGCTGCCCCCGGGCAGCGTCAACGACGTTACGGTCCTCAATCCGAGCGGCCTGAACGGCACGCTCCGCAACGGCTGGGTCGCGGATTTTCTGGACGTGCCCGCCGGCCACACATTCCACGACTTCGTCGTTCGACTCGTGGCCAACGGCGTCGCCGCCGGCGTGGGCGGCGGCCTGTTCGGCGTGGACAGCGGCACGTCGCGCCAGCAGATGGCGGTCTTCCTGCTGAAAGGAAAGCACGGGATCTGTTACGTGCCGCCGCCCTGCGCGGGCGTGTTCGGCGACGTCCCCTGCCCTTCTCTCTTCGCCGACTGGATCGAGGCGCTCGCGGCGGAAGGCATCACGGGAGGATGCGGCGGCGGCAACTACTGCCCGGGGAGTCCCGTGCGGCGGGACCAGATGGCCGTGTTCCTGCTGAAGGCGAAGTACGGCCCGTCCTTCGTTCCCGCACCGTGCGCGGGGACTTTCCCCGACGTCGCCTGTCCCTCGACCTTCGCCGACTGGATCGAGCGGCTCGCGGTCGAGCAGATTACCGGCGGCTGCGGCGGCGGCAACTACTGCCCGCTCAGCAGCAACACGCGGGGGCAGATGGCGGTGTTCGTGGTCAAGACTTTCGGGCTCTTTTGAGCAGTAAAGGCACACGGGAGGCGAAATCTAGTAAAGCCCTTCGGCTGCCGTAGTCCTTAGTAGACTCCGCCCTCTTCTGCTGAAGGCCAAGCACGGCTCGAGCTACGTCCCTCCGCCCTGCAGCGGCGACTTCGGCGACGTGCCCTGCCCGTCGGAGTTCGCGGACTGGATCGAGCAGCTCGCGGCAAAAGGTGTGACCGGAGGCTGCGGAGGCGGAAACTGCTGCCCGCAGAACAACAACACGCGCGGGCAGATGGCCGCGTTCCTCGTCAACGCGTTCGGCTTGTAGCGTCGAACGCCGCCTGGACCTCGGCGAGGCGCGGGTGTGGCGGCGACTGCTTCTCGAGGGTCGCGAGCGACTGGTCGAGGAGGCGCCGCGCCTCGGCACGGTCCTCGGGGCGGCCGAGGGCGATGAGGTCCGCGGCGAGCTGGTAGCGCTCGACCGCAAGCCAGGGGCTCTTCTCCCCTTCGAGGCGGAGCACGACTTCGACGGACTGCCGGTGGAGAGGCAGCGCCTCGTCGGCCCGGCCGCGGCGCCTCAGCGTCTCACCGAGGCGTGAGCGCGCGTCGACCGCTTCCGAGCTGCCTTTGCCGTTCAACTCCCCGATCTTCGCCGCGACCTCTCGCTCGAGGTTCTCGGCCTCCTCGAGCCTTCCCTGCAGCTTGATCTGCGAGGCGCGGTTGCCCCGGATCTGCCAGGTGAAGGAGTGCTTCTCGCCGAGGACCTCGCGAAAGAGCGCCTCGACCTCCTCCATGGTCTTCTCCGCCTCCGCGTACTTCCCGCGGCGCGAGGCGATGAGGGCGAAACCGTTCAGGCACTTGCCGACCTCGAAGTGCTTGGGGTCGATCGCGCGGAAGAGCGCGAGCGCCTCGCCGTAGGCGGCCTCCGACTCGTCGAGCCTTCCCTGATTCAGATAGAAGAGCCCGGTGAGCTGAAGCGCCTGGCCGACTGTCGGGTGTTTGCTCCCGAGCGCCTTCCGGCGGATCTCGAGCCCACGCTTGTACAGGGCCTCCGCCTCGGCCGCCTGGCCGCGCCGCGCGCCGAGGAGGACGGCAAGGTTCAGGTAGCTGTAGCCGAGGCTGGCGTGGTCGGGCCCGAGCTGCTTGACGAGGACCGCCTGCGAATCCCGGTAGGCCTTCTCGGCCTCGTCGACCCGGTCGAGCTCGTCCAGCAGGACGCCGAGGTTACGCAGGTGCATCGCCGTCTGAGCGTTGTCGTCGCCCAGCACCCGGCGATAGGTCTCGTAGACGCGGCGTTCGTTCTTCTCGGCGCGATCCACCTCTCCCTTCCAGAAAAGGACCTGCCCGAAGTCGCTGCGCGCGCGCGCCGTGGCGAGGCTGTCGGGAGCCTCCGCCGCTTCGAGCACCGAGAGCGCCGCCGAGATCTCTTTCTCGGCCTCGTCGAGCCGGCCCTTGGACATCTTCACGGCGCCGAGTGTCGCGAGACTGCGGCCGATCGCCGCGTCGCCGGCGGGGAGGATGCGCTCGCGGATCGCGAGCGACCGCTTCGCGAGGTCCTCCGCCGCGTCGAGTCTTCCGAGGCCCTTGTCGATACGCGCGACGGCCTCGAGGAGATCCGCCTGAATGTCGGGCTCGGAGGCGAGCTCGGTCTGGAGGCGCTTTCCCGCCTGATCCAGAAGCTCGCTCGCGGTGACGCTGCCGCCCGAGGCCTGCTCGGGATCGGCGACCTCGAAGAGGCCGATCAGAAATTCCTTGACGCCCTCGGCGCGCCGGGCCGCGGCCGTCGCTGCCACCGCGTTCCTCTCGGCGCGGCGCGCTTGCCACTGCGTGGCGACGAGGCCGGCGACGAGCGAGAGCAGCACGAGAGCTCCCGCGGCGACGGCGATCCGCTGCCGGCGCACGAACTTGCCGAGCCGGTAACCCACCGTGACCGCCCGCGCGCGGACGGGCCGGCCCGAAAGGTGCCGGCGCAAGTCTTCGGCGAGGGCGGCGACGGCGCCGTAGCGCCGTTCGGGCTCGCGCCGCAGGGCCATCTGGAGGATATTGTCGAGGTCGCCGCGCAGTCGGCGCTCCAGACGCCGCCGGTCGGGCTCCGACGGTGTCGACGCGGGCAGCGACGCGAGCGGGGCCTTGGCGACCCGCGCGCTCGGCCGTTCGAGCGTCTCGGTGTCGACCGACGCCGCGAGGCCGGCGGCCGTCCGGGCGTCGCGGCGCTGAGGCACGGTTCCGGTCAGAAGCTCGTAAAGCAGCGCGCCGAGCGCCCACACGTCCGTCGCCGTCGTGACCGGCTCGCCCAGCACCTGCTCGGGCGCCGCGTAGGCCGGTGTGAGCCGGCGCGCCTCGGCGCGCGTCTCCGTCGCGGCGCTCTTCGCCTCGTCCGACGCCAGGAGCTTGGCGATGCCGAAGTCGAGGAGCTTGACCTCCCCGTCCTTCGAGACGAGCACGTTGGAGGGCTTGAGGTCCCGATGAACGATCAGGCTCCGGTGGGCGGCCGACACCGCGTCGCAAGCGTCGAGCACCAGCCGGAGCCGGTCCTCGACCGAGAGATTCCTTTCGCGGCAATACGCCGTGATCGGCTCGCCGTCGACCAGCTCCATGACGAAGTACGGGCGGCCGTCCGGGGCCGCTCCCCCGTCGAGCAGCCGGGCGATGTGCGGATGGTGCAGGCGCGCCAGGATCCGCCGCTCGCGAGAGAACCGCGCGAGCACTTCGTCCGAGTCCATGCCGCGCCGCAGGAGCTTGATCGCGACCCGTTGCTCGAAGAGGCCGTCGGCGCGCTCGCCCAGCAGCACTTCGCCCATGCCGCCACGGCCCAGGCGCGAGAGGATCCGATAGGGTCCGATCGCGTCGGGAAGCGGTGGCTCGGGAGCGTCCCCGAAGCCGTCGAGCAGGCCTCCAGCCACCGCCACGGCCGGGGACTCGAGGAAGCCGCCCGCGTCCGAGTCGGCCGCGAGAAGGCGCTCGACGTCCTCGCGCAGGGCCTCGTCTTCCAGACGCGCAAGCCGCCTCGAGCGCTCGGCGCCCGGCAGGTCCAGAAGCTCCTCGAAGAGCGCCCGCGCGGCGGTCCAGCGCCCGGGCTCGAAGCTCATGCCGTCGAGCCCGGCCCGGACAGCTCCTGAAACAGGAACGCCCGCGCCGTCTGCCAGTGGCGCTTGACGGTCCTCGCCGACTTGCCGGACATCTCCGCGATCTCCTCGACGGAAAGCCCCGCAAAGAAACGCCACTCCACCAGCCGAGCCAGTTCCGCGTCGCGGGACCCGAGCCGATCGAGCGCCTCGTCGAGGGCCACGAGCTCGGCCGCGCGCTCCTCGATGGGGATGTCCAGGGCATCGAGATCGAGAGGCCGGAGGCCCGACCCGCGCCGCGGCCCGCATCGGGCGCGCGCCTGGTCGATCAGGATCATGCGCATCGCGCGAGCCGCCAGCGAGAAGAAGTGCGACCGGTCGCGCGCGGTCCAGCCTGCGCCCCGCGAGAGCTTGAGATAGGCCTCGTGCACGAGGGCGGTGGTCGAGAGGGTCTGCTCGGCCGGGATGCGCTGGAGCTGGCGGTGCGCGATCGCCCGCAGCTCCCCGTACAGGACCGAGAAAACCCGGTCGACCGCCTCGCGGTCGCCGGCCTCGGCCGCCCGCAGCAGCCCGGTCACGTCTTCCGGACGCGGCTCCGGCGTCCCTCCTTCAGGCGGGCCCGGGGGATCGCTTCGCATGGATGGGCTGATTGTAGCGGAGGGGAAGTGGCCTTTTTTCCTGGGTTTGGAGGAAGGGGCATAGGACCTACCTGCTTCCTCCGGGGGCCAGGAGGCCCCCCTTCCTGTCCCCTTTTCCCCCGTTTTGTCGAGATACTGGGTCAGGAGGACACCCATGACCTGTCGCCGAGCTCTTTTGACCATCGCGTTCCTCGCCCTGGCGGGTGCCGCCATGGGTAACACCTATACGGTGACGTCCATCGCCGACAGCGGCGCGGGGTCTCTCCGCCAGGCGATCATCGATGCCAACGCGAGCCTCGGGCTCGACACGATCGCGTTCAACATCGTCGGATCGGGCGTGCACACGATCACGCCGGCAACGCCGCTACCGCCGATCACGGACGCCGTGACGGTCGATGGCTACACCCAGCCGGGCTCCTCGCCCAACACCAACGCGGTGGGCCTCGGGCTCAACACGGTCCTCATGATCGAAATCGCCGGCACGACGGCGGCCGGCAACGGCCTGGAGGCCCGCGCCGACGGAGTCACCTTCCGCGGCCTCGCGGTGAACCGGTTTTCCCAGGATCAGGTCGGCGGGAGCCCGTCCTTCGACCACGCCAGTCTCGTCGTCGAGGGCTGCTTTATCGGGGCGAGTCCGGACGGCCTCCAGGGGTACTCCGGCGGCAATGGCGTCAGCAACAGCGACCTCGGCGCACGCATCGGGGGTCTGACCCCCGCCCAGCGCAACCTGATCTCGCTCGCCGCGATCAGCAACAGCGTGTCCATGAGCTACGGCGGAGTCATCCAGGGCAATCTCATCGGGACGGACATCACCGGAGCGCGGAAAATGCCCGTCCCCGTAACCGCCTTCAGCGACATCGGAATCAGCCTCTCGGGTGCCTCTCCCATCACGGTCGGCGGAACCGACCCGAACGCGGGGAACGTCATCGCCGGGATGGACATCGGCATCGGGCTCGGCACGGCCGTAGCGACGATCCAGGGCAACTTCATCGGGGTCGACGCGGCGCAAGCGGGAGTCATCTCCAGCGGCACGTACGGCATCAGCCACCCGAGCCCCGTTGGCGGCACGATCGGCGGCGCCGGACCGGGCGAAGGCAACGTCATCGGCGGCTTCGATTACGGCATCTTCCTCGACAGCGCCGCGGCCCCGCTCTACGGGAACTTCATCGGAACCGACACCTCCGCCACGAAAAACTTCGGCAACCGCATCATGGGGATCTTCCTGAGCACGCACTCCCAGGTGGTCGGCGGCGTCGGCGCGGGCGAAGGCAACGTCATCGCCTTCAACGGCTGGGTCGGCATCCTCGTGACCGATTTCGCGCAGATGAACCCGATCCGGGGCAACCGGATCTTCAGCAACGGCATCGGCGGCGTCGGCGCCAACGGCGTGGGGCTGGCCATCGATCTGGGCAACAGCAGCACGCCCAGCGGCCAGAACCCCAACGACCTCGGCGACGCCGACGGCGCCGGGAACCAATTCGGGAACGACTTCCAAAACTATCCCCTGATCACGTCGGCCGTCCCGGAGGGGGGCGGCACGCGAGTCATCGGCACTCTCAACAGCCTCGCGTCGACTGTGTTCAACCTCGACTTCTACTCCAACCCGGCGTGCCGGGGGCGTCCGAGGGCCCTCCTCCAGGCGGAGACCTTCATCGGCTCGACGCAGGTCACGACCGACGGCTCGGGAAACGCATCGTTCAACGTTTTTCTCCCGACGCCGATCGCCGCCGGCGCGCCGGTGACGGCCGCGGCCACCGGTCCCGAGGAGCACACCTCCGAGCTCTGGCAGGAGATCATCTTCCGCGTCACCCGGGGCGTGGGTGGGCCGGGAGACACCTTCGAGCAGTCGATCCGCGGGCACCTCTTCGAGCCGGGCGCAACGATGACGATCGGCGGCAACCCCATCGCGGTGACCGAGAACTCCACGTTCGAGCGCAGCTTCGTCGGCCCGTCCCTGACCCCCGGCAACGTCTACGACATAGTCCTGACCAATCCGAGCGGGCTCTCGGGGACTCTCCGCAACGGGTACGTCTCGCGCTTCTCCGACGTGGTGGCCCTGAGCCTCTTCGACAGCGTCATCTCCAAGCTCGTGGCGGCCGGCGTCACGGCCGGATGCGGCGGCGGCAACTACTGCCCGGCCGCGACCGTGACGCGGCAGCAGATGGCGGTCTTCGTCCTGAAGGCCAAGCACGGGATCTGCTATACGCCACCGCCCTGCTCGGGGGTTTTCCCCGATGTCCCCTGCAGCTCCAACTTCGCGCCGTGGATCGAGCAGTTCGCGGCCGAGGGAATCACGGGAGGCTGCGGCGGCGGCAACTTCTGTCCGCTCGCCAACGTGAGGCGGGACCAGATGGCCGTGTTCATGCTGAAGGGCAAGTACGGCTCGAACTTCACTCCCCCGCCGTGCACGGGAGCCTTCGACGACGTGCCGTGCCCCTCGACCTTCGCCGACTGGATCGAGCAGCTTGCGGCCGAGGGCGTCACGGGAGGCTGCCAGGTCAACCCGCCGCTCTACTGCCCCACAATCTCAGTCAATCGGGGCCAGATGGCGGCGTTTCTGGTGAAGGCGTTCAGCCTGCCGTAGCTCGAGCAAACGCCAGCTCACGATCCCGCTTTTTGGAGGGCCGAAAACATGACGCGCTTCCGCATCGCCGCCGTCGCCGCTCTGCTCGCGACCGCATCCGCCGCCTTCGCGAATACGTACACCGTCACCTCGACCGCCGACAGCGGCGCCGGCACTCTGCGGCAGGCCATCCTCGACGCCAACACGAACCCAGGTCCCGACACGATCGCCTTCAACATCGTCGGCTCGGGAGTCCACACGATCGCGCCGGTCACGCCGCTGCCGAGCCTCACGGACCCCGTGACGATCAACGGGTACTCGCAGCCCGGCGCTTCGCCGAACGGCAACGCCCCGAACCAGGGCTCCAACGCCGTCATCTTGATCGAGATCAACGGGCAGAACCTGGTCTTCTCTCAGAACGGTCTGACCGCCCTGGCGCCGGTCACGATCCGCGGTCTCACGATCAATCGGGCGTTCAACGCCGCGATCGCGTTCGGAACGGGCGCCACGGGGTCGGTTGCCGCGGGCAACTTCCTCGGGACAGACCCGGCGGGGAGCTCCATTCCGGGCGCCGAGAACTTTGGAGTGGACATTGGTGGCGTCAGCGGGGTGACGATCGGCGGGACGGCCCCGGCGGACCGGAACGTGATCGCGGGCAACGCCGCGGCGAACATCTACCTCAACGATTCCGGTGGGCCGAACACCATCGTAAAGGGGAATCTGATCGGTTTGAACGCCGCTGGAACCGCGGCCCTCGCCGTGCCCGGTCCGTACGGTGGAATCTACGTCCGGGTCGGAACCGGCGTGCTCATCGGCGGGCCGACCGCGGCCGATCGCAACGTCATCTCGGGCCACCCGCAGAGCGGCGTCGTCATCGGATACACGCTCGGGGGGACCGCAGCCCAGGGAACCATCGAGGGTAACTACACCGGGACGGACGTGACGGGCACGCTGCCGATTCCCAACGCGGCCGGCATCTTCATCCCGAACTCGAACTGCATCGTGAGAAACAACGTCATCGCGGGCAACTCGAGTTACGGCATTCTGTCCGAAGGCGGGGCCAACCACGTCATCCAGGGCAATTTCATCGGCACCGACGAGACGGGGACGCTCGACCTCGGCAACGGAGGCGGTGGGATCTCCGTCGCCGCGGCCAATTGGACGGTCGGAGGTACGGGCCCGGGCCAAGCCAACGTCATCGCGCACAACCGCGGCCTCGGAGGCGTCGTCCTTGCCGCCGGCTCGAGCGTGACGGCGCGGATCCGGGCCAATCGGATCTTCGACAACAAACCGCTGGGAATCGACCTGTTGACCTTCAGCGGCGGCGTGACGCCGAACGACGCCGGGGACCCGGACGACGGCCCCAACGGGCTGCAGAACTTTCCGATCGTCAAGAGCGTGACGCCCGGAAACCCGACGTCGAACATCCAGGGTGTCCTCAACAGCGCCGCGGCCACGACCTTCGATCTCGACCTGTTCTCGAATCCCGTTTGCCTTCCGCGCCCGCAGGACTACCTCCAGGGCGAGACGTACCTCGGCTCGACCCAGGTGACGACGGACGGATCCGGAAACGCGACGTTCAACGTCGACGTGCCCTTCGTCCTCCTGGCCGGCCAGTCCGTCACCGCCACGGCCACGGACCCGGCGGGGAAAACCTCCGAGTTCTCGCAGAGGATCATCTTCTCGATCAACCCGGCTTCCGGCCCTCCGGCGGGCGGATCGAGCGTGACCATCACGGGAATGCTCTTCGAGGACGGGGCCACCGTCAGCGTCGGCGGCATTTCGGCGACGAACGTCACGGTCGTCAATCCCACCTCGCTCACCGCGACGATGCCCGGGCGTCCGGCGGGAAGCCTCAACAACGTAACGGTCACGAACCCCAGCGGGATCGCCGGCACGCTGTTGAACGGCTGGGTCTCCGACTTTCTCGATGTCACCTCGGCCCAGCAGTTCTACTTCTACATCACCAAGCTCGTGGCCAACCAGATCACCGTCGGCTGCGGAGGCGGCAACTACTGCCCGCTCGCCAACGTGACCCGCCAGCAGATGGCGGTCTTCCTGTTGAAGTCCAAAAACGGCCTCTGCTACGTTCCGCCTCCCTGCTCCGGCGTGTTCCCCGACGTCCCCTGCTCCAGCAACTTCGCTCCGTGGATCGAGGCGCTGGCGGCGGCGGGCATCACCGGCGGCTGCGGCGGCGGCAACTACTGCCCGCTCTCCAACGTGACGCGCCAGCAGATGGCCGTCTTCCTCCTGAAGTCCAAGCACGGCTCGGCCTACGTCCCGCCCGCGTGCAGCGGCGACTTTGCCGACGTGCCGTGTCCCTCGACGTTCGCCGACTGGATCGAGCAGCTTGCCGCCGAGGGAATCACGGGAGGCTGCGGCGGCAGCAACTACTGTCCCGCTCAGCCCGTGCGCCGCGACCAGATGGCCGCGTTTCTGAACAACACGTTTCAGTTTCCCTAAAAGGCCGTCTTCCCGAGAAGCGCTTGATTCGCACCCCCGCTCGTCGATTCCGGGATCCCTCGCTTCGCTCGGGATGACGCTTTCTTGCCATTTGCGAGCACCCGAGATGCCTTAAAATCCCCCGCCGTGGAAGTTCGGGAGCTCTCGAGCGAGGCGGAGATCGCGGCGGCCTGTCCGCTGATGCGGGAGCTGCGGGACCGGGTGCGCGAGGAGCCCTTCCTCGGGGAGTTCCGCAGCCAGCAGGCCGACGGCTATCGCCTCTACGGCAGCTACGACTCGGGCCGGCTCGTGGCGCTCGCGGGTGTGCGCCGCTCCCACACGCTCTCGCGAGGGGAGCACCTCTTCGTGGACGACCTCGTTACGGCGGAGGGCTCGCGCGGAAGGGGCCACGGCGCCGCGATGCTGCGCTGGCTCGGGAGGCAGGCCGCCGCCGACGGGGTTCCGCGCGTGTACCTCGACAGCCGCGCGACGGCCAGGGGATTTTACGAACGGCTCGGGTTCACTTTCCTGACGTCCATCCCCTGCTGGATCGAAACCTCGGTGCTGCGATGAAGCTGCGGGCGATCCTCCTCGCGGCCGCGATCCTGGCCACGACGACCGCTGCGGCGTCCACCTTCACGGTGGTGAACGCCGACGACGCCGGGCCTGGGTCGTTGCGTCAGGCGATCCTCGACGCGAACGCGAATCCCGGCGAGGACACGATCGCCTTTGCAATCCCCGGCGCCGGCGTGCAGACGATCACGCTGCTTTCGCCCCTGGAGGCAATCACCGATCCCGCCATCATCGACGGGGCCACGCAGCCCGGCTTCCCCGGCTCCCCGCTGGTTTCGATCGAGGGCTCGCAGGCCGGCCCGGGCAGCGTCGGGATCGACATCCAGGCGGGGCCCTCGACCGTGCGCGCGCTCACGATCGGCGGGTTCCGCCTCTACGGCATCCGCATCGCGGGAGGGACCGGAAGCGCGGTCGAGGGCTGCGTCATCGGCCTCGACCCGACGGGAACGCTCGCCAACGGCAACGGCGTCGCCGGCATCAAGGTCTCGGCGGCCGGCAACCGCATCGGCGGCACGACCGCGGCCGAGCGCAACGTGATCGCCGCCCAGTCGCTGGGGATCGACATCGAGGGACCGGGCGGCGGGAACCTCGTGCAGGGCAACTTCATCGGGACGCGGGCCGACGGAACGGGCCGGTTCGCGAGCAGTCTGGGGATCCTCACCCGCTCGCCCGGGAACGTGATCGGTGGCGCGGTTTCAGGGGCGGGCAACCTCGTCTCCGGACACCTCGGCGAGGGGATCGAGATCCAGGCCGGCAGCGACGGCACCATCGTCCAGGGCAACCGGGTCGGAACCGACGCCTCCGGGACCTACGCCATCCAGAACACCGGGAACGGCCTGAGCATCACGGGGGCCAACGACGTCCTCGTCGGCGGAACCGAGCCGGGCGCCGGCAACCTCGTCTCGGGCAACCTCGGCAGCGCGGTCGTCATCCTCGGCGCGCGCAACATCGTCCTGGGGAATCTCCTCGGCACCGACGCCTCGGGCGCGGCGCCTCTTCCCAACGGCGGCGGCGGCGTCTCGCTCGGGCTCGACGCGAACGCGAGCGTGATCGGCGGCCCGGAGCCGGGCGCCGGAAACGTCATCGCGTTCAACGCCGGCCCGGGAGTCCGCGTCGCTTTCGGCGTCGACAACGCGGTCCGCGGCAACTCCATCTACGAGAACGGCGGCCTCGCCATCGACCTCCTGCCCCTGGACCCGGACGAGGGCCCGACGGCGAACGACCACGGCGACGTGGACGAAGGCGGCAATCATCTCCAGAACTATCCCGTCCTCTCCGCCGTAGAGGCCGTGCCGGGCTCCACGCGGATCCAGGGCTTTTTCTCCGGCGCCTCCGCGCATCTGTCCATCCCAAGCGACGACGTCACCTACATCCTCGACTTCTACGCCGACGGGGGCTGCACGCCGCGGCCGCGGGAGTTCCCGCAGGCGCGCGCCTATCTCGGTTCGGCGGACCTCGCGGTCGGACACACCGGAGAGGCGGCCTTCGACGTCACGCTTCCCGTGACCCTCGGCCCGGGAGACGTCGTCACGGCGACGGCGACGGACCCGGCAGGCAACACCTCGGAGCTCTTCACGCGCCTGGTCTTCGCGTCGGCCCCGCGCTCCGGCCCCGCGCAGGGCGGCAGCGCCCTGGCGATCCATGGCACGAACTTCGAGCCCGGCGCGACCGTCGCGATCGGCGGCGCGGTGGTGTCGAGCGTCGCGGCGGACGATGCGACGATCGCGGCGGTGTCACCCGGCCTGCCTCCTGGATCCGCCGTGGAGATCACGGTGATCAATCCGGGCGGGACGGCGGGCACGCTGCCGCTCGCCTGGGTCGCCGATTTTCTCGACGTCCCGGAGTCCCACCTCTTCCACGACCCCGCCGTCGCGCTCGTCTCGAACGGAGTCGCGGCCGGGTGCGGCGCGGGCCTCTTCTGCGTGGACGGCCCGGTCACGCGCGCGCAGATGGCTCCGATGCTCCTGAAGGCGAAAAACGGAATCTGCCTCGCGCCGGCCCCGTGCGCCGGCCTCTTCGCCGATGTCTCCTGCGCGTCCCCCTTCGCCGACTGGATCGAAGCGCTCTCGGCCGAGGGCATCACCGGCGGTTGCGGCGGAGGCAACTACTGCCCGCAGGATCCCGTGCGCCGCGACCAGATGGCGCCGCTGCTGTTGAAGGCCCTCCACGGCGCCGGCTACGTTGCTCCCTCCTGCACGGGCGTCTTCCTCGATGCGCCCTGCCCGGGCCCCTTCACCGACTGGATCGAACAACTCGCCGCCGAGGGCATCACCGGCGGTTGCGGGGGCGGAAACTACTGCCCGGCCAACCCCAACACGCGCGGGCAGATGGCCGCTTTCCTCGTCGGGGCCTTCTCCCTCCCGTAGAGTCTGTCTGCGATAGAGTTTGCGGCGACTCGCCCGCCTTCCCCAGGCGGGCAAGCCGGAAAGGTGGGTGGACCATGCGCCCAGTCTTTGCGCGGCTGCTTGCGATCGCCCCGGGTCCGTGCCTCCTCGGGCCGGCCTGCACGGGGGTCTTCGACGACGTCGCGTGCCCCGGCGCGTCCGCCGTCGACTTCATCGAGGAGCTCTACGCCGAGCAGATCACCGGCGGCTGCTCCTCCATTCCGCCTCTATACTGCCCCGACAACTCCTCCACCCGTGGACAGATGGCCGTGTTCATAGTGAAAACCTTCAATCTTCAATAAGGAGACGAAATGAGAGCGTCATCGCTCGTCCTCGCCTCGTTCCTGGCCTCGGCGGTCGCGTCGCCGGCGACCTTCACCGTGACGAACGCCGACGACTCCGGCGCGGGATCGCTTCGCCAGGCGATTCTCGACGCCGAGGCCAATCCCGGCCTCGACACCATCGCCTTCAACATTCCGGGCGCCGGCGTCCACACCATCACCCCGGCGACACAGCTGCCTCAGATCAGCAATCCCGTGGTCATCGACGGCTATAGCCAGCCGGGAGCGAGCCCGAACACCGACCCCAATGGGTTCAACGGCACGCTCTTGATCGAGATCAGCGGTGCGGCCAGCGCAGAGAACCAGAACGGGCTGAACATCGGCGCCGGGGGGAGCACTGTAAGAGGTCTGGTCATCAATCGATTTACGGGCCTGAGCGCAGGGGCGGGAAACGCGATCTTCCTATTCAGCGGCGGCGGGAATTCCATCGAGGGGAACTTTCTCGGCACCGATCCCGGCGGCACGATTGCTCAGGGCAATGAAGACGATGCGATCATTCTCGGTTCCCCAAACAATGTCATCGGCGGAACGACACCCGGAGCACGCAACGTGATCTCGGCCCATGGAAGAGCCGCCCTCTTCATCCTTACCAGCGGCAACGTCATCCAGGGCAACTTCATCGGCACGCAACGCGACGGCCTCAGTCCTCTCGGCAACCTGCAGGGATTGGGCTCCGCCGGCATCGGCGGCGCGAACAACAACACGATCGGCGGCACTGCAGCCGGTGCGGCCAACGTCATCGCCTTCAACGCCATCCGGGGCTACGCGGGCGAATCCGCAGCAGGCAACGGCAACGCCATCCGCGGCAACTCCATCCACGACAACGGGACGCTCGGGATCGACCTCTTCGAGGGAGCAGGTCCGAACTTCAACGACCCCCTGGACGCGGACCTCGGTGCGAACAACCTCCAGAACTTTCCGATCTTCAAGTTGGTGGAACACCTCGGACCGACCGGCGCGGGCAGCACCCGGATGGTCGGCAAGTTCAACAGCGCGGCTTCGACGACCTTCGACCTCGACTTCTACTCGAACCCGGCCTGCTCGAACTTTCCGCGAGAATTCGTCGAAGGGGAGACCTGGCTGGGCACGTCGCCGGTCACGACCGACGGCAACGGCGACGCGGCCTTCGACGTGACGCTTCCCGTCCAGACCGAGGCCGGCGCGCGCATCAGCGCCACGGCCACCGATCCGGACGGCAACACTTCCGAGTTCTCCCAGCGCATCATTTTTTCGATCAGCCCGGCTTCGGGCCCGGCGGCCGGGGGCACGGCCTTCACGGTCTCCGGCACCGATTTCGCCGATCCCACGACGCTGGTCGTGGGCGGTACTCCGGTAACGGGCGTGACGTTCACGGACGATCACACTCTCAACGCCGTGATGCCCGCTTTCGCGCCGGGCACCTCCCACGACGTCGTCGCCACCACGCCCGACGGCACGACGGGAACGCTCGTCAAGGGGTGGGTCGCCGACTTCCTGGATGTTCCGAATTCCCACCAGTTCTACAACTTCGTCACGACGCTCGTCTCCAACGGAATCACCGCCGGCGTGGGCGGTGGCCTTTACGGCGTGGACCAGGGCACCAAGCGCCAGCAGATGGCCGTCTTCCTGCTGAAGGCCAAGAACGGCCTCTGCTACGTCCCGCCCCCTTGCACCGGCGTTTTCCCCGACGTGCCCTGCTCCCTCGTCTTCGCGCCCTGGATCGAGGCGCTCGCCGCCGCGGGCATCACGACCGGTTGCGGGGGCGGGAACTTCTGTCCGGACAACCTCGTTACGCGCCGCCAGATGGCCGTCTTTCTCCTCAAGACGAAGTACGGCTCGGGCTTCGTCCCGCCCGCCTGCACGGGCATCTTCGACGACGTGCCCTGCCCGACCGGCCCGGCCGTCGACTTCATCGAACAGCTCTTCAACGAGCAGATCACCGGAGGATGCTCCGTCACCCCGCCCCTCTACTGCCCCGACGGAACCAGCACCAGAGGCCAGATGGCCGTGTTCATAGTCAAGACGTTCAACCTTCAGTGACGAGGAGGCCTTTCATGCGTCGGATCATTTTGACTCTGGCTCTCGTTCTCGCCGCTTCACCCCTCGCCGCGGCCACCTTCACCGTCACCAACACCAACGACTCGGGGGCGGGATCGCTGCGTCAGGCCATCCTCGACGCGAACGCAACCCCGGGCGCCGACACGATCAGCTTCAACATTCCTGGCGCGGGCGTGCACACGATCACGCCGGCCAGCGATCTGCCGCAGATCACCGACCCGGTGATCATTGACGGCTACACGCAACCCGGCACGAGTTCCAACACGCTGGCCAGCGCCGACAACGCCGTGCTGCTGATCGAAATCAGTGGGGCGAGTGGTAATACTCTTCGAATACTCTACATCCTCGCCGGAGGTAGCGGCAGCACGGTCCGCGGGTTGGTCATCAACCGCGCCCCCGGCCTCGACGGCAAAAACATCCACCTCCAGGCCGCCAACTGCGTCGTTGAGGGCAATTTCATCGGCACCGATCCGACCGGCATGATCGCGCCCGGCACCGGTGGCCAGGGCATCCTCTCCGACTTTGGTTCCGGCAACCGCTTCGGCGGCAGCCTGCCGGGCCAGCGCAACATTATCTCGGGCAACCCCCGAGGTGGCATTGCAATCGGCGAAAGCAATGACGTGATTCAAGGCAATTTCATCGGCGTGGACGCCACCGGCGCCAACGCGCTTCCCAACGGCAGTATCGGCAATGTGGGCGGCGTGATCATCATCTCCGGGGGTACCAGCGGCAATCTCGTCGGCGGCACCAACGCCGGCGCCCGCAACATCATCTCGGGCAACGCCGGCGAGGGCCTCAGAATCCTCTTCGGCGCGTTCGACAACGTCGCGCAAGGTAATTTCATAGGCACCGACGCCACCGGAACGAAGCCGTTGGGCAACACCGGGTATGGAGTCAATCTTGCCCTCGGTTTGGGCAGCAACCTCATCGGGGGAACCACGCCGGAAGCGCGCAACGTCATCTCGGCCAACGGAGCCAGCGGCGTGCTGGTGCAAGCCGCTAATGAAACCGACGATGTCGTGCAAGGCAACTTCATCGGCACCGATGTCACCGGCACCAACGCCTTGGGCAACGCGGCGCACGGCGTCCTCATCCTCGACGGCGCCAACGGCGCCAGCATTGGCGGCACGGCGGCCGGTGCGGGCAACATCATCGCGCACAATGGCGGCGTCGGCGTCATCATCGTCTCCAACGGCGCGACGAACAATGCAATCCTTGGCAACTCCATCTTCGACAACGGCGGCTTGGGGATCGATTTGGGCGGGGAGAGCGTAACCCCGAACGATCTCGGCGACGTCGATACCGGTCCCAATAACCTTCAGAACTTTCCAATCATCCAGCAGGTTCTTCACACCGGCCCGAGCGGCGGCACCACGCAGATTGTGGGTAAGTTGAATAGCGTATCGAACACTCTCTTCGATCTCGACTTCTATTCGAACCCCGCCTGCTCCAACTTCCCGCGCGAGTTCGTCGAGGGCGAGGTCTATCTGGGCTCCGCGCAGGTCACGACGGACGGCAACGGCGACGCGACCATCGACGTCACGCTACCTGTCCAGACCGAGGCCGGCGCCCGCATCTCCGCCACGGCCACGGATCCATCCGGCAACACCTCGGAGTTCTCGCAGCGGATCATCTTCTCCGTCACCCCGACCTCGGGTCCGGCGGCCGGGGGAACACCGCTGACCGCCTCCGGGACGGACTTCGTCGATCCCACCACGATGACGATCGGCGGCGTCGCCGTGCCGGTCACCTTCGTCAACTCTCAGACCCTGACCTCTTCGTCTCCGGCCCTCGGGCCCGGGACTTTCAACGACGTCGTCGTGTCGACGCCCGCCAACCTCGGCATCCTCGTCAACGGCTGGGTCTCGGACTTCCTGGACGTGCCGGGCGGCCACCAGTTCTATTCCTTCGTCACGACGCTGGTTTCCAACACCATCACCGTCGGAGTGGGCGGCGGCAACTACGGCGTGGATCAGGCGACTCTGCGCCGCCAGATGGCGGTCTTCCTGCTCAAGGCCCGCCACGGCCTTTGCTACGTCCCGCCTCCCTGCGCCGGAGCCTTCGGCGACGTCGCCTGCCCCTCCACCTTCGCCGACTGGATCGAGGCCCTGGCCGCCGAAGGAATCACCGGCGGCTGCGGCGGCGGCAACTTCTGCCCGACCAATCCCGTCCGACGCGACCAGATGGCTCCCTTCCTGCTCAAGGCCGAGCACGGCTCGAGCTACCTCCCGCCCCCCTGCGCGGGCATCTTCCTCGACGTCTCGTGCCCCTCGCTCTTTGCCGACTGGATCGAGCAGCTCTCAGCCGAAGCGATCACCGGCGGCTGCGGCGGAGGCAACTACTGCCCCCAGGACCCCGCTACGAGAGGACAGATGGCGGTCTTCGTTGTAAAGACCTTCAACTTGCAATGATGCCCTCTGCCGCAGCGAGACATTTGAGTCACCGCAAAGAACGGAGAATCAATGAATAGGGCTTCCGCGGGTTTACTCGTGTCGTGGCTCACGGCTGCCTCGCTTGCGGCCGCCACGTTCACCGTCACCAACACGAACGACTCGGGCGCGGGCTCGCTTCGAGACGCGCTGACCAGCGCGCAAACCTGCGCCGGCGGACCGCACACGATCGCGTTCGATGTCCCGGCGGGTTCGTTGACCGGCGGGGTGGCTGTGATCACGCCGCTGACCGCGCTTCCCTCCATCACCTGCGCGGGAACGACCGTAGACGGGACGACGCAGACCGCCAACGGGGGCAACACCAACGACGTCACGCTCGGCAGCGGCGGAACGGTCGGCACGGGACCGGACGGCGTCCCGGGGACGGGCGACGAAGCGGCCCTGCCTCAGCTGAATGGTCCGGAAGTCGAGATCGATGGCAGCAGCCTCACGGGAGCGATCCTCACGATCCAGGCCGATGCAGTGACCGTGGAGGGTCTGAGCCTTCACGGAGGAGGGGACTTCTCCGGCGTCGGCACGGGCAGCGGCAATATCGACATCCAGAGCGGGAGCGGCGCTTCGATACAGGGCAACGTCGTCGGAGCGAGCGCAACGAGCTACACGAGCCCGAGCGGCTCGGCCCAGACCCAGAACAATTTGATCCGGATCACCGGCGGGAGCAACATCACCATCCAGAACAACCTCATGGGCTTTACGCGCTGGCGCAGCGTGCTCATGTTCAATCCCGCGGACACCGTCACGATTGAAGAAAACGAGTTCTCCGGGTCCTTCGACGGGATCGACTTCAGCAGCCCTGGCAGCGGGCCGATCGGAACGGTGACGATCACGGGGAACCTCTTTCATGATTTCGTGGAGAACGGATCCGGTGCGTCGATTTTCGGAGTCTTCGAGACGCAGGAGGGCGGGGAGTCCTCCGTGACGGAGAACACGTTCGACGCGGTGGGCTACGGGCTAATCGTGGACCCCCGAAGACCGCTCCTCGTGAAGAACAACATCGTCGCGAACGGAATCGCCGGCATCGCCGTCTTGCTCCCTGCCACGACCCCGATGCCGACCACGATCAGCCAGAACGCGATCTTCGCCAATGCGGGACTCGGAATCGACCTCGTTCCGGGGGGCGTGACGGCCAACGACGTGGGTGATGGTGATGGGGGACCCAACGGGCTGCAGAACTTTCCGTTGATCCAGTCCGTCGAGCATCTCGGGCCGCAGGGAGCGGGCACGCGGATCCTCGGGAACTTCCACAGCACGGCATCCACCACCTTCGATCTCGAGTTCTTCGCGAACCCGGCCTGCTCGAACTTCCCCCGGGAGTTTTTGGAGGGCGAGACCTATCTCGGCACCTCCCAGGTGACCACCGACGGCTCCGGCAACGCCGCGATCGACGTGACGCTGCCCGTCCAGACCGAGGCGGGCGTCCGCATCTCCGCCACGGCCACGGATCCCTCCGGCAACACCTCGGAGTTCTCGCAGCGGATCATTTTCTCGATCAGCCCGACCTCGGGGCCCGCCGCCGGGGGCACTCCCCTCACCGCTTCCGGAACCGACTTCGTCGATCCGACCACGATGGCGATCGGCGGGGTCTCCACACCGGTCACGTTCGTCAACAGTCAGACCCTGACCACGGTGTCTCCGGCCCTCGCACCGGGGACCTTCCACGACGTCGTCGTCACGACGCCGGCCAACCTCGGCATCCTCGTCAACGGCTGGGTCTCGGACTTTTTGGACGTGCCGGGGGGGCACCAGTTCTACTCGTTCGTGACCACGCTGGTCTCCAACGCCATCACCGTGGGCGTCGGCGGTGGCAACTACGGCGTCGATGCTCCGACCCTGCGGCGCCAGATGGCCGTCTTCCTGCTCAAGGCGAGCCACGGCCTCTGCTACGTGCCTCCGCCCTGTACGGGTGTCTTCGCGGATGTCGCGTGTCCCTCCACCTTCGCCGACTGGATCGAGGCGCTGGCGGCCGAGGGCATCACCGGCGGCTGCGGCGGCGGCAACTACTGCCCCGCCAGCCCGGTGCGCCGCGACCAGATGGCCGTGTTCCTGCTCAAGGCCGAACACGGCTCGACCTACGTGCCCCCCGCGTGCACGGGCGTCTTCCCCGACGTGCCGTGCCCCGGCCCCTTCACCGACTGGATCGAGCAGCTCGCCGCAGAGCAGATCACCGGAGGCTGCGGCGGCGGCAACTACTGCCCTCTCGCCAACAATACCCGAGGACAAATGGCCGTGTTCATCGTCAAGACCTTTTCCCTCCAGTGAGAGCGTTACGAATGCGCGACCACGCTGGCCGGCTCATCGTCAAGACGTTCAATTTGCAGTAACCAAGGAGACCCTATGCGCCGGCTCACTCTCATGCTTCTCGTCATTTTCGCCGCCTCGCCCCTCGTCGCGGCCACGTTCACCGTCACGAATACGAACGACTCGGGTGCCGGGTCGCTGCGCCAGGCGATCCTCGACGCCAACACCAACGCCGGCCTCGACACGATCACATTCAATGTGAGCGGTGCCGGGTGCGATGGCGCCGGCGTGTGCACGATCGCGCCGAGCGCGCTTCTGGACCTGATCACCGAAGCGGTCGTCATTGATGGGTACACCCAACCCGGCGCGAGCCCCAACACGCTCTCGTTCAGCGACAACGCGGTGCTCAAGATCGTTCTGGACGCGACCTCCTCCACCTTCGGCCTGTTGATCGGCTCCGATGGAAGCGAGGTCCGCGGCCTCGTCGTCGGCGGAGGGGTTGCCGGACTTTCTGTACAGGGAACCGGAAACACGATTACCGGCAACTTTATCGGCACCGATGTCTCCGGCCTGACGGCTGTGCCCAACTCAGTCGGAGTTTCCGTCGGCGGGCCCGGGAACGTCATCGGCGGGTCTAGCCCCGGAGATCGTAACGTCATCTCCGGCAACGGCGAGATTGGTATCGGCCTATCCTTCTCGGTCGGGGCCATCGTCCAGGGCAACTTCATCGGTATTGATGCCTTGGGAGCCGCGGCAGTTCCCAACGGCGTCGGCATCCACTGCGACGGCTGCGCCGGAGACTCGATCGGCGGAGCCGCGGCGGGCGCCGGCAACATCATCTCGGGAAATCCAATTGGCATCCAGATCGTCAGCAGCAGCGGCAGCGCCACCGCCGTCCTCGGCAATCGGATCGGAACGGACGCGTCCGGCGCATTCCCCGTCGGCAATACGGGCCCCGGCATACACGTGGGTCAGGTCGCCGACATCGCCATCGGCGGCACGGGCCCGGGCGAGGCCAATGTGATCGCCTTCAACGGTGTCGACGGCGGTGTCGTCATACGTGATGGCGCCGTCCGCGCGCGCATCCGCGGCAACTCGATCCACGACAACGGCGGGCTTGGAATCGACCTCGTGGAAGGCAACACGTTCGGCCCCACGGCCAACGACGCCGGGGATGCCGACACGGGCTCCAACAATCACCAGAATTTTCCGATCATTCAGTCCGTCGAGCACCTGGGCCCCCAGGGCGCGGGCAGCACGCGGATCGTCGGCAAGCTCAACAGCGCGCCGTCGACCACCTTCGATCTGGATTTCTATTCGAACCCCGCCTGCAGCAACTTCCCGCGCGAGTTCATCGAGGGCGAGACCTACCTGGGCTCCTCGCAGGTGACGACGGACGGCTCGGGCAACGCCGCGATCGACGTCACGCTGCCCGTCGCGACCGAGGCGGGAGCGCGGATCGCCGCTACCGCCACCGACCCCAACGGAAACACCTCGGAGTTTTCACAGCGGATCATCTTCTCGATCTCGCCGACATCCGGCCCGGATACCGGCGGCACGGCCTTCAACGCCTCCGGCACCGACTTCGCCGATCCCACGACGCTGACCGTCGGCGGGCTCCCGGCCACCGGCGTCACGTTCACCGACGACCACACGCTGAGCGCCGTGATGCCCGCCTTCCCGCCCGGCACCTCCCAGGACGTCGTGGCGACGACGCCCGACGGCACCCCCGGTACGCTGATCAAGGGCTGGGTCTCCGACTTCCTGGACGTCCCGCAGGCCCACATCTTCCACGCCTTCGTGGTCACTCTCGTCTCCAACGGCATCACCGCCGGTGTGGGCGGCGGCAACTACGGCGTCGACCAGGCGACGCTACGCCAGCAGATGGCCGTCTTCCTCCTGAAGGCGAAGTACGGCCTCTGCTACGTGCCCCCTGTCTGCGCGGGCACGTTTCCTGACGTACCGTGTCCTTCGACCTTCGCGGCCTGGATCGAAGACCTGGCTGCCCAGGGCATCACGGGAGGCTGCGGCGGCGGCAACTACTGCCCGGGAAGCCCCGTTCGCAGGGACCAGATGGCCGTCTTCCTTCTCAAGACGAAGCACGGCTCGAGCTACGTTCCCCCGCCGTGCGACGGCGACTTCAACGACGTGGCGTGCCCCTCGACCTTCGCGGACTGGATCGAGCAGCTCGCCGCGGAGCAGATTACGGGCGGCTGCGGCGGCGGCAACTACTGCCCGCTCAACAACAACACGCGGGGGCAGATGGCGGTGTTCATAGTCAAGACGTTCAACCTGCAGTAGAGCCTGCGATCTCTGTGTGGCGAAATGAGATCAGCGCCGTCGTCGCCGAACCAGCCCTGGGGTGGACATCCGGAAAGCACAGCCCATAGCCCGGACTCTCCTGGGGTAGACTCCGCCGGCGTCCCACTGCCAATCAGAAAGGGTGTCCACATGCGCTTCCCGCGCCCCGGTCGAGCTCTCTTCGCCGCTGTGCTCCTTGCGACTCTGTCCCGCGTCGCAACGGCCGCGACCTTCACGGTCACGAACACGAACGACGCCGGAGCCGGGTCGCTCCGGCAGGCGATTCTCGACGCCAACGCGGCGGGAGGCGCCGATTCGATCTCCTTCACGATCGTCGGCTCGGGCGTGCACACCATCGCCCTGGCCTCCGCGCTCCCGACGATCACGGGTCCGATCACGATCGACGGTTACACGCAGCCGGGAGCGAGCCCGAACAACAACGGCCCCGGGCTCGGGACGGACGCGGTCCTCCAGATCGAGATCGACGGAACCAACACGGGAGTCGCCCCGTCGGCGGCCGTTCTGTTCTTCGGGCCCGCCAGCGGCGGCAGCGTCGCGCGCGGGCTGGTCCTCAATCGCGGCGTCTACGCCGGCATCCGCGTGTCGGGCACCAACGGCCTGATGATCGAAGGCAACTTCATCGGCACCAATCCCGCGGGGACCGCGGCGCTCGGAAACGGCTTTGCCGGGATCTTGATGAACGACACACCCGCGAACGTCACGATCGGAGGCACGACGCCGGCCTCGAGGAACCTGATCTCGGGGAACGCCTTCTACGGCATCAACCTGGGCACCAACGGCCTTCAGGGCGGCAGCGGCCATCTCATCCAGGGCAACCTCATCGGCACCGATGCCACCGGAGGCAACGCGATCCCCGGGGGCCAGACCGGGATCGAACTGGTCGGCACCGCGACGGGCGTCACGATCGGAGGCACGACCGCGGCGAGCCGGAACGTCGTCTCGGGAAACGCGGTCTACGGCATCCGGTTTCGCACCCCGGGCGGCCCCGGCAACGTCGCCAGCGGAAACTTCGTCGGCACCGACGTCACCGGCGCGGCCCCACTCGGCAACACCTCCTATGGCATCTTCGCGGAGGCGCCCGGCGTCACGGTCGGCGGCGCGGCTGCCGGAGCCGGCAACCTCGTCTCCGGGAACGTCAGCGACGGGATCGTGGTCGGCGCCGCCGGCGTCATCGTGCAAGGGAATCAGGTCGGGACGGATTTGAGCGGCACCTTCGCCGTCGGCAATCAGGCCCGGGGCATCTATCTCACCGCCGCGAACAGCTCGGTTGTCGGCGGGGCGACGCCGGGCGAAGCCAACGTCGTCGCGCACAACGCGGGTGCTGGCATCGTCATCCAGGGCATCACAGGAGCGCTCACGGGCAACGCCATCCGCGGCAACTCGATCTTCGACAATGGCGGCATCGGTATCGACCTGGGGGGCGACGGCGTGACCGCGAACGACGCCCTGGACGCCGACACCGGCCCCAACAGCCGCCAGAACTATCCGATCGTCTCCTCGGCGGTGCCGGTCGTGCCCTCCGGCACGACCGTTCAGGGAGTCCTGGACAGCACTCCCTCTACCTCCTACACGCTCGACTTCTTCGCCAACCCGCCGTGCGAGGGAAGGCCGCAAGATTTCTCGGAAGGGCTGTTGTACCTCGGCTCCACGAACGTCTCGACCGACGGCGCGGGCCACACCGCGTACAACGTCAATCTGGCGTACACGATCGAGGTGGGTCAGCCCGTTACGGTCACGGCGACCGACCCGAACGGAAACACGTCGGAGCTCTCGCCCCGCATCGTGTTCTCGATGTCCCCGGTCGCCGGAGTGCCCGGGGGCGGCACTCTCGTCGCGATCTACGGAACCGACTTTGCGGCGGGAGCGACCGTCACGATCGGGGGCACGCCGGCCACCGACGTCCTGGTGCAGAGCTCGACCCAGTTGCAAGCGAGAACCCCCGCACTCCCGCCGGGGTCGGTGAACGACGTGACCGTGACGAATCTGGACGCCACCACGGGGACCCTCTCCAAGGGGTGGGTCGCGAACTTCCTCGACGTGCCTACCGGCAGTACGTTCCACACCTTCGTCACGACCCTCGTCCGCAACGGCATCACGGCGGGCGTGGGCGGAGGCAACTACGGTGTGGCGACGAGCACCCTGCGCCAGCAAATGGCGGTCTTCCTGCTCAAGGCGAAGTTCGGGATCTGCTACGTGCCGCCCGTCTGCACGGGCATTTTCGCCGATGTCACCTGCACGCCAGGATCGGGCTTTGGCGACTGGATCGAGGAGCTCGCGGCGCAGGGAATCACGGGCGGCTGCGGCGGCGGGAACTACTGTCCGACCGCCCCCGTCCGGCGCGATCAGATGGCGGTCTTCTTACTCAAGGCCGAACACGGATCGACCTACACGCCTCCGGCATGCACCGGCGTCTTCGACGACGTGCTGTGTCCCTCGACGTTCGCCGACTGGATCGAGCAACTCGCGTTCGAGCAGATTACCGGAGGCTGCGGCGGCGCGAACTACTGCCCGCTGAACCCGAACACGCGCGGACAGATGGCGGTGTTCATAGTCAAGACTTTCGACCTGCAGTAGGTAACGCCGGGCCGCCGCTACGATCCTCGGGCCGGAACACGCGAGATCTCAGGCGCGAGTGCTGCCGGTGTCCTCGGACACCTTCTCGATGACGCTCTCGACTTCCTCGCTCAGGCGCCCTTCCTTACGGGAGCTCGCTCTGGCCAGATCCGCGGTCGAGATGATGCCGACGAGGCTCCCGTCATCCACGACGAGGACCCGCCGCACCTGCGCCTCCTGCATCTTGCGGCTGACCTCGGTCACGTCAGCCTCGGGCCTTGCGGAAACGACCTCGGTGCTCATCACGTCGCCAACCTTGACGTCCGAGGGCCGGACGTCCCGGGCCCCCAGCTGAAGGGCGATGTCGCGATCGGTCACGACGCCCACCACCCGCGCCTGGCCATTACCCTTCGTGACCGGAACGATTCCGGTGTCCTCCTCTTTCATGATCCGGATCGCGCAAAGCAGATCGTGGTCCGGCTCGCACGTCTTCGGATCTCGCGTCATCAGCTCGCTGGCTTTCATAGAACCCTCCCTCGAGCGGGGAGGTGCAGGAACCGTACCCGCCCCTCTTAGCCGGCGGTTTTTGCCTTCACCTTGCGGAGGCTGTGGTCCAGCGTGCGCTTCCGGACGCGGATCGCCGCTGGCACCACCTCGACGAGCTCGTCGTCGTTGATCCACTCGATCGCCTGCTCGATGTTGAGCTCGCGGGCGGGCGTGAGCTTGATCGCAAAGTCGGAGCCGGAAGCGCGCATGTTGGTCAGGTGCTTCCTCTCGCAGGGCTGGATGACCATGTCGCTTTCCTTGACCTGCTCGCCCACGATCTGGCCGGCGTAGACCTTGTCGCCCGGTTTGCTGAAGAAGATGCCGCGATCGGCCAGCCGGTCGAGGGCGTATCCCGTCACCTCTCCCGATTCCTTCGCGATCATCGCGCCCTTCGTCCGGTTCGGCAGCGGGCCTCGGTGCGGGCCGTACTGGTCGAAGAGGTGGTTCATGAGGGCCGTGCCCTTGGTCAGCGTCAGGAACTCGAGGCGGAACCCCAGCAGGCCGCGCGACGGGATCGTGAACTCCAGGCGGACGCGGTCGCCGTGCTTGCCCATGTGCTTGAGCTCGCCCTTGCGCTCGCCGACGGCCGCGATGACGGTGCCCGTGAACTCTTCGGCGCAGTCGATGACGAGCTCCTCGTAAGGCTCGAGCAGCTCCCCTTTTTCGCCCCGATGGAAGATGACCTGCGGCCGGCCGAGCGAGAACTCGAAGCCTTCGCGCCGCATCGTCTCGGCGAGAATCGCCAGCGAGAGCTCGCCGCGCCCCAGCACGAGAAACGAGTCCGACTCCTCCGTCTTCTCCATCCGCAGGCCGACGTTCTTCTCGAGCTCCTTCTCCAGGCGCTCGGAGAGGTGGCGGCTCGTGACGTACTTGCCCGAGAGACCCGACATCGGCGAATCGTTGATGCGGAACTCCATCGACAGCGTGGGCTCGTCGACGCGGATTCCGGAGAGAGGCGTCGGGTCAGCGAGGTCCAGGATCGTCTGCCCGATCTCGATGTCCGGGAAGCCCGAAAAGACGACGATGTCGCCGGCGGAGGCCTCGGCCACCTCGACCCGCACGATCCCCTCGAACATGTAGATCCTGCCGGACCGACCCTTCTCGACGATCGAGCCGTCCGGCCGCACGGCCGCGAGCTCGATCGACCGCGACACGGTCCCCGAAAAGATCCGCCCGACGGCGAGCCGCCCGAGATAGTCCGAGTAGTCGATGTTGGCCACGATCATCTTGAAGGGGGCATTGCCGACGACGGGAGCCGGGATGTGCTCCAGGATGGCATCGAGCAGGGGGTGCAGGTCGCCCGACTTCGCCTCCGGGTCGCGGGAGACGTAGCCCAGGCGCCCCGATCCGTAGAGGACCTCGAACTCGAGGTGCTGTTCCTCCGTCGCGAGCGACAGGAAGAGGTCGCGGATCTCCTCCTCCACCTCGAGCGTGCGGGCGTCGGCGCGGTCGATCTTGTTGATGAGCACGATCGGCCGCTTGCCGCCTTCGAGAGCCTTCTTCAGGACGAACCGGGTCTGCGGGAGCGGGCCCTCCGACGCGTCGACTAAGAGCAGCACGCCTTCCACCATCGACAGGATGCGCTCGACCTCCGAGCCGAAGTCGCGGTGGCCCGGAGTGTCGACGATGTTGATGATGACGTCCTTGTAGTGGACCGCGGTGTTCTTGGCGAGGATCGTAATGCCGCGCTCGCGCTCGAGCTCTCCCGAGTCCATGACGAGCTCGGCGACGTGCTGGCCCACGCGAAACGTGCCGCACTGCCTCAGCAGCGCGTCGACCAGCGTCGTCTTGCCGTGGTCGACGTGGGCCACGATGGCGATGCCCCGGCGGTCGGACCGCGTGACGGGCGGCCGAGCGATGTCGTCGATGACGTTCATGGCGAACCGCGGAGCCTATACCGAGTCGAGCCCGGTTGCCACCCGTCTGCTTGATAATGCCGTCCATGGATTCCCGGGCCGCGCTCCGACGTCACTTCGGCCACGGGTCCTTCCGCCCCGGCCAGGAGGAGATCGTGGGCGCGGCGCTCGCCGGCCGCGACCTGCTGGCCGTCATGCCGACCGGCTCGGGAAAGTCGATCGGCTACCAACTTCCGGCCGTGCTCCTGGCGGGCCCGACCCTGGTGGTTTCGCCGCTCATCGCGCTGATGAAGGACCAGGTGGACGAGCTCTCCCGGAAAGGAATCCCGGCCGCGGCGCTCCACTCGCTCGCCACGCCGGGAGAGCGGCGCGCGGCCGAGGCTGCGATGCGGGAGGGCCGCCTGCGCCTCCTCTACGTCGCGCCCGAGCGCTTCGCGTCCGCGTCCTTCCGGCGGCTTCTGGAAGAGACGCCGATCGCGCGGTTCGCGGTCGACGAGGCGCACTGCGTCTCCGAGTGGGGCCACGATTTCCGGCCCGACTACCGGACGCTCGCCGACGCGGCCCGGCGGTGTCGCCGCGGCGACGGCGCTGCCGGCCGGCCGCCGATCCTGGCGTTCACGGCCACGGCCACCCCGGAGGTCCGCGAGGACATCGTCGAGCTCCTCGGTCTCGAGCGCCCGGAGGTCTTCGTCGCAGGTTTCGACCGGCCGAATCTTTTTCCAGACGTCCGGAAGGTCTCGGGCGAGATCGAGAAGCGCGCTCTGCTGCCCGAGCTCGTCGGGGGACGCCGGGCCCTGGTCTACGCGGCGACTCGGAAGAGCGCCGGGCGCGCCGCCGAGGCGCTGCAGCAGTCCGGCGTCGCCGCCGAGGCGTATCACGCCGGGTTGGAAGAGTCCGAGCGAACCCGCGTCCAGAACCGATTCGCGGACGGCTCGCTCCGTGTCGTATGCGCCACCAACGCCTTCGGCATGGGCATCGACCGGCCCGACGTGGAGGCCGTCGTGCATTTCGAGATCCCCGGCTCGCTCGAGGCGTACTACCAGGAGATCGGCCGCGGGGGGCGCGACGGCCGCCGCGCCGACGTCACCCTGCTGTGGAACTACGTGGACGTCCGGACGCGAACGTTTCTCATCGAACACAGCGACGATCCCGCGTCGCCGCCAGACGCTCCAGGGCCGCGCCCGCGCCCGCCGGGCGATTCGGAGCGAGAACGAAAACGCGAGCTCGACCGCCGAAAGCTGGCTCGCATGATCGCCTACGCCGACTCGTCCGGCTGTTACCGAGCTACGATCCTCGGCTACTTCGGCGAGCGCGAGGCGCCGCCCGACTGCGGCTTCTGCGGGAACTGCCTCCGGCGCCAGGACCTCTCGGCCGAAGAGCTCATCCGGCTGCGCAAGATCCTGTCCGGTGTCGCGCGCGGCGGGGAGCGCTGGGGCAAGCGCAAGGTCGTCGCGATGCTGACGGGCGACCTCGAGGGGCTGCCCGAGTCGCTCGTCCGCCTCTCGACCACCGGAATTCTCGCGGGCGAAAGCGCCAGGGCCGTGGGCGCCTGGATCGACGCGGCGCAGGGAGGGGGAATCCTCGCCGCGACGGACGACGTCTACCGGACGCTCTCGCTGACGCGGGCCGGGCGCGACGTGATGGCCGGACGGACGACGGAGATCGCGCTCACTCTGCCGCAGCCGGCGCGCGCGAAGGGAAAGCGAAAGAAATCGTCGAAAGCCTCGGCCGTGCCGGGGCCCGCCGATCCCGCCTCGATCGAGGCGCTGCGGGCGTGGCGGCGCCGCGAGGCGGCGCGGCTCTCGGTGCCCGCCTACGTCGTACTGCACGATCGAACTCTGGCCGCGCTCGCGGTCGCCCGTCCGTCGACCCTCGGAGCACTCTCCGAGATTCCCGGCATCGGCCCGGCCAAGCTCGAGGCCTACGGGAAAGATCTGCTCGCCCTGTTCGGCGCGGAGAACGCGTAGTGGCCCCGCCGCTGCGCGTCGTCTATTCGAGCGGGCAGGGACGCGTCTGTCCCGGCTGCGGCTGGCCGCAGGCGGACTGCCGCTGCTCGAAGAACCTGGCGGCGGGCCAGGAGGCCGTGCCGGAGAAGATCACGGCGAAGATTCGCATCGAGAACCGAGCCTCCGGCAAGCACGTCACGGTCGTCGACGGGCTGCCCGACAATCGCCCGTTTCTCGATACCCTTTGTCGCGGCCTGAAGAAAGACTGCGGCACCGGCGGCGCCGCGGGAGAGGGTTCCATCGAGTTGCAGGGAGACCAGCGCGAGCGGCTGCGCGAGATTCTCGCGAAGAAGGGGATGCAGGTGAAGGGATGACGGCCACCCGGATCTATCTCATTCGCCACGGCGCCACCGTGCTGTCGGCGGAGGACGCCTTCGCCGGCGAGACCGACGTTCCGCTCTCAGACATCGGGCGCGAGCAGCTCCGCAAGCTCGCCCGACGGCTCTCCCGCGAGCCGATCGCCGCGTTCTACGCGAGTCCGCTCGGCCGCGCGATGGAGACGGCCCGCATCCTTGCCGAGCCGCACGGCAAGCCGGTCGAGCCGAAGGAGGGCCTGCGCGAGATCTCGCACGGGCACTGGGAGGGCAAGACACGCGCCGCCGTGGAGAAGGAGTACCCGCAGGAGTATGCGCGCTGGGAGGCGGACCCCTACTCCCTCTCTCCGTCCGGCGGCGAGACGGGCCTCGCCGTGACGGCCCGCGCGATCCCGACGCTGCTGGAGATCGTCGCGGCGCATCCGGGCGAGCAGGTCCTCGTGGCGTCGCACAAGGCCACGATCCGCCTGATGATCGGGTCGCTCCTCGGCTTCGACCTGCGCCGCTACCGGGATCACCTCGATCAGAGCCCCGCGTCGCTCAACATCCTCGACTTCAAGGACGTCTCGCATGCGCGCCTCTCGCTCTTCAACGACATCTCGCACTACTCCCCCTCGCCGTCGGGAACTCCCGCGATCGCGACGGGCCGCCTCTCGCGCTGGTGGAGCGAGGGGTCAGGTCTTCATTCTTCGGAATTCGGCAAGGCAAAGTCCGAAATTTGAAGACCTGACCCCCTACCGGAGCTCCCTTGACTCGCTCCCGCTTGCCGTATATGGTTGCCATATAATGTCCCTCAAGACGACCGTATACCTCGACGCCGAGGACTACCGGCGCCTGAAAGCCATCGCGCGGGCGGAGGGCAAACCGCCCGCCTCTCTGGTGCGCCAGGCCGTCGCGGAGTTCGCCGAGAAATACGGAAAGAAGCCCAGGCCCCGGAGCGTCGGCTCGGGGCACAGCGGGCGCGATGACCTTTCCGAGCGGACGGAAGAGCTGCTCAAGGGGCTCGGAAAGCGCCGGTGATCGTCGCCGACACGGGCGCCATCATCGCGCTCATCGACGCGGACGACCGTCATCATCGAGACCTGCGAGGCGTCTTCGAGAAAAGCCCCAATGCCTGGGTGCTGCCCTGGGCGATCCTGCCCGAGGTGGACTACCTCGTCGGCGCGCACGTGGGAGCCGGGGCGCAGGAGGCCTTTCTCGCGGACCTGGCCGGCGACGTGTTCCGGGTGGAGTGGGGGTCGCAGGAAGACCTCGAACGCGCCAACGAGCTGCACCGCAAACACCGGGCGCTCCGCCTCGGCCTCGTCGACGCGGTCGTGATCGCGGTCGCCGAGCGCCTCGGCGCGGACACGATCGCCACACTCGACGTGCGGCACTTCGGCGCGGTCGCCATCCGCGGGAACCCTCGCCTTCTCCCGCGCGATCTCTGATCGGTGTCAGGTCTTCATTCTTCGGAAATTCGGCAAAGTCCGAAATTTGAAGACCTGACCCCCGAGTTTGCCTTTCCGGCGCGCCTGTGACACTCTGCCGACTTCTCGTGGTCGGCCCGTCGGGCCGTCCGAGACCACGAACGTAGGCCTCGCCGGCAGATTCCTCCGTTCCCGAAAAACAGCCGGATCGTTTCAGAACAGGTATAGCTATGCCTTTTTCCTCATTCGGACTCCACCCGGACCTCTTGAAGGGCGTGAAAGAGATGGGGTTCACCCGACCCACGCCCATCCAGGCCGACGCGATCCCGCCGGCCATGGAAGGCCGCGACGTGCTCGCCTGCGCCATGACGGGCAGCGGCAAGACCGCCGCGTTCCTCCTCCCGATCTTCCACCGGCTCATCGGCAAGAAGCGCGGAGTCACGCGCGCCCTCGTCTTGACGCCGACGCGCGAGCTCGCGGCGCAGATCGAAGAGCACGCCAAGGAGCTCACGGTCCACACGCCCCTCTCGGCCGCGGCCGTCTTCGGCGGCGTGTCAATCGGCCCCCAGGAGCACGCCTTCCGCACCGGTGCCGACATCCTGATCGCGACTCCCGGGCGGCTGCTCGACCACTTCCGCTTCCCCTACGCGAAGCTCCAGGGGCTCGAGATCCTCGTCCTCGACGAAGCGGACCGGATGCTCGACATGGGCTTCCTCCCGGACATCCGCCGGGTGCTGAAACACCTGCCCGCCCGCCGGCAGACGCTCTTCTTCTCCGCGACCATACCGCCGCCGATCCAGCAGCTCACGCGCGAGATGCTGAAGAATCCCTTCACCGTCAACCTGGAGCGCAAGGCCGCGCCGGCCGTGGGGATCACGCACGCCGTCTATCCCGTTCCGCAGAACCTGAAGGCGCCGCTCTTAGTCGAGCTCCTGAAGCGGGGCGACATCAAGAACGTTCTCGTGTTCACTCGGACCAAGCACCGGGCCAACCGCCTCGCCGAATCCCTCGCGAAGAAGGGCGTTCCCTGCGAGCGCATCCACGGCAACCGCACCCAGGCGCAGCGCACGCAGGCGCTGGCCGGTTTCAAGAACGGCAGGTTCCGCGTCCTCGTCGCCACCGACATCGCCGCGCGCGGCATCGACGTGGAGGCCCTTTCGCACGTCGTCAACTTCGACGTGCCGAAGGTTCCCGAGGACTATATCCACCGGGTCGGACGCACGGCGCGCGCCGAGTTGACCGGCGACGCCTTCACCTTCGTCTCGCCGGAGGAGTCGACCGACCTCGCGGCCATCGAGCGCGAGATCGGAAAGCGCCTCCCGCGCATCACCGTGCCGGGCTTCGACTATTCGAAGGCCCCGGCCGAGCGTTTCGAGGTCCCCATCGCCGAGCGCATCGCCGCGATCCGCGCCCGCAAGGCCGAGGAGCGCAAGCGGGCGAAGGAGAAAGCGGAGCGCCGGATCGCCCACGAGTCGGCGCAGCGCGCCCGCGGGCCGCAGAGGTCCGACCGGCCGGGAGCGTCTCCGCGCGGCCCGGCGGGAGGGGCCAGACCCGCGGGCGCCGCGCCGGCCGGCCAGGCGCGGTGGGGGCGCCGGGGGTAG
>JBBDKM010000043.1:57420-75657 GCA_040879385.1 Thermoanaerobaculia bacterium | reverse complement strand
CCCGGCAGCACCGGCAGGGGCACGTTTCGCCCGCGCGCGTAGACTTCGTGCCGCCCGTTCTTCTTGTACCACTCCGCGAGGGATGCGGTCTGGAACATCTCCTCGATGATTTTGCGCCAGCCCACGCCCGTGTTGTACGCGCAGAACGAAATCTCGCCCATCTGCGTCGCGTACGGAATGATGCACATCTCCGTGCGGCGGAAGTCGTAGTTGAAAAGGTCCTGGAACCACATCCCGCCGATGAAGAAGACGCGCCAGGAATCGCGCTTCTTCTTCGAGAAGCCGAGCTTGCCGCCCGTATGGCCGTCCATGATCTTCGCGACCTTCCAGGGCGACAGCCCGGAAGGAATCCCCTCGGGCCGCAGATTGCGCATGACGGACAGCCCCACCTGGACCGCGGTCCACGCCTTCTTCCGCCCCGAGTCCGTGATCGCCTTGATGTCGGAAAGCAGCCGATCGACATCCAGAATCGACGGCACCGTCACGGCTTTTCGGGTCGATTCCTCCACGAGCATCATCGTGCCAATCCCGCAGTTGGGGTGGCAGCCGCACTTGAAAGAGCCCCACTCGGTCTCGAGCCCGCCGAGAAGGTCCTTCAGGTCGGAGAAGGGGCCCGAAGCCGAAAGCGGATACCAGTCCCGCATCGGCTCTCCGATGCCCGCCTGCCTCTTCACGTCGTGCGCGAGATCCGAGAGCGTGTAGCGCTGCTTCGTGCGAGTCTCGTCGTCGATGTCCTCGTCCCGCCCGGTGAAGGAGACCGGCTGGAACGCGACGGCGGTGACCTTGTCGATGTGCTCGATGCCGAAGCGGATGATGTTGCCGACCTGATCGTTGTTGATCGTGTTGATGATCGTCACGACGAGCGTGACGTCGACGCCGTGCTTGTGGAGGTTCTCGATCGCGCGCCGTTTGACGTCGTAGAGGTTGCCGACTTTGCGGTGCTGATTGGCCTCGTTCCCGACGCCGTCGAACTGGAGATACGCAAAGCGCAGGCCCGCCTCTGCCGCCGCCTTCGCGAACGACTCGTCCTGCGCGAAGCGGATGCCGTTGGTCGCGCACTGCACGGAGAAGTAGCCGATCTTGCGCGCGTACCGCACGGCCTCCAGGAAGTGCGGCGAGATCGTCGGCTCTCCACCGGAGAACTGAACCGAGAGCTGCCGGCGCGGCTTGATCGAAGCGGCGTCGTCGAGGAGCTTCTGCACGTCTTCCCACTCGAGCTCGTGGACGTAGCCGACCTGGTTCGCGTCCATGAAGCAGGGGTCGCACATCATGTTGCAGCGGTTGGTCAGGTCGATCGTGAGGACCGCGCCGCGGCCGAACTTGATCGAAGAGGTCCCGTGCTCGTGGAGCCCGTCCTTCGGTATGACGAAGTCGCGGCCGGGGTACATCGTCTCCAGCCGCTTGAAAAACGCCGGGTCCGTCGACATGACGTCTTCGAAGTGGCCGTGCTTGGGGCAGTCTTTCTTCATGAGGATCCGGCCGTCCTCCTCGACGATCTCCGCCGGGATCTCTCCGGGATTGCCCTCGATCAGAACCTTCCAGTCGGCCTCGCCCGAGAGGATCTCCGCGCGGACCTCAGAGACGCAGCGCGGGCACAGGGAGTCGGTCCTGCGGGGGAACCCGAGGGGGGGAAAGGTCTTCTGCCTCTGCTTCAGCAGCGGCGCGGGGGCCCATTTCGGCTGGAACGACCCCTCCGGGAACCGGCGGTCGACCCCGCGCGCGACGTTCCACAGCGCGTCCGCTACTCGTTGGATCCCGGAATAAACTGCTGTTCTCATTTCTTCGATAACTCCCATGTCAGGAATTGCGGACGATGCAAGATTCTAGCCGAAAAGATTGTCCCGCCGGGCAGTTTGTCAGGCCCGGGCGGGAGGTCCGGCAAAGCGCTCGATCGAAAACGCGGACAGATCGCGCGCGGGCTCTCCGGTGATCGCGTCGGCGAGGAGTTTTGCCGTCAACGGCGCGAGCAGAATGCCGTTGCGAAAATGGCCGGTGGCGAAGAGAAGCCCCGCCACGGGGGAGGCTCCGAGGATGGGAAGACCGTCGGGCGTGCCCGGGCGCAGGCCCGCCCAGGCCGTCACGAAGCGAGCGGCCGCGATCGACGGGACCAGCTGGGCGGCCGCGGCCAGCAGCTGCTCCACCGCACCGGCGGTGACTTCTTTCCGGAAGCCGGCGTGCTCCACCGTCGATCCGAGAAGCACCGTGCCGTCCGCCCGGGGAACCAGATAGACCTCGTCGGAGCACACCAGGGTCGAGAGGGGCTCGCCCACCACGCGCACCTGCACGATCTGGCCGCGCACGGGCTCGACCGGCACCGAAAAGGCAGGGTCGAAGGCCGCCCAGGCGCCGGCCGCGTCGACGACGACCCGGGCCTCCAGCGCGCCGGCTTCCGTCTCCACGCCCCGGCACACACCCCTCTCGACGCGAAAACGGGTCACCGCGGAGCCCGTGACGATCCGCGCTCCCCGGCGCTCGGCGGACAGCCAGACCGCGCGCGTGAGAAGGCGCGCGTCGACCGCGCCCTCGTCCGGGAAGAACACCGCGGAGGCGACCTCCGGCGACAGGCGCCCCCCGAGGACCCCGCCGAGCGTTTCCCGCGGCCGGTCCTCGACGCGGAGGCCGCGTTCGCGCTGCCACGAATACGCATCGCTGTCTTCCCGTCCCTCGCCGAAGCTGCACTGCAGCAGGCCCGTCTGGCGATAGCCCACATCGATACCCGTCTCCTCGAGCAGCCGCCGCGACCACGCGGGATAGAGATTCCGGCTCTCGAGCGCGAGATCGAAGAACGGGCCGGGAGCGTGCGCCTCGGCCTGCGGCGTCAGCATGCCGGCGGCGGCGCCGGAAGCCTCCGCCCCGGGCTCTTCCCGCTCGATTACAGTGACGCTCAGGCCGCGCAGCGCGAGCTCCGCCGCGAGGGCGCAGCCGATCAAGCCGCCGCCGACGATGAGCGTGTCGACGGACGCGCCGCTCACTTTCGGGCCCACGCGGGCAGCCCGCGCCCGCGGAAGGAGTCCCGGGCAAAGCTCCCGACCGCCAGCGCCGTGCCGTAACCCAGAGCTCCCCCGGCGAGAGCGCCCACGACGCTGCGCGCCCCGGGACGGCGGGGACTGAGCCGGCGCAGGAGCCGCACGAGGCCCTGCCGGAGGACCTCGGAGCTCAACCCGGCGGCGGCGCTCGCGGCGATTCCGGCGGCGCGGTCCTTCTCCGGAGGCGGCTTGCCGTAGAGGGCCGCGAGCGCCAGCACCAGCCGATTCAGCGCCGCGACCTGATAGGCGAGCCCCGCGTTGACGGGCATCGCCCCGAAGAACGCGGCCGGCCCCGTCAGAAGGGCGCCCGCCGAGGCGCACTGGAGCGCCGCGCGGCGCACCAGGCGCCGGCCGATCTCGTCCCGGGACGCTCTCGGGTAACGCCGGCGCAGTCGCTCGACGTCCAGGGCCGCGCGGCCGCGGTCGGCCTCCCCGAGTACGGCGCGGGCGAGGGCCGCGTACATGAGGGAATGGTATCAGGGCGGAGAGAGTTGACAGTGGACTGAACTGCCAACTTCCCCATGCTATGTTTCGCCGGTTCCGACCGGTTCGTAAAGGAGTCGAAGTGAAAACACGCACCGCCATCGCCGTGATGCTCGCCTGCGCCTTCCCCCTCGCGGCCGCGCAGGCAGCGAAAGGAAAGAAAGTGGCTCGCGACTACGCCAACACGATCGCCACGCTGCAGACCGACATGGGCGACATCCAGATCAAGTTTCTCTACGACAAGGCCCCGAAGCACGTCGAGAACTTCGTGGAACTCGCCGCGAAGGGCTTCTACGACGGGACGCTCTTCCACCGGGTGATTCCCGGGTTCATGATCCAGGGCGGCGACCCGAACACGAAGAAGCCGGAAGACCCGTCGCGCCCCTACGGCACCGGCAACAGCGACACGAAGGTCAAGGCGGAGTTCAACGACACGCCGCACAAGCGCGGCATCGTGTCGATGGCGCGCTCGGCGGATCCCAACTCGGCCTCGTCGCAGTTCTTCATCGTCGTGAAGGACTCCAACTTCCTCGACAACCAGTACTCGGCCTTCGGCGAGGTGATCTCGGGCATGGAGGTCGCCGACAAGATCGCGGCGGCTCCCCGGGGTGCCAACGACCGCCCGAACCAGCCGATCCACATCAAGAAGGTCCTGCTCTCCCAGGCGAAGAGCGCGAGCTAAAGGAGCTGTCAGCCATTCGCTCTCACGTTGCCGGCTGAAAGCTGACAGCTGAGAGCCGAGAGCTTGTTTCCTTCCGACGCCGCCGGCCTCGAAGCCCTCGCCCGCCGGACCTATCCCGCGCCGCTCGCCGTCGAGGCCGTGGCCGGCGACGTCGGGCGGCGCCGTTACTTCCGCCTGACGCTGCCGGACAACCGCACGGCCGTCGGCGTCGTCTATCCCGTCGAGGAGGAGGACTCTCGTTTGCGCTGGGTCGCGGCGCGGACGCTTCTCGAGAGTCGCGTGCGCGTGCCGGCTCTGATCGCGGACGACGGCCTCGGCAACCAGATCGTGGAGGACTTCGGCCGGCAGGATCTCGCGGCGCTCCTCGCGGGCGCTCCGAGAGCGCGCGCGGACTGGCTCGGCCGCGCCGCCGACACCGCCGCGGCGATCGCCGAAACCCCCGATCCGGGAATCAACTCCCCCTTCGACGCCGCGCTCTTCCGCCGCGAGCTCGACCTCGCGCGCGAGGCGGTCTTCGATCTGCTCCTCGAGGCTCCGCTGCCGGCGGCGGAACGCGCGGTGCACGACTCGTGGGCGGACGCGCTGGTGAACGAAGTGCTCGGGCATCCGACGGCGCTCTGCCACCGCGACTACCACGGCAACAACCTTTTCCCGGCCGGAGACGTCGTGGCGGTCATCGACTTCCAGGACCTGCGCTCGGGGCCCGACAGCTACGATCTCGCCTCCCTGTTGTGGGAGCGCACGACCCTCGCGTGGATGTCGGAGGAGGCGGCGCGCGGCGTCGTGGCCCGTTTCGCGTCCCGCCGCCGCGTCGACCCGGACGCCCTCGTGCGCCGCCTCCGGCGCGTCCTCCTCCAGCGCGCCTGGAAGGTGTGCGGCACCTTCGCTCGCGCGATTTTCCGCGGGAAGGGGGATCTCTATCGCCGTTACCTGCCCGGGGAGCTCGACCTCGTGGGCCGCCTGCTCCGGGGCGGCGAGGAAGACGGGCGTTTCGGAGCGATCCTGAAGGCCCGCTGCGGGGCCCTTCTGTTAAGCTGAAAGAGCGTCTCCCGGCCCCGTCCAGGCTCGCGGCGGAGGACACACGAAGGAGAAGACGATGTTCGGATCACTCGGCGTCCCGGAGCTCCTGATCATTCTGCTGATCGTTCTCATCGTGTTCGGCGCCACGAAGCTTCCGCTGCTGGGCAAAGGGCTTGGCCAGGGCCTCCGGAACTTCAAGGATTCGGTCAAGAGCGACGAACCGCCCCCGCCAGACAAGCCGAAGACGTAGCGGCCCGTGATCCCGAGGAGGATGATTTTTCGCGCGTCGCGCGAAAAATCACTTCTTCTTCGTGATGTCCGGGGAGACCCGGAACTTCTCGCGCGGCAGCCGGATGTTCAGAATGCCGACTTTGTTGCGCAGGGTGTTGCGGTGGATGCCCAGCGAGGACGCGGCGCGGCCCAGGTTTCCGGATGATCGCTTGACGGCGCCGACGATGTATTTCTTCTCGAACTCTTTCTTGGCAAGCTCGAGCGAAATGCCGTGGGTCAAAAGCTCGTCGATGATTTCCTGGAGTTGCCCATCCAGATTCACGATGCCTCCCCGAAAACAAAGAATGCGAAACGGAAGAGGCGCGCATCTTAGCAAAGGAAAAACGGAAGCGGTAGTGCGCGAGATGCTCGGCGATCCCGTCGCGTCGAGGTCCAGGACACAATTCCCGTGCCAACGACGAGGGAGGCGCACGGGGCGCGGCCGAGGGCCAAAAAAAGAAGAGGCGCTCAGCGCCTCTCCAAACTTTTTCCGGCGAAAGAGAGACCGGGCCTACTTTAGCTCCACCTGGTCGCCGATCTCGATCAGCCGGCTCGAGTCGATCACGCGGCCCATCGCCCACCGATCACCCACGTAGAGAATGGCGAGGTCGCCGAGGTACGTCCGCGGAATCTCGACCCCCGCCGGGGGCGCCGTGTAGACCCAGTAGGAGCCCTGGGGACGGATGCCGTAGTCGGTTCCGCTCGCGTAGCGGAAAATCGTCAGCTGATCCCCGGGCTGGACTCCCTCGGCCAGTCCCAGGTCGATCAGGACGTTCATGTCCGAGCCGATGGCCACGACGCCGTCTCGCGAGTACACGATGCGCCCCGTGGCCTTGCCGGATGGCGGGTCGCAGGCGACCGCCGTCGGCATCCGGCGGCCGAGCGGGATGGGAACCGGCTCGTAGGCCTTGAGGTAGGAGCCCATCGGGATGTCCGTGCAGGCCAGTCCGACCCGCACCGTGGCCGTCCGTCCCTCGACGCCCACGACCGAAACCCGGCCGCGGTTCTGATAGAACTGGCCCATCGACTTCCCGCTGATGGGGTGAACCACGTCGTCCCCGGGCGTGATGACCCAGAACTCGTCGCCCGGCTTGATCCCCCGGTCATGGCCGGCATCGAGGTACAGGAGGTCGCCGGACGTGTAGTCGGTTTGCTCGGAGACGTTCTCGGCCCCGACGACCCTGGCCACGAAGCGCTCGGCCGGCAATCCGACGTACCCGAAGCAGTTGACCTCGTTCTCGTAGCCGAAAGGCTGCGGGGCGGCCTCGGTGGTCTGCTGGGCGGTCGGCTCGATCGAGGTGATCTCGTTCGGCGCCTGGGAGAGCCCGCCGGAAAGCTCCGGGCGCGGTGCCTGGGCGACGGCCACTCCCGCGGAGAGAACAAAAAGGGCCAAAGGACCGGCAATTCGAACGGGGAGGCGCATGGCGACTCCTTAAAAAATACGGCTGCTTGCGGTTTCTGGCCTAAAAGTTACTGGCTTTTCGGCTTCGTGTCAACCGCCACGGCGGCCGTCGAGGGCTTTTCCGCCGGTTTCGCGCCCGTTTTGGACCGGGCCTTCCTGGCAAACTCGGTCTGCGGAAACTCCTCGATGACCCGATCGTAGTACCGCCGGGCCTCGTCCGCGCGCCCCAGCCGGCCGAGCGCGACCGCCTCGTAGAAGTAGAGCTTGTCCCGAGCCCCGTAGTCCGGGAATCGCTGCTCCAGGGTGGTGAACCGGGACAGCGCCGCGGCCGCCGACCCTTTGCGCAGGTAGAAGAACCCGACCCCGAAGTCGTGCTCGGCGAGCAGGTCGGTGAGCTGGCGGATGCGCTCGCGCGCCGCGCCGGCATAGCCGGAATCCGGGAACTCGCGGATGAGAGCGCGGTACTGATCGATGGCCTCGCGGGTCGCCGTCTGGTCCCGATCCGGCCGCTCGTGCTCCATGTCGTAGCAGAGCGCGAACTGGTACCGGGCGTAGTCCCGGCTCGGCGCCCCGGGGTAGCGGTTCAGGTAGTCGCGGTACCGGTAGCGGGCCTCCGTGTAGGAGCTCGTCGTTTTCTGGCGGAAGTAGGAGCCCGCCACGAGCAGCAGGGCCTCGCGGCCGAGCGTCTCGTTCGGATAGGTCTCGAAGACGTGGTTGAGGTACTTGCGCCCGTCCTCGTACTTCTTTCGGGCGGTGAGCGCCTTGCCCTTCTCGAAGAGGGCCTCCTTGGACTCGGTCAGGAGCTCCCGCGTGATCTTGTCCGGCTTCTTCGTGCCCGAGCAGCCTGTTGTGGCCGGCAGAGCCGCGGCCGCGGCCAGAATCGCCGCGAGAAGGGCCCTCTTGCCCGGCTGCCAGATCATGCGCCTCATGCCCGGACCGGAGATCGGGCGGCGTCGCGAAGCGCGCCGATCGCCGCGGCCGGGTCCTCGGCCCCGTAAATCGCGGCTCCGGCCACCAGTATTTCCGCTCCCGCCGCGACGAGCGGCGCGGCGTTGGCGCGGCTGACACCCCCGTCGACCTCGATCGCCAGCCGGCTCCCTGCCTCGCGGGCCTCCTTCTCGAGCCGGCGCACCTTTTCGACCGAAGCCTCCAGAAAGGGCTGTCCTCCCCAGCCGGGGTTGACCGACATGACGACCGCGTAGTCGAGATCGGGCCAGGCCGCCGCGAGGGCCCCGGTCGGCGTGGCCGGGTTCAACGCGGCGCCCGCCTTGGCCCCGGCCCGGCGGATCCCGTCGAGGCAGCGCTGGAGGTGGCGCGTCGCCTCGACGTGAACGGAGATCCAGTCGGCGCCGGCGTCCAGATACTCCGGGAGAGTCCGCTCCGGACGCTCGATCATCAGGTGGACGTCGAGCGGCAGCCGCGTGGCCTTCCGAAGCGCCCGGACGACGGGGGGCCCGATCGTCAGGTTCGGGACGAAGTGGCCGTCCATCACGTCCACGTGCACCATGTCGGCGCCGCCCGCTTCGGCCGTCGCCAGCGCGTCGGCCAGACGGGCGAAATCCGCCGAGAGCAGGGAGGGCGCGATGCGGACGTTCATGATCGGGGCGACGCGGGCGCTTCCGGGGACCGCGAGACCGTCAGCGACACGACGTCGCGCGTGGAGAGCGGATAGCCGGCCGGAGGGAACTGCTTGAGGACGGTGTTGGGCCGGACGCCCTCGTAGGCCTCGAATCGCGCGCTTCCAACCCGGAAGCCGAACTTCTCGAGGCGGGACCGTACGGCTTCGGCATCCTTGCCGACGAAGTCCGGCATGACGATCCGGGCCTCCGCCGCGCCCCGGCTCATCAGGACCCGCACGGCGTCGCCCTTGCCCGCGGGGGTCTCGGGCTCCGGATCCTGGGCGACAATGCCGGCGGGGGCGCCGGGGTCGCGGAACCAGGAGGCCGGACCCAGCTCGAGCGACTCCCGGGACAGTTTCAGGGCGGCGGCGCGCGGCGCCAGCCCCGTCAGGTCGGGGACCCGCAGCTCCCTTGGGCCGAGCGAAAGGACGACCCGAACGACCTGCGCGGGCTTGGCGAGCGAGCCGGGCTCGGGCTGCTGGAGGAGCACCCGCCCGCTCGGGATGCGCTCGTCGAAGCGGGCGCGGCCCTCCTGCTCCTCGAGCTGGAGGCCCTCGGCGCGGGCCACGCGAAGCGCCTCCTCGGGCGTTTTCCCCGTCAGGTCGGGCACCGCGACCGAGCGGCCCACGATCGCGCCCCTGAAGCCGAACCACACGGCTCCGAGGAAAACGCCCACCAGCAGGGTCCCGTAGAGAATCCGGAACAAAAGCCGTGCCACAGCGGGAAGTTAACACGGGATGGTACCCTCAGGCGGGCGGAAGAAAACGGACCTTCCCACCGATTTTCCCTTTCGGCGCTCTTTCGAGGAGGTCTCCAAGTGTCATCGAGAAACGACGTCGATCCCGAGCAGCCCGGCTGGTTCGCGGACCGGCGCTTCAAGAAGGCGGACCTCCACTGCCACTCCGTTTACTCGACCTTCAAGTACTTTCGGATCGCCAACACGCGTGATTCCTACAACCGCCCCGAAGAGGTCTACCGGATCGCCAAGGAGCGCGGCATGGACTTCGTCACGATCACGGACCATGACTCGATCGACGGTTGCCTCGCGCTGCTCGACCGGCGGCCCGACCTCGACGACTTCTTCATCTCGGAGGAGGTCGAGACGTGGTTTCCCGATACCCGCCAGAGGATCCACGTCAACGCCTTCGACATCGACGAGAAGCAGCACGCGGAGATCCAGCGCCGCCGCCGCAACATCTACGACCTGCACGACTACCTGCGCGAGGAGCGCATCATCGCGTCGGCCAACCACATGTTCCAGAACTACCGGATGCGCAACTCCCCGAGGCGCTACTTCGAGGAGATGCTGCGCATGTTCGACATCTTCGAGGTCAAGAACGGCGCCATGACCTCGCACCACAACCGTCTCGTCGAAGACCTGATGGCCGTCGTGCGGGAAAAGCGCGGGGCGGTCTCGCTCGTGGCCGGGTCCGACGCCCACACGCTGGCGCCGCTCGCCCGCGTCTACACGGTGGCCGAGGCCTCGTCCCCCTCCGAGTTCCTCGAGCAGGTCCGCACCGGCGCCTGCTTCGTGTGGGGCAGCGAGATGGGTTTCCGCATGCTCCTCTCGGACGTGTACCGGATGGTCTTCCGCTATTACGGGAGCGTGCTCGACTGGAAGAACCCGGAGTTCACGGGGGTCGAGAAGGCGCGCCACCTCGCGATTGCCGCCTGCGGCGCGCCCTTTTCCGCCGCCGGACTCCCCTTCGCCGTCACGACGCTCAACTACCTGAAGCAGATCTTCGTCACGAAGACGGTGGGACAGGAGCTGCTGGAGCACTGGGAGGCAAGCAAGGACAAACCGAGCTAATCGAGTCTCCCTGACGGCTACAATCTCCCTGTTGCCGCACCGCGCCTCGAAGCCCTCGAGCGTCCTTCCGCCTCTCCTCGGCTCCGCCGTCCTCGTCGCCTGCGCGATCGCGAGCCTGCCGCAAAGCGGCGACTGGCTGCGGCGGCCGCGCACGCCATTCGACCGGAGTCAGGCGAACATGGTGGCCCCCGGCTACGCGCTGCTGACCGCCGCAGACCGCGTGATTCCCGCCGGCGCGTCCGTCGTCGTGAGGACGGAACCGCCCGATGCGATTCAGGAAACCTGGTACCACCGCATGGCCGTGGCTCTCCTGCCCGGCCGGCGTCCGCGGCCCGCCGCGTTCTCTGGCCAGTCGCTGTCTCCCGATCTCTGGCGCGACGCCGAGTACCTCGTGCTCGTCGGGGCGCGGCCCGCCACACCGCCCGGCGAGCCCGTCCTCGAGACCACGGACGGAACCGTCTGGCGCCTGACGAAACGATGAGCGCGGGATTCGTCTGGCTCGCGGCATTTCTCCTCCTGCCGCTGGCCGGCTGGCCGCTGCTGGCGCACCCGGCCTTCGGGTGGCTGCCCTTCGTGAGCCGCGCCGCGCTCTCCGGCGCTTGCGGCGCGGTTCTCGTTTCTTTCGCGATGACGGCCGGCGTCCTCTCGGGAATCCCGTGGAACGTTCCCGCGCTGACGGCGGCGGGCGCGCTTCTCGCCTTCGCCCTTCGGGTGCTCGTCCCGAAGGAGCCGGGCGGCCCGGTCCTGCGCGAGCGCCTCGGCGCCGCCGGCGCCGCCGCCCATGGCCTCGCGCTCCTGGCCGTCCTCGCCGCGCTAGCCGCGGCCCGCTCGGGAGCCGCGAGCTCGCCGGATCTCTTGTTCTTCTGGGGCCCCAAGGCGCAGCAGTTCGCCCTCGCCCGCACGTTCGACGAGGCGTTCATGCGGAACGAGGTTCACGGCTACATGCACGCGTACTACCCGCCGCTCGTGACGAACCTCGGGGCCTTCGCCTCGATCGCGGCCGGACGTTTCGTCTGGACGGCGGCCGTCCTGACGTTTCCCCTCCTGCTCGCCGCGCTCGCGCTCGGCCTTCCCGGCGTCCTGCGCGCCTCGCTGCCCCGGACGGCCGCGGCCGCTACCTCCGCGCTCGTCGTCGCCGCGATCGGCCTGATCGGCATGGAGGCGGACATCGGAGGAGACGGGGAGATGCCCCTGCTCGTCTTCGAGACCCTGGCGCTGGCGCTGTTGCTCTCCCCCGCGGCCGGCCGCGGGGCGACGCTGCTCCTGGCCGGACTGCTCCTGGCCGGCGCGTCCTCGACGAAAGTGGAAGCCCTCCCGTTCACGCTCGCGGCGGCATTTCTCTTCGCGATCCTCCGCCGCGAGCCCGGCCGCTCGACCGCCGCGAAGACGCTGGCGCTGCTTCTGGCGCCGAGCGTGTTGGCCCTCTCGGCCTGGTTCGCCTTCGGCGCGAGGCGGGGGTTCTTCCGCGGCTATGCGGAGTACGGCCGCTTCCTCGACCTTCACCCGGACCACCTCCCGACCGTACTCGACGCGATCGCCCGCGCGCTCGCGGGCACCGACTACGGCCTTCCCTGGCTCGTTCCCCTCGCGTGCGTCTTCGTCGCGGCCCGGCGGCTGACGCGGATCTCACTGCTCCCGCTCGGAGTCGCCGCCACGCTGACCGGCTTCCTGATCTTCGCCTACATGCACTCCGCGGAAGATCCGTCGCAGTGGATCTCCTGGTCCGCCGCGCGCGTCTTCTCGCCGGTCGCGATGCTCCTCGCGCTCTCCTCCGTCACGCCCGCGGGCGGCGCAGAGCGAGAGACACCGAAAGAGCCAGCGTCGCCAGCGTGACCGCCGCCCCGTAGACGAAGCCGTCGGGCAGATAGCGCAGGACCGCCTCGTGGCGACCCGCGGGCACCTCGAAGCCGAGGAAGGCGCGGTTGAAGAAGGAGAGCGGCGCCTTCTTTCCGTCGATCGTCAGCTTCCAGCCTCGCCAGTCGGGAATCGACGTGCCGACGAAGGTCTCGGCCGCCGCATCGACCGCGATCGCGATCCGCTCCGGCTCGTAGGAGGCGACGCGCAGCTCGGCCGGGCCGTTGTCCAGCCAGCGCAGAGGACCCGGCCGCGTCCGGCCGGCCACGCCGTCGTTGGCGTAGTCCCGGATCGTGTGCATGACCTCCAGGTGCGTGCGGGGGTCGTTCGACCAGGCGAGGTGGCGCGGGACGAAGACCCGCGGGAGAGGCCTCGGGTTCTCGAGAAGCCGGCCGCCGCGCGTGTCGGTCAGGATCTTCCAGCCGGGAGGCGCCGCGTAGCCTGGCGGCGTCAGCACGTAGCGGACGTTGAGAAAGGCCAAAAACGGCAGCGTGGGGTCTTCGATGCGGTTGTAGAAGTTCGCCGGCGGCAGGCACCACAGCCCGAAGGTCTGCGCGAGCGATCCGAGCACCATAGCGTCGTAGCCCCGCGCGTCCTCCAGACCGTAGATCGCCGCGATGTTCGGGGCGAACGTCCATCCCAGCGCCGCCATGCGGACCGGCTCGCCGCGCGGGACGGGGTCGAGCTCCGGAATCGGCGGATAGAACGCCCGGGGCGGATAGGTCGGGTAGACCTCCCGCTCCTCGAGCGTCCGCTGCGCGAGAAAGAGAGCAAACAACGCCGCGGCGGCGATCTTCCCGAGAGGCCGTCCCCGCGCCGAAAGGAGAACGATCCCGAGCGCGAGAAGCACGGGGACGACCTGCAGCAGGATGCGCAGGCGCAGGTATCCGGCGCTCATGCCGAGATCCCGCAGAGCGGCTCCACGGACGGAGGCGACCAGCACGGCGGCGAGCGTCGCCGCCACCGCCCCGGCCGCAAAGAGCGGGAAGCCGCGGCCCTCGCGCAGCTGGTCGAGCCCGGAGACCGCCAGCGCGGCCAGCGCGAACACCCACAGGAACACGAGATAATCGCAGACGGCGATGTCGAAGAGCGGCAGCTGCGCCAGGAGGTTCGTCACGCCCCAGAGCCGCGCGTTCACCGCGAGGCCGAAGAGGCCCATCGTGACGAAGGCCCACTTCCGGCGCGACGGAGCGCCGAGACCCGCCGCCGCGAAGGGCAGCAGAAGCGACCCGGCGTACCCGGCGGGCACGATCAGCCGCTCGACGACCCGGCTCCTCCCGAGCGCGCCCCAGGCATAGGGAACCGCGCTCGAGGTCAGGCGCCGCAGCACCTCGGCCAGCTCCTCGGACCGGCGGCCCCTGGCGTAGAACAGGGTGCGCAGGGCGTACTGCCAGGTCTGGGAGAGGATCTCCAGGAACGGCGCGAGGAGGACCGCCGTCAGGCCGAGCGCGAGCGCGCCCGCCGCGAACGAGAGGAGAACGGGCCGCAGCCACCGCCCGGGTCCGGCTCGGGCGAGCTCGAAGAGGAAGAAGATCCCGCCCCCTGCCACGCAGAAGAGCAGCGTTTCGGGATGGCCCGCGATCACGATTGCCACCAGAGCCGCGGCCGTGACGCCCGCGTCGCGCCGGGCCCCGCGTTCCGCAAGGCGCGCGAGGCCGAGCAACAGCAGCGGAAAGGGCGCAACGCTCGGCGTGACCGGGTACCCGACGAAGAAGATCAGAAAATCCGAGAAGGCCCAGGCCGCGGCGCCGAAGAGCGCCGCGGTCTCGCTCGCGCGCGTGCCCCGAAAGAAGAGATAACCCGACAGGAGCCCAAGCAGAAAGCGCAGCGTCATGTCGAAGGTCCACGCCTGCGGCAACGGCAGCAGCAAGCCGATCCACGTGCCCGGATGAAGCACGGCCGGCTGCTGGACGGCGAGGAGCGGCGCACCTGCGAGCAGGTGCGGGTTCCACAGCGGCAGGCGGCCGTTCTCGAGCGCGTCGCGCACGGCCTTGCGCCAGGGCAGCATCTGGGAAACAACGTCCACGGTCAGGGGGTTCCACGTCCGCACGATCCCCAACTCGGCGCGGCGCGACCGGAGCGGCTCGGCCTGGTACGCGATGTCGAGCGGCGCGAACACGCCGCCGGTCAAGATCGCCCGGCCGGTGAAGAGCAAGGGCGCGAGGGCGAGCAAAAGCGCCGTCCTGCGCGTCAGCGGGAGGACGAACCGGTGCGCGAGGTACAGTAGAAGGGCCGCCGTCCCGCCGTAGACCGCGAGGGAACGGAGGACGACGAGCCACATCGCGCTACACGGGATTCTGCCTCAATTCGCGGCCGGCCGGCCGGAAAAGGAGGAACAGGCAGAGGAGCAGCGTCGACCCGCTCACGGCGAGCGCCGCCGCCAGGCCGTCGCGAGGAGCAGGGCGGCGGCCGCGCCCGCCCCGAGAGCGGCGAGGCCGAGCGACCACGAGTCAGGCCGGTAGGAGAGGCGGATTGTGTGGCGGCCGGGAGGAATCCAGACTCCGACGAAGGCGTGGTTGACCGTCTCGAGCGGCAACCTCCGCGTCCCCTCCTCGGCCAACCAACCCGGCCAGTCGGGCAGCGACGTCGCGACGAAGGCGCGGCTCGAAACCTCGGCCGAGATCACGAGGTCGGGGCCGACCGCGCGCAGCCGCAGGGCCGCGACGCCATTCGCCTCCTCCGGCGCGCCATCGCCCGAAACCCACGCGGTCCTCGCGAAATCCGTCTCGAGGGCCATCGCCGCAAGAAGGCGCGCGGGGTCGGCCTCGCGGCGCAGGCCCACGGGAACGAACGCCCGGGGAAGCGCTCGGGGGTTCTCGAAGATCGTCATCTCCGGCCCGCGCGCCTGCTCGCGCCAGCCCGGGGGCGCCTGATCCCGCGGCGCGCCGATCGCGTAACGAGCGTTCAGGAACGCGAGAAAAGGGCGGGACAGATCAACGACGCGGTTGAAGGACGCCGGCTGCGCCTCGCACCACAGCGGATAGGTGTCCGCAAAGCGGTCGAGCACGAGCGACTCGTAGCCCCGGACATCCTCGAGCCGGTAGAGCGCGGCGCCGTTGGGCCGCAGAACCGTCCCCGCGGCGACGACACGCCGCGGGTCGCTTCCGGGCGGGAGCGCCGCGAGGGTCGGGAGGGGCGGGGCGAGTGTCGAAGCCGGCAGCGTCGGATAGGTGCCGCGCATCTCGAAGAAACGCTGCGCGACGAGAAGCGCGAGGGCGGCCGCGGCCAGACGAGGACCCGGAACGCGCGCGAGGCCCGCCAGAGCGAGGAGCACGAGGGGCGCGAGCTCGAAGGCGAGACCCGTCCACACGAACCCGGGGGGCAACCCGCGGTCGCGAAACACCGGGAGCGCCAGCAGGAACGCGCCGAGGATCACGGCGCCGCTGACGGCGGCGGCGCGCCGGAGGTCGCTCGCGGCCTCCTGCGTCTCGAGCCGCGCGACGCCGAGGGCGGCCAGGCCGGCCAGCCCCAATCCCGCGAGAAACACGAGTCGGTAGTTGAGCGCGAGGGCGAAGCCCGGGAGCCGGGCCGTCACGTCGAGCAGCCCGGGGAAGCTCGCGCCGAAGGCGAGCCCCGCGACGACAAAGCCGAGGAAGATCGCCCGGCCTCGGGAGCGGGGACGGGGATCCGTGAGCGCCAGGAGGGCAAGCGGAAAAAGCACCGCGCCCCCGTAACCGAGCGGCATTCCGGAGCCGTCGTCACGCTCGGACTGGACGGGGCTCTTCCCGTAGATGCCGTGGGCGAACGGCAGGATGTCCGGCAGCAGACGGCGTCCGGCCTCGGGCAGCGGCACGGCCTGGCGCGCGCCGACTCTCCCCAGCGCGGCGCGTCGCGCGCGGTACTCCGCCGAATGCGGTATCGCCTCCAGCAGCGGGAAGAGCTGGGGGCCCGCCAGGAGCAGCGCGAGCACGCCGGCCGCGAGCCCCGCGCCGATCGCCCGCGCGACCGCGAGACGCCGGCGGGCAAAGAGCTCCCAGGCGAAGTACACGGCTCCCGCGGCGGCGCAGTGGAAGAACGACTCCGGGTGCCCCCCGCAAAGGGACAGCCAGAGGGCCGCGGCCGTCAGCCCGATCGCACGGCGGCCGGGCTCGCGGGCGAGAAGGCGCAGCCCGAGCAGGAGCAGCGGAAAGGTCGCCGTCGAGGGACCCACGCTCCACCCGTTCCAGAACACGAGGTAAGTCGAGAAGGCCCAACCGGCGGCGCCGGTCAGGGCCGCCCGCTCGCCGAGGCCAAAGTCGCGAAAGAAAAGAAAAGCCGCGGCGAGCGCGAGAAACAGCGTGAACGTGCAGGAGAACGTCCACGAGAGCGGCACGGGCAGCCAGATGCCGAGCCAGGTCGCAGGGTGCAGCACTCCCGCCTGCGCCGTCCCGAGGAGCGGGTTGCCGGCCAGAACGAAGCGATTCCAGAGCGGCAGGCGCCCCTCTGCCAGGGACTCCCGGACCGCGGCCCTCCAGGGCAGGTTCGCGAACGCGAGGTCCGAGAGAATCGGGTTCTGAGGCTTCGCGGCTCCTTGCGCCGCGGCGAGCGGTCTCCACGGGTCGGTGGTCTCATACAGGTCCGACGGGCCGTAGAGCCTGCCGAGGAGCATCGCCTTGCCGGTGAAGACGAGGGGCAGGAGCGCGACAAGCAGGCCAGCGCGCGCCCTCACCGGGGCGACGAACCTCCGCGCCAGCCACACGGCCAGCGCCGACGAGCCCGCGTAGGCCAGCCACAGGCCCAGAACTTCGATTCTCAGAGGCGAGATCCTCGCCGTGATTCTAGCCGGGGCCGCCGACCCCCGAGCGTAAGATCCGCCCGTGGCGTACTCCTGGGAACGGTTGACCGCGGAGGAGAAGACCGCGATCCTCGGCGCGATCCGCGGAGGCCCCGCGCCGCCGCCCCGCGTCGTCGAGATCTCCTGGCAGGACCGCTGCAACATCGACTGCTTCTTCTGCTCGACCTCCGAGATCCGCGCCGGCAACTTCGCGCTGACACGGGAGCGGCTCCTCGCTCTCTTCGACGAGATGCGTGCGATGGGCGTCCAGGGCGTGCGCCTGATGGGGGGCGGCGAGCCGCTCTTCCGGAAAGACGCAGCCGAGCTGATCGGCGGGCGCGCGGCCTCCGGATCACCGACGTCACGACCAACGGCGTCCTCCTGACCGAACCCGCGATCCGCGCCCTCTACGCGGCCGGCTGCGACGAGATCTGCGTGTCCCTCAACACGGCCGAGCCCGTCTCGTACGCGGCGATGATGCAGACCTCGGGGACGAACTTCGACCGCGTCGTCGCGAACATCCGGACCGCCGCGGCCATCAAGCGCGAGACCGGCGCCTCGACACTGCTCCGGGTCCAGTTCCTCGTCTACAAGGACAACTACCGGCAGCTGCCCGACATGCACCGCCTCTTCCGGGACACGGGAGCCGACCGCTTCTGGCTCAACGGCCTCTACCCCGTCCGCCCGATGCCGATGATGGCCGAGGAGGACATCGCCGAGATGCTCCGGCTCTACGAGGCCGTTCTGGCGGAGGACTACTTCGAGAGCCTGGAGCGATTCTCGTTCTGGGAGAGCTCGATCGCCGAGCGCATCGACGCCTCGACCCGGAAGGTCTTCGCGGAGGCTCCGCTGTCCCGCCGCGCGCGCGTGAAGGTGCGCCAGCTCTTCGACGCCGGGGCCCGCCGGGCCCGCGCCGCGGACGCGCTGCACGAGTTCTGCCTCGTCGGGTGGTACTCGACGACCGTCAACGCCAACGGGGACGCCGTGACCTGTTGCATCCTGCAGGACCACGAGACTGCGGTCCTCGGCAGCATCCACCGCTCGACCCTCGAGGAGATCTGGCGGGGCGAGCCCTACGAGCGGTTCCGCGCGGAGCTGCGGGAGATCATGGCGCGGCGCGGCGCCGTCGGAGACCTCACGCACTCCTGCGCGGTCGAGAGCGTCTGCGCGGAGAAGGGCGCGTGCCCGACCCGCTCCTTCTACTGGGCCGGCGACGCGGACTTCCGCCGCGAGTTCCACCGGATCGTCGAGGAGATGCCGGAGCCCGCGGGTGCGCCCTTCGCCGCGCTGCCCGGCGCCTCCGGCGCGCGGCTGCCCG
>JBBDKM010000043.1:34977-57320 GCA_040879385.1 Thermoanaerobaculia bacterium | reverse complement strand
GCTGCCCGGCGCCTCCGGCGCGCGGCTGCCCGTCCGGCCGCCCGCCACCGGGATATATAAGTAGGGACTCATATATCTAGAACGGCCACCAGGCCGCGGGCACGTTCTTGGCGAGATCGTTGTAGAGCACCACCGCGAGCAGGGCCAGGATCATGACGAAGCCCGCCTGCAGGACCCGCTCCTTGACGCGGAGCGAAAAGTCGCGCCGCACCAGGCCCTCGACGCCGAGCAGGAAGAGGTGGCCGCCGTCGAGGACCGGAATCGGCAGCAGGTTGAAGATCCCGAGCTGCAGCGAGATCGCCGCCATGAGGGCCACCAGCGCAATCGCTCCCGTCCGCGCCGCCTCGCCCGAGAACTTGGCGATGTCGAGCGGACCGGACATGGACTTCATGCTGGCCTTGCCCCGGAAGAGCCGGCCCAGAATCGCGAGCGTCGTCTTGAAGTCGGTCTCGGCGCGCCGCCAGCCTTCGACCGCGGCCTGCCGCAGCGGGAAGCGCTCGACGACCTCGGGCAGGTCTGCGCTGACCTGCACGCCGACCTTCCAGGACCCGTCCGGATCGCGCCGCGGCTCGACTTTCGCCGTCCCGATCTTCCCGTCCCGCTCGTACACCATGGGAAACGGCCCGGGGGCCCCCGCGCCCACGGATTCGACGAACTTCGTGAAGAGCTGGTCCGGCGCGCCCCGGATCTCCCGTCCCGCGACCGAGACCACGACGTCTCCCGCCTTCAGTCCGGCTTTCTGCGCCGGGGACCCGCGGACGACGGACGCGATGCGCGCCCGGACGCTCGATCCGAAGTCGGGAAGCACGCCCACGTAGCCGAGGTCGTATTTCGTACTGGGCCGGGGCGTCACGTTCAGGGAGGCCCGGCTGCCGCCGCGCTCCACCAGGACGTCGAGGGGCTCGCGCGCGTTCATGGCGAAGAGGAAGAGGACGTCCCGCCAGCGCGGCGTTTCCTTGCCGTCGATCGAAACGATGCGGTCCCCCGGCGCAAATCCGGCGGCCGCGCCCGGCGAGTCCGCTTCGACCACGCGGACCACGGGAGGCTCGAGCTCGTACGCCGCCACCCGCGTGCCGATGGCGAAGACCGCCGTGTAGAGCACCAGCGCCAGGACGAGGTTCATCACGGGGCCGGCGAGCAGCACGAGCGCGCGCTGCCAGCGCTTGCCGACCGGGGGGGCTTCCTGCGAGGTGCCCTCGGTGACCGTGGACTCGTCGGGCCCGAGGCCGATGACGCGCACGTAGCCGCCGAGCGGGATCGCCGAGACGCGGTAGTCGGTCCCGCGCCACTTCTTTCCGAAGAGGCGCTTGCCGAACCCGACCGAGAAGACCTCGACCGGGAAACCGAACCACTTGGCCACCGCGAAGTGCCCGAACTCGTGCACGACGACGAGCACGGAGAGAACGACGATGAGAGCGAAGGTATTGCTGAGAATCGTCAAGACAACTCCTTGGGAAGAAACCGGTTAGCTGGCGACCGCCTGAGCCCGCCGCCGGACGATCGCCGAAGCGGCCTCGCGCGAAGCGCGGTCGACCCCTTCGGCTTCCTCGAGGCTGGTGGGGGCGGGTGTGCGGCCGGCGCTGTCCATGGTTCGCGACACGACGCTCACGATGTCCGGGAACGAAATCTTCCCCTCCAGAAAGGCCGCCACGGCGATCTCGTTCGACGCGTTCAGGACCGCCGGCATGCCGCCGCCGGCCGCCAGCGCCTGGCGCGCGAGCGTCAGCGCCGGGTAGCGCCGCGGCTCGACGTCGAAGAAGTCGAGCCGCGCGAGGGCCACGAGGTCGAGGCGCCCGAAGTCATTGGCGAAGCGGTCCGGGTAGGACAGCGCGTACACGATCGGGAACTTCATGTCGTTTTTCGCCAGCTGCGCCAGCAGCGACCCGTCCACAAATTCGACAAGGGAGTGGATGAGCGACTGGGGATGAATGACGACGTCGATGCGCTCTCCCGGCAGGCCGAAGAGGAAGTGCGCCTCGATGACCTCGAGGCCCTTGTTCATCATCGTGGCCGAGTCGATCGTGATCTTGGGTCCCATCTTCCACGTGGGGTGGGCGAGCGCGTCCGCGACCCTGATCGAGTCGAAGGTCTCGAGCCGGCGCTCCCGGAAGGGACCGCCCGAGGCCGTCAGGACCAGACGGTGCGCCTCCCCGGGCTTTCCGCCGCGCAGGGCCTGGTGGATGGCGCTGTGCTCGGAATCGACGGGGACGATCTCGGCGCCGTGGCGGCTGGCCTCCGCGAGGATCAGCTCTCCGGCGACGACGAGGGGCTCCTTGTTGGCGAGCGCGAGCCGGCGGCCGGCGCGGACGGCCGCATAGGCGGAGCGCAGGCCGAGGGCCCCCACCAACCCGCCCACGACGGTATCGGCGTCAGCATGGCAGGCCGCCTCCTCCAGGCCTTCGGGCCCGGAGACGATGCGGCAGGCCGCTCCCGAAGGCAGGAGCCGCTCGAGGCGGGAGACATCCTCGGCGCGGTCGATCGCGACGAGGTCGGGGTGAAAGCGCGCGACCTGCTCGGCCAGCTTCTCGATCGACCGCCCCGCCGCCAGCGCCACAACCCGGAAACGGTCCGGGAACGCGGCTACCACGTCCAGGGACGAGCAGCCGATCGAGCCCGTCGAGCCGAGGATGGCGAGGGATTTCATGGCGAACGGGTGATTATAGGGGGGTTAGATCCCGGCGAGAAAGGCCGCCATGACCGGGCCCGCGAAGAGGAGCGAGTCGATCCGGTCGAAGAAGCCTCCGTGGCCGGGCAGGAAGGTGCCGGAGTCCTTCACGCCGGCGCCCCGCTTCCAGAGCGATTCGACGAGGTCGCCGACCTGACCCGCCGTGGACGCGCAGGCCGCGGCGAGAGCGCCGCGCGCGGGCCCGAGCTCGGGCAGGAACCACCAGGTCCCCGCCGCAGCGCCGAAAACGGCGGCGCCGGCCAGACCCGCGAGAGCGCCCTCCCACGTCTTCTTGGGCGAGACCACCGGAGCGAGCTTGTGGCGGCCGAAGCGGCGGCCGACGTAGTAGGCAGAGGAGTCGCATACCCAGACGAGGAGCAGCAGGGCCAGCACGGCGCGCGGGGAAAAAGCCCGCAGATAGCACATCGCCGTCGCTGGCACCGCGACCGACAGAACCCCGAAGAGGGTCGATGACGCGCCCGCGAGCGCTGCAGGCGGCGGCACCCGGGAAAAGAGAGGCGCCGCGCAAGCGAGGAAGACCGCCGCGAGCCCGGTCGCGAACCAGAAGGCCGGGCGGGTCTTCACGGCGATCTCCACCAGGGCGCCCGACGGCGTCTCGAAGCGGATCGGGCCCCAGAGCAGCGCCGCTCCCCCGAGGACCAGCGCCCCGGCCGCGAGGCCGACGCTCTTGGCGACCGGATGTCCGGTCTTCTCCGCGATCCGGTAGAACTCCCAGAGCGCGCCGAGCGCGACCGCCGCCACGAGCGCGTTGAAGACGATCGGGGGCGCCAGGAACAGGGCGGCGAGGACGATCGGAATCGCGACCGCGGCCGCGAGCTCGCGCTGGCCTAGCGCCACGCGCGCACCGAAAAGCTAGGCAGAATCGGCGCTCGCCCCGGGCAGGCGGCCCTCGTCGATGACGCCGCCGTAGCGGCGCTCCCGCTTTTGAAAGTCGAGGATCGCCTCGAAGAGGTGGCGCTTGCGGAAGTCGGGCCAGAGCGTGGGCGTGACCCAGATCTCGGCGTAGGCAATCTGCCAGAGGAGGAAATTGGAGACCCGCATCTCGCCGCTGGTGCGGATCAGGAGATCGGGATCGGGCAGCCCCGCCGTGCCGAGGCGTGAGCCGAGCGTCTCTTCGTCGATCTGTTCGGCCGTGAGCCGCCCGGCGCTGACGTCGTTGGCGAGCGAGCGGCACGCGTCGACGATCTCGGTGCGGCCTCCGTAGTTGAGCGCGATGTTGAAGGTCATGCCGCGGCAGGAGGAGGTCGCGGCGAGACCCTGCGCGAGCGCCTTCTGCACCGAGGGATCGAGCTCGTTCATCCGTCCGACGACGCGGAACCGGATGTCGTTCTTCAGGAGGTTCGCCAGCTCCCTGGCCAGGTATTCCTTCAGCAGCGACATCAGCGTGACGATCTCGAAGCGCGGCCGCTTCCAGTTCTCGACGGAAAAGGCGTAGAGCGTCAGGGCGTCGAGCTCGAGCCGCGCGCAGGTTTCCACGGTCTCCCGCACCGAGGCGATCCCGGCTCGATGGCCCTCCACGCGCGGGGACCCCCGCTGCTTGGCCCAGCGGCCGTTGCCGTCCATGATGATGGCGACGTGCCGGGGCAACCGCTCCAGGTCGATCTCGTCCACGAGCTGGCGCTCGAACGAGCCTCGCGCCGCCAGATTGTCGAGCTCGATCACCGTCTCAGTGTAGCAAGGGCAGGCGGTTTTCTACGGCGAATAGCTGACCCGCGCGAGCGTGAGGCCCTTCGCGGCCGCCTTGTGGGAAAGCCGCCCCCGGTCGGCGGTCTCGAGCAGCTCCGTGAGCCGCTCGGGCGGGACCCGGCCGCGCGCCGCGTCCGCCAGGACCCCGCAGATCGACCGCACCATGCCCCGCAGGAATCCGTCGCCGCGGAAGAGCGCCCGGAGCTCGTCGCCCGCTTCCACGATGGAGACCGCGTGCAGCGTCCGGACGGAGGGCTCGCCGGCCGGAAGCTGGACCGCGAAGATCCGAAAGTCGCGCGTGCCGGCGGCCCGCGCCGCCGCCTCCCGCATGAGACCCGCCTGCGCGCGCGCAGAAATGGGCGCGACGAAGGGCGCGACGGCCGGCGCGATCACCTCCGCCCGGCTCCAGCGGTAGAGATACTCCTTCCAGGCCACGCCGAAGCGCGCATGAAAGCCCGGCTCCGCCTCCGCGACCTCGAGCAGCCGCACGTCGTCGGGAAGCCGGCCGTTGACGCCCTCGCGGATCGACCGCGCCGTCCGCGGGCGCGGGAGATCGAAGTGCACGACCTGGCCGTCCGCATGGACGCCGGTGTCGGTCCGGCTCGCTCCCTCCACGCGCACGGGCGCGCGCGCCAGGTACCGGAGCGCGTCCTGGAGAACCGCCTGGACCGTGCGCGGGGCGTTCTTCTGGACCTGCCAGCCGTGGAAGGCCGTGCCCACGTAGGCGACGGTCGCGCGATAGCGGTTCACGCGGCTCCCGCTCTCGGCGCTCGAGCCCCGAAGAAAAGAAGGGCGGCGAAGGGCCCGTACTCGAGCGTGTAGACGGCCGGGGCGGGAAGCCACGACACCGGATACAGCAGCGCGTAGGCGAGCGGGACGGCGAAGGACAGATAGAGAAACGCCGGATCACGCCGCCGCGCGGCAAAGGGCAGGACCCAGAGCAGGTACCACGGATGGAGCGTCGGCGAGGCCAGAAGCAGCGCGGCCAGCGACGCGAAGACGGCCGCCTCGGTGTCGCGGACGCGCCGCGCGATCCAGATCAAGGCCGCGGCGAGAAGGACCGCCGAGAGCGCCCGCGCGAAGAAGCCCGGATAGAAAAAGGGAAAGACCGACTCCGTCCAGGCCGGGTGACCCAGGCTCTCCTTCCAGGAGAGAAACGCGTCCTTCGCGCGCGCCGGAACCTCTGCCCACTCCAGCACGTTCACGAGCGCCGGATAAAGAACCGCGTTGAATTCCCACCGGGTCGCGTAGTCGGACAGGCCGCCAGCCGGCGTGACGCCGCCGCGCGTCGCGGCGAGCACCACCGGCACCCCGGCGGCGAGCGCCGCCGCCGCGAAGGCGGCGCGCCCCCGGCGGAGCTGAGGCAGGGCCGCGGCGGCCGGAAAGTACTTCGCGAGGACGGCGAGCGCGAACGCGATACCCGCTCGCGCATTGCGGCCGCGCCGCAGGTACACGAGCCCCGCTAGCAGCAGGGCGAGGCCGAGGGAGTCCACGTGACCCTGCCCCGCGCTCTCGACGATCGGGAGCGGGTGAAAGGCGTAGAGCGCGGCCGCGAAGCCCGCGCCGGCGCCGCCGAGGGCGTAGATCAGGGCGACGACCGAGAGATCCGCCGCCGCGAAGAGGGCCTTCAGCGCCAGAGCGCCCCCGCCGAGCGTCCCGGCCGCGCGGAAGGCGGCCTGCGCGACGGGCGGGTACACCGTCCGCATTTCGGGGTGCGGCAGGCCCGGCAGGAGCTCGGGCGCCAGCCCCGCCACCGCCGGGTCGGCGGGCGCGTAGGCATATGGCGAGACGCCCGCGGCCCCCACGCGGGCGTCCCAGAGGTACCGGCGCAAGTCGTCGGACAGATCCGGAGAGCGGGCCAGGACTGTCAGCCGCAGCGCGGCGCCGCACAGCAGCACGAACGCCGGACGGGAACCGGATAGACTCTGCGCCGCGCAGAGCGCCAGGAGGGAGCCCGCAGCCAGGAGACCCAGGTACGCGGCCAGATGCGAGCGCGCGTCCGGAGCCAGAGCGAGGCCGATCGCGACCGCCTCCGCCGCGCCGACCACGAGCCCTCGTGGCCAGCAGGATCGCCCCTGCAAAGGCAAGGCATGACCAGCCAGATCGGAGAGCTCCTGACCCTCGCCGCGTACTACGCGGTCCTCACGCTCCTCGCCGTTTACGGGGCGCACCGGGCCCTCATGCTCCGTCTCTATTACCGGCACCGCGCCGAGGTTCCCCGGCCCGCGGGAGAGCTCCCCTCGCTCCCCCGCGTCACCGTCCAGCTCCCCATCTACAACGAAGTCTACGTCGTCGAGCGCCTGGTCGAGGCCGTCGCGGCGATCGACTATCCGCGCGAGCTTCTCGAGATCCAGATCCTCGACGACTCGACCGACGAGACGCGCGAGGTCGCGCGGCGGACGGCTGCCAGGCTCAGCGCGCGCGGGTTCGACATTTCCCACCGGTGCCGTCCGGACCGCGCGGGCTTCAAGGCCGGCGCCCTGCAGGAGGGGCTCGCCGGCGCCACCGGAGAGTTCATTCTGATCTTCGACGCCGACTTCGTGCCGCAGCCCGACATCCTGCGCCAGTGCCTGCCCCACTTCTCCGATCCGCGCGTGGGGATGGTGCAGGCCCGGTGGGACCATCTCAACCGCGACTACTCCCTGCTGACACGGATCCAGTCCATCCTCCTCGACGGCCACTTCGTCATCGAGCACACGGCGCGCCACCGCTCCGGCCGGTTCTTCAACTTCAACGGCACCGCCGGCATCTGGCGCCGCGCCAGCATGGAGGACGCGGGCGGCTGGCAGTCCGACACGCTGACCGAGGACCTCGACCTGTCCTACCGGGCCCAGCTGAAGGGCTGGCGCTTCGTGTATCTGAAGGATTGCGTGGCGCCGGCGGAGGTGCCGGTCGACATCAACGGCTTCAAGAGCCAGCAGCACCGCTGGACGCAGGGCTCGATCCAGACGGCGAAGAAAATCCTGCCGTCGGTCCTTCGGAGCTCCCTGCCCGCCAAGGTGAAATGGGAAGCGTTTTTCCACCTGACGGGGAACGTCTCGCACGTGCTCGTCGTCCTATTGGCCCTCCTGCTGGTGCCCGCCATCGTCATCCGCGACCGGATCGGCTGGCAGCGCTTGATCGTGCTGGACTTCCCGCTGTTCTTCGGCGCGACCTTCGCGTTTCTGGCCTTCTACATCTCTTCGCAGCGCGAGATCGGCCGCGGCTGGCGCCCGACGCTCTGCTGCCTGCCGTCTCTCCTCTCGCTCGGCATCGGCCTGTCCGTCAGCAACGCCAGCGCCGTCCTGGAGGGGGCGTTCGGCCGTTGTGCCCAATTCACGCGCACGCCCAAGTACCGCATCGAGGGAGCGGCCGGAGAGTGGCGATCCAAGAAGTACCGCGCGGCCCGCAGCCTCTCGCTCGCGGGCGAGGTCGTCCTGGCTGCCTACTTCCTGGTCTCGCTGGTCTTCGCCGTGAGGTTCCGGTACTGGGCGGCGGTGCCGTTCCTCCTGGTCTTCTTCAACGGCTTCGCCTACACCGCTTCTCTCTCCGCGTTGCCGGTAGCGAGGCGCGGGCCGGCATGAACGATGGGTAACAAGGGAAGGGCCTCCCGGGATCCCGTCTGCGGAATGACCGTCGATCCCGCGCACGCGGCCGCGCGCCGCCGGCACGGGGGCCGCGAGATCCTCTTCTGCGCGCCGGGCTGCGCGGCGGCGTTCGACCGGGAGCCGGAGCGGTATCTGCGCGGCGGCAAGGCGAAAGCCGCCTCCATGCCGGTCAAGTCCTCCCTTCCGCTATTTCCCGTCGTGAGTCGTGAATCGGGAGTCGTGAGTGGGGCGAATCGAGCTTTTGAGCCGCCTCACGACTCGAGACTCACAACTCACGACTTTTCCGACTCCTCCATCTCTCTCGCCCTCGATGGCCTGCACTGCGCCTCGTGCGTGACGACGATCGAGAAGGCGCTCGCGGCGGTTCCCGGCGTCACCGAGGCCTCCGTCAACCTCGGCACCGCGCGCGCGGACGTGCGGGGCCGGAACCTCGAGACGGGGCGACTCGTCGCGGCGGTGCGCGACAGCGGGTACGGCGCCCGCGCGTCGGCCGGGACGAGGCCCGGCGAGGAGGATGCCGCCGCGCGGCGGGAGACGCGGGACATCCTGCGGCGCACGGTCGTCGCCGCGCTGTTGACGGTGCCGGCCGTCGTCGTCTCGATGGCCGACCTCATGTTTCCCGGCCGCAACCTCGTGCTCCTCGGCCTCACGTTGCCGGTCTATCTCTGGGCGGGCGCTCCGTTCCTGAAGGGGGCCATCCGGACGCTGTCCCACCGCACGGCCAACATGGACACGCTCGTCGCCATCGGCACGACCGCGGCGCTCCTGCTGTCGGTCGTCTCCACGTTTTTTCCCGAGGCGATGTCCGTGGGCGCCGCGGGCCCGATGGGCCACGTCTCCTACGAAGCCGTGGGCGTGATCCTCACGCTCCTGCTGCTCGGGCGGTACCTGGAGACCCGCGCGCGGGGGCGCATGTCCGCCGCCGTGCGCAAGCTGCTGGACCTGGCGCCCCGGAAGGCCCGGCTCGTCGCGGGCGGCGTCGAGAAGGAAGTCCCGCTCGCCGAGGTCGCCGTCGGCGACCTGCTGCGGGTCAAGCCGGGTGACACGGTTCCCGTCGACGGCGTCGTCGCGTCGGGCCGGTCCTCGGTCGACGAATCGATGGTCACCGGCGAGTCGATCCCGGTCGAGAGGACGCCGGGCGGCCGCGTCCTCTCCGGGACCCGGAACGGCGACGGCGCCTTCGACATGGAGGCCACGGCGGTCGGCGCCGCGACGGCGCTCGCCCAGATCGTGCGACTCGTCCAGCAGGCCCAGGCCTCCAAGCCCCCCATCCAGAAGCTCGCCGACCGGATCTCCGGGGTCTTCGTGCCGGTCGTGCTCGGCATCGCAGTCGTGACCTGGGTGACCTGGTACGTGCTGGGTCCCGAGCCGCGCGCGGTCTTCGCGACGGTCGCTTTCGCCTCCGTCCTCATCATCGCCTGCCCGTGCGCACTGGGACTGGCGACCCCGACGGCGATCCTCGTCGGCACGGGCCGCGGCGCGCGGTCGGGGATTCTCTTTCGCAACGCCGACGCCCTCGAGCGGGCCCGCCGCCTGACCCTGGTGCTCTTGGACAAGACCGGGACGATCACGCAGGGGCGGCCGCGTCTGACCGACCGCGTCCGCGTTTCCGGAGTCGGGGACGACGAGCTCCTGGGAATCGCGGCGGCGCTCGAGAAGGGTTCGGCGCACCCGCTGGCGCAGGCGCTCACGGCCGCCGCCGAGGAGAAGGGGATCGGACTTCCGCCGGTGGCGGACTTCGCGTCGAAGACGGGCCTGGGAGTGGTCGGGACCGCCGCGGGTCGCCGCGCGGCGGTCGGAAACGCGCGCCTCTTCGAAAAGGAGGGCATCGACGTCTCCGCGGTGCGCGACGAGATCGCGCGCTTCGCCGCCGAGGGAAAGACCCCTCTCTTCGTCGGCGCGGACGGAAAGCTCCTGGGGGTTCTGGCCGTCGCCGATCGCGAGAAGCCTTCCGCAGCGCGCGCCGTCCGGCGCCTGAAGGAGCTCGGCCTGAAGGTGGCCATGCTGACGGGGGATCGCGACGACACGGCCCGGGCCGTCGCGGCGCGGGTCGGCATCGAGGAGGTTTTCGCGCAGGTGCTGGCGCCGGACAAGGCGGCGAAGGTGCAAGAGCTGCAGGACCGGGGCGGGGTCGTGGCGATGGTGGGCGACGGCGTCAACGACGCTCCGGCGCTCGCCCGGGCGCACGTCGGGATCGCGATCGGCGCCGGCTCGGACGTCGCGATCGAGGCCTCCGACGTCACGCTCGTCGGCGAAAGCCTCGACGGCGTGCCGAACGCGATCGCGCTCTCCCGCGCCACGCTCGCGACGATCCGACAAAACCTCGCCTTCGCCTTCCTGTACAACGTGCTGGGCATCCCGATCGCCGCGGGCGCGCTCTACCCGGTCCTCGGCTGGATGCTGTCGCCGATGATCGCGTCGGCGGCGATGGCGGCTTCCTCCGTCTCGGTCGTGACCAACAGCCTGCGCCTCGCGAAGAAGAGGCTGACATGACCCCCGCCATGGCCTGGACGGCGGACCGCATCGCCGCGATCGGCGCCGGCGCGGCGCTGATCGCCTTTCTCTACGTCTTTTTCTTCGGCAAGCGCCGGGCGGTCGCGGCGTCCGCGGCGGGCCCCGGAGCGCAGGAGGTGACGATCGTCGTCTCGGGCGGGTACCCGCCCGACGTGATCGAGGCGCGGCGCGGAGTGCCCCTGAGGCTCGTCTTCGACCGCCGCGAAGCCAGCCCCTGCACCGACGAGATCGTCCTGCCGGACTTTGCCATCCGCCGCTCCCTGCCGGCCTATGCCAAGACCGTGATCGAGATCCTGCCGGAGAAGACCGGCGAGTTCCCCTTCTCCTGCGGAATGAACATGCTCCACGGCAAGATCCGGATCGTCGAATGAGAACGCTCCGCATCACCGAGATCTTCAAGTCGATCCAGGGCGAGTCGACGCGCGCGGGCCTGCCGTGCGCGTTCGTGCGCCTGACGGGCTGCTCGCTCCGGTGCGTCTGGTGCGACACCGCCTATGCCTTCCACGGCGGCGGTGAGATGGCGGTCGACGAGGCGGCCGCGCGCGTCCTCGCCCTCGGTACCGAGCTCGTCGAGGTCACTGGCGGCGAGCCTCTCGAGCAGGACGGCGTGTACCCGTTGATGGACCGCCTGCTGGCGGTGGGGAGGACCGTGCTTCTGGAGACGGGCGGCCACGTGCCGCTCGACCGCGTCGATCCGCGGGTCGTCAAGATCGTGGACGTCAAGGCGCCGGGCAGCGGCATGGAGCACGCGAACCTTCCGGAGAACCTCGAACGGCTGTCCCCGCAAGACGAGCTGAAATTCGTGCTCGCCGACCGCCGGGATTTCGACTGGGCGCTCGATTTCGTGCGGCAGCGCGATCTGGACCGCCGCCACGTGGTCACGTTCTCTCCCGCCTGGGAGACGCTGCCGGCCGCGGACCTGGCCGGCTGGGTGCGCGACTGCGGCCGCCCGATCCGGCTGGGCCTGCAGCTGCACAAGATCCTCTGGGGAGACGTCGCCGGGCGATGAGCCGGAAGGCGATCGTCCTGCTCTCCGGCGGGCTCGACTCTTCGACCTGTCTGCTGATCGCCCGCGAAGAGGGCTTCGCCGTCTACGCTCTCTCCTTCGACTACGGCCAGAGGCACGCGATCGAGCTCGACAAGGCGCGCGCTCTGGCCCTCCGTTACGGCGCCGCCGCGCATCGCGTGGCGAGAATCGACTTTCCCGCCGCCGGCGCTTCGGCCCTGACGGATCCGGGAATCGAGGTTCCCCGCCAGAGCCTCGGCAAAGTCTCGATCCCGATTACCTATGTCCCGGCGCGCAACACGCTCTTTCTGGCGCACGCGCTGGCCTGGGGCGAGGCGCTCGATGCCTTCGACATCTTCATCGGCGCCAACGCCCTCGACTACTCCGGTTACCCGGACTGCCGGCCCGAGTTCCTCGAGGCCTTCGAGCGCATGGCAAATCTCGGAACGAAGGCCGGCGTCGAGGCAGCCGGCTTCCGAATCCGCGCGCCGCTCCTGTCTTTGACGAAAGGACAAATCGTCGCGCGCGCCGCCGGGTTGGGCCTCGACTTCGGGCTGACGTCGTCCTGCTACGACCCGCAGCCCGACGGGACGCCTTGTGGCCGCTGTGACTCCTGCCTGCTTCGTCGGAAGGGGTTCGAGGAGGCCGGCCTTCCCGACCCACTGGTCTCGTAACAATTGAGTCAAAGCAACGATTACAGTGTGTGTCCGGAAGGAAGAACACCATGCGCTTCGACCAACTCACGATCAAGGCGCAGGAGGCGGTCCAGGAGGCGCAGCGCGACGCCCGCGCCCGGGGCAACGCCGAGCTCACCACCGATCACCTCCTCCTCGCCCTGCTCGAGCAGGAGGACAGCGTCGTCCTTCCCGTCGTGCAGAAGCTCGGCGCGAATCCCGAAGCCCTTGCCCGCGAGGTCGCCGCCGAGCTCGACCGGCGGCCGAAAGTCTCCGGCGCCTCGGCGGACCCCCAGGTTTCCCGCGAGCTCAATCGAATCTTCGACCGCGCCTTCGAAATCGCCCGGGAGTTCGGCGACGAGTACGTCTCGACCGAGCACTTCCTGATCGCCCTCACGGAATCGGACGCGGGTGAGACCGCGAAGCGCCTGGCACAGGCAGGCGTCAAAAAAGACGCCCTGCTGCGGGGCCTCAAGGAGGTCCGCGGGTCGGCGCGCATCACGGACGCCAACCCCGAGGACAAATACCAGGCCTTGAAGCGCTACACGCGCGACCTCACGGACCTGGCCCGCCGCGGCAAGATCGACCCCGTCATCGGCCGCGACGAAGAGATCCGCCGCGTCATTCAGGTCCTCTCCCGGAGGACGAAAAACAACCCCGCCCTGATCGGCGAGCCCGGCGTCGGCAAGACGGCCATCGTCGAGGGGCTAGCCCGCCGCATCCACATGGGCGACGTCCCCGAGGGCCTGAAGAACAAGCGTGTCGTGTCGCTCGACCTCGGCGCCATGATCGCGGGCGCGAAGTACCGCGGCGAGTTCGAGGACCGGCTCAAGGCGGTCCTCAAGGAGATCGAAGAGGCCGCGGGCACGATCATCCTCTTCATCGACGAGCTGCACACGCTCATCGGCGCCGGCGCGGCCGAAGGCGCCATGGACGCCTCCAACATGCTCAAGCCCGCGCTCGCGCGGGGAGAGCTCCGCGCCATCGGCGCGACGACCCTGGCCGAGTATCAGAAGCACATCGAGAAAGACGCGGCGCTCGAGCGGCGGTTCCAGCCGGTCTATGTCGATGAGCCGACCGTCGAGGACACGATCGCGATCCTGCGAGGACTGCAGGAGCGCTACGAGATCCACCACGGCGTGCGCATCACCGACGCCGCGCTGGTCGCCGCGGCGCGCCTGGCGCACCGGTACATCACCGACCGCTTCCTGCCGGACAAGGCGATCGACCTCGTGGACGAGGCGGCCGCGAAGCTGCGCACCGAGATCGACTCGATGCCGCCCGAGATCGACGCCGTCGAGCGGCGGATCGTGCACCTCGAGATCGAGAAGCGGGCGCTCGCCAGGGAGAAGACCAAGGAGGCCAGGGCGCGCCTCGAGGAGATCGAGAAGCTCCTCGCGGATCTCGGAGAGGAATCCGGCCGCCTGCGCGCGAAATGGTCGGCCGAGAAGGAGATGATCCAGAAGATCGGCCAGATCAAGGAGGCAATCGAGAAGGTGCGCCAGGAGGCGGCCGAGGCCGAGCGGCAGGGCGAGCTCCAGAAGGTCGCGGAGCTGCGCTACGGACGCCTCCCCCAGCTCGAGAAGGACATCGCGGCGGCCAATGCCCGCCTGGCGGAGCTCCAGAAGGGCCACCCCATGCTCCGCGAGGAGGTGACCGAGGAGGACATCGCGGCGGTCGTCTCCAAGTGGACCGGCGTTCCCGTCGAGAAGATGATCGAGGGCGAACAGCAGAAGTTCCTCAAGATGGAGGAACGGCTCCACCAACGCGTCATCGGCCAGGACGAGGCCGTCAAGGCGGTCGCCGACGCCGTCCGCCGTTCCCGGGCCGGCCTGTCGGACCCGAGGCGGCCCATCGGTTCGTTTCTCTTCGTCGGCCCGACCGGCGTGGGCAAGACCGAGCTGGCGCGGGCGCTCGCGGAATTCCTCTTCGACGACGAGCACAACATCGTGCGGTTGGACATGTCCGAGTACATGGAGAAGCACTCCGTGGCGCGGATGATCGGGGCCCCGCCCGGATACGTCGGCTACGAGGAGGGCGGGCGCCTGACGGAGGCGGTGCGGCGCCGGCCCTATTCCGTCGTCCTCCTCGATGAGATCGAAAAGGCGCATCCGGACGTCTTCAACGTCCTGCTGCAGGTCCTGGACGACGGGCGCCTGACCGACGGCAAGGGCCGCGTGGTGTCCTTCAAGAACACGGTCATCATCATGACCTCCAACCTGGGCTCCGAGTGGATCGCCGAGGAACGCGACGAGGCCGAGATCAAAGCCAAGATCGAGGAAGCCCTTCGCCGGCACTTCCGCCCCGAGTTCTTCAACCGGATCGACGACGTCATCGTCTTCCACCGCCTCACGCGCGAAGAGATCGACCGGATCGTCGAGATCCAGCTCGAATCGCTCGCCAGGACGGTCCAGGAGCGCGGGATCAACCTGACCTGGACGGCGGAGGCGAGGCTCTTCCTGGCGGCTCGCGGGTATGACCCGACCTTCGGGGCGCGGCCGCTCAAGCGCATGATCCAGAAACGGGTGACCGATACACTTGCGGAGAAGATCCTGGACGGAGAGCTCGTTACGGGGGACTCGGCGAGGCTCGACGTTTCGCGGGACGGGGAGTCCCTCCAGGTCGAGAAAGTGTCCGGGGTCGAGAAAGCTTCCTAGCTGTCTGGACTCTCGGCCCCGCCCGTCGCGGGCGTTTCTCTTCCCGTCGCGGAATGAGGACGCGGATTGCGCCGTTGTGCAGCCCGTGAGACACCTCGCGCCGGCCTTTCTTCTGGGTGCCGCGGCCGCCCTGGCCGCCGCCTCGCCCTTGTCGACCCGCAAGAGCGAAATCGTTCAAGTCGTCGAGAAGGTCGCTCCCTCCGTCGTGAACATCTCGGCCGAGCAGACCCTCCGCAGGCGCCCTTCGGTCTTCGACGACTTCTTCTTCGGTTTCGATTCCCGTCCGCGCCGCCGGTCCGGCCAGTCGCTCGGGTCGGGCGCGATCATCGACTCCAAGGGCATCATCCTGACCAACGAGCACGTCGTCTCGGGCGCGTCGAAAATCACCGCCATGACCCGGTCCGGCCTGGAGCTCGACTGCGACGTGGTCGGCTCGGACGCCGACAACGACCTCGCCGTTCTGCGCGTCAAGAGGCCCGGCGCTCCCCTGCCGGCGATCCGGCTCGGCTCCTCGTCCGACCTGATGATCGGAGAGACGATCGTCGCCATCGGCAACCCGTTCGGCCTGTCGAACACGGTCACGGCCGGGGTCGTCTCGGCCCTCGGACGCAGCGTGCGGGGCGAGAACGAGCGCACGTACACGGACTTCATCCAAACGGACGCGTCGATCAATCCCGGCAACTCGGGCGGGCCGCTCGTCAACGTGGACGGCGACATGATCGGAGTCGCGACGGCGATCATCGGCGGCGCTCAGGGAATCGGGTTCGCCATCCCGATCGACCGCGCCCGGCGCATCGTGGAGGACCTGCTGCGCTTCGGCGAGGTGCGGCCGGTCTGGATCGGAGTCCGCGGCAAGACCCTCGTTTCCGGCGAGAAGAACCGGCCGCGCGGGTTCCGCGTCCGCAGCGTCCATCCCAACTCTCCCGCCTCCCGCGCCGGCGTGCGCGCCGGGGACCAGATCGTCTCCGTCGACGGCGCCCCCGTCGACTCGCAGGAGGCATTCGAGACCGTCCTGTCCACGCGGGGGCCCGGACGGACGCTCAAGATCGTCCTCCGGGACAAGAACGGCGAACGCACGGTTTCCCTGCAGGGCGAGGCGCCGCCCGCCGGCATCGGATCGGGCATCCTGCGCGACGAGCTCGGCATGGCCGTGCGCGGAGGCGAGGAGCTCGGCATCTCGATCACCGACCGCAACGGCCTCGCCGCGCAGGCGGGCCTGAAGTCCGGCGACATCCTGCTCGCCGTCAACGGCACCCGCGTCCGGACGCTCGAGGAGGTCAACCGCGTGATGCAGCGGGACTTCAACAAGAACAGCGTCCTGATCGAGATCGGGCGGGGGCGGTTCTCCTACACGCTGACGCTGCCGCTGGAGTGACGGCCGCAGGCCCGCCCGCCTCAGCTCCGACGCGAAGATGACTTTCGGGACCTGGCTAGCAACCTGCTAGCATCGGGCGCCTTGAACGACGCTGCGGCACCCCGCGTCCGCTTCGCGCCCTCCCCGACCGGTTCGCTCCACGTCGGCGGCGCGCGCACGGCGCTGTACAACCTCCTCTTCGCCCGCCACGCGAAGGGCATCTTCGTCCTTCGGATCGAAGACACCGACGTCGAGCGCTCCCGCGAGGAGCTGACCGCGCAGATCCTCTCGGCGATGGAGTGGCTCGGACTCGAGTACGACGAGGGTCCCTTCTACCAGTCGAAGCGCTACGACCTCTACCGGGCCGCCGCCGACGGGCTCCTGCGTGAGGGGAAGGCGTACCGCGCGTTCGAGACCGCCGAGGAACTGGGCGCCGAGCGCAAGGCGGCGGAGGCGGCCGGCCGGGCCTACCGGTACTCCGGCGCCGGGCGCGACCTTCTCCCCGAGGAGAGCGACCGGCGCGCCGCGGCGGGTGAGCGGCACGTCGTCCGCCTGAAGATGCCCGCCGAGCCGATCGGCGTGGACGACCTGATCCGCGGCCGCGTGGAGTTCCCCGCCGACGCCCTCGACGACTTCGTGCTCGTCCGGTCCGACGGGCACCCGCTCTACCACTTCTGCGTCTGCGTCGACGACACGGACATGCGCATCACGCACGTGATCCGGGGCGACGACCACCTCGCCAACACGCCCAAGCACGTGGCGCTCTTTCGGGCGCTCGGCGCGCCGATTCCGAAGTTCGCCCACCTCGGCATGATCCTCGGCACGGACCGCAAGAAGCTCTCGAAAAGGCACGGCGCCGCCGCCGTCGAGGAGTGGCGGGACGCGGGCATCCTCCCCGAGGCCCTGTTCAACTTCCTGGCGCTGCTCGGCTGGGCGCCCGGCGGCGACCGCGAGATCCTCTCGCGTGAGGAGATGGAACGGGAGTTCGCCCTCGACCGGGTCGGAGCCTCGCCATCCGTGTTCGACCCGGAAAAGCTCCTCTGGATGAACGCGCAGTACATCGCGAGGATGCCGGCCGAGGAGCTGCTGGAGCGGACGGTTCCCCGCGCTTCAGACGGCGCTCCCGAGCGGGCGGTCGCCCTCCGCGCCGTCGAGCTCCATCGCACGCGCGCGCGCACGCTCGTCGAGCTGGCGCGCGCTCTCTCCGCGTACGCGCGGGACCCGGCCGAGTACGAGCCGGACGGCGTGAAGAAGCACGTCAAGCCCGATACGCCGCGGCAGCTCGAGCGGCTGGCGAAGCGCTTCGAGGATCTCCCGGAGTGGACCGCGGCGGCGACGGAAGCCGCCCTGCGCGAGACGGCCGAGGCCGAGCAGATCTCGGCCGGCAAGCTCATTCATCCCGTGCGCCTCGCGCTGACGGGGGTCACCGTCGGCGCGCCGCTCTTCGACGTCGTGGAGCTGCTGGGCCGGGAGACGGCGCTGCGGAGGCTGAGAACGTTCGTCGAAGTGGTTGCCGCGCGGGCGAGGACGGGCGCCGCCCCTACGGCTTGATGCGGTAGTCCTCGCGCAGCTTGCGGAGTTCCTTCAGAGCGCCGCGGAGCACCTGGATGACGCGCGAGACTTCCCGCCCGTAGTACTTCATCTCCGGATCGCAGTCGGTCAGCGAGTACACGGCCTCGTCTTTCTCGAGGCGGTCCTTCTCGTAGCCGAGCCGCTCGATCATCTCGTCGAGCTCGCTGCGCAGCACGAACGCGATGTCGCGTACGCCCAGGTAGCGGCTGCATTGCGGGCAGTGCACGTCCTCGCTGCCGGCGTCGGGGATGCTGTCGATCACGAACTGGCGCTCGCAGCGCGGGCACTCGAAGACTTCCGGGATCATGGCTCTGAAGGCGAAGTGTACTCTCCGGCCGCGACACCGGCGACGCCATTTTCCGCTCCCAGCGCCGCGTCGGCGGCCGTACAATGCGCGAAGGTCCGCGCGCCGCGGGCCGTGCCGCAGGCCTTCCCGGGGCCGGGTCGGGTGGAAACCTCATGAAACTTCTCGTCGTCGTCGGCACGCGCCCGGAAGCCATCAAGATGGCCCCGGTGATCCGGACCCTCCGCGGCGAGGCCGGCGCGCGCGTCGTGGTGTGCGCGACGGCGCAGCACCGCGAGATGCTCGACCAGGTCTTCGCGCTCTTCGGAATCGCGCCTGACATCGACCTCGATCTGATGCGCCCCGACCAGACGCCCAACGCCCTGGCGTCGCGCGTCCTCGAGGGGCTCGATCGCGTGCTCGCCCGGGAGGCTCCCGACTGGCTCCTCGTGCAGGGAGACACGACGACGGCGATGGCGTCGTCGGTCGCCGCTTTCCACCGCCGCGTTCGCGTCGGGCACGTCGAGGCGGGCCTGCGCACGGGCGACTTCCAGCACCCCTTCCCCGAGGAGATGAATCGGCGCGTCGTCGACCTCGTCTCGGAGGCGAACTTCGTTCCGACGCGCCGGGCCGCGCGGGCGCTCGCGGCCGAGAACGTCTTGCCCGAGAAGATCTACCTGACCGGCAACACGGTCGTCGACGCGCTCGAGGAGATCGCGGGACGGGACGGGGAGATCGCCGAGGAGGATCTCGTCCTCATCACGGCCCACCGGAGGGAGAGCTTCGGCGAGCCGCTCGATCGGGTCGTGCGCGCGATCGGCCGGCTGGCCCGAGGCTTCCCCGCCACCCGGTTCGTCCACGTCATCCACCCCAACCCCAATGTCCGCTCGGCGGTGCACGCCAACGCGGGACTGCCCAACGTGACGCTCGTCGAGCCGCTCGACTATCTGGAGCTCGTCCGCCTCATGCGGCGCGCGCGCCTGATCCTGACGGACTCGGGCGGAATCCAGGAAGAGGCGCCGACGTTCGGCAAGCCCGTTCTGGTCCTGCGGGAGAAGACCGAGAGGCCGGAAGGGGTCGAAGCCGGCCTCGCCCGCCTCGTCGGCACCGACGAGGAGAAGATCGTTTCCGAAGCCGGAGGCCTCCTGTCGGACGCCGGGGCCCGGCTCCGGATGTCCGGAGGGAACCCCTACGGCGACGGGCGGGCCGCGAGCCGGATCGCCGCGATCCTGATGGGGCGCGCGTACGACGCCTTCGACCCCGCTGCCCCAGACCGCGCATGAGGCCGAACTGGGAATCGGGTCTGCGGGGCCGGATTTACGCATTCGGGCGCCGCGCGACGCCGATCGCGTGGCGGCGGGCCCTGCGCCGGCGCTTGAGCTCGGAGAGACTCTTCGGCCTGCGAAAGCCAGAAGTCGAGATCTCGCTCCTGCCTCTCGACGCCGGCCCCGCGCGGCCGGGCCGTCCCGACATCGTCGTTCTGCCGGTCATTCCCTGGTCCTATCGGCGCCAGCGCCCGCAGCAGCTGTCCGAAGCCCTGGCGCGGCGCGGCCGGCGGGTGTTCTACGGCACCCTGCGCGGGTCGGGCGAGCCCGAGTACGCCGTCGGCGTCGCCCCGGGGGTCACGCTGCTGCCGATCCGCCGGGTGCGCCGCGAGGACCTCGGCGACCGGCGCCTGCGGGGCCGGGCTCTCGAGGCCGCCGCGGCCGGTCTGGCCGAATCCCGGTCGCGGTTCGACCTCGAGGAGGCCGTCCTGCTCGTCCAGTCTCCGTTCTGGGGGCCGCTCGCCCGCGCGATGCGGCAACGGTTCGGCTGGAGGGTCGTCTACGACTGCCTCGACGCGCACGAAGGCTTCCCGACCAACCGCCTCCGCATCCTCGCCGAGGCCGAGCGGGAGCTGGCCGCCTCGGCGGACCTGGTCGTTGCCACGTCCGAGGCCCTGCGGCAGCGGATGGCGCAATGGAGCTCCTCCTCGCGCCTCCTCCCCAACGCGTGCGACTTCGGCCTCTTCGGCGAGCTGCCGCCGCCGGCCCCGGAGCCCGGCCGCCTGACGGTGGGCTACGCGGGGGCCGTGGACGCGTGGTTCGACATGGACCTTCTGGGGCGGCTGGCCGCGCTTCGCCCCGCGTGGCGCTTCGAGATCGTCGGCGGGCTCGAGGACGTGGCGGCGGAGCCCCTCCGCCTGCCGAACGTCGTGTTTCACGGCGAGCGGCCGCATCGGGAGATGCCGGCGCTCAAGGCGCGTTTCGACGTCGAGATCATCCCCTTCCGGCTCTCGCCGCTGACGCACGCGACCGACCCCGTGAAGCTCTACGAGGCCGCCGCCGCCGGCCGGACGGCCGTGGCCACGCCGATGCGGTCGCTCGAGCCGTTCGCGCGCCGGGGTCTCGTCCGCCTCGCCTCGACGCCGGAGGAGTTCGCGCGGGAGATCGACGCCGCCGCGGCCGATGCGGGGGGCGCCGCCCGCCGATTGCGCGCCTTCGCCCGCGAGAATACGTGGGATATTCGGGCGGCGACCCTGGAGTCCTGGCTCGTGAACCTGAGGCTTGCGGCGAAAGCGACATGACGGCAGACACCTCCCGGCCGGCCGCCGGCGCCGCGGCCCTCCCCGTATACGACTCCGCGCGGCGGCGCCCGCGCTGGCTCGAGGAGGCCGCGAACCTCTGGAAGTACCGGGGGCTCGTGCACGAGCTCGTGATCCGGGACATCAAGGTCCGGTACAAGCGGTCGGTCCTCGGAATGCTCTGGACCATGCTGGCGCCGCTCCTCAACATGATCGCGCTCACGCTGGTCTTCTCCCAGCTCCTGAAGACCAACATCCGCAACTATCCCGTCTACTTCATGGTGGGTCAGATCTTCTGGAACTTCTTCGCCCAGACCACCTCCTCGGCCGCGTCCCAGACGCAAGCGTCGAACGACCTGGCCAAGCGCATGTTCATCCCGCGGTCCGTCTTCATCGCGTCCGCCGTCGGCGGAGGGATCGTGAACCTCGGGCTGTCGCTCGCGCCCCTGCTCCTGATCATCGCGGTCACCGGGTTCCCCCTCTATGCGACGTGGGCCTTCCTGCCGGTCGCGGTCTTCATCACGATGCTCTTCACGGCCGGCGTGTCGCTGCTGCTCTTCACGGTGACGTCTCGCTTTTCGGACGTGCGCGAGATGTACACCGTCATCATCCAGACCTGGTTCTTCCTGACCCCGATCGTCTACGAGCCGTCGATCGTGCCGTCCCGGTACCGCGTGATCCTGGCGCTCAACCCGATGTACTACCTCGTCCAGGTCTTCCGGAAGCCCCTCTACGACGGCGTCCTGCCCTCGAACGACCTCGTCCTGGCCTCGCTGGCGATGGCGGTGGCCGCGCTCGTCACAGGCTGGGTCTACTTCTGCCACCGGACCGACGACATGGCGTACTGGAGCTGAGCTCTCCACCATGTCCGTCATCCGTCTCGAGAAGGTCTCCCTTCGCTATCGGATCCCGCGGGAGCGCATCCGGTCGCTCAAGGAGTACGCGATCCGCCGGGTCCAGAGGCGGGTCGTGTACGACGACTTCGAGGCGGTCAAGGAGGTGGACCTCTCCGTCGCGGCCGGAGAGCGTGTCGGCGTCATCGGGAGAAACGGGGCCGGAAAGAGCACGCTCTTCCGGATCATCTCGCGGGTCCTGCCTCCCTCCGAGGGGCGCGTGCGCGTCTCCGGGAGAGTCGCTCCGATCCTGGAGCTCGGGCTCGGCTTCCATGGCGAACTGACCGGACGCGAGAACGTCATGCTGCAGGGGGTCCTGCTCGGGTACTCGCGCGGCGAGACGCGCCGCCGCATCGAGCAGATCGTCGAGTGGGCGGAGCTCCAGGATTTCATCGACGCGCCCACGCGCACGTTCTCGACGGGTATGTCGGCGCGGCTCGCCTTCGCGGTCGCGACCGACGTCGACCCCGACATCCTGCTCGTGGACGAGGCGCTCTCGGTCGGCGACGAGAAGTTCCAGCGCAAGTGCCACGACCGCATGGAGGCGCTGCGCGACCGCGGGAAGACCTTCATGCTGGTCTCGCATTCGCTCAACCAGATCCGCGACAACTGCGACCGGGCCATCTGGCTCCACCACGGCCGCATCGTCCGGGACGGCGGTGTCGAGGCCGTGACGGAGGCCTACCACCAGTGGTCGCTCGGGGAGAGCGACCTGGTCAAGAGCGACAGGGTCTGACCCCCGAGCCGACCACCGAAGGGAAACGCTCGGCAGTAGTCAACGCTGGCCGAAGGCCAGCGGTACCGGGGTCTGACCCCAAAAAAGCTCGCCGAGGAGCGCCTCCAACAGGGCACCTGGAGTGGGGCCCCC
>JBBDKM010000043.1:0-34967 GCA_040879385.1 Thermoanaerobaculia bacterium | reverse complement strand
TCCTAAAACCCCCCACAACTAAAATGGGCGGGGCGGCGCGGCGGCGCCCTCCGAAACCGAAGCGAGGCGTCTTACAGGTGCGGGATGTTGAACCCCTTCACGAGGAAGACCGCCATCTGCCCGTTGCTGATGTTGGCGTCGGGGCAGAAATTCCCGCCGCCGCAGCCCACCGTGACGTCCAGGCTGGCGAGGTACTCGATGAAGTCCGCGAACTGGTTGCCCGGGCACGCCACGTCGGCGAAGATGCCCGTGCAGGCCGGCGGCACGAAGTCGGAACCCTCGATCGCCTTGACGATCAAGACGGACATCTGGCCACGGGTGTTGGGGTCGTTCGGGCAGTAGTTCCCCCCGCCGCAACCCGCCGTGATCCCGTCGTCCACCAGCGCCTGGATGTAGTTCGCGTTGGGGGTCTGCTGGGTGACGTCGCCGAACGCGCCCTGATACGAGTGTCCCAGGAAGTCGGGGCCGTTTAAGGCCCGCTCGATGTATCCCGCCATGTCGGCGCGCGTGACGATGCCGTCGGGGCAGAAGTTGGAGCCGCCGCAGCCGGTCATGATCCCGGCGCCCGCGGCCGCATAGATGAACGCCTGGAACTGGTTGGCGTCCGGCACGTCCGCGAAGCGCACCGTCAGGTACACCGGAACGGTCGGAAGCGTGTAGGGTGAATCGTCGGTGATGACGAGCTGGCCGGCGTGGAGGCCGGGTTGCAGACCCGTCGCGTCGTAGGTGACCGTGATGGCCTGGGTCCCACCGTCCGCGGCGACCGTGCCCGACGTCGGGGTCTCGGACAGCCACGGGATGTCGGTGACGCACCAGTCGGTCTCACCCGAATCAACCTTGTAGATCTGCTGGGCGTCCTGGTCGACGTACCAGAGGTTGCCCTCGCAGTCGGCCTCGAGGCCTGCGCTTGCGAACGGAACCAGCAGGCGGACGCCGCCGTCCTTGACCGCGAACGCACTGAGAACTTCGTAGGAGGGGACATCCACGACGTAGACGTCGAAGGGGCCTCCGGTGTTGACGGCGGCGTAGAGGTGATGCGAACGGGGGTCGACTTCGCGACACGCGTCTTGCCCGTCCCCGCGGCCGGCGCGGAGGGGCTGACGGTTTCCGTCACGGTCGCATCCCAGTGAGTCGAAGGCCGGGTCGCCGCCGTGATCGTCACCGAGTAGCAATCCGTGCAGGTCGCGGCGTTTCCGGGCGAGAAGCTGCCGTAGATCGCGGCGGCGTCGGTCAGGTCGTACGTGGGACCGGCGGGTCCGGTGAAATTGGATGCGGCTTCGGTCTGATCCACGTCCGCGAGACCGTGGAGTCGATCCGCTTCGACGCTAGGGCAACGGAAGGTTGAACATCTTCGTGAGGAAAACGGACATCTGCGCTCGGGTCACCGGACTGCCCGGGCAGTAGTTGCCGCCGCCGCAGCCGCTGGTGACGCCGCGCGCCGAGAGGTCCTCGATCCAGGGATCGAACGCTCCATCCTGGCACGGCACGTCCACGAAGACCGCGCCCGTGCAGGGGGGAGGCACGTAGGTCGAGCCCTGGCTCGTCTTCAGGAGAAAGGCCGCCATCTGGGCGCGCGTGACGGAAGCCGTGGGGCAGTAGTTCCCGCCGCCGCAGCCCCCGGTGATCCCGCGAAGGGACAGGTCCTCGATCCACGGGTCGAAGGCCCCACCCTGGCACGGCACGTCGCCGAAGACCGTCCCGGTGCAGGGCGGAGGCGCGTAGGCGGGGCCCTGGCTCGCCTTCAAGAGGAAGACCGCCATCTGCGCGCGAGACGTCGGGGAGTCTGGACAGAACAGGCGCGCCCCGCAGCCGGCGGTGACGCCGGCGTCGAAGACGGCCTGGATGTACGCGGCGGCGAAGTGCGTCGTCGGCACGTCGAGAAACGTCTCGTTGATGTTGAAGACGCGGGGCGCCGACTGACCGCCGCCGGGAGGCGGTGTGAAGACCGTGACGACGGCCTGCCCGGCGGAAGCGATGTCCGAGGCCGGGATCGCCGCCTCCAGATTCGCCGGGGAGATCCAGGTCGTCGGCCGATCGGCTCCGTTCCAGCGCACGATCGATCCGTAGATGAACCCGGAGCCATCGACCGTGAAAGTGAACCCCGGGTCTCCGGCGATCACGGCGCCCGGCGAGAGGCTGGTCGTGGTCGGCGCGGGGCTGGGCGTCTGTCCGATCCGGTACACGCCGCCTCCGAGGTCGCAGAGGTACATTTCCCCGGCCTCGTCCTCGCCGAACCCGGAGATGTTGTAGCCCGAGGCGAGCAGCGGCGAGCTCGACCAGACGCCGCCGCCACCCTGCACGCCCTGGTAGATCTGCCCGGTGCAGAAGTCGGCGTAGAGGTAGACGCCGTCGAGGAGCGGGACGGCCGCGCCCCGGTACCGGTAGCCGCCCGTGACCGAGCAGCCTTCGGGGTGGTCGTACTCCAGGATCGGGTAGGTCAGCGTCCCGTCGTCACAGTTGTTTGGCGGGTTGTAGCAGTGCGCGCCTTCCATCTTCCGCCAGCCGTAGTTCTCGCCTCCCACGCTCGCGGCCGGCTGATAGTCGATCTCCTCCCAAGCGTTCTGGCCGACGTCCCCGGTCAGCAGATCTCCGGTGGCGCGGTCGAACGAGAAGCGCCAGGGGTTGCGCAGGCCGTAGGACCAGATCTCGTCGCAGCCCGCCACGCCGGTGAAGGGGTTCGACGGCGGAATGGCGTAGGGCGCCGGCCCCGTCTGGCCGCAGGGCACCGCCCCGGAGCCGTCGACGTCCAAACGCAGCATCTTCCCGAGGAGCACGCCCAGGTTCTGGGCGTTGTTGGGTGGATCGCCGCCCGAGCCGCCGTCGCCCGTGCCCATATAGAGGTAGCCGTCGATCGGGCTGAAAAGCAACTGGCCGCCGTTGTGGTTCGCGTTGACCGGATGCGGGACGACGAGCAGGATCTGGCCGGAAGCGGGATCGGCGACGTCCGGGTCGGCGGAGACCTGGTATCGCGCCAGCGTGATGTCGCCGGGGCTGGCGATGTCGTCGGTGTAATAGATGTAGAAGGTGCCGTTGCTGGCGTAGTTCGGGTGGAACGCGACCGAGAGCAGGCCCTGCTCGGAGCCGGTCGAGATCAGCGCCTGGACGTCGAGAAACGCCGTCGGCAGCAGTTGGCCGTTCTTGTAGATCCGGATGTATCCGGTCAGCTCGACGATGAAGAGCCGCCCGGAGCCGTCTCCGGCGTGGGTCACCTGCACGGGGGAGGACACGGCGGTCGTAACGGCCGTCAGCGTGATCGCGGGCGCCCCGCCGAGCGGCGCCACCTCCGAGAGAGCCCAAACCGGCCCGGCGGGAGAGCCGCCGAACTGGCGCTGGCCGTCCGAGGGGCCGCCCGCGGCGCCGGAGCTGTTGGCGATGAGGTCGCCCGAGCCCTCGTCGAGGTGATACAGCGCCGCCGTGCTCGCGTCGGGGCTGAAGGGGCTGCGCGGGCGGGTGAACGAGCCCGCGTAACGCAGGACCGTCGACAGGCGGATCTCGTCGAGGTACCCGTCGTAGGACGAAAAGGCCGCGCCCGCGTCGTGCTTCTCGGCGCCGAGAACCAGGAAGGGGTCGTTCGACGCCGCCGGAGCGGCGCCGTCCGGGTACGAGACATCGCCGCCCGGGCCGTCGCCCTGCGCGTCGAGCAGGCCGTCGACGTGGAGCCACATCTTCCCGGTGGCGCGCTCGCGGGAGACGGCGACGTGGTGCCAAACGCCGTCGAGCACGTCGCGGCCGCCGCACACCGTGAGGTCGCCGGTCGCGTCGCCGCTGACGCCGAAGACGATCCGGCCTCCCGCGATCGACACGCCGAACTTGCGGTCCAGACCGAAGCGGTCGCGGTCGACGAGGATGTTCCCGTTGATCCACGCGACGTTGGCGCCGCAGGTCACGGCGGCGGCCGTGTTGTCGGCGGCCGAGGCCTTCATCCAGAACTCGATCGTGAAATCGCCGGCGCCCACGTCCGCGGGCGGTCCGGGATCGGAGTTGGCGGGATCGTCGATCGGGATCTTGACGCGGTCGATGTCGCCGGAGCCGTTTCCGTGGAAACGGAGCGAAGAGGCGGCAAACGCCGCCGCCGGGGCGAGTGCCGCGGCCAGAACGGCCAGAGCCAGGAAGCGCGAAACGGCGGCCACGATAGGGTTGGTGCGCATGATGTCGGATTGTAGGGCAGCGCTTCCCATCCCTGCCGCATTCCGTCGTACATTTAGGTAACGTGAAGGTGACCGCAGTCACAGCGCAGACGCCTGCCCGCTCAGACAGGATCCCCCGATGAGCGCCCGCGATCTGCTCCTTTTCGGCGACGTCAGCCAGCCGCCGTTCTGCAACAACCTGTTCCCTCCCCTGCGCGCGTTTCAGAAAATCTTCCGCGTCAAGCTCGTCGAGCCGGCGCGGGCTCCGGGATTCGTCGCGACCGGCGGTGCGCGGCCGGCGCTCATACCGGACGATGCCGTGATCGGGAACACGGATCCGCAGCCGCAGGTGGTCGTCTGCCTCGGCGGCGCCCTGCACTTTTCGGACCGGGCGCTCCGGATTTTCCCGAAGGAGACCGCGCTCTGCGCCTTCGCGCTTTCGGATCCTCAAGGCCTGGAGGCGTCCCTCGCGATCGCGCCGAAATTCGACCTCGTCTACACGCAGGACCCCCAGACGCTGCCCGCCTACACCGCGCGCGGCATCGACGCCCGTCGCTCTGATCCGGCGACCGACTCGGAGCTCTACCGGCCGCGGCGCGCGGAGCCCGAATGGGACATCCTCTATTACGGCAAGTGGACGCCGTACCGAAACGACCTCCTCGCCGCCCTGGCGGCGCGCTTCCGGGTTCGCCTCCACGCCTACGCGGACGAGACGCGGTGGAGCGTCGACGCGCAACCGCCGCTGGACACGCCTGACGCCCTCTGCGGGGCGCTGAACCGCTCGCGTCTCGCCCTCGAGACGGCGCTGGTCGACGACGTCCAGGGAAAGTACCGCGGCACCTTCCGCATCACGCCGCGCGCTTTCTTCGCGGCCTCCTGCGGCGTGCCGTCGCTGGTCGAGGCGTGGCCGGGGCTGCCCGAGTTCTTCGCGCCGGGCGTCGAGATCGCGACCTTCGCCGGCAAGGACGAGATCGTCGAGGCGGCCGCGCGCCTGCTCGGCGACGAGCCGGCCCGCCTCGCGATGGGGCGGCGCGCGCGGCAACGGGCGCTCCGCGACCACACCTGGGACAGCCGGGTCGAGGCGTTTCTCCTCGACGTCAACCGGTGGCGCGCCGCGCCCGGGCCGCGGCCCGGGCGTTGACGGTAAGCTTAAAAAGCGAAGGGGATTGGCTGGGAGGCAGGGACTCGAACCCCGATTCACTGGTCCAGAGCCAGTTGTCCTACCATTGAACGACCTCCCAGTCGCTCGAAGGACGCGGATTATCCGGGATGCAGGCGCCGGGGTCAAATGCCCGCGGCGCGCGCGCGGATAAGATCCCGCCATGGTTGGCGACTCGGAGGGGCTGGCCGAGAAACGGTGCGTGCCGTGCCGCGGCGGGATTGCACCGCTGACGGAGGAGGCCGCGAAGGACCTGGCGGCCGGCGCTTCGGGCTGGCGCCTCGAGGAGGACGCCACGCGTCTTTCGCGCCGCTTCGAGTTCCGGGACTTCCTCGAGGCGATGAAGTTCGTCAACCGCGTGGCGGAGGTGGCGGAGCGGGAGGCGCACCACCCCGACATCGCGATCCACTGGAACAAAGTGGAGCTGACTCTCTGGACGCACAAGATCGGCGGCCTGCACGAGAACGACTTCATCCTGGCGGCGAAAGTGAACCGCCTCCTCGAGGAGAATCCCGATACTTCGGTAGGATGAGCCGCATGGCAAAACCACGGCGGCTCGTCTCCGCACTGCTGGGAGCCTGCCTCGCCGCGTGCGCTCCGGGCGCAACCACGGCGGACCCTCTGAACGCCGCTCTCGAGGAGCGGATCGGCGCAAAGGCGGGCCTCGGAGACGTCGAGATCACTGCCTGGTGGCAGTTGGAGCAGGGCGGCCGATCCGCTCGGATCTGGGGCAACGGCGTCGGAGTCTGGAAGCAGAAGGTCCAGTTTCGCCTGTCGCGCGACGAGGTCGTCTCGCTGTTGAAGATGCTCCTCGCCGCCGATTTCGGCTCGATGCGGCCGCCGGCATCGAGCGTCCCGCCGAATCCGACGGCAGGGTCGCCGCGCCGGCTCGTGGGCGAGCTGACGGTCGTCGTCGGGTCCCTGCAAAAAACCCTCCAGCAGCGCGACCGGGGCGAGCAATCCGAACCGCTGCGCGAGCTCATTCAGTCCATCCTCAACGTCGGCGAGAAGGCCGCGAAGGCCGGCGTGACGGCCTCGAGCCTTCAGGACGGGCTGCGCAAGCTATCCGCGGGCACGCTCGCGCCGGAGACTTTCGAAGCCGTCGCGCAGCGTCGCGAGGACCCAAAGGGCGCGAGCGCGGGAGAGAGCTGGCTCCTCCGGTTAAACGGCCTTCGGATCACCGATCGGCTCATGCCGAAGGGCCAGGCTCCCCCGCCGCCGCGAATTCTGACGCTCTCCCGGGAGGACCTCCTGCGGCTCGCCCGGCTGCTCGAGGAGAACGATCCGGGGGCCCTGCCCAACAAACTCTACGCCCCCGCCTACACGGACGTGAGGATCGAAGTCTTCGGCCAGGGCCGGACGATTCCTGCGCGGGCGTACCTGGGCGTGACGCGCGAGACCCACGGCGCCCGGCAGCAGGCTTTCGACCGCCTCTACGAAGCCTTCCGCGCGCTTCACGAGCGGGCCCAGAAGGACGGAACGCCCGACGCCGATCCCGAGCGCAAGCGATACCCCGAGCGCGCTCGCCCGAACGCCGAGCCGGCGCCTACTTCTTCCCCGGCAGCGCCGTAAAGACGAGCCCGATCACCGCGGTTCCGACGAAGAGCCACCGCGCGGTTTCCCAGGCGTCGCGGAGCTTGCGGTGCTTCTCCACGATCCCCGCGCCGGGCGCCCCCTCGCGCGACTCGTAGCGCGCACGCTGGCTCGAGCCCAGGAGAAACCCGGCGAGGCCGACGGCCAGGAGGATCAAGCCGGCGCGGCGCACGGAACCATCCCTCTTCTCAGTATCGGGGCAGCGACGGGTCGATTCTCTCCGCCCACTTGTTGATGCCGCCGGCCAGGTTCTTCGCCTTCTCGTAGCCGTTCTGCATCAGGAACTGGACGGCGTTGCCGCTCCGGCCGCCGGTCCGGCAGTACACGACGATCTCGTCGTCCTTCGAAAGCTTCTCGAGGCTCTCCGCCAGTGTGACGAGAGGAATCTTGACCGATCCCGGAAGGTCCGAGATCGACCACTCGCGCGGCTCGCGGACGTCGACCAAAACCAGCGCCTCGCCGCGGTCGCGCATCGCCTTGAGCTCCTCGACGGTCAACTCCGGAATGCCGCTCGGCACGACGCGACGATAGCACTCTGAGCGGCGCTCGACGCGCCAACGGGAGCGGAGACGGGTTCCCGGCATATGGCAACAGGGGTACTGATGGGCCCCCGTAGCAGAAACTCTCGGCCGCCGTTCGCGAGCCGTCCGCATCGGCAAACCACCGGCAGTAGTCAACGCTGGCCGAAGGCCAGCGTTGACCGAACGCCTGCGGCCGAAAGCTGCTTAGTACCGGGGCATCGTCGGATCGATGCGCTCCGCCCAGGCATGGATTCCGCCTGCCAGGTTCTTGACCTTCCGGTACCCCGCCTGGCGGAGAAACTCGACTGCCTTCGCGCTGCGGCCGCCAGTCTTGCAGTGGACGACGATCGCATCGGCCGTCGAGAGGCGGTGGACCTGCTGTGGCAATGTGCCGAGCGGGATCCGGACCGAGTCCGAGAAGGCGCAGATCGACACCTCGTGAGGCTCGCGCACATCGACCAGAACGAATTCCTTGCCGCTCTCCCTCATCGCCTTGAGCTCCTCGACCGAGATCTCTGGAACGCCGGGCCCCGACACCGCCTCCGGTCGCACGCCGCAGAACTCCTCGTAGTCGATCAGTCGAGTCACCGTCGGGTGGGGACCGCAGACGACGCACTGTGGGTTCTTGCGCAGCTTGAGCTCGCGAAATCGCATCGAGAGCGCTTCCACCAGCAACAGCCGTCCGATGAGCGGCTCTCCGCTTCCGAGTATGAGCTTGATCGTTTCGGTCGCCTGGATGACTCCCAGCAGGCCCGGCAGGATCCCGAGCACCCCCCCTTCGGCGCACGAAGGAACCAGCCCGGGCGGCGGCGGCTCCGCGTAGAGGCAGCGGTAGCAGGGACCCTTCTCTGCCCAGAAGACGGACGCCTGCCCCTCGAAGCGGAAAATCGAGGCGTAGACGTTGGGCTTGCCGGTCAAGACACACGCGTCGTTGACGAGATAGCGCGTCGGGAAGTTGTCGGTCCCATCCGCCACGATGTCGAAGTCGTCGAAGATCGTCAGCGCATTGGCGGAAGAAAGCCGCTCCTCGAATGTCACGATTCGGACGTTCGGGTTCAAGTCCCGCAGGCGGTCCGCAGCAGCCTCGAGCTTCGGGCGTCCGACGTCGCGTGTGCCGAAGAGGATTTGCCTTTGGAGGTTCGAGTCGTCGACGACGTCGAAGTCGACGAGGCCGATGGTGCCCACGCCCGCGGCCGCCAGATACAGCGCGAGCGGCGACCCGAGGCCGCCGGTCCCAATCGCGAGAACACGCGCCGCCTTCAGCTTCTTCTGCCCCTCCAAGCCGACCTCCGGCATGATGAGGTGGCGGGAGTAGCGCCGGATCTCGTCATTGGAGAGCCCGAGGGGTGCGGTCGACCCTCCCGCAATCGAAGGGACGATCGAAAGGGCGTCGCCCGCCGACAGGGCCGTGCCCTCCTTCTCCAGGTACCGGATGTCCTCCTCGTTCTTGTAGACGTTGACGAAGGAGCGCAGCCTCCCCGACTCGTCGTAGAGGTGCTTGCGCAATCCCTCGTACCGCGCGATGAGACCCTCCAGCGCTTCGGCCACCGTCGCGCCCGAGACCTCGACGCTCGCCGCGCCTTCCGCGTAGGGCCGCAGGGGCGTGGGCAAATGGATCCTCGGCATTGGGTTACTCCCCGGGGCTTCGCACCCGAAGCTCCTCGCGTTCGAAAGCCCCGCAATCCTCCGAAAGAACCCAGGAAGTCATCTCCCCGGAGCGGCCGGCATCGACCGCCACGATTAAATAATGCAGAAACGGGAGCGCGTGTTCCCGGTCATAGGCCGACGGCGCGGCCGGGTGGTCCGGATGGGAGTGGTAGAAGCCGAGGAGGCTCAAGCCCAGCTCCTCGGCTCGGCGCTCGAGCCGCAGATAGTCTCGCGGCTCGATCTGGAACCGGCGTTCCCGCATCTCACGGCTCGCGTTCAAGATCCGCTCGGCCCGCGTCACGAGGGCGACATCCTTCCGAGTCTCGCCCAAGATGGCGCCGCAGCACTCTTCCGGATAGGTCTCGCGGCCGTGGCCGCCAATCGCCTCGAGAACCTCCGGCGGCACCGCGATCACGGATCCTCCCAAAAGCGCTCCGAGAGGTATCGGCCGCCGCCGTCGAACAGGATCGTGACGACCGTCGCCGGTTCGGCGGCCTGCCCACCCACCCGCAGCGCCGCGGCGACGTTGGCGCCGGAGGAGGGCCCGACGAAGATTCCCTCCGCCCGGACGAGCCGGCGGCACATCGCGTAGGCCTCTTCGGTCGCCATCTCGAGGCGGTCATCGGCGAGCGTCGCGTCATAGATGGCGGGGACCATGGCGCTGCCCATGTGCTTCAAGCCTTCGAGGCCGTGGATCGGACCGTCGGGCTCGACCGAGACGCAACGAATCGAAATGTTCCTCTCCTTCAAGAACCGACTCACACCCACGAAGGTCCCCGAGGTGCCCAGCCCGGCTACGAAATCGGTGATCTCGCCGCGCCCGTCCCGCCAGATCTCGGGACCCGTCGTATCGTAGTGCACTCTCCAGTTCGCCGCGTTCGAGTACTGGTCGGGATAGAAGAACTTCTCCGGATCCGCCGCGGCGATTTCGCGGGCCTTGCGAATTGCGCCATCGGTGCCCTCGAGCGGATCCGTCAATACGAGCTCGGCGCCGTAGGCGGCCAGGATCGCCTTGCGCTGACTCGAGGCGTTGGCGGGCAGGCACACCGTCGCGGGATATCCTAGCGCGCGGCCCAGCATCGCATCCGCGATGCCCGTATTCCCCGACGTCGCTTCCAGGATCCTCTTGCCCGGCGCGAGCCTTCCCGACGAGATCCCGTCCAGCAACATCGCGCGGACAGCGCGGTCCTTGACGCTGCCTCCGGGGTTCAAGTGCTCGGTCTTCGCCAGCAAGCGCAGCCCCGGCACGTCTCCGGCAACGCGCGAGAGCTCCAGGAGCGGAGTTCTCCCCACGGAGTCGAGAAGCCTCATTCCCGATACTCGCTCATGAGACGGAGCCTCCTCGAAAATCAAAAGCCCGCCGGTTTCTCCGGCGGGCTCGGTTGTCGCTCGGTTCTGGTGGATCTAGTCCGACTCGAGAACATCCGTGTCTGCCGGACCCCGTCGGGCCCTGTTCCAGCGACAGCAGACGACGGCCAGGCGCGGCATGGGGGTCCGACACTAACGGCGGTCGCCGGCGTTGTCAATCGCGCCGGATGGAGTGTTCTCTTTCGTCAGCTCGAGCCGGAACGTGGATCCGGTGCGGTCGATCTGGACCGTTCGGAAGGGTGTTCGCGCGACGGCGGGTCGGACGACCTCTTCGACCTCGCGGCGTGTGAAACCGTGCCCGCGCGCCAGAAGGCGCTGCCAGCACCCTGGAACCCGAAGGAATCCCCATAGCGGGGCGCGGTCCGCGTGCAGCTCGGCATTCGAGGCCTCCGCGTCCTGTTCGTAGATCCAGAGCCGCCCGCCGGGCTTCAACGCCCGATGGACGGCCGAGACCTCCTCCACGGGTTCCTCCCAATGGTGGAAGGAGAGGATCGAGAGCGCCATTTCGTACTCGTTCGAGAAACCGGCCGAAGCGGGAGTGCCTTGCCGGAACTCGAGGTTGGCCAATACGGGGCCGCGCCGCGCCTGACGAATCATGTCGGCCGACAGATCGAGGCCGGTCACGCCGACTTCCGGGCGGCGCTCGGCGATCCGCCGCGTGAGCCGGCCAGGACCGCATCCGATGTCGAGCAGCTTCCCGCGCACGATCTGGGGCTCCTCGGCGATGCGCTCGTGCATTGGAGCAAGCGCTGGCTCGGCCCACATCCGGTAGAAAAACGCGGCCAGGGCTCCGAAGCTCTCGGCCTTCGCTCCCTTCAAATTCACGAAGCGGAAGTGTGTCATGGGCTCTGATAAATTCCCCCTCCCGGAGGCCAACGTGGTCCCTAAGTTCCGCAACGAGCCCATGACGGATTTTTCCGTGGAAGCGGAACGCAATGCATTCCGCGCCGCTCTGGCAAAGATTCAGAAGCGGCTGCCGCTGCAGGGGATCAACCGAATCGGCGGGAAAGACGCATCCGCCGTGAAGCACTTCGCGTCGGTCAACCCCTGCGATTTTCGGCAGATCATCGGGCGCTTTCCGGAGGGAACCGCGGCCGACGCGGGGCGGGCCGTCGCAGCGGCCACGAAGGCCTTCGCCTCCTGGAGCCGCGTCGCCTCGAGCGAGCGCTCGGCGGTGATCCTGCGCGTCGCCTCGGTTCTGCGCCGGCGCAAGCACGAGTTCTCCGCAATGATGGTGCTCGAGGAGTCCAAGTCCTGGAAGGAGGCCGATGGCGATACGGCCGAGGCGATCGACTTTTGCGAGTTCTACGCGCGCGAAATGGAGCGGCTGGCCGAGCCTCAGCCCCTGACGCCTTTTCCCGGCGAGAGAAACGAGCTCGAGCACATCCCCCTCGGCGTCGCGGTCGTGATCCCCCCCTGGAACTTCCCCCTCGCGATCCTGACGGGGATGACGACCGCGGCGCTCGTCGCCGGCAACACGGTCGTTCTCAAGCCCTCGTCCGACGCGGCCGGCATCGCGACGATGTTCGTGGAGGCGTGCGACGAGGCGGGCGTGCCTGACGGCGTGCTGAACTTCCTGACCGGGGGCGGTTCGACGGCCGGCAATGCCCTCGTCGAGCACCCGAAGACGCGGATCATCGCGTTCACGGGCTCGCGCGCCGTGGGCGTCCAGATCAGCGAGAAGGCCGGGCGCGTCGTGCCGGGGCAGCTCTGGATCAAGCGGGCGATCCTCGAGATGGGCGGCAAGGACTTCATCCTCGTCGACGAGACCGCCGACGTCGAGGACGCCGCCAACGGCATCGTCGCGGCGGCCTTCGGATTCCAGGGGCAGAAGTGCTCGGCCTGCTCGCGGCTCATCGTCCACCGCAAGGTGCACGACGACCTGCTCGAGAGGGTCGTCGCGAAGACGAAGGCCCTGACCGTGGGGGACGTGCGAGACCCGAAGAACAGCATCGGCGCGGTCATCAACGGCGGGGCCCAGAAGAAGATCTTGGAGTACGTGTCGATCGGGAAGAAGGAAGGCAAGATCGTGGCCGGCGGACAGGCCGGCCCGAAGCAGGGCTACTTCGTCCTGCCGACGGTCGTGGACGGGGTGAGTTCGAAGGCGCGCCTGGCCTGCGAGGAGATCTTCGGGCCGGTCCTCGCGGTGCTCACGGTCGGAAGCTTCGACGAAGGCATTGCCGTGGCGAACGATTCGGAGTACGGCCTGACGGGCTCGCTGTACTCGCGCGTGCGGGAACGGCTGGCGAGAGGCAAGCGCGAGCTCTTCGTGGGCAACCTGTACCTGAACCGCAAGTGCACGGGAGCGCTCGTGGGCGTCCATCCCTTCGGCGGCTTCAACATGTCGGGCACGGACTCGAAGGCGGGCGGGCGTGAATACCTGTATCTGTTCACGCAGCAGAAAGTCATCTCGGAGAAGCTGTAAGGAGGCACCGATGTACGGTTACCCGTTGCTCTGGTTGCTCGTCACCGTCCTCGACATCATCGCGATCGTGTCGATCCTCAAGAGCTCGGCCGACAGCGGGGCCAAGCTCCTCTGGATCGTCCTCGTGATTCTGCTGCCCGTGATTGGCATGGTTCTCTACTTCCTGATGGGGCCGGGCCGCCGGACCGTGGTCTGAGGCCGCGCGAGGTGACCGAAGGCCCGTTTCCGCGCACGGCCCGCCGCTTCGAGAGCGTCGGCTTCTCGGAGATCGTCAAGGTCCGCAACCGCGTGATGGACCTTCTCGCCGCGGGCGAGAAGGTCTGGCGGTTCGAGGGCGGCGAACCGTGGATGAACACTCCCGAGCCGATCAAGGCCGCGATCCACGCCGCCCTCGCGCGCGACCAGACCCGCTACGCGCCGTCCTCCGGAATCCCGGAGCTGCGCACGGCGATCCTCGAAAAGGTGCGGACCCGCAACGGCATCCCGGCCGACGCGGAGAGCCCGATCGTCGTCAGCGGCGGCATGCACGGCCTCTTCGCCGCTTTCGCGACCCTGCTCGACCCCGGCGACGAAGTCCTGATGTTCTCTCCCTACTGGACACCGGTCCTGGACCTGGTGGCGTATCACCAGGCGTCCGCCGTCCTGGTGCCGACGGCCGAGGCGCGCCGCGACGGCCTCGCGGCTGCCCTGGCGAAGAGAACGACGCCGAAGACGAAGCTCCTCTACTGGAACTCGCCCAGCAATCCGACCGGCGACGTGTTCTCCCGCGCCGAGACCGAGGAAGTCGCGGCCTTCGCGAAGGAGCGCGGGCTCGCCATCGTCTCCGATGAGGCGTACGAGGACCTCGTCTACGAGGGCGAGCCGCCGGTCGCCATCGCGTCGCTGCCGGGGATGTTCGAGCGCACGATCACCTGCTTCACGCTGTCAAAGAGCTACTCGATGACCGGCTGGCGCCTGGGTTACGTCATCGCCCCGAAGCGGTACCGATCCCCGATCCAGGCCGTCGTGCTCTACACGATCAACGGCGTCTCCACGCCGACCCAGTGGGCCGCCGTCGAGGCGCTGTCCCGCGGCACGGCGTTCGTCGGCGAATGGAAGCCCGGCTATCGCGCGCGCCGCGACCGGCTGGCCGCGGGATTGAAGGCGGCCGGCTTCGAGATCGAAGCGCCCCGTGCCGCGCTCTACCTCTTTCCGAAGACTCCGGCCTGGCTCCCCTCCGACTCGCGCGAAGCGGCCCGTGTCCTCCTCGACGGCGCGAAAATCGCGACCGTGCCCGGCGTGGTCTTCGGCCCGGAGGGCGAAAGCCACCTGCGGTTCTCCTTCTCGGTCCCGGAGGACACGATCGCCGGGGGCGTGGAAGCGCTCGGGGCCTTTGCCTCGGCCGCGCGCTGACTGCAGCTTCCTGATTGATCACTTCGGCCCGTCGTCAAGATAGCCCTTCTCGATCTCGGCCAGCATGTCCTCGATCGGGCCGGCGGGGAAGCGGTGATGACACCCGTCGGATCGCGGCTTCCCGACTGATGCAGACGTGCGTCGAGCGCGGCGAGCGGCTGGTCTGCGACGTGGAGGTTCTGCAGGAGATCCTTCACCGGTATGGGGCGATCGGCCGCAGGGAGGCGATCCAGCCGGCGTTTGACGCGGTACGCCGGGTCGTCGACGAAGTTCTGCCGGTGGAGCTCGCGGACGTCGAGCGTGCCAAGCTCGTTCGTCCTCAGTACCGAGAGGCTGTCGGCCCGCGACGCCCTTCACCTCGCGGTGATGGAGCGGCGCGGCATCGCTTCGATCGCCAGCTTCGACCGCGGCTTCGACGGCTACCCGGGAATCACGCGGCTCTCCTAGACGGGGTCAGGTCTGAAAACTTCGGACTTCGGACTTTGGACTCCGTCTGCAGTCGGCCCGCCCTCGAAAATCCGAAGAATCCAGACCTGACCCCCTATCTTCGGTACGCCTCGGGGCGCCGGTCGGACAGCGCCGGGAACTTGGCGCGGGCTTCGCGGACGACGGCCGGGTCCACGTCGCCGACGAGGACCGCTTCCTCGTCGGAGCCCTCGACGAGAACCTCGCCCCACGGCGAGATGAGGGCCGAGTCGCCGGCGTAGCGCAATCCGCCGCCGTCGCCCACTCGGTTGACGCCCGCGACGTAGCAGAGGTCCTCGATCGCCCGCGCGCGCAGGAGGGTGCGCCACGCCTCACGGCGCGCCTGCGGCCAGTTCGCGACGACCGCGAAGAGGTCCGTCTCCTCCGCGGCGAGGCGGAAGGGCTCCGGGAAGCGCAGGTCGTAGCAGACGAAGGGCGTGACGCGCACGCCTTCCACCGCGACGGTCACGATCCGATCGCCGCCCGTGTAGACGCGGTCCTCGCCTCCGTACGTGAAGGGGTGGATCTTGGCGTAGCGCGTCGCCGAGCCGTCGGGCGCGGCGAGGATCGCCATGTTGCGGGGACGCGGTTGCCCCGCCTCGGGAATGCTCGCGAGGATCCACATCGCGAGCTCCCGCGCCGTGGCGCGAAGGAAGGTCTCGGATTCGCCGCCCGGCGGCTGCGCGATCCGGTCGGAGTCCATCGAGAAGCCCGTGCAGAACATCTCCGGCAGGAGCGCGAGGCGGGCGCCCTGCTCCTTCGCCTCTTCGAGATGGCGGCGCGCGCGCCGATGGTTCTCAGCGACGTCCTCCCAGGCGAGGTCCATCTGGACGAGAGCTATGCGCACAGTTTCTCCAGTCTCTTCACGGCCCGCTCGAGCGTCTCCTGCTTCTTGCAGAAGGCGAAGCGCACGTACGACCGGCCGTGCTCGGGGTGGTCGTAAAAGACGCTCGGGGGGATGGCGGCGACGCCGACCTTCTCGATCAGGTGCCGGACGAACGCCCGGTCGTCGTCGAAGCCGAACGCGCGGAAGCCGGCGCAGGCGAAGTAGGTCCCCGCCGGCGGGAACACGGCGAAACCGATCCGCGCGAGCTCCCGGACGAGATAGTCGCGCTTGCCGCGGTAGTCCGCGAGAAGGCCCGCGTAGTACTCGGGCCCCGCCTCGAGCGCGGCGGCCGCGCCGTGCTGCAGCGGGGTCGCGGTGGCGAACGTGATGAACTGGTGCGCCGCCCGGACGGCCGCCGTCAGCTCGGGCGGGGCGGCGGCCCAGCCGATCTTCCAGCCGGTCAGCGAAAACGTCTTGCCGAAGGACGAAATCGTGATCGTGCGCTCGCGCATCCCGGGAAGCGCCGCCATCGGGACGTGCTCCCCGTCGTAGACCAGGTGCTCGTAGACCTCATCGGTCACGCAGATCGCGTCGTGCTCCCGGCAGAGTGCGCCGAGGAACTCCAGCTCCTCGCGCGTGAAGACCTTGCCCGTCGGGTTGTGGGGCGTGTTGAGGAGGAGCGCCCGCGTCTTCTTCCCGAACGCCCGACGCAGCTTCTCCGGATCGAACGCCCAGTCCGGCGCCCGGAGCGTCGCGATCCGCGGCACCGCGCCTGCCATCCGCACGCTGGCCTTGTAGGAGTCGTAGTACGGCTCGAACAGCACGACCTCGTCGCCCGGATCGCAGATTCCCTGGATCGCGGCGAAGATCGCCTCGGTCGCGCCGGAGGTCACCGTGATCTCGGCGTCGGCGGCGTAGTCGAGGCCCCAGTCGCGCCGATACTTCGCCGAGAGCGCGCGGTGGATCTCCGGTGCGCCGCTCATGCGCGCGTACTGGCCGTGGCCCGCGCGGATCGCCGCGATCGCCGCCTCCTTCACGAACTCCGGGCCGTCGAAATCCGGGAACCCCTGCGCGAGATTGATGGCGCGATGCTCGATCGCGAGGCGCGTCATCTCGGTGAAGATCGTCGTGCCGAAGTCCGAGAGGCGCGAGGCGAGCGCGGGACGCATGCCCCGGATGATAACGGCCCGCCCGCTGATATTCTCCACAGCGCCATGGCACCAACGAAAAAGCACTACCGCGTCGCCATCATCGGGTCCGGCCCCGCCGGCTGGACCGCCGCCCTCTACGCCTCGCGGGCGCAGCTTTCCCCCGTCGTGTTCGAGGGACCGCAGCCGGGCGGGCAGCTCACGATCACGACCGACGTCGAGAACTATCCGGGCTTCCAGCACGGCATCCAGGGACCCGAGCTCATGGAGGTCTTCCGCGATCAGGCGAAGCGGTTCGGCACCGAGGTGGTGCTCGACACAGTCACCGGGGTCGATTTCGGGACGACCCCCTTCCGCCTGACCCTCGACTCCGGCGAGCGGATCACCGCGGACGCGGTCGTCGTCTCCTCCGGCGCGACGGCGAAGCTCCTGGGTCTCGAATCGGAGACGCGCCTGATGGGACGCGGCGTCTCGGCCTGCGCGACCTGCGACGGGTTCTTCTTCAAGGGCAAGGAGGTCATCGTCGTCGGAGGCGGCGACACCGCGATGGAGGAGGCGACCTTCCTGACGAAGTTCGCGACGAAGGTCACGATCGTCCACCGCCGCGAGGAGTTCCGCGCTTCGAAGATCATGCTCGAGCGCGCACGCCACAATCCCAAAATCGCCTGGAAGCTCAACGCCGCGGTCGTCGACATCCAGGGGGACGAGCGCGGGGTCACGGGCGTCACGCTCGACGACACGCGGACGGGCGAGAGGTCGGCGTTTTCGACGCAGGGTGTCTTCGTCGCGATCGGCCATTCGCCGAACACCGCGATCTTCCAGGGCAAGCTCGACATGAACGACGTGGGCTACATCAAGGTCAAGCATCCCTCGACGTTCACGTCGGTCGAGGGCGTGTTCGCGGCGGGCGACGTCGCCGACCCGACCTACCGCCAGGCCGTGTCCGCGGCCGGCGAAGGTTGCAAGGCGGCCATCGACGCGGAACGGTGGCTGGCCGCGCAGGGAATTCATGGATGATCCGGGGGAAGGTCCCGGAAAGATCCCGTTTCTTCCGATCCTGCTCTACGTGCTCGGCTTCATGGGGGTCCTCGCGCTCGCCGCGCTGGCCGCCGCCTGGCTCCTGAGGCGGCTCTGAGAACCCCGGGGCCCCACGCCCCGTACAAATCCCTGCGCGCATGCTGAAGTACTGGAAGGACCTGCGGCACCTGCCGCGCCCCGTGTGGGTCGTCTCCGTCTCGCAGCTCGTCAACCGCGCAGGCTCGATGGTGCTGTCCTTCCTGGTCCTGTACCTGACCGACGACGGTAAGTTCTCGGCCGAGAGCGCCGGTTTCGTCCTTTTTCTCTACGGCCTCGGCGCGATCGTCGCGGGACCCTTCGCCGGACGCCTCACCGACCGGTGGGGCGCGGTGCCGCTGATGCGGGCCTCGCTCTTCCTTTCGGGAGCGATGCTCCTGGTCTATCCCTTCGCCCGCTCTCCCTTCGCGATCGGGGCGGCGACGATCGTCCTGGCCATGCTGACCGAGGCATTCCGGCCGGCCGCGATGGCCTTCATCGGGGAGATCGTGGCGCCGGCCAGCCGCAAGTCGGCGTTCGCCGTCTACCGTCTGGCCATCAATCTGGGAATGGCAATCGGCCCCGCCATCGGCGGTGTCCTGGCAACGCTGTCGTTTCGGTACCTCTTCTTCGCGGACGGCGCGACGTCCATCGCGGCCGGGCTCGTCCTGGCGGCCGCTGCCCTGCCGGACCGCGAGAAGGCACGGCCCGCGGGCAGCCCGTCGACGACGACGCGCCTGCGGCTTTCGACGGCGGCGCACCTGGACCCGCGGTTCCTGTTCTTTCTGGCGGCGGTGTTGCCGGTGACGATCATCTTCTTTCAGCACATTTCGTCGATGCCCCTGTACGTCGTCCGGGACCTCGGGTTCTCGCCGGCGACGTTTGGTTTGCTGTTCTCGCTCAACTGTCTGCTCGTCGTCGTGTTCGAGATCCCGCTGAACGCCGCGACGGCCCACTGGCCGCACCGCCAAACGCTGGCGCTCGGCGCGATCCTCTCGGGCGCCGGGTTCGGGGCGATGGCCTTCGCCCGCGACTTCTGGTCGCTGGCGGCGACCGTCGTGGTGTGGACCCTCGGGGAGATGCTCTTCTTCCCGGCCTCCGCGGCGTACGCCACCGACATCGCGCCGGATGCGCGCCGGGGCGAGTACAGCGGGCTCTACACGATGACCTTCTCGGTCGCCTTCGCGATCGGCCCCTGGGCCGGGACCGTCGTGATCGAGCGCTTCGGCGCCCGCGTGCTCTGGGGGATGACGTTCCTGCTGGGCTTGATCGCCGCGACCATGTTCGTTCGCCTCCCCGAACCCCGGCACCACGCCGAGGCCCCCGAGCAGACCCTGCCGGACGCCGCCGGACCGGCGGAGATCTGACCGGCCGGCCCTACTCCGGGACGATGCGCTTGAGGATTCCCGGAAACCGAGGGTCGTCCCGCAGGGCGTCGTAGACGGGGGTCTCCCGGAGCCACCAGACCAGGGCGTTGCGCTCCTCGCACGAGCGCTCCAGGGCCGCGAAGGCGGCGTCGAAGTCGCCCAGCGGCATGAGGAGGAACACGAGATGGAACGGCGGCACGTACTCCGTTCGTCCGAGCATCTCGAGCTCGTCCCGGATCTGCAGGGCGTCCGACCGCTTCCCGGCCGCCGCGTACGCTCCGCCGAGGAGTGCGATGTAGTGGCTCTGGCGACGGCCGGTGACCCGGACCGCGTGCTCGAGCGCTTCGATGGCCTTTTCGTGCGCGCCGATCTTCTGGTACGCGAGGGAGATCGCCCAGAGCGGATAGGGGGCGTCCGGATCCATGTGCAGCGCGCGGCGGTACTCCTGGACCGCTTCCTCGAAGCGGCGGGCGGCGAAAAGGGCCCAGCCGACGTTGGTCTGAACGTTGGCAGCCAGCGGCTCGAGCGCCGCCGCGTCGCGGGCGTGCCCGAGGCCTTCCTCGGTGCGCCCGCAGAAGGAGACCAGGAGCGAGAGCCAGGAGCGGGGCGCGGCCGACTCCGGCGCCAGGGCGATCGCGCGCCGCAGCTCCGCCTCTTCGCGCTCGAGATCCCATCCGAAATAGTGCTCGACGAGGGCTCGCGAGAGTCTCACATCGGCCGAATTTGGCTCGAGCTCGAGGGCCTTCTCGACCGCGACGCGGGCGCGCGCGAAGGCGTCCCGCGTGGGCAGGCCGCCGTAGAAGCCGTAGATGTCGTAGGAATCGGCGAGGCCGGTGTATGCGGCGGCGTACCGCGGGTCGCGGGTGATCGCCCGCTCGAACTCGGCGACCGCTTCCGGCGGCTGCCGCCGGTTGAAGAAGTAGCGCCCCTTCAGGTAGTCGTTGTATGCCTCGATGTCCTCGGTCCCGCGGGCCCCGGGCCTCGCGTCCCCGGCGGGCAGGAGGCGCACGCGTAGCGTCTCGGCGATCGACCCGGCGATCTCGTCCTGGATCGCGAAGACGTCCTCCATCTCCCGGTCGTAGCGATCCGACCAGAGGTGGTAGCCGCTCCCGACGTCGATCAGCTGCGCGGCGATCCGGAGCCGGCGTCCGGCCTGGCGCACGCTGCCTTCGAGGACGGTGCGGACGCCGAGCTCCCGGCCGATCTGACGGATGTCCGTGTCCTTCCCCTTGAACGCGAAGGAGGACGTGCGCGCCGCCACGCGCAGCGGCCCGATCCCGGTCAGGGCATTGATGATCTCTTCGGTCATGCCGTCGCTGAAGTACTCGGCCGAGGGATCCGCGCTCATGTTGCGGAAGGGAAGCACCGCGATCGAAGAAGCCTCCGCCTCGGCCGCCTGCGGGCCGGAGACGGCCCCGCGCCCGGAGATCTCGCCCTCGCGCTCGACGACCTGGAGGGCGAAGGCGAGGTCGCGCGCCGACTGGAAGCGGTCCTCGGGGTTCTTTTCGAGTAGATGCTGGACGATCGGCACGAGCTCCGGCGGCACCATGCGGCCCGAGCCGGAGAAGGACGGGTCGTCCTGCAGGACCGACATCATGGTCTCGACCGGGCTCGAGCCGCGGAAGGCGCGCCGGCCGGTCAGCATCTCGTACAGGATCGCGCCGAGCGCGAAGAGGTCGCTGCGCGGGTCGACACCTCTCCCCCGGATCTGTTCCGGGGACATGAAGCCCGGGGTCCCGACGACCATGCCCGATTCCGTGACGCCGGCATTCGCCGCCGAGGCGGAGACCGCGACCTCGGTCGGGTGGGCGAGGCCGAAGTCGAGGATCTTCACGAGCCCGTCGCGGGTCAGGAACACGTTCTCGGGCTTCAGGTCCCGGTGGACGATGCCGCGGTCGTGGGCCGCGGCCAGCCCGCGCGCGATCTGCTGCGCGTACTCGATCGACTTCCGGGCCGGCAGCGCCGACGCCGTCAGACGGTCCCGCAGCGTCTCGCCCTCGAGTAGCTCCATCACGGCAAACGAGACGCTCCCTTCCCGTCCATAGTCGTGAATCGCCAGGATGTTGGGGTGGGAGAGCGCGGCCACCGCGCGGGCCTCGCGCTCGAAGCGAGCCAGCGCGTCGGCCTCCCCGGAGAGGTGGGCCGGAAGGACTTTGACCGCGACCTCGCGCCCGAGCCGCATGTCCCGCGCCCGGTAGACCTCGCCCATCCCGCCCGCGCCGAGAGGCGACAGGATTTCGTACGGCCCGAGGCGCGTGCCGGCGGTCAGGATCATGGGCGCCGGCCCGGATCCTCGAGCGTCATGAGCCAGAGCGAGGAGCCGCCGTTGCCGCGGCTGTAGTAGAGATACCGGCCGTCCGGTGACAGGGTCGGTTCTTCGAGGAAGAGGCCGCCTTCGGGAAAACGCGTCACCGGCTCGAGCGATCCGCCTTCGGCCTTGAGGCGGTAGATGTTGCCGTGGCTCGGCTGGATGTAAATCCACTTGCCGTCGGGCGAGAAAGACGGGTGCCGCATCCGCTCGTAGCCAGTCGTGAGCCGTTGCATCGGGCCGCCCGCCGCAGGCATGCGGAAGAGCTGCAGCGTGCCGTCCTCAGTGGTGGCCGTGATGGCGAGCCACTTGCCGTCTTGCGAAATGACCGCGTCGAACTTGTCTCCGGGGGCATTGGTGAGCTGCGTCTCCTTGCGCGTGGCGAGATCGAACGCGAAGACCTGTTGCACGCCGTCGGCCAGGTGCTGGTAGTAGACGATCTTCCCGTCCGGAGACGCATTGAGCGTCCAGGAGCCCTGCGACGCCCGGACCATGAGCTCGTCGGCCCGGCTGCCGTCCAGAGCCACGATCCAGTTCGCGCTGCGGTTTCCCCGGAGCGAGCGGCTGATCAGGAGGTGCTTCCCGTCGGGCATCCAGGCGGGAGAAACCTGCGCGACGTCTTCGCCGGGAAGCTGGAGCCGCTCGCTCGCCCGGCTGGCGACGTCGAGGATCCTCACATCCATGTGCCCGAGCACGTCGCTCACGATCGCGACGCGCTTGCCGTCCGGAGAGACAGTCGGGTAGCTATCGGTGACGAGCCCCGTGGTCAACGGCTCCTCGGGGCCGGCCGGCTTGCCGCCGCCCGGCTCGAGGAGGATCCGCGTCAGGTTGCGCGCGGATTCCTGCTCCGGAGTCGCGATCCGCAGGCCGTCGCTCGTGACGGCGAGCTCCAGGAAGTCCGAGGTCATGAGGCTGACCGTGCTCGGAACGGCGGCGAAAGGACTGTCCCGCGCCTCGATGAACTGGATGCGGCTTCCGCCCTGGCGGTCCCGCACGATGAAGTACAGGCGGCCCGTCGAGACATCCCAGGCGTGACCGAAGCCCTGCGAGAGCACGCGCGGCTTTCCCCCCGCGGACGGCATCAACAGGAGGCCCTCCTGCTGCGTTTCGAGGCTGATCCACTTTCCGTTCGGCGAGCACGCGATCCGGGAGAGCTCGAAGCTCGACTCCTTGCTCGGCAGGACGGCGCGCGGCGGGCCGCCCTTGGAAGGCACCTCCATGATCGCGCGGCGGGTCTCCGGGCCCGTGACGTAGAGGATGGCAGAGCCGTCGGGCCGCCACGCCGGGAAGTTCGCGTCCGAGGCGAGCCGCCGCGCCGCGCCGCCAAGCGCCGGGATGACCCAGAGATCGCCGCCGTACGTCCTTACGTTGCGGCCGAACGTGCCCCCGATCCGTATGAGGCCGGTCTTCGAGGAACGGGTCGAGACGAAGGCGACCGAGCCGCCGTCCGGCGAGAACGCCGGCTGCACGTCTTCCGCGGGGTCGTTTGTGATGGCGACGTCCTGGCCCCCTTCACCGCGCCGGACGTAGATCTCGGAGTTGCCGGTGCGGTTGGAAACGTAGGCGAGGAGGCTCCCGTCCGGCGACCAGCTCGGCCACTCCGAGCGCGCGGCGTCCCGCGTAATGCGCGCGAGCTTCGTGACGAGGGGGCCTGTCGCTGGGCCGCTGCTGCGCGAGGCCAGACGCCAGGTCGCGAGAGCGGCGATCGCCGCCGCGGAAAGCGCCGCCGCCACGAGCAGCCAGGGCCGCGCGCCGCGCGCCGGGATCGGGACCGCGGCCGGGGAATCGCCCGGCGCCTCTTCCATATCGAGCCTCACGTCGGCGATGTCGTGGAGGCGCCGCCTGGGGTCGCGTTCGAGGCAACGGCGCAGCAGCCGTCGCACACCCGGCGGCGTGCCCTCGGGCAGGGCGCCCCAGTCGGGGTCCGACCTGAGTACGGCCGCCAGCGTGTCCGAGACCGTCTCGCCCCCGAAGGTCTTCGTTCCCGTCAGCATCTCGTAGAGGACCGCACCGAAGGCCCAGATGTCGCTGCGCTTGTCGGCGACCTTGCCGCGCGCCTGCTCCGGCGACATGTAGGCCGCCGTCCCGATCACCACGCCGGCCTGCGTCGAGGCCGCGGTCATCGTGGGCGAGGTGGTGACGTCCGGCGAGGAGTGGTCGGGCTTGAGCGCCTTCGCCAGGCCGAAGTCGAGGACCTTGACCTTTCCCTCCGGTGTGCGCTTCACGTTGGCCGGCTTCAGGTCGCGATGGATGATCCCCTTCTCGTGCGCCGCCTCGAGCGCGTCCGCGATCTGGCGCGCCACCTCCAGCGCCTCTTCGACTGGCAGCGGGCCCTGCGCGATCCTCTCGGCGAGCGTCTCGCCTTCGACGAGCTCGAGAACGAGCGCCCGCCCGCCGCCCGACTCCTCGAGACCGTGGATGTGAGCGATGTTGGGATGGTTGAGCGAGGCGAGGACCTGCGCCTCTCTCTGGAAGCGCGCCAGCCGATCCGCGTCCAGCGCGAAGGCCTGCGGGAGGATCTTGACCGCAACCTCGCGCCCAAGCCGGGTGTCCCGCGCCCGGTAGACCTCCCCCATCCCGCCCGCGCCGAGCGGCGACACAATTTCATAGGGGCCCAGACGCGTGCCGGCAGCGAGAGCCATGAGCGCGGCCGATTCTACAGGCCGGGCGGTTCCGCACAACGGAGCGGAACCTGGCGGGCGCGTATCATCCTCGGCCAAAGGGAGCCGTTCGATGCACGAGACATCTTCCAACGTCGAGATGGCACAGCGGATCCACGAGCAGGGCCGCAGAGGCGGAGGCCCGGGCTCCCGCCGGGAGCAGCGATTGGAGATCCTCGAGACCATCGCGCTGGCCGCCGTCGCGGTGCTGACGGCCTGGAGCGGGTATCAGGCCGCCCGGTGGGATAGCCGGAGCGCGGGCCGGTCTAGTCCGCGAAAAACACGACGTTCCCGGTCTCGATGTCGTACATCCCCCCGACCAGGCCGATCGTGCCCGTGTTGAGGAGGTCGTCCAGGACGGCGCTGCGTTCGCGGATCTCCTTCATGCCGAGGCGCACGTTCGCCTCTTCGATGCGCGCCACGAAGGCCTTGTCCTTGGAGGAGGAGCCGGGCCCGGCCATGCGAACAGCCGGGCGGATTCGCGCCAGCAGCTGCGTGAGGTTGCCGAGCCGCACGTCGTCGATCGCTCCCTTGACCGCGCCGCAGTGGGTGTGCCCGAGCACGACGATGAGCTTCGCCCCCGTGACCTTCGCCGCGTATTCGAGTCCGCCGAGAACGTCCGCGTCGATCACGTTGCCCGCGCTGCGGAGGCTGAACATGTCGCCGATGCCCTGATCCAGGACGAGCTCGATCGGGGCCCGCGAGTCCATGCAGCTCACGACGGCAGCGAACGGGTACTGGCCGGAGGCGGTCGCCAGGACGCTGGCGTGCAAGTCGCGCGCCCGGGGCTTGCCCGCCAGAAAACGCCCGTTGCCTTCCTTGAGCCGCTCGAGCGCTTGCGCCGGCGTCATCGCCGCCTGCGACTTCTTCGTCTGGACCTGTGCCGGCGCGAGGCCGGCCGCCGCGAACACGAGGGCCGCCAGCGCGATCCACCTTCTTCTCATCCCGTCTCCTCCTGTTTCCTCAGCCGCCGAGGATTTGCCGCGTCAGGGCCGGGACACGTCCGAGCAGGCGCGCGTAGAGCGCGAGCTGGCCCCGGTGATACTCCTCGTGCGCGATGCCGTGGTTCATCCAGGCCAGGCGCGTGCCCATCTTCCCATCGAACCGACGGATGAGCTGGAGCATGTGCAGCTCGCCCGCCAGGCGCAGCTTCCCCTGGCCGTCGCGGTGTGTCTTGCGGACCGCCGCGAGCAGGTCCCGCTTGGTGCGATTCCGGGCGACGCCCTTGCCGTACTCCCGGAGGAGGGCCTCGTAGGACTTGCGCCGGAAATCCCCGTCGGGCCGGGACAGCTCCCCCGCCATCATCGACCCCGACTCGATCACGTGCTGCGCGAGCTCGACCACGGTGCGGCTCGCCTCGCGCGGCCGGAAGCCGAACTCCTTCTCCGGGATGTTCCGGAGCTCGTCGACGACGCCGCTTCGCGCGAAGTCCCAGGCTTCCAGCGTCTCTTCGAGAAGCGTCTTGAAGTTCACCGCGCACGTCCCTTCGTTTCGACGGGAAGCATACGGAATCCGCAGTCGCGAAAGTCGTGGTCGAACGTGAAGGCGGCCTCGAGGCCAAGCCGTTCCATCACGTCGAAGCTGGCGCAGTCGGTCAGTGAAAGGCGCTTGTCCGCGAATTGGGACATCTTCTCGAGGGCTCCGCGGAGCACCAGGGCGTCGATGAAGAGAAGTTCGTAGCGGCCGCTGCCGGTCAGCTCACGGGCGGCCGCCACGGCGCGGGCCGCGCCGGCCCTCGCCCGAAGCCGCGTGACCACTTCGGAGAGAACCAGCTCGGTCATCAGAAACCGGACCTCCGGGCGGCTTCGCAGAAACGCGGCGGCGGCCAGGTGGTTTCGGTCGTCCCGAAAGAGCAACGCCAGCAAGGCGCTTGTGTCCGCCAGCAGTTTCACGATCCGCCTCCTTGCGCCACTCGTAGAGATAATGGTCGTGGTTGGCCGACTCGTCCCCGGTCCCGGCCTCGAAGGCCCCCACGAGCGCGTCGGCGGGGTCGGTCCCGAAGGAAAGAGCCGGAGCACCGCCGGAGCGGCCCAGATACCGCTCGACAGACTCCCGCACGAGGGAGGCGAGGCTCGTCCCGCGCCGTCCGGCCTGGTACCGGAGCTCGGCGTACGTCGCCTCGGGAAACCGAAGATTGGTCACCACATATCGCGCCATTGCAGTATCACGATATCGCGGAAACCCGCTCGCGGTCAAGCCCGGCGCCCGCCCGGCGCGGGCACTGTTGTATGGTCTCCGCATGAAAACCGTACGTTTTGTGGCGCTGGTGGCGGCGCTGACGGCGACCCTCCGTTGCGCGGGCAAGCCGGAGATCGCCGTAGCGCAGCGTCTGCTCCAGCAGCAGCGGGCCCTTGGCGAGGCGATCGCTGAGCGTCTCACCCTCGAGAAGCTCCATCACCAGGTACTCGGTCTCGCCCTCCCGACCCACGTCGTACAGCGCACAGATATGCGGATGCGAGAGCTGCGAGATCGTCTTCGCCTCCCGCTCGAACCGCTGGCGCGTCTCCGGTGACGCCGACATGTGCGACGGCAGGACCTTCACCGCCACCGTGCGCTCCAGCCGCGTGTCCCGCGCCTTGTACACCTCCCCCATCCCGCCCGCGCCCAGAGGCGACAGGATCTCGTAGGGGCCGAGCCTGCTCCCCGTAGCGAGGGTCATCGTCGGCACGACCTTTGGTTCATGGGCGCCTAAACGCGGCCGTCAGCGCGCGATCGAACGTCTTGACCCGGCGCACTCCGCGGCGCTTGCAGCAGCCCAGATGCAGCAGATCCCGCGCCCCGAGCTCTGGATGCCGGCCCACGAGGGACCGGGCCAGCCGGACGTCCTCCGGCTCGACGGCCCAAACGACGGGAATCACCGACTCGGCCAGCGTCAGGGCGGCGTCGAGCGTAGCGAGGCGTTCGACCGGCAGGTAGGCGTGGAGAAGCTCCTGCAAAACCTCCGCGGACGTCGCCAGCGGCGTTCGATTCTTGACGGCCTGCTGGAAGAACCGGCGCGCCTCTTCCCGCAGCGGGTGCGGTCGGCCCACGGCGTACATCAGCACGTTCGTGTCGACGAAGGTCACGTGGGGCTCTCGCCACTCCGCCGGGAACGCTCGATCACCGTCCGGTGCTCTTCCCAATCCGGCTCACGGCCGCGCTCGCGCCCATCACACTTTCCGAAGAACGCATCCAGATCCGCCACCGAGGCGATCCGCCGGACCCGGCGCGTGTCGAGGCGCTCCCGACCCGCCTCGCGGAGCCAGCAGGAGAGCGACTTGCCCTCGATCTCGGCCTGCCGGCGGAACCGCTCCCGCTCCTCCTGCCCCAGGACGACCTGTACTCGCGTGGCCATGACCTACACCTCAGGCATAAGTATACATATCTATATTACACATCCACCGCTCGACCTCCCCATCCCGCCCGCGCCCAAAGGCTACAGGATCTCGTAGGGGCCCAGGCGCACGCCCGAAAGGAGGGTCAAAGCGCGAAAAGCCTACAACGAAAGGGCGCCCGGGTCTGCGCCGGCTCAGCCCGGCTCGTCGAGAGGACCGGCCGCCTCGGCCAGCAGAGCGAGATCCGAGAGGTCCTTCGCCCGCCCGGCGGCGCGCTTGTTCGTAATGAAATCCTCGCGGGCGAGAACGGGAACCGAAATGCCCTCGATCTCGACGAGGAGCCGGCGCGGCCATGCAGCCTCGAAAGCCATACCCGAAATGGAAGACAGGATGTCGATGCGGGAAGGCGGATGACCGATCTGGAAAACGGTGCCGGCGCGCGTGAGATCGTCGCGACTCAGATCGAACAAGGGAGCGCCGAACCGCGTCAGCGCCGACAGGACACGGTCGGCATTGTCCGGAGTCGCTCGCACCCAGATGTCGATGTCGCCGGTGGCGCGAGGAACCCCGTGCGCCGCGAGGGCGTGAGCGCCGACGACGAGAAACTCAACTCCCGCCGCGGACAGTTCGGACAACATCTCGACGAAGTCGCGGTTCATGAGGGATCCCCTCCTTGAACATCCAGGCCTGCAGTGTGAGCTGCCAGACCATGCCGACCCGCTCAGACGGGCTGAGTGTCGAGACGTCCGTCTCCTTCCCCTGCTCTTCCAGGGTTGTCCGGCGGGTCGTGTAGCGGGAGCGATCGGGCACGCTCTATCTTACCGTTCTCGGTTCCGGCACCTCGCAAGGGCCCGGTCGCCCGACGGAGGAATGCGTCATGCGCGCTCCGGCGTGATCAGGCGGACATCGGGAAAGTAAGTCCGATACCGCGACGTGTCCCGCGTCAGAAGCGCCATATCCGCCACTGCGGCGTGCGCCCCGATATAGAAGTCGGGCGCATGGAGGCCTCCCGCGTAAGAGTACTACGAGTCTTACTCATACTCGGCGGCGCGTACCGGACACCGTCATTTCTTGAGCCCCGCCGTCCAGTTGGTCACGAGCGCCACGCGCGGCGCGGCGGTTGCCTGCGGCAGGACGGCAAAGAGGAACCGCTCGCCGTCGGGCGTGATCGCGAGGGCGGAAATGGAGGGGACCTTGAAGAGCGTTTTCGGTGGGCCGATTTCCAGGCCCGACGGACCGGCCTTGACGTCCACCGAGACCACGTCGTTCTCGGGAGTCCCATAGAGGATTTCCCGGCCTCCCTTGAAGAAGCCTCCTCCCTGGGCCCCGCGCGCGGAGATCTGGTACTTGCCGCCGGGCCCAGGAAACGGAACGACGTAGAGTTCGTCCCGCCCCGACTCGTTCGAGGTGAAACTCAGCCACTTTCCGTCCGGCGAGAAGGAGGCGCCGGTCTCGTTGAACTCGCCCGCGAGGAACGGGAGCGGCTTCTTGTCGCCGGAGAGCGGGACCATCCAGATGTCTTCGCCCGTCGTGACGCCGCTGCGCTGGTGCACCTGTACTGCGAGATAGGCAAGATCCGGAGACCAGTCGAGCGGGGTCGCCGGCCTGTCCCCATGAAACACGACCTCTTCCTGGCCGGAGCCGCTGACGGCTTTCACGTGAATCTCATCGACCCCCTTCTTGTCCAGCCTCTCGAACGCGATACGGCTTCCGTCCGGCGACCACACGGGCGACTCCGAGAGATCGCCGAACGTGAAACGGGTGCGGACCCCGCGGCCGTCGATGAGCCAGATGGATCCGGCCCCCGTGGACGAATCGTTGATCCAGGCGGCAATGCGCTTTCCGTCCGGCGCGAGCGACAGACCCGAGAACTCCGCCGGCTCCCCGAACGGCTCGCCGAGAGGCTTTCCCGCGCGATCCACCCAGGTGAGCCGGGTCGCGGCCGAACCTGCTGAGCCGAGGGCGTACACGAGAACGCCGTCCTCCGACGCCGCGAACACGCCGCGGAAGAACGCGGGGGCGTACTGGACGCCCTCGGCCACCGGAACCGCTTCCCCGACGAGACGCCGCGCGCCCGGGTCGAAGCGCTGCGCGAGCAGGATCCGCTCGCGCACGTAGAGCAGATAGCCCGAGGCATAGACGACGTTCGAGCGGACCTGCAGAAGGAGGGTCTTCTCGTCCGAGTCGAGCGCCCCGAGGTAGATCGCGTTCGACTCGCTCTTCGTGCCGGCCGAATGCGCGCCCGCCATGTAGAGAAAATGGCGCCCATCCGGCAGAAACGTCGCCCAGCGATGCGTCGTCTCGCCGCGAGTCGAATCGAGCGTCGTGGCCAGCTTCGGCGCGCCTCCCGCCGCGGGGACCCGAACGAGGCCGGCCGTGGTGTCCGGCGAGAAGAGGATGACGCCTTCCCGGCTCCACGATCCGCTGCGTCCGTTCGCGACGTCGCAGACGGGCAGCGGCGGCGCCCCGGAAACGTCGACCTTCTGGAGCTTGCCGTCGGCGAAGAACGCGAGAAACCGGCTGTCCGGCGACCAGAACGGAAAGGTCGCACCCTGCGTTCCGGGAATCGGCTTCGCCGCGAGCTCGCCCGTGGGCCGGAGCCACAGGAGGGTCTTGCCGTCGGCGCCCTTCGCGGCGAACGTGAGGAGGCGGCCGTCCGGCGACACCGTGAGCGAGCCGCAGCCAGCGTCGGACAACTGGAGCTCGGACTTCTCGGCCGGCAGCACGAATGCCCCGACGCGCATTGCTACACGCGGGGCCCGGCGGAGGTAACCGTAAGTGGCGAGGCCCGCGCCGGCGATCGCCGCCGCCGCGATGGCCCAGGCGAGCTTCTCGCGGTTCTTGCGCCGCGCGATGACGGGCGCAGGCAGCCCCGCCTGCGAGCCGCCCTCGGCGACCCACTGGAGCTGCAGTTTCGCGTCGTGCGCGGTCTGGAACCGGTCTTCCGGGTCCTTGGCGAGGCAGGTCTTGACGACGCGGTTCAAGGCCGGGGGGATCATCGGCGAGATCTCCGAGATCGCCGGCGGATCGTCGCGCAGGATCGCCCCGATGAGCGACGCCTGGCTCGTGCCCGAGAAGGCCTTCTTGCCCGTCGCCATTTCGTAGAGCACCGCGCCGAAGGCGAAAAGGTCGCTGCGGAAGTCGGCGTCCTTGCCCTCGAGCTGCTCGGGCGCCATGTACTGGAACGTGCCGAGGACGGTGCCGCGCTCTGTCAGCGGCTGGCTCGCCTGCATCTCCGTCGCCAGACGTGACACGCCGGACGAAACGTCGCGCCCCGCCGCCTGGAACTTCGCCAGTCCGAAGTCGAGGAGCTTCACGCCCGACTTCGTCAGCATCACGTTGCCGGGCTTCAGGTCCCGGTGCACGATCCCCTGCCGGTGCGCCTTGTCGAGCGCGTCGGCGATCTCGATCCCGTACCGCAGGAGCTGCTCGGCCGGCAGCGGCCCCTTGCCCAGGCGATCCGCCAGCGTCTCGCCCTCGAGGTACTCCATGACGAGGTACTCGGTCTCGCCCTCGCGGTTGACGTCGTAGAGCGCGCAGATGTGCGGGTGCGAGATCTGCGAGATGGTCTTGGCCTCGCGCTCGAAACGCTGCCGCAGCTCCGCGTTCGACGACAGATGCGGCGGCAGCACCTTTACTGCCACGGTTCGCTCCAGGCGCGCGTCCCGCGCCTTGTAGACCTCGCCCATCCCGCCCGCCCCGATCGGCGCCAGGATCTCGTAAGGCCCGAGCTTGGTTCCCGCCGCGAGCGTCATTTGTTTCGACCTCCAAGTTCCTGTCCCCAGTGGAGCACGACGTCCACTTCCCGGGCTCCGAGATCCGAACCGCCCCTGACGAAGACGAACCGCTTTCCGTCGCTTGTGACGTCGTAGTTGCGGAGCGGCGCCGTGCGCAGCTCGAACTGGCCTTCGAAAAGCGTCTCCGGCTTGCCTGCCTTGAATACCGGCTGCGTCTGGACCTCCATCACGCGGACCTGCGAGGCAGCGTGAATGAAGAAGATTTCCTTTCCCGCCCAGACCGGCTGACCCCCCTGGTCGGTGGTGATCTGCCACTTGGAGGCCGACCCGTCGGCCGCCTGGACGAAGATCTCGGCCACGGCGCCGGCGATGGCCGCCGCGTAGGCAACCCAGCGGTCGTCCGGAGAAAAGACGCCCCCGTACGCGCTCGGCTCGAGCACGTGAGAGTCGTTTCCCGGCGGCGCCGACGGAGTCCCGACGCTCTTCAACTCCGCGACCCACACCTGGTTTGAGGGGTGCGTGAAGAGCAGCGTCTTGCCGTCGCGCGACCAGTCGGAGGGCAGACGGGCCGTGAAGTCGCCGTAAAGCCACTCCTCCGCCCCGCTGCCGTCGACGCTGCGCGCGTAGATCCCCTCGTTGGTGGCGCGAGCCGACACGTAGGCCAGTCGCCCGCCGTCCCCGGACCAGATCGGACAGAAGTTGCCGCCCGAAAATGTCAGGCGCGTCAGAGCGCCGCTGGAGAGCTGGTACGTCCAGACTTCGTCGTCGGCGCCCCGTCCGCTTCCGATCGAGAAGGCGATCTTCGTGCCGTCTGGCGAGAAGCGCGGGAACCGGTACTGACGCGGAGGCAGCGGCAGCTCGGTGGCGGCGCCCTTGCGGTCCGTCAGGACCAGCTTGCTCTCGGCCGAAGCGGCGGCGCCGGGCACGAAGGCGAGCGAACCCTCGCCGCCCACCGCGAAGTAGCCGATGCCGCTCGAGGGATCGCCCGCGATCTTCTCCGACACCGGGAAGGCCTCGCCGGCGATCTCCCGGCGCGCGAGGTCGAAGGGCACCGCGAGCAGCGACCTCGCACGGACGAAGAGCAGATATCCGGGGGGGCAATAGCGCCCCATGCTTCCGCCCTCGAGCAGGATGCGGACGCGCCCGGTCTTGCGGTCGAGCAGAGCGATCTTCGCGTCGTCGTAGTTGCCGGGGCTCTTCTCGGAGCCGATCGTGAAGAGGACGCTCTCGCCGCCCGGTAGGAGGTCGGGCCACCGGTGCGTCCGCTCGCCCTTCCTGGCGTCGACCTTCGTCAGCGGCTCGATCCGGCCTCCCCTGGCGGAGACCCGGGAGAGTCCGGCCGCGTAGTCGGCCGTCAGGATGATCGTGTCGTCGTCGGCCCAGACCGCTCCGCGCTGCGCGTTCACTCCTTCGCAGATCAACTGCGGCGGTCCGCCCGCGGCCGGCGCCTTCTTCAGCTTGCCCCCTTCGGCGAAGAACCCGATCCACTGGCCGTCGGGCGAAAAGAAGGGGCTCCGGGCGCCCGTGGTTCCTTCGAGAGCACGGGGCTCGATTTCGCCGAGCGTGCGCAGAAAGAGTCCCCGCACGCCAGCTCGCTCGGCGGCATACACCAGGCGCCGGCCGTCGCGGGAAAGCGCGAGGATTGGCGTGTCGTCGTAGGCGATGAGGTCGCCCGCCGGAATCGCCACGGCGAAGGCCGTGCGGGCCGCGGCCACGGGCTTCGCTGCCGACAGGGCACGCCACCAGCCGGCGGCCCCGGCCACCGCGAGAAGGGCGGCGACGGCCCAGGCGGCCCGGCTACCGCGCGGCCGGGAAACGACCGGTGCGGCGCTCGCCGGGGCCGCCTCCGCCGCTTCGTCCATTTCGACGCGCGCGTCGGCGATGTCGCGGAACCGCGTCCGGATGTCGCGGTCAAGGCAGCGGCGCAGAACGCGCCGGACCGAAACCGGCGTCTCCGCCGGAAGCGCCGACCAGTCCACGTCGCGCATCAGAACCGCGGCGAGCGTGTCCGAGACCGTCTCGCCCTCGAACGCCTTGAGCCCGGCGAGCATCTCGTAGAGCACGGCGCCGAAGGCCCAGATGTCCGCCCGCTTGTCCACGGACTTGCCCCGCGCCTGCTCCGGCGACATGTAAGCCGCCGTCCCGATCACCACGCCGGCCTGCGTGGCTTGCGCCGTGAGCGTCGGCGAGTGCGACAGGTCCGGAGACGACCCGTCTCCCGTCAGCGCCTTCGCGAGGCCGAAGTCGAGCACCTTGACCTTTCCCTCCGGCGTGACCTTCACGTTGGCCGGCTTCAGGTCCCGGTGCACGATCCCCTTCTCGTGCGCGGCCTCGAGCGCGTCCGCGATCTGACGTGCGATCGCCAGGGCCTCGTCCACAGGCATCGGACCCGCGGCGATCCGCTCCGCCAGGGTCTCCCCCTCGACGAGCTCGAGCACCAGCGCCTCGACTTCGCCCGACTTCTCCAGTCCATAGATCCCCGCGATGTGCGGATGATTCAGCGACGCCAGAACCTGCGCCTCCCGCTGGAATCGCGCCAGCCGCTCCGCGTCCTCCGCCACCGCCTCCGGCAGCACCTTGATCGCGACGTCGCGATGGAGCTTCCCGTCCCGCGCCCGGTACACCTCCCCCATTCCGCCCGCGCCCAATGGCGACAGAATCTCGTAGGGACCGAACTTCGTTCCCGCGGCGAGACTCACGTCAGACCACCTCCCGAAAGCAATCCATCAACGCGGTACTCCCACTGCCGCTCGCGGCGCGAAGAGTCTTCCGACCGAAGGAAGGGCGGAGGTTCGCGCCGCGGGAGCCGCAGCGCCGCGAGGGATCAGGCGTCCGGTCGAGCCCGCATCCGGGCGAGCCGGGCGCCGGTGCGCCCGAAGGGCGCAGATCCCTCGCAAGCGGAGGCGACGGTACGCCTCCCCCATCCCTCCCGCGCCAAGGGGCGCAAGGATCTCGTAGGGGCCGAGCTTCGTTCCGGCGGTTAGCGTCAAGACTGCGGAGAGACTACAACGCTAAGAGCGAGTTCGGCGCGGCCCGTCGCGGCCTGAGCGCGCCGAGCCCCGGCCGGACTCCTACCCGGCGGAGGCGGTCTCGCACCGGGGTCCGTAGCAGCTTACGAAGAGCTCGGGGCTGTGAATGGGACGCAGCCCCGGCAGCCCCCGGCTCTCCCGCGCACCGCCACGGATGACGAGGACTTCGCGGATCCGGCTCGTCACCACACGGTTGCCGAACTCCAGGTGCAGCCCGCAGGCGGCGACGATGTCATTCTTGATCGCGCTTCCGCCCCAGTTGCATCCGGCGACCGACTCCTTCACCGGAGAGAGCTTCTGCCGGTCGAACCAGCCGCCGCGGATGCAATAGGTCGCGTCCTCGAGGACCTGAATCGAGTACACGGAATGCTGCGTCGTCACGAGCACGCAGTCGCCGCGCTCCAGCTCCGCCTTGCGGACCGTGCGCGACAGTCGGAGCTGCTCGAGTATGGCGTTCATCGTCCGGAACCGGGCGGTCATAGAACAGCCCTTATTTTCCATCATCCCGGGCTCCCGGAGCGATAAACCTCCCCCATCCAGTCCGCGCCGAGGGGGCGACAGGATCTCGTAGGGGCCGAGACGGGTCCCGGATGGGAGAGTCACCGTAGACCGTCCGCGACGTACAGATCGCTCAGGATGTGGCCGTAGCCGAAGAGGATGGTTTTGCCGTCCGCGGAGATCGAAGAGGGGCCGATGTTGGTGATGCCCGTTGGGTCGCCCGGCATGAACTCCTTCCAGAGCTCCCGGCGGCCTGTCGTAAGGTCCAGACGGTAGACTCGCGCGGGGAAGAAGTCTTTCGAGCTGCCGAGGAAGAGAGAGCGGCCGTCG